>JAUMYP010000024.1 GCA_030528565.1 Pseudomonadota bacterium
TTCGGCTTCGAGGCGTTCGGCTTCCAAACGCTCAGCTTCTGGCGCTTGCTCATGCAAATCAGGCAGTACGGCTTCCGGCAAGGTGTCACGCAGACGTTCTGCATCAGCAGCCAAAGCATCTTGCTGTGGCACACGCTGTACCGATCCCGTCAAGCCGGTCACGGTGGCACGAATCTGCCGCGCCAGCTCGGTCAAAAGCGCCACACCTTCAATACCGGCCACCGCACCCGCGGCCAGCGAACGCTTCAACCAATTTTCAGTCGGTGCAATCGCGCGGGTAATTTCCGGCACTTCAGCCATCGCGAAGGCACCATTCATGGTGTGAACGGCGCGCAGCAATTCATTCGGGGGGACTTGCTGTGCTGCATCCGGGGCGGCCAGCCAAGTATCAATGGTATCCAAATGCCCGGTGACTTCAGCATCAAGGATTTCCAACAACACGGCATCGACCTCTGCCGGAACAGTATCGCCAAGTGCCTCCGCATCAGCCTGACCATCGGCATCATCTGTCGTGGTCACCGGCACTTGTACGGCTATGGCAACGGGCTGGTAGTCGATCTCCTCGCCTGCCGCCAGGCGGTCGGCGGCAGCCTCGATACCCGCCAAATCCCGCGCAATCGGTGTTCCGGTCAGGGCAGCAAGCAGGGCGGGCAGTGCCTCATGGGCATGCGTGACCAGCGCCAGCACTGCGGGCGTGGCTGGACGTGTGCCATCCAGCACACGGTTCAGCATGTTTTCCACTTTCCAGCTGAACTCGCCCAGCAAACGTGCGCCCACCAGGCGGCCACTGCCCTTCAGGGTGTGGAACACGCGCCGGATGGAGCGCGCCTTTTCCAGATCATCCGGAGCCTGCCGCCACTGCGGCAGCAATTCATCCAGATTGCGAATTTCTTCTTCGACTTCTTCCAGGAAGATTGCCCGGATTTCATCATCAATTTCATCACTGCCAAGGTCAAAGCCACCGGCTTCAACAGGCAGCACGCCCGCAGGCTGCCCGTCACTTGCAGTAGGCGCTACCGACTCGGCCTGCGGCACTTCACCCAGGAGCTGCGCGACCGAAACCTGCCCCTGCCCGGCAGGCTCAGGCTGCTGCGCGGCGGCGGCCGCATCGTTCACGGCAACTGCGGGCGGCAGCTCTGCGACCTGCGGCTTGCTGGCCTCGCTAAGCCAGTCCTCGTAACTGTCTTCATGGCTGTTGGCAAACGGCACAAAATCCGTAGCGATGTCTTCCGGCGGCAGCGGCCAGTAGTGCAGCGCCTCCAGGCTACTGCGAGTGATTGCCAAAATATTTTCCCGGCCACCCCGCTTGTCACGCAGGGCTTCGAGGTAATACTCGATACTGGAAAGTGCATCGGCCAGGGTATCGAGTTGCTGGTTGCCGGGAATACGCTTGCGTACGAGCAATTCCGTTTGGGTATAGCGGCTGATCGCCGTCAGATAGTCGGCTGCATCAGGCAGCTCCAATATCTTCAGTGCCCCCACCACTTGTTCCAGCAATCCCGGAACATCCACCAGCTGCGCATGATCCCAGCCGGTTTCCACAAACGCCACAAAGGCCTGACGGGCATTGTCAAAGTTGGCGATGGCCTCACGGCTCAAGGCTTCCATCAGCTGCCGCAACTCGGAAGCTGCCAGCATGTCCTGAGCCCCCCCCGTGCTACCACTAGCCTTGATCACTTGCTCATGCAGGTCGTCCAAAGAGGCATCGACATACAGCAGTGCCCCGGCCACATCCAGCAGGACATTCTCGTCCATCGGGATACGCCCTGCGGCAAGGTCGGCCACGGTATCACGCTGTGTGATAACGATTTCCCGCGCCATCCCCAAATCCAGCATGCCCAGGGTGTCGGCAATCCGCCCCAAAGCATCCACCTGGGGAGCCAATGCATCGGCATCTTTGCGCCCCATACGCAAAAAGAGGTCAAAAGCATCTTTAACGCGCAGCACATCTTCCTTGATAGCAGCCGAAACCGTATCCAGCAATGCGCGGTTGATGCCAGTCACACTGCCCTTGGCACTGGCATATTCGCTATCGCTCACATGCGCCTGCGCATCCAGGTTGAAGCTGTTGCGAAGCAGCGCAAGCGCCGGATGCTCGGCCTTGCTATTGGCAACCTGATACAGCAATTGACGGGTCGGCTCAATCAGCGAAGAAAGCGGTAACCGGTGAGTTTCATCGCTACTGCCAAACAAGCTGCGTGCTTCGCGCTCGACACTGGAAAAAGTGCTGCGCAACGAGGCGCTTTCTTCAAGTGCGCCATCCCCCAAAGCAGCAGCAATATTACCGGCCACCCAAAACAGGCGACGCGCCTCCATCGCCACAGGCGCTTGTGAGAAAGCACTCAGCGCACTATGCATTGACGCATAATCCGCAGCCAAACCTTCATTCCAGTCAGCCAGCGCCTTGCTCAAGTGACTCAGTTGTACTGTGCTGGGCGGCTCTGCTTGTTCCTCACGCACTTTGGGTACAGCGGGGGAGGCAAGCTCAAGATTGGGGCTGAAAAACACCCCTTCGCTTACCGGCAACTGTCCCCGCGCTTGCCGCAATTCGTTGACCAGCGGCATCAGGACCACAGGAATATCCCGGTGTCCGCCCTGCAAACGCTCCAGATAGTCCGGTAGCTGCATGGCTCCACGCATCAGCGCGGCGCAAGCCTCATTGGCAGCTGCCACCTGGCCTTGTTCAATGGCAGTTGCCAGCAATTGCATTTCCCCGGACGCCATCGCCGGGGCATACAGCTCAATCATGCGCAGGCTGCCCTGCACCTGATGCAATAAAGCCGCGGCCTTGCGCATCCGGGCAGGATCTGCACCATCTTCAACATAGGCCTCTACTTCCTGCCGCACCTGCAACAGGCTGGAGTCAAGCTCGGGCTTAATCCAACCCAATGTGGCATGGTCAATCGCTTCGCGCAGCATGTTCATGACTGCCCCCCGGTAATCTTGGCGAAGGAAGTACGGCTCATTTCAGGTTCAATCCCTTGTGTTTTGCTATCAGGCCGGCAGCTTGAAGTCAGCAACCGAACGGCGCAGGTTGGCTGCCAACTGCGCCAGGTTGCCAATTGATTGCGCAGTTTGCCCGGCACCCTGCGAGGTCTGCTGGGTAATCGACTGGATGGTACTCATGGTGCCGGTAATGTGAGAGGCCGCATTCGACTGCTGTGCCGCCGACTTGGAAATATCCTGAATCAGCTGCGCCAGGTCATTGGACACGCGCTCAATTTCGCCCAGTGCCGTACCTGCGTCTTCGGCCAGGCGCGCCCCCTGCACCACTTCGCTGGTGGTTTCTTCCATCGAACTGACTGCCTCATTGGTATCGGACTGGATAGTGGACACCAGGCCTTCGATTCGCTTGGTTGCTTTCGAAGTGCGCTCTGCAAGGCGCTGCACTTCGTCGGCCACCACCGCAAAGCCACGTCCGGCCTCACCGGCAGAAGCGGCCTGAATCGAGGCATTGAGCGCCAAGATGTTGGTCTGCTCGGAAATGTCGTTAATCAGTTCCACGATGGCGCCGATTTCCTGCGAAGACTCACCCAGGCGCTTGATGCGCTTGGAGGTTTCCTGGATCTGGTCACGGATATTGTCCATGCCGCGAATAGTCTGGCGCACCACGTCTGCACCATTGGTGGCGATTTCCACCGAACGCTGCGCCACTTCCGCCGACTGTGCAGAGCTGCGCGAAACCTGGTCAATGCTGCCTGCGATTTCGTTGATGCGATCGGTTGCGGAGCTGATTTCAGCCGCCTGGTGCTCGGCCGCCTCGGCCAGATGCATGGCAGTGGCCTGGGTTTCCTGTGCCGAGGAGGCCACACGCACCGAGGTGTCATTGATGGTTCCCACCAGTGTGCGCAGCTGTTCGATAGCGAAGTTGATCGAGTCGGCAATCGCCCCGGTCATGTCCTCGGTCACGGTCGCCTCCACGGTCAGGTCGCCTTCTGCAAGCGCGCCCATTTCGTCGAGCAAGCGCATAATTGCTTCCTGGTTACGGGTGGTGAGTTCTTCTGCCGAGACACGACGCGCCGCCTGGGCACGATACAGGCTGCGCAGCAAGCCACCAATCGCCATCAAGGTAAAAATACCGAAGATGATGGAAATCCAGATATTGCCAACCAGGCTGGTGTCCTTCAGCGAACCAGATGCCGTAAATGCACTAAAGAGTTGACGTGAATCCTTCAGCATTTGCTCGGAGTTGCCTGCAATCTTGCTGGAAGCAGCCTGCGCCTGGAATAACCGCTCCAGACCACTTTGGACAGCAGCCAAGTCCTTGCTCATGCCCTCCCAAATCTCTTTGGCCTGATTCAATGCCTGCACGGCACTCCCCACAGTCAGGCGCTGGGCACCTTGAGCGTTTTCTGCACCATCAGCAAGCCCGGCCATCACTTGCTCAAACATCATGACATCCTGACGCAAACCCTGCCCGGCCAGCGGCGCGGCACTGCCGCCAGCGCGGATTTCCGCAATCCGGCGTGCCATCGACGACACCAGGATCGACTGCCGCATGGCGATGTACTGCTGGCTGGAAGGCACGCCGGCGCTGGACATGGCGCGCACCATTTCATCCAGATGTGCCTGGATCTGCGGCACGGCGGCATTGAAGCGCTCAGCATTGCTGCCAAGACCAGTCACCACTGGTTCGCTATCGATAATCTGGTTGGCACTTTGTGCCAGTGGCTCCCAAGTCTTCTTGATTTGGCTGATCGGCGCTGCTACCGAAAGGTTCTTTCCGTAACCGGCGCTGACCAGCCTTAAGTTTTCTTCAATCTTGCCATGGGTTGCCTTGAAGTCAGTGAATACCTCGGCATCGCCCCCGGTGGCAGCCAGCGCCTGGCTTGCCAGCTGCTGCGACAGCACTTGCAGCTCAGCCACAGCCGCAGTTGCGCCCCCCAGCCGGGTTGCCCGCCAAACCGAGGCCACGGTATTGGCCGCAAACACCAAAATGGAAACCGCCAGCAAAATCAACCAGAAGTTACTGCCACCTTCACGTGCTTTGCCATTCGTCGAACCACTGGCTGCGCTCATTTTCAAGACCTCGATTAGATTGAATCAATACTGCGCCTGGCTGACAGCAAGCCGACTACCAGGCAGGTTGTAGAAATCAGGCCGCAGCCTGACGAAACTCCGGGATACGTGCAAGGCGATCCAGATTGAATACTGCCCAGCGCTCATCCTGCTGACAATAGACCTGATCAACCAGCGCGGCATAACGGCCTTCTGCCAGCTCACCGGCTTCTGTCTGTTGCTCGGCATCAAAGCCGCGCTGGCCGTACAGCTCATCCACCAGCACGCCGACATCGCCACCAGGCTGGCGGATCACCAGCATCCGCTGCCGCTCCTGCTGGACGCTGCGCTGGCCTTCCAGAAACTGCTTGAGATCCACCACAGCCAGCAGGTTGCCACGCACATTGGCAAGCCCAAGCAGCCACGGCTGCGCGCCCGGCACCGGCGTCACCGAAGGTACGCCAAGAATCTCGACTACATGGGTATGATCCGATACCAGCCGCCGCTGGCCGATGCGATAGGCAAGGCCGCGCCACTGTGTGCCCTCACCCGTTTGCAGCGGATTACCCGCCACATGCGTCAGACTCCGGCGTTCGTAATCTTGCAACCTTTCAAAGGGCGTCATCGATACGGCATTCATTGGCTCTGCTCCCCAGCGTGGCTTTCATGGTTTTCAACAGGCTCGGCGCTCAAGTTCCTGCCATCAAACGTTCACATAAGTGCGAATGGCATCCAGCAATTCTTCGCGGGTAAATGGCTTGGTGAGATATTCTTCCGAGCCCACAATCCGCCCCCGCGCCTTGTCAAACAGCCCATCCTTGGAGGAGAGCATGATGACCGGCGTGGACTTGAACGTCTGGTTGTTTTTGATAAGCGCGCAGGTCTGGTAGCCGTCCAGACGCGGCATCATGATGTCCACGAAAATGATGTGGGGATGATGCTCGGCAATCAATGCCAATGCTTCAAAACCGTCGTTGGCAGTCACCACCTCGTAACCTTCCCGCTTGAGCAATGTCTCGGCAGTGCGGCGAATCGTCTTGGAATCGTCAATCACCATCACCTTGAGGCCATTGCCCTCATTGTTTGTTGCTTGCATAGACATCGTCTCCAGAATTTACTGGAACCTTGCAGTTTCTAAAAAATCCATCTTTCAATTACTGCGCCGGACTGTCAAGCAAAAAGCGGTTGCAACACTCAAATCAGTGGCTATCGGCACACATTGGCGCGCAAAACAATCGAAATATGCGCATGAAGGCTCTACCATCCACAGCTGGCAACATGCAGGAGCCTGATACCAATGCCGTATGACATCGTGGTGGTGATGGACCCTATCGCTTCCATCAACCCCGCCAAGGACACCACTTTCGCCATGCTGCTGGAAGCCCAGCGGCGCGGCCATCGCCTGCACTATGTATTGCCTGGCGGCCTGTTTCTGCGCGATGGCGTAGTGCTGGCGCGCGCTGCCGCGCTGACGGTGCGCGACCAGCCCCAAGACTGGTTCAGCCTGGGCGGGCCGTATGAATTGCGCCTGGGCAGCGGCCAGGCAGTGCTGATGCGCAGCGACCCGCCGGTGGATGCCGACTATCTGCATGACACCCAGCTCCTGGACTTTGCCCGCCAGCAGGGCGCGCTGGTGGTGAACGACCCGCGCGGGCTACGCGATTTCAACGAAAAACTCGCCGCGCTGCTGTTTCCGGACTGCTGCCCGCCCACCCTGGTGAGCCGCGATGCCGCGGCGCTCAAGGCATTCGTGCACACCCACCAGGACGCGGTGCTCAAGCCGCTGGATGGCATGGGCGGGCGCTCGATTTTCCGTGCCAGCGCCAAAGACCCCAATCTCAACGTGATTCTGGAGACACTCACCCAGGGTGGGCGGCATCTGGCAATGGCGCAGCGTTATCTGCCGGAGATTGCCGATGGCGACAAGCGCGTGCTGCTGGTTGATGGCCAGCCGGTGGAATACGCGCTGGCGCGCATCCCGCAGGGCGATGAGTTTCGCGGCAATCTGGCCGCCGGTGGCCGTGGCGAAGGCCGACCACTGAGCGCGCGCGAAAAACACATCGCCGCACGGGTGGGGCCGGAAATGCAGCGCCGTGGCATGCTGTTTGTGGGGCTGGACGTGATTGGCGAATGGATGACCGAGCTGAACGTCACCAGCCCGACCGGTGTGCGCGAGCTGGAAAAACAATTCGGCATCAATATTGCAGGACGCCTGTTTGATGCCATCGAAAAACGTCTGGCAGGCCAGGGGCAATGACTGAACGCACCGCCCGTACACCCGGCGAACACGACCGTCTGGGCGCCACCCTGACGCTTTCGGCGCTGCTGCATGCGCTGCTGATTCTGGGCGTAGGCTGGGCGGCCAGCGAGTCCGCCCCGGTCACGCCGATGCTGGATGTAATGCTTTCGGAAACCCGCACCGAGCTGACCCCCAAGGAGGCCGAATTTCTGGCGCAGGTCAGCAACCAGGGCGGCGGCGAGCATGACAAATCCTCGCGTCCCACCGACCCGCAAAGTGGCGAGCTGCCGCTGCCCGAATCCGGTACTGCCCCGCAGCCGATGCGCGCTGAAAGCCCGCAAGTTTCGCCGCCACCGGAGGCGCGCGTGGTCAGCGGCGGCGATGACACCCGCCGCCTGCCCGAAGCGCGCGACACCCCGGAAAACCCGGATGCGCCTTCGCCACAAGGCCAGCGCAAAATCAATCATGACCTGGCGATGGCGCGGCTGGCCGCAGAAATCCACCTCAACTCCGAGCGTTATGCGCAGCGCCCCAAGCGCAAGTTTGTCTCTGCCAGCACCAAAGAATATGTCTATGCCGAATATCTGCGCCGCTGGGTTGACCGGGTGGAGCGCATCGGCAACCTGAACTACCCGGAGGCCGCGCGCAGCCGCAACCTGTACGGGCAAGTGGTGGTCAGCATCGGCATCCGCCGTGATGGCTCGGTGGAATCGGCCTCCATCGTGCGCTCCAGCGGCATTGGCATCATCGACCAGGCCGCGCTGCGCATCGCCCGCCTCGCCGAGCCTTATCCGCCACTGCCCAAAACCGACGAGCCGGTGGATGTGCTGAACGTGGTACGCACCTGGAACTTCCGCCCCGGCGGGCAGTTCACCGACGAATAACTAGCCCCCGGAATCCGCTTTGGCGGCGCGCAGCGCCTGCTGCGCCTGAATCGTCAGCGCGACATTGTTGCGCAGATAGACCGGCTCCACCTGCTCCGGCGGCAGCGCCTCGCCACGGGCATGGGCGCGCACCGCAAGCCGGGCGATATCCGCCGCATGCGGCAGCGCCTGCGCATCTATATGGGCAAGCTGCGCATACAAGTGCCTGGGCAATGCGCCTTTTTCTGCGGCAAAGCCGCTGCCCACGCCCAGCCAGTCCTCGCCTCCAATCTGCACACTGTGCGGCGCGCCGACCTGCGCATCGCCAAGCGCCACCGGCTCGCCATCACGCATCTGGTAGCTGCACCAGTACACCTCGCCCATGCGCGCATCTATCGCCGCCAGCACCTTGCCGCCTTCATCCGCGCCTGCGCGCAAGGCCAGCGCCGCCAGCGTGGAAATGCCTATCAGCGGGCGCTCCAGCGCCAACGCCAGCCCCTGCGCCAGCGAAATGCCCAGCCGCACCCCGGTAAACGCGCCGGGGCCGCGCCCCACGGCAATCGCATCCAGGTCGCTGCGCGCAAGACCGTTTTCTGCCAGCAACGCCGCTATCCATGGCAGCACCAGTTCTGCATGGCGGCGCGGTGCCAGTTCGTAACGCTCATGCACAACGCCCGCATTGACCAGTGCAACGGAACAGGCTTCGGTACAGGTTTCCAGTGCCAGCAGCCGCATCTTCACTGCTCCGCAAGCGAAAGGTATTCCACCACTTCCAGCCCGAAGCCCCCCAGGCCGACTTGCTTGCGCGGCGTGCCAATCACCCGCAGCTTGCCATAGCCCAGGTCGGCCAGAATCTGGCTACCGGCGCCATTGCGCCGCCATTCGGCCACCGGCGCGGCAGGCGCTGCCACCGCTTCATTGCGCAGCCGCGCCAGTACAGCCTCCGGGCTTTGGCTATCGGCCAGCAGCAGCAGCACCCCCTGCCCGGCCTCGTTGATGGCCGCCAGGCTCTCGCCAGTCAGCGGGCCAAAATCCTCGCGCTGCCACTGCAGCGCATCGGCCAGCACGTTTTGCATCTGGATGCGGGCAAGCGTCGGTACGGCGGCATCGGCCACGCCTTTTTGCAGGGCGAAATGCAGGCCGTGGCTGATGCGGTCGCGGTAGCTGTGCAGCATGAACACCCCATGCGGCGTGCCGATTTCGCGGCTGTCGATACGCTCGATGGTGTGCTCGGTTTCCAGCCGGTAACGAATCAGCGCCTCAATCGAGCCCATCTTCAGACCATGCTCGCGGGCAAAGACTTCCAGCTGCGGACGGCGCGCCATGCTGCCATCGGCATTCAAGATTTCCACCAGTACCCCAGCAGGCTCCAGCCCGGCCAGCAGCGCCAAATCGCTGGCCGCTTCGGTATGCCCGGCGCGGTTCAGCACGCCACCGGGCTGCGCCATCAGCGGAAAAATATGCCCCGGCTGCGACAGGTCATGCGCGCTGGCATCCGGGCGCACCGCAGTGCGGATGGTATGCGCGCGGTCATAGGCGCTGATGCCGGTGGTCACGCCTTCGGCGGCCTCGATGGACACGGTGAAATTGGTGTGATGCGGCGAAGTGTTGTCGCGCACCATCGGCGGCAAGCCCAACTGCCTGCAACGCTCGCGGGTCAGCGACAGGCATACCAGCCCGCGCGCATGGGTGACCATGAAATTGATGTCGGAGGGCTTGACCAGCTCCGCCGCCATGATGAGGTCGCCCTCGTTCTCGCGGTCCTCATCATCGACGATGACCACCATCCGCCCGGCACGGATTTCTTCAAGCAATTCGGGTATGGGGGCAAAAGACATGGATTACTCTCAAAAACGGGGTGTGGTGCTGCGCTTGCTGTCCAGATAACGCTGCATACGGATATGCGCGCCTCTGTCTTGCAGCAACAATTTATTGCCGACGGCTTCCAGCACTGCCTGCTCGGCCTGACCTTGATGCCCCATGTCGGCGCAGCCCAGTCCAAGATTGTCATTCGGATGGGCACACCATTGCAGATTTACGCTTTCAGGCGCATTGGAGGGCGCGCCATATTTTTCCAGCGCGGCCTGCCGCAGGCGCTCGGCGTTTTCCTGTGACCAGGGGATTTCGTATTCCACTGCACTGACCCGGATGGCGCCATTCAACTCCGGCTCTGCGGAAAAACGTACCAGCAACGAACCGTTTGCCGAGGCAATCCGAAAGCCCATCGGCTGCCGCCTGCCGGTGATTGGATTATTAAGTTCAAACGGCTTGATGGCGCTGAGCGGCAGCTGCATGAAGCCACTGGCCGCACGCCGCGCCGCCTCCCATTCCATGCCGAGCTTCACCCCGGACACACTGAGTTCGGTCGCGTCCACGGCGCGCTGCGCCCAAGCCCCGGGCGCGGCCAACAGCAGCAATACCCCGGCAAGCAATTTTTTTCCAACAATCATTCAGGCCTATCCCGCTTGTGCATTGGCAAAATCAACAGCCGCACATGATGAAGCCCCGGACACGCCGCGGCAATGGCAGAGATATGGCAGCGCGTTGCAGCGACCGGAACTGAACCGACAGCCCACATAAAAACAGCAATCGGGAAAATTTACCCAAATTGGGCATAATGGGCACTCGGGAACTTGGAGCTTTGCCATGAACACTGCTGCACTTGCCGATGTTGACAGCCTGCCGCGCACTCCGGCCTCCGATGTGAAAAAACTGGGCTGGCGTGGCGTGATGCGCAACGTGACCCGTGATGGCCGGGTAGTGGTCACCAACCACGCGCAGCCCGAGGCGGTGATTTTGTCGATAGCCGAATACCAGGCCATGATGTCCGCACTGCGCAGCAAGGCCGAGCACGACAGGCAAGCACTGGAAAAGCTGCGCCGTGAGTTTGACGCACGCCTGGCCTGCCTGAATGCCCCGGATATCGGGGAGAAAATCGACGCGCTTTTCGAGCAACCGTTCAGCTTCAATGGAGAAATCTTCACCGGCAAGGACTTTTGAGCCATGCGCCCCCCTCGCATCTTTGTGCTTGCCGGAGTCAACGGTGCAGGCAAGAGCACCATTGCTGGCGCGGCGCTGCAACGGATTGGCATGGGCTGGTTCAACCCCGACACATTTGCCCGCGAACTGGCCGCCTCAACCGGCAAACCACTTGAAGCCGCCAATGCCGAGGCCTGGCATGAGGGCGTGCGCAGGCTGGATGCGGCCATCAGCGAACGCCAGGATTACGCCTTTGAGACCACGCTGGGCGGCAATACCATCGCCGCCAAATTGCGGCAGGCCACGGGCAGCCATGATGTAGTGATGTGGTTCTGCGGGCTGGATTCGGTCGAGCGCCATATCGCCCGCGTGCGCCAGCGGGTACGCCATGGCGGCCATGACATCCCGGAAAAGAAAATCCGCCAACGCTGGCATAGCTCGATTGCCAACCTGATTGCACTGCTGCCGCATTTGCGCCAGCTGCATGTCTATGACAACAGCAGCGAGGCGGTCATCGGCCAACCCAGCCCCGACCCGCGCCTGCTGCTGCATCTGCACAATGGCCGCATCCGCTACCCCAACACGCGCGGCGCGCTGCACAGCACGCCGGACTGGGCCAAGCCCATCATGGAGGCCGCGCTGTTGCTGGCCGAGTCAGGCCATACGCCGTAATCAGCCGTTCTGGCTTGCCAGCAGGCGCTCCACATAGCGCGCCACCAGGTCGATTTCCAGATTCACCGCATCACCGATGGTTTTTTCGGCAAAGGCAGTATGCGCGACGGTATGCGGAATCAGGGCGACTTCAAAAAAGTCGGCACCGGCTTCGTTGACGGTGAGACTGACGCCATCGACGCAAACCGAGCCTTTTTTGGCAACGTAACGGGCAAGCGTTTGCGGCAGCGAGAAGCGCCAGCGCGCGGCGCGGGCATCGGGCCAAATCGCCAGCACCTTTCCTACGCCATCGACATGGCCGCTGACCAGATGCCCGCCCATGCGGTCTGTGGGCAGCAGAGCGCGCTCCAGATTGACCGCCGCGCCTGCGACCAGTTGCCCAAGCGTGGTGAGCGCAAGCGTTTCGGTGGAGACATCGGCGGCAAAGCGCGTTTCATCAAACGCCACCACGGTCAGGCACACGCCGTTGACGGCGATGCTCTCGCCAAGCGCAACATCGGCAAACGGCAGTGAGCCGACATCAATATGCAGGCGCATATCGCCGCCAAGCGGTTCGGTGCGTTCAAGGCGGCCAACGCCTTGTATCAGGCCGGTGAACATGGGTTTACCTCGTGATGGAGAAAGGTCAGGCGCAGGTCATCACCGATACGGCGGATGTCGTGGCAGGCGAATTGCGGGGCATCGGCCAGCTGCGTCAGCGCAAGACCCGCAAACAGGCCGCGAGATTCGTCACCCAATACGCGGGGTGCCAGATACAGCAGCAGCTCGTCAATCAGGCCAGCACGCAGCCATGCGCCTGCCAGTTGCGCACCGGCTTCCACCTGTATTTCCTGCACGCCGCGCGCGGCAAGCAACTGCATTACCTGCGGCAGCGACAGCCCGGCCTCATCACGCGCAACAGCAGCACATTCAACGCGGGCAAAGCGTGCGTCCGGGGTGATGCCCGGCTGATGCAGGAACAAGGTCGGCGCGCTGCCATCCAGAAGATATGCGCCCGCCGGGGTTTGCAGGCGGCTGTCCAGCACCACCCGCAGTGGCGCGATAAAGTCGCGCGCATCATCCAGCCGCACGGTCAGGCGCGGGTTATCGGCCAGCGCCGTGCCGCTGCCGGTCAGAATGGCGCTGCTGCGGGCGCGGTAATGCTGCACATCGGCGCGCGCGGCCTCGCCGGTAATCCATTGCGACTGCCCATTGGCGAGCGCGGTGCGGCCATCCAGGCTCGCGCCCATCTTGACCCGCAGCCACGGGCGGCCACGTTCAATCAATGAGAGAAAACCGCGATTGAGCCAGCGCGCCTCGGCTTCCATCAGCCCGGACTGCACGGTGATACCGGCATGGCGCAGCCTGTCGAAACCGGCGCCATTGACCTGCGGGAACGGGTCGCGCATCGCCGCCACCACACGGCGCACGCCTGCGGCAATCAGCGCCTCGGCGCACGGCCCGGTGCTGCCAGTATGCGCGCACGGCTCCAGCGTCACATAAGCGGTGGCGCCGCGCGCCGCTTCGCCCGCGTTTTGCAGGGCAAAGACTTCGGCATGCGGGCCGCCCTTGCGCTGATGCCAGCCCTCGCCGACGATGACCTCGCCCTGCGCCAGCACACAGCCGACCATCGGGTTGGGACGGGTGGTGTAAGCACCACGCTCGGCCAACAACAAGGCGCGCTGCATGGCGGCCTGGTCAAACGCGGTAAAGCCCTCGCTCATTTGCGCCGCGTCTTGGCAGGCTCGGCCATCGGCAGCGCCTGTTGCGCGCCGGACACCACCGGGTCGCGCACCAGCCGGTCAAGCTCCTGGCGGAAGTCTTCCACATCCTCAAACGAGCGATACACCGAGGCAAAGCGCACAAAGGCCACCTGGTCGAGCTTGCGCAGCTCGGCCAGTACAAACTCGCCGACGCGGCGGGTGGACAGTTCACGCTCGGCGGTCATACGCACCTGATGCACCACCGCGCGCACGGCCGCCTCCACCTGCGATTCGGATACCGGGCGTTTTTGCAGGGCGCGGTCAAAACTCTGCCGCAACTTCAGGCCATCAAAAGGCTGCCGCCGGCCATCGGATTTGACGATGGTCGGCAGTTTCAGCTCGATGGTTTCCAGCGTGGAAAAACGCTCGCCGCAGGCTTCGCATTCGCGGCGGCGGCGGATGGTGGCGCCATCTTCACTGACCCGCGAGTCCACCACCCGGGTATCACTATGCTGGCAGTACGGGCAGTACATGGCGGCGACCTTCAGCTATCAGCCATACACCGGGAAGCGCGCGCACTGGGCTTCCACCCTGGCGCGCACGGCGGCAATCACGGCCTCATCGGCTGGAGCATCGAGCACATCGCAAATCCATTCGGCCAGCTCCGCGCAGTCGGCTTCCTTGTAACCACGGGTGGTGACTGCTGGCGTGCCAATGCGCAGGCCGGAAGTCACGAACGGCTTGCGCGGGTCGTTCGGCACCGAGTTTTTATTGACGGTGATATGCGCGCGTCCCAGGGCTTCTTCGGCCTCTTTGCCGCTGACATCCTTGCCAATCATGTCCACCAGCATCAGGTGATTTTCGGTGCCGCCGGAGACAATCTTGTAACCACGGCGGATGATGACCTCGGCCATCGCCTTGGCATTCTTTACCACTTGCTGCTGGTAAGCCTTGAACTCCGGCGAGAGCGCCTCCTTGAAGGCCACCGCCTTGGCGGCGATGACGTGCATCAGCGGCCCGCCCTGGATGCCGGGGAACACGATGGATTGCAGCTTTTTGGTCAGGTCTTCGTCCGCGCCCCTGGCAAGAATGATGCCGCCGCGCGGCCCGCGCAGGGTCTTGTGGGTGGTGGAGGTCACCACATGCGCATGCGGCAACGGGCTGGGATACACGCCTGCCGCCACCAGACCTGCGACGTGCGCCATATCGACAAACAGATAGGCGCCAACCTTGTCGGCGATTTCGCGCATGCGCTTCCAGTCCACTACCTGCGAATAGGCAGAGAAACCGGCTACCAGCATCTTTGGCTTGTGCTCCAGCGCCAGCCGTTCGACTTCTGAATAATCAATCAGGCCATCATCATTGACCCCGTATTGCACCGCGTTGAACAGCTTGCCCGAGGCATTGACCTTGGCGCCGTGGGTCAGATGCCCGCCATGCGCCAGACTCATGCCGAGGATGGTGTCGCCCGGTTGCAGCAGTGCGAAATACACCGCCTGATTGGCCTGGCTGCCCGAATGCGGCTGCACATTGGCGTAATCGCAGTCGTACAGCGCCTTCAGCCGGTCGATGGCGAGCTGCTCGGCCACATCGACAAACTCGCAGCCGCCGTAATAACGCTTGCCCGGATAGCCCTCGGCATATTTATTGGTGAGCTGGCTGCCCTGCGCCTCCATCACCGCCGGGCTGCAATAGTTCTCCGAAGCAATCAGCTCCACATGGTCTTCCTGCCGGCGCACCTCGGCGGCTATCGCACGGGCAAGTTCGGGGTCGAAGTTTTCAATACGGATATCGCGGGAGAACATGACACACTCCGGGGCAGGAAAAACCGCGATTCTAAGCCATCTGCCCCACCGAAAAGCGCATAACCGCCGCCGCCCCGCCAGCCCCAAGACGCCTGCGCGCCCGGCTTGACACCCTGAAAACAAGTTTGATAAATGTTGCGAGGACTGCCCCACTTCACCCCCCAAAGAAGCTTTCACATGAAAAGTGCTGTAAGTGGTTTGTTGTTCGCCAGCGCCATGAGCCTCGCCCCCGCGGCCATGGCACAACCAGATATCACGCCGGTGCCACAGGGTTCTGTCGCAGCCTGCATCAATGGGGTTTACATCGTTATTGCCTGCTAATCCGCTTTGCACGCCGGGAGAAATCCCGGCGTGCTTGCTTTCAAGCCTTTGACCCATCGCCTGGACATCCCCATGAACATGACAGCCAAAGCCTCTTTACTGTTCTTTATTAGCCTGGGTCTACTGGCCTGCAACGGCAAAAGCTCTGAAGCAGGAAATCCCCCGCCGCCTTCTGCTACGGCACAAGTGCAGGCCAGTGAACAGGAGGACTTGCCCACCGCCCCATTGCGGACGTTTTTCACCCAGCTTGGCAAAAGCGCCAGCAGCCAGAACCAGTCACTGGGCAGTGAATTGCACTTCCCTGCAATATGGCTATTTGCCCCGGATGGCAAACGGGTGGCGGTGCTGGATGAAAACAATCCATCCGTGCCAAGCGCCTGGCCGGAAGCGGACGATGCGGCATTGTCACTGGAGGTTTTCCGCAGCACCTGGAACGAGGTTGCCGATGCCCCCATGCCTGACATGCCAGCCGGGCAAGGGCTTGCCATTTTCATCTCCGACCACCCCATCCCGGAAGAATGTGATGCCGATGAAAACTGCAAGGCTATCCAAGCATTGCTGGCCAAAACCGGCAGTGCATTGAATGCACAAACCGTTTCATTGGCTCTCGACTTCCAGGGCTGAGCGCGCATGCTGACCGCTGCCCGCCAGCTCGCCAGAATGCGCCTTGGCGAGCTGTCATTCCGCGCACTTTACCTGCTGGCATCACTGGCCATTGCCACACTGGCATGGCTGCTGCTGTCGGCTTTTGCCGCCCGTTTTTCTGCCGATACTGCACGCCAGTTTGACAGCATCACGGTCATGCCGGAGAGCACCAGCCAGCGCATGCCTTTGTCATATGTTGAAAAAATCAGGGCGCTTTCCGGGGTGAAATCGGTCAGCCACATGAATATCTTTCCCCTGGGCTGCAAAGAAAAAACTTTCGTTACCGTCAATGCCTGGAATTTCAGCCCTGATACCCCGTCCCCGGTCAACGGCATTGATGCCGGGCAAATCAGCATCCTGATGCAGGATGAAAAAAACATATTCATAGGCGAGGCCATTGCCGACAGATGCAACTGGCAAACCGGCACGCACCTGGAACCTTATGAGAGCTTCTTTTCCAAAGCCGTCATCCCGGTTTACATAGCCGGAAAACTTGCCACACGCAAAGACGACGATAGCGGTTTTTCCGGCCTGGCGGCCTTTGGCAACTATGACTATTTCAACCGCTTTCTGCCCGAGCCAGACCAGAACAGGGCGCAACTGATAAATGTCACCGCCCACAACCCTGCCGAGCTTCCTGCCATTGCCAACCGCATCGAGGCTTTGCTTGCCAGTGAGGCCGTCCCGGTTACGGCATCGACTTCGGCAAACGCCGAAAATACGCTGGCGCGTTTTGGCAATATCCGCAGCCTGCTCTGGCTGGTCAGCGGCGCTATCAGCGCCTGCACCTTGCTGGTTTTCATCAGCACTTTTGCCCATGTCGCCGCCGAACGGCGCAGCAGCACCGCCACACTGAAAGGGCTGGGCTTCCGTTTTGATACGTTGCTGGCCGGATTCACCATCGAGCTTGTACTGATTCTGCTCTCAGGCGTGCTCACCGGCGCAATCGCCAGCCTTGGCTTGCTGCATTGGCTGGCACCGCAGGTACAAACTTATATCGGCCAGATTGCCATCCCGGCAAGCAGTTGGCTGGGCTTGGGCATTGGCGTTATCGCACTGGGGATAGTCTCGGCAATTTTCCCGGTTTATGCGCTTCACCGTAGCCACCCACGTGAACGCGACGGCATGTAAGGACTCCCGATGAAACAAACCCTGGCATTGCTGAAGCTCTTTGCAGGCATCCATATTGCCCGGCCGCGCGATGCCCTGCTGCTGGTGGCAGGCTTCATCCTGGCCGCAGCCACCTTGATGGTATTGCTGTCCATCCCGGCCGGACTTGAGCGCATAGGCCAGGGCACCGGACATGACGATATTGCCCTTGTCAGCGGAGATACCGGCCTTGGCGAAGGCAGCAGCAACATCACCCCGGCACAGTTCAACCTGCTTTCGGTACTGCCACAAACCGCACGGGATGCCAGCGGCAAGCCAATCGCCAGCGGCCAATTGATACGCACAATCAAGCTGGAAAAAGCCGATGGCGAGAAATTCAGCATACAAGTCCGCGGGATAGATGCCATTGGCTGGCAATTGCTGGGCGGCGCGGCCATACAGGGCGATATCCCCAAAGAAGGTCGGCGTGAGTTTCTGGCCGGTTATCTGGCGCGGCAACAGTTCCCCAAACTTGCCAGCAGCGACCGTTTGCCCATCCGCGGGCGCAGTTGGCGCCAGAAAGGGCAAATCAATCATGGCGGCAATCTGTGGGATTCTGAAATCTGGGCAGACTTGTCGGCCATGCAGGCCGCATTCCAGGCGCCGTCCAGTTATTCCGTGGCGCTCCTGAAGCTTGGGCAGCCCGGGGATTTGGATGCCCTCAATGCCGCAATACAGGCCGACCCGCGACTGGCCGGGCTGAAGGCGCACCGGCAAAGCGATTATTACCAGCGCCAAAGCGGCTGGCTGGGACGCATCATGACACGGGTGGCCTGGGGGGTTTCCCTGCTGCTGGGGGCAGGCGCGGCGCTTGCCATCGGCAATGCCCTGGGTACGGCGCTGGAGCGCCGCCGCCGTGAGGCTGGCACCCTGCGCGCACTGGGCTTTGCCAATGCCAGCATCGCGCTGGCCAGCCTCGCCGAAGTATTGCTGATGGCCGCCTTCACCAGCCTTGCGGTATGGGGGCTGCTGTATCTGGCGCTCAATGGCCGCGAGTTTGGCACGTCCTCCGGCAACCATATGATTTTTGCGCAATTGCATCTGGGCTGGCAGGTGGGTCTGGCAGTACTGGGCTATACCCTGCTATTGGGATTGCTCGCGGCACTGCTGCCAATCCGCCGCTTGAGCTACGGCAAACTGATGGATGCCCTGCGCGCGGCATGACCAGTGTCACTATGCCCCCCGATGCCTGTCCACTAAGCTTCCAGCCAACCGCCTGCCCCTATCGCCATGAGCCACTCCGCTGAACTTCTCAAGCAATTGCGTATCGAACGCCAGAGCGCGCCGCCACCGTCCCGGCGCTGGCCCTGGGTTGTGGCACTGCTGGTACTGGCGGCAGCTGCCGTGGCCGGTTTTTTCTGGTACCGCGCGCAGACAGCCGCGATTGCGGTAGAAACCGCCATCGCCCAGCCGCTGGATAACCCGGCCAGTGGCGGCACCACCTCCGTGCTGGATGCCTCCGGCTATGTGGTGGCGCGGCGCATGGCGACCGTCTCGGCCAAGGTGCCGGGGCGGGTGCTGGAAGTGCTGATTGAAGAAGGCCAGCAAGTGCTGGAAGGGCAGGTACTGGCGCGGCTTGACCCGGTGGATGCCGCGCAGCATCAGGCGCTGGCGCGCGCGCAACTGGCCGCCAGCCAGAGCCAGCTCGCCGGGCTGGAAGCGCAATTGCGCGAAGCCGAAGCCAATGCCAGCCGTTACCGCGAGCTGGCCGGGCAGCAACTGGTTTCCAGGTCGCAATACGAGGCTGCGCAAACCCAGCGCGACACCCTGCGGGCACAGCTTGCCAGCCAGCGGCGGCAAAACGAGGTCAGCCAGCGGCAACTGGCCATCGCCAACCAGGGGCTGGACAATACCGTGGTGCGCGCACCGTTCTCCGGGGTGGTGATTGCCAAGGCCGCGCAGCCGGGCGAAATCGTCTCGCCAATGGCCGCAGGCGGCGGCTTTACCCGTACCGGCATCGGCACCATCGTCGATATGGATTCACTGGAAGTGGAAGTGGATGTCAACGAGGCGCATATCGGCCGGGTCACGCCGGGGATGCCGGTAGAGGCCATTCTCAATGCCTATCCGGACTGGCGCATCCCGGCAGAAGTCATCGCCATCATCCCCACCGCCGACCGCAGCAAGGCCACGGTCAAGGTACGCATCCGCCTGAATGTGCGCGATACGCGCATCGTGCCGGACATGGGGGTGAAGGTGAGCTTTCTGGAAAAGCCCGCTACGCCCGATAGCCCGCGCCGCACAGGCATGCTGCTGCCGGAGGCGGCGCTACGCAAGGACGGCGAGGCGGCATATGTTTTCCGCGTGGATGGCGAGCAGCGCGTCCGCAAGGTGCCGGTACAAACTGCGGCCACTGCCGAAGCCGGATATATCCGCGTGACGCAAGGACTCAATGCTGGCGATAGCGTGGTACTCAATGCCCCGGCTGGTCTGAAAGACGGCATGAAAATCCAATCCCCCCGCTGAACCTGTATCCCTAATCTCAAGGAGCTGTCATGAGCACACTGGTCTCCATCCGCAACCTGGCCAAGTCCTACCATCGCGGCGCGGAAACGGTCGAGGTACTGCATGACATCAGCCTCGACATTGCCGAGGGCGACTTTGTGGTGCTGATGGGGCCTTCCGGCTCGGGCAAGAGCACCTTGCTGAACCTGATTGGCGGGCTGGATACGCCCAGCCACGGCAGCATCGAAATCCACGGCCAGCGCATCGAAACCATGCGTGAAGCTGACCTGGCGCGCTGGCGCAGCGAGCATGTCGGCTTCGTGTTCCAGTTCTACAACCTGATGCCCACGCTCAGCGCGCAAAAGAATGTCGAGTTGCCATTGCTCCTGACCCGGCTTTCGGCCAGCCAGCGTCAGCGCAATGCCGATATTGCCCTGCAACTGGTCGGGCTGGCCGACCGCGCCAAGCACCGTCCGAACGAGCTTTCCGGCGGCCAGCAACAGCGGGTAGCCATTGCCCGCGCCATCGTCTCCGACCCGATGTTCCTGATTTGCGATGAACCCACCGGCGACCTTGACCGCCAGTCCGCCGAAGATGTGCTGAACCTTTTGCAGATGCTCAACCGCGAGCACGGCAAGACCATCATCATGGTCACCCATGACCCGAAGGCCGCCGAATACGCCCGGCGCGTGATTCATCTGGACAAGGGCGTGCTGGTCAACTGAACTGCCGGAGCTGCGATGAAATACCTGCCACTCATCTGGGCTTCACTGTTTCGCAGCCGCCTGCGCACCTGGCTGACGCTGCTCTCCATCGCCACGGCTTTCCTGCTGTTTGGCCTGCTTGATTCGGTACGCATCGCTTTCAATTCCGCAGGCAATAGCGTCGCCGGTGCCAAGCGTCTGGTGGTGCTGTCAAAAATTTCCATGACCCAGTTTCTGCCGCTGGCGCTGGAATCACGCATCGCGCAAGTGCCGGGAGTGGGAAAGCTCAGCCATTCCACCTGGTTCGGTGGCGTGTATCAGGACAATAGCCGGTTTTTCCCGAGTTTCTCGGTCAAACGCAATTTTCTCGACCTCTACCCGGAGTTCCAATTGCCCGCCGCCGAGCGCGAAAACTGGCTCGCCAGCCGCGATGGCGCGCTGGTGGGCCGCGCCCTGGCCGAGCGTCATGGCTGGAAGGTGGGCGATGTGATTCCACTCAAGGCCACCATCTTTCCGCAAAAGGACGGCAGCAATGCCTGGCCGCTGAAGCTCGCCGGTATCTTCAGCATCAACGACGAGAAACGCCGCAACGAGGAAAACCAGCTCTGGCTGCACTGGGAGTACTTCGACGAGGCCAACCAGTACGTCAACGGCCAGGTCGGCATCTATGTGGTGGAACTCGCTCCCGGCGCCGATGCTGCCCAGGTGGCGCGCGCCATCGACCAGCTCAGCGCCAATTCCGCGCACGAAACCAAGACCCAGACCGAGCAGGCCTTCAACCAGGAATTCGTCAAGCAATTCGCCGATGTCGGCATGATAGTCAGCGCCATCATGGCGGCGGTGTTTTTCACCCTGGTGATTCTCACCGGCAATACCATCAGCCAGTCGGTACGCGAGCGCACGCCTGAGCTTGCGGTGATGAAAACCCTGGGCTTTACCCGCCGCACCCTGCTGTGGCTGCTGCTGGCCGAGGCGCTGCTGCTCATCAGCCTTGGCGGCCTGCTCGGGCTTGGCCTTGCCAATTTTTCCATCGAAGCCATCAGCCGCGCCAGCCAGGGCATGGTGCAGATGGGCCAGCTCCAGCCACACACCTGGCTCACCGGCCTTGGACTGATGCTGCTGATGGCGCTCGCGGTCGGGCTGCTACCGGCGCTGCGTGGCATGCGTATCCATATCGTTGATGCTTTGGCCGGACGCTGACATGAACCGCCTTAAAAAGATGAGCCGCACCCTGGGTTTCTGGCTGCTGACCGGACTGCTGGCTGGCCTGTGGATGGCCCTGCCCTGGCAGGCACTGCTGCTACTGCCGGTGCTCATTGCCTTGTGGCTGGGGCTTGGCCGCAGCGGACAACTGGCGCTGGCCGTGCTGCGCATGGGGCTTGCCGGGCTGCCACAACGCTGGGGCGCGGCGCTGGTGATTGTCATCGGCATCGCCGGCGTTACCGGCGTCTTGACCGCGATGCTGGCGATGGGCACGGGCTTTGCCAGCACGCTCAAACGCACCGGCAGCGATAGCACGGTGATTTTGCTGCGCGGCGGCTCGCAGACCGAAATCAACTCGGTCATCACCCGCGAACAGGCGCAGCTGGCGGCCCTGCTGCCGGGCATCGCCCGCAACGCCCAGGGGCGGCCCATGGTGTCGCCGGAAATCACCCAGGTCATCGCCCTGCCCAGCCGCGATGGCAGCGGCGATGCCAATGTGCAGATGCGCGGCATCAGCGCCGCAGGCTGGGAAATCCGCCCGCACTTGCGCATCATCGCCGGGCGCAGCTTCACCCCCGGCAAGCAGGAACTGGTAGTCGGCCAGGGCGCGGCGCGGCAATTCGCGCATAGCGCCATCGGCGATACCCTGCGCATCGCCGGGCAGTCCTGGACGGTGGTCGGGCATTTCGCCAGCGATGATGCCCACGAATCGGAACTCTGGGCCGATGCCGATGCCATGGGCGAGCTGAACCGCTACGGCATCTGGCAGGCGGTGATGCTGCGCCTTGTGCACCCGGAAATGCTGGAGCCCTTGCGTCAGGCACTGGCTGCCGACCCGCGCCTGAAACTCGATGCCGAAACCACCCTGCACCACTACGGCAAACAGTCCGAACAGCTCAAGACCCTGCTGGATGTGCTCGGCCGCATCATCGGCGCGATTATGGCGGTGGGCGCGGTGTTCGGCGCGCTGAACTCGATGTATGCCGTGGTGGCCGGTCGCCGCCAGGAAATCGGCACGCTGCGCGCCATCGGCTTTCCGCCCTTCCCGGTGGTGGCTGCGGTGATGCTGGAAACCCTGCTGCTGGCGCTCCTCGGCGGCCTGCTGGGCGGCTGCATCGCCTGGCTGCTGTTCAATGGCTATAGCGTCAACACACTGGGGCGCAACTTCAGCCAGGTGGTATTCCAGTTCCAGGTCACGCCCGGCCTGCTGCTCACCGGCCTGCACTGGGCGCTCGGCATCGGCCTTGTCGGCGGCCTGCTGCCGGCACTGCGCGCTGCGCGCATGCCCATTACCGAAGCCTTGCGCACCGGGTAAGTCCGGTAACGCTCGCCTATAATGCCCGCCTCGCCCCCCACCGGGGGCTTCACGCTTTACAGGTCATCCATGTCCTCGCAATACATCTACACCATGAACCGGGTGTCCAAGGTGGTGCCGCCCAAGCGGCAAATCATCAAGGACATCTCGCTCTCCTTCTTTCCCGGCGCGAAAATCGGCCTGCTCGGCCTGAACGGCGCGGGCAAATCCACCGTGCTGAAAATCATGGCCGGGGTGGATACCGACTTTGAAGGCGAAGCCCGCCCGCAACCCGGCATCAAGGTCGGCTATCTGCCGCAGGAGCCGCAGCTCGACCCGGAACACACCGTGCGTCAGGCAGTGGAAGAAGGCGTGGGCGAAGTGCTGCAAGCCCAGGCCGCGCTGGAGGCGGTGTACGCCGCCTATGCCGAAGAAGGCGCAGACTTTGATGCGCTTGCCAAGGAACAGGAGCGACTTGAGGCCATCCTCGCCTCGGGCGATGCCCACACCCTGGAGCAGCAGCTGGAAGTCGCCGCCGATGCGCTGCGCCTGCCGCCCTGGGATGCCAAGGTCGGCAACCTCTCCGGTGGCGAAAAGCGCCGCGTGGCGCTGTGCCGGCTGCTGTTGCAAAAGCCGGACATGCTGCTGCTGGACGAACCCACCAACCACCTGGATGCCGAATCGGTGGAATGGCTGGAGCAGTTCCTGCAACGCTATCCCGGCACCGTGGTGGCGGTCACCCACGACCGCTACTTCCTCGACAACGCCGCCGAGTGGATTCTGGAACTCGACCGCGGCCGCGGCATCCCGTGGAAGGGCAACTACACCGAATGGCTGGTGCAGAAGGACGAGCGCCTGAAGCAGGAAGAAAATCAGGAAAAAGCCCGCCAGAAAGCCATCCAGAAAGAACTGGAATGGTCGCGGCAGAATGCCAAGGGCGGCCGCAGCAAGGGCAAGGCACGTCTGGCGCGGCTGGAGGAGCTGCAATCGCAGGAATACCAGAAGCGCAACGAAACCAACGAAATCTTCATCCCGCCGGGTGAGCGCCTGGGCAACTCGGTCATCGAATTCAAGAACGTCAGCAAGAAATTCGGCGACCGCCTGCTTATCGACAATCTCTCGATGATTGTCCCGCCCGGCGCCATCGTCGGCATCATCGGCCCCAACGGCGCGGGCAAGTCCACCCTGTTCAAGATGATTACCGGCCAGGAAAAACCCGATTCCGGCGAAATCATCATCGGCCCAACGGTAAAGCTTTCCTATGTGGACCAGAGCCGCGACAAGCTCGAAGGCAACCACAACGTGTTCCAGGAAATCTCCGGCGGCCTCGATATCCTCAACATCAATGGCGTGGAAATCCAGTCGCGCGCTTACATTGGCCGCTTCAACTTCAAGGGCCAGGACCAGCAGAAACTGGTCGGCACCCTCTCCGGCGGCGAGCGCGGCCGCCTGCACATGGCCAAAACCCTGCTGCAAGGAGGCAATGTGCTGCTCCTGGACGAACCCTCCAACGACCTCGACATCGAAACCCTGCGCGCGCTGGAAGATGCCCTCCTGGAATTCCCCGGCAATACCTTCGTCATCAGCCACGACCGCTGGTTCCTCGACCGTATCGCCACCCATATCCTCGCCTTCGAAGGCGACAGCCACGTGGAATTCTTCCAGGGCAACTACCGCGAATACGAGGAAGACAAGAAACGCCGCATGGGCGATGACGCCGCCCCCAAACGCCTGCGCTTCAAGGCGTTGAAGTAAGCGCAAACGTGCTTCACACACAACAAGGCCGCCCCAAAGGCGGCCTTGTTGCTGTCGTGCCGAATGTTGTATACAGCGCCAGATATGGAGCCGCAGCCCTCCACTTCAAGTAGCCAAGGAAGGCTACTCCATAAATTTAGTTTTTATCAAACAAATCCATAACTCTCTTGACACCTTCAAACAAACCATCCGCATTTATATGCGAACCCGTTGACGCCCATTCAGAACCGGCAAGCTTGCCATCCCGATAATAGTAAAACTTTCCTTGATACTCAGTATGTTTAATTAAACCAAAACCACCATCGGAAACAGTAAAATAAACATCAGCCACATATGGGCGCATACCATCGCCCCCATCAGCATTAATATCATAACGCCGCAAAATGATGCCACGCAAATTTTGACGTGTTTGCCGAGGAAGCCATTTGACAACCTGCTCCCGCATATCACTCTCCAAATGGCTTCCAATTTTTTCCTTCACTGCACGCTGCTCAATCGCGACGCACTGATGAAATCCAGGCAAATCCGATACCTTGAAGGATTTTTCTTTTCCACCCAAAAAATTCGGAAGACTCCCCCACACGTACTTATCCCACATGTACTCATAACGTTTGGAAATCAACACATCCGTCTTACATGAACAATATTGTTCTTTTGATGACACATCCAAGTAGGCAAATCCATTTATACATCTATCATATACATTGGGCGCTTCAGAAAAACGACCCCCTATCTCCACAAGTCCCACAAAACAAGACAACCAAACAACCAAAAAAAAGACAATAAACCTCATATCTCAACCTCCCAACAAGCCAATGAAAACAACTTAAGCAAGTTAAATCTAATCTGGCTTTTTTAAAATATGGAAAATCATGGATTTGACGTAAAATTCTTCAGCCACCCCCTCCACACCTAAATAACTTTAAATAAAACCCAAGCCAAGCTCGATGGCGCACTGATTAACACCACAGCCTTCAGGTCTCATATAATATATTTCCCACTACCAACTTTACGCACCTCACGCAGCGAGCCATGGCCGCACCAAGAACCTTGGCTCGAATCATTTAGAGACCCATAAAATATAAAATCGCACAAATAACCAAGAGAGAAACCAAAATTACAAAAAAAGTTACCCAGATAAATGCGTAAAGAAATGGCGCCGTAAAGTATAAAACCACTGCCACCAGCAAAGCAGGAATCCAACCAAACACCAAACCAAAAAAATTAAAGGCAACAACAGCCGCCACCCAAGTGGCAAAGAATGAAAAAATTGCCGTACCCCACGCCCCATGCATCAAAGGGTTATCTTTTTCATCACTCACACCCCACCCCCAATCTTTTTTAAGACTTGTTAATCTTACCAAAAACTCACCTATTCGCAAGCCATGAAATACTTGTATCCTACCTACCTGTCAATCCTCTGCGCGCCAAGGCATTGAAGCAAACCCGAAGCACCTCCCCTTAGAAAAACACTGGAGGCTCCATGAAAATGCGTTCCCTGATGTTGTTCGGTCTCTTGTCTTTGCCGCTGCTTGCCCACGCCCAGCAGCCCTCACCGGAAGTTATCCGGCAAAAAGTGGCGCGCGCGGCCACTGCCTATGCCAGCGCCATTGCCTGCGATGCTCAGGAAAACCCGCAGAACATCGTGCCGCTGGTGCCCTATACCGACATGGATAACCGCTTCGAGGCGCTGTACGCCGTCATCTGGCAGGGCGATATCGGCTGCGGCGAGGGCCCGGGGACAGGCAACGACAATATTTTGGTGGTGAAAATCGGCATGGGCGACAACTATATGGTGGACGTACAGGAGTCTTCACCGATGGTGCCGTTCTATCTGCCCGCCCGCTTTTCCCGGGTACTGCGCCACAATCGCGACAGCATCACCGTGGAAACCCTGGAACACGGCCCGCGCGATGCCAACTGCTGCCCCACGGTGAAAAAACAGGTACGCATGCGCCGCGATAGCCGTGGCCACTGGGGTGAGGCGAAATAGTTTTCTGGCTTGACGTACCCTGCCTGATAGCCACCGCGAGTATGACAACCCCCGTCCACTATTGGACGGGGTTTGTTGCAATCCAATCCGGGAAGCCTAATGGCTCACCCCGCGCGCACGTCGCGCAGTTGCCAGTGGCTGCCTGCCAGCAGGCGCAGGCGGTGTTTGAGTACATCACCGGACAGGCGGGTCAATACCTCAAGGTCGATATGCAAATCATCCATCTTGCCGGTGACTTGCGCTTCCGGGTCGGTATCGGCCAGTGCCGGGTCAATCGCGTCCGGGTCGTCTTGTACGGCCAGCCAGCTCTGGAACAGGCGGGTGCTGTGCAGTGCGTTTTGCAGTTCTTCGGCAAAGCCCTCGGCGCTGTGTGATTTGAAGCTCCAGGCTGCATCGCCGCGGGCTTTTTCCGGGTCGGGCAGGGAGATGAAATAACGGGTGCGCATATTGTGGCTCCTATGCGTTTTGTTGAAATCAAGTATGGCCTTGTGGCGGTCGTCAGGCCGTCAACAGACGCCCCGCAACCAGGCGGGGCGTGGGGTGGATTGCTACTTTGAATACGCCGGTGGCAGCGGGCTGCTGTTGCGGTGCAGATAGCGGTCACGCAGTTGGGTCTGGCGCGACTTCATGCCGGTGGCGCGGCCATCCAGCCACACTTGCGTGGCGGTATGCGCCACATCCAGCGGGTCGCCACTCCACAGCACCAGGTCGGCGCGCAGGCCGGGGGTGATGCTGCCGACTTCATTGCCCAGCCCAAAGGCTTCGGCAGGAATGCGGGTCAGCCCTGCCAGGGCATCTTCCCAGGGCAGGCCGTGGGCGACGGCATTGCCTGCCAGTTGCCGCTGTTTGCGTGCCGAGTGCGAGGCATCATTGCCCTGCGAGAACGCCACCTTGACCCCGGCCTGGCGCATTTTGGCGGCGTTTTCCAGGGTGGCGCCGATTTGGTCGAAATCCGCTGGCAGGTTGGCCAGCGCATCAATGAACACCGGCACTCCGGCAGCGGCGATTTCTGCGGCGACCTTCCAGCCTTCGCTTGCACCCGCCAGGGCGATATTGAGCTTGTGGCTCTGCGCCCAGCGCAGGGTACGGCGGATATCGGCGGCGCGATGCACGCTGATGACGATACGTTCGCCACCGAAATAGCGCGACATGGTGGCGCGACCGGCGGGGGTGAGCAGGGCGAAATGCGAGTCCTGTGCGATGCGGCCACGGGCTTCGTCCTGCATCTGGTCGAGCAGCATCCATTGCGCGGCACGCGAACCACCGCTGAGCTGTGCGCCATCGGCACCCAAGCGCATGAACAGTACGCGCTTGCCAAGCGGGTCAAGGCTGCCATCAAAGCGGAAGGCGCCACCCTGGCCGCCAATGAACGAGCCGCCGCTGGTCGGCGCAGCGGCCACCATGCTCCAGCCAAAGCCCTCCACGCGGGCAACCGGAATCAGTACCGATTCGGGGTTATAGGCCAGGGTGACATCGAATTCCGGGCGGATATGCAGGTCTTTGGCGTTTTGCCCGAAGGACACATGACTGTCCACGGTATGCGACTCGCCGCTGACTTCTTCAACGCCGATATCGGTGATGCCGGCAAAAAACGCCGGGGTCAGCGGACGGCCTGCCGCGTCAATCACCTCCACGCCCTGCGCAGAGAGGTTCTGCCCCACGGCGCTGATGCGGCCATTGCGCACCAGTACATCGGTATTGGCGAGTGTGCCCTGATGGCTGGCGGTGTGCACGGTGGCGTTGCGAATCAGCAGGTTCTGCGCGCTGGCGGCAAAGGCCAGCGAGGACAGCAGGACAGCCGTGAGCGCGGTCTTGACGGGGTGGCGGTTCATCGGGCTTCTCCTTGCATCAGCTCCTGTCCCAGCAGGAAATCGGATTGGGGTTGCAGGCGCACATCGGCGCGGTCATACAGCTTGGCGCCGTCGATATACACCTGCTCGGCCAGTGCATAGCTGGAGAACGGATTGCCGTTCCACAGCACCACGTCGGCCATCTTGCCCGGCTCCAGCGAGCCGGTCAGGTGGTCGATGCCCATGGATTTTGCGGCATTGCTGGTCAACCAGCGGATAGCGTGTTCGGGCGTAATGTCGATGCCGATGCGGCGGCCATTGGCGATGATTTTGGCCGCCTCCTGATTGAGACGCTGGATGCCTTCGCCCGAGTCGCTATGCACGATGGCGCAGCCGCCCGGTGCGCGGTCAACCAGCAGCAGGTTTTCCTGGATGCCGTCGAACGACTCCATCTTGAAGCCCCACCAGTCGGCCCAGAGCGCCGCGCAAACGCCTTCGGCCGCCAGCCGGTCTGCCAGCTTGTAGGCCTCGACACCGTGATGGAAGGCGCTGATGCGGAAACCGAACTCTTTCGCCAAATCGAGCATGATGGCCATTTCATCGGCGCGGTAGCAGTGGTTATGCACCAGGATGTCGCCATTGAGGGTGGCGGCCAGGGTTTCCTGCTTCAAATCGCGCTTGCCGCTGTCCTTGCCCGAGTTCTGTTTTTTCAGGTATTCGGCCGCTTCAATGAAGGCCGCACGGAACCCGGCGATATTGCCCATCCGCGTCGAAGGCCCGCCCTTGTTGCCATACACCCGCTTGGGATTTTCGCCGCAGGCCATCTTCAGCCCCCACGGCGCGCCGGGGAACTTCATGCCCTGATAGCTGGTGCTATAGACATTCTTCAAGGTCACGCCCCGGCCGCCAATCAGGTTGGCCGAGCCGGGCAGGATTTGCAGGCTGGTCACGCCACCGGCCAGCGCGGTGGCAAAGCCCGGGTCTTGCGGCCAGATGGAGTGCTCGGCCCAGACCTGGGCCGTGACCGGCGCGGTCATTTCATTGCCATCGCTGTGCGCAGATGCCGCCGGGCTTGGATACACGCCCAGATGCGAGTGCACATCAATGATGCCGGGCGTGACCCATTTGCCGCGCGCATCCACGCGGATGACATCTTGCGGCGCATCAAGGCCAGGGCCAACCGCAACAATCTTGCCTTCGGCCATCAATACATCGGCGTTTTCAATGCGTTTGCCCAGGCCATCGAGCACGGTGGCGCCGGCAAGCAATACTGGCGCCGAAGGAATTGGCCGATAGGTGCTGGGATACGCATCTGTGGTGAGCGCGGCGGTTTTTTTGCTGCCTTCCGCTGCGGGGGCGGTGGCAGGCTTGCTGGACGAAGTGCTGGCGCAGGCCGATAACAGCAATGCTGCGCAGGCGGCGGCAAGGGCGGTTTTATGCATATTGGACTCCCGATGGAAAGGCAAAACTAGCCGCTTGCCGCCGTGTTGCCAAGCCTGCGCTTTGCAAAGTTTTTCAAGAACCGTGCCAAACACCACCGCAACCGGCAACGGAGCAGTCAACACGACCACCCCCGGCTGCTTATCATGGGATGCAGCATGTTCCGCAGCTCAGCCGTAGATATAGTCCTGCAGGTGACGTAGCTCTTGCTGCTGGTCTTCGATGACCGCCTTGACCAAATCGCCAATCGACACCAGCCCCACCACTTGTTTGTGCTCGACGATGGGCAGGTGGCGGATGCGTCTTTCGGTCATCAGCTGCATGGAGTGCGCCACGCTGTCATTCAGCCGCCCGCACAGCACCTGGCGGCTCATGATGTCGCTGACCGGGGTATTGGCCGAGGCGCGCCCCAGCAGCACTACTTTGCGGGCGTAATCGCGCTCGGAAAAAATCCCGACCAGCCTGCCTGCATCCATTACCAGCAGCGCACCGATATGCTTTTCGGCCATCATCCGCAGCGCATCAATGACAGGCGCATCCGGGGCTATCCAGGCCACGTCCTTGTTCGCCTTGGCTTCGAGCAGTTGTTTCATCTGGCGCATAACGGCTCCTTGGCTGTGGACAGGTCTCCAGCATACGCCGGTTCGGCTGCCGGTTGCCAATCCGCCAGCAGATACAGCGGGCGCTGCTTGACTTCCAGATACATGCGGCCGAGGTACTCGCCTATCGTGCCCAGCGCAATCAGTTGCACGCCGCCCAGGAACAAAATCACTGCCATCATGGTGGGCCAGCCCGCCACCCGGTCACCATACAGCAGCGCCTTGCCGACCACGAACAGGCCATAGCCGATGGCAAGCGTTGCCGTCATCAGTCCCAGATAGGTGGCCACCCGCAGCGGGATGGTGGAAAAGCTGGTGATGCCTTCCAGCGCGAAATTCCATAGCCGCCAGAAATTGAATTTGCTCCTGCCCGCCACCCGGGCTTCGCGCTGATAGCGGATTTCCGCACTATTGAAGCCCACCCAGCCGAACAGGCCCTTCATGAAGCGGTGGCGTTCGCGCAGCTGGCGGAGTGCGGCCAATGCGCGTGGTGAAAGCAGGCGAAAATCGCCGGTATCCTCGGGAATCGGCGTAGGCGAGAGCCGCGCCATCACCCGGTAAAACATCGACGCACTGGCGCGCTTGGCGATGGTTTCTCCGGCGCGCGCCTCGCGCCTGCCATAGACATTGTCAAAGCCTTCACGCCATTTGCCGACAAACTGCGGAATCAGCTCCGGCGGGTCCTGGGCATCGGCATCCAGAATCATCGCCGCCCCCTCGTGCACCTGGTCAAGCCCGGCGGTCAGCGCGATTTCCTTGCCAAAATTGCGCGACAGGCGCAGCAGTGCCACACGGCCATCTTCTGCGGCCAGACGCTGCATCACCGCCCAGGTGTCATCGCTGCTGCCATCATCGACATACAGCACCCGGGTTTTGATACCCAGGCCATCGAGTACCGGCCGCAGCCGGGCATGCAGCAGCGGCAAGGCTTCAGCCTCGTTGAAGGCCGCCACCACGACGGTCAAACATTCACTCATTGCAAGCCTTCCAGATATTGTTTGCTGCCGATATTGCCCATCTGTCGCTGGATGGCGCGGGTACGCCGCTGCACGTAAGGGCCGGGGTTGGCAATACTGTAGCGCCTGGGATTGGGCAGTACCGCCGCCATGCGCGCCGCCTCGGCAGGCTGTAGCGCCACGGCATCTTTACGGTAATAAGTCCGCGCCGCTGCCTGTGCGCCATATACCCCGTCACCAAATTCGGCCACATTGACATACATCTCCAGAATACGGGTCTTGGGCCAGAGCAGCTCCATCCAGAAGGTGTAATAGGCCTCCAGCGCCTTGCGCAGCCAGCGATTCCAGCCGCTACCGCCCCATAAAAATAAGTTCTTGGCCGTTTGCTGGCTGATGGTGCTGCCGCCGCGGATACGCTTGCCCTGCTGATTGCCCTGCATGGCTTTTTCAATCGCCGCCCGGTCAAAACCGGCATGTTCGGCGAACAGCTGGTCTTCGGCGGCAATCACGGCCACCGGCAGATACGGGGAAATTTCCTGCAAATCGCGCCACTCATGGGCAGGGCGAAAGCGCCAATCGCCTGCACGCCAGGCTTCAAGCTGGCGAATCACCATGAAACTGGAAAACGGCGGATCCATCACCCGCAGCGCCAGCACTTGCACAACCGGAAAAACCAGCGCCAACACCAGCAGCCATGACATGCGCCGCAGCCAGCGCCGCTTTTTGCCCGCTTGCAGTTTGCCCACCATGCCCCCATAAAGCTTGACCATGACTCATTATGCCGCTGCCGGTTCAATACTCCGATGAATAACAGCCTCCAGAACCCGATGACCGTTTTTCTGCTGCCCGAAGCCGGTGTGCGCGGCGCGCATGTGCGCCTGGACAGCGCCTGGCAGTGCATTGCCGGCAAGAACGATGCAAACGGCAAAACGCTTGAACTGCTTGGGCAGGCCATTGCCGCCACCGCACTTTTGACCGCGCATATCAAAATCGACGGCAGGCTTTCGGTGCAGCTGCGTGCGCCCGGTGATTTGCGCAGCCTGTTTGCCGAATGCACCGCGCAAGGCACCCTGCGCGGGCTGATTCGCAGCGCCGAAGACGCAAATCCGGCGCAGCTTGAAGCCATTGCCCAAGACTTGCGCCTTGCAGGCGAGGGCGCCATCATCGCCATCACCATCGAAAACCCCAGCCCCAGTGGCGAGCCGATGCGCTACCAGGGCCTGGTGCCGCTGGAAAACCCGACCCTGGCCGAAGCCTTCGAGCATTATTTCCAACGTTCCGAGCAGCTTCCCACCCGGCTGCTGCTGGCTGCCGATGCGCAGCATGCCAGCGGCCTGCTGCTGCAAAAACTGCCGGGCGAAACCACTGCCGATGCCGATGGCTGGGCGCGCACCCAGCAATTGTTCGCCACCCTGGGCGCGCAAGAGCTGCAAACCACCGATGCGGCCACCCTGCTGCACCGGCTGTTTCATCAGGAAAACCTGCAACTTCTGGGACAGCGCCCACTCAACTTTGGCTGCTCCTGCTCGCGTAGCCGGGTCGAGGAGATGCTGCGCAGCCTGGGACGCGAAGAAGCCGAAGCCGCCGTTGCTGCGGGCAGCAAGGGGCAGGCAGAAATCCGCTGCGAGTTCTGCGCCGAACGCTATTACTTCAGCCTGAGCGATGTGGCTGCGCTGTTCACTGCACCTGCTGCGACCAGCGACGCCCCCTCCAGATTGCAGTAACGCCATAGCTGCAAAGTGCCAAGAGTCTGGCGCAGCTGAACCATCACCTGCCGATAGCGGCCTGCCCGCCCTGCTCCTGCCCGGAATTGATTGTTAAACAAACATAAATCCGGTATGTTGTAACTCCTGCCCTGGAAGCGGGAACTTTCCAGTCCACCGCCAGTCTATCCAAGACCATGAGCAAACTGCTTGTTCCACTGCTGGCCTCTGTTATCGCCGCCGCTTTGGCAGGCGGGCAGGCTCATGCGCAGGTGAAAAAGCATGAGCTGACGGTACTGCCTATCGTCAACAGCCAAAGCGGCAAAGTGGAAGGCGCCATCGCACTGGAGCCTGCAGGGCGCACCACCCATAATGCGCGCTGGCGCTTTGGCAGCAATACGCTGGAATCAGCCTTCGGGCTTTCTTCCGGCCAATCACTGGCGTTGCTATGCGATGGCCAGGGCGGCATCCCAAGCCGCATGGATCGCCTTTCCGGCAGCTGTGCACTGGGAGCCATTGGCCCGGCCAGCGCCAGTTTCGGCAACCGCAATGCCCGCGTAGGCGTGGCCGTCAGCCGCAACCAAAACAATCTCCCCGGCTGGCTGGCTCAAGGCCGCTACACCCGCAGTGACCAGACCGACTTTGCCCTGTTTGCCGAATACAACCTGGGACGCAATGGTGTGGTTTCCATTGCCGGCACCACTGCCAAAGCGCGCCTTATCACTGCTGCCGAACTGCCACAGCTATCCGGCCAGTGGAACAGCATGGGGCTGTCGCTGGGCGCCGGTATTGGCAATTTCCGCGCCAATGTGTTTGGTCGCGTGGTAGATGTCCCCGGCCAGCCGGGCAGATGGGAAGGCTTTGGTGTCGGACTCACCTGGCGCACCCCGTGGAGTGGCCAGCTCAGCGTTGGTGCCGAAAATATCGTGACCCGTGGCCGTAATCCCTTTGCAGTACAGGGCAAAGACGAGAACGGCGGCACTGTGCCTTACGTGCGCTACCAGCAAGACCTGTAA
>JAUMYP010000025.1 GCA_030528565.1 Pseudomonadota bacterium
TTTATTCCTTTGGTGGGCAGTGCAGGGATCGAACCTGCGACCCTTGCCGTGTGAAGGCAATGCTCTACCGCTGAGCTAACTGCCCGAAGGAGGCTGCGCAGTATAAGCAGGCTGCCGGTGTTTGCCAAGTGTTTTTTTGCGCTGCTCCAAGCCGGGGTTAGCCGAGCTTTTCGGCAAGGGCCTTGCGCACGCCGGCTTCCACCATGTTCTGCATGGCCGAGAACGGAAAACCAAGTTCGGCGCTGAAATGCACCTGTTGCGGCATCAGGCGGATGCTGCCGGTTACACCGGGGCGTTCGAAGCGCAGTTCATCGTCCTGCCATTGGCAGGCCAGGCCGTATTCCTGGGTCAGCCTGGCGGCGACCTGGTCAACTGCGGCACGTGCTTGCGCCATTTCAAGTGTGGTGGGGTGGACGATATTGATGCTGCTCATGTGCTTTGGGGGCGCCAAGATGTATGGAAAGCGGCATTGTAGTGCGGTGTGATAATCAATTTGCCGCGCGGTATGCCAAAATCTCGCGCTGTGAATATCCCCCAGCCGTCCCGACTGATTCTGCGCTTCCCGGATCACCAGCATAGTGATCTGCCGCTGCATTTTGGCATGAGCCGGCTTTGCCGTGACCCGGATTTTGACCGTGGGCTGGTGCTGGCGCGTGAGGGTAGCCGTTCGCTGATTGATTTTTGCCTGGATGCGCGTGGCCTGTGGCTGCATGTAGCCGAGGGGGTGGGCGGTGTGCATGTCAACGGCAGGCCGGTACGGAATTTGGCATTGCTGCGCGCCGGTGACACTATCCACTGTGAAGGCGTGGAAATGTGTGTTGGCGAGGAGGCCGGTCGTGCGGCCAGGGCGCTCCCGGAGTTTTCTGCATCTGATGCACAAACCAAGTTGCCCGTGCCGGTGTTGCGTGGTTTGTGCGGGTCTGACCATGGCCGGGCATTGCCGGTTGAGCGCATGCTGAAAATTGGTGGCAAGGGTGCAGATATCGTGCTGGAAGGCCAGCAGGGTGTATTGGCGCATCTCCATTATCAGCAAGGGCAGGTGTGGTTGCAGGTGCTGAAGGCAGAGCAGGCGGTGCAGCTCAACGGTGAGCGCCTTGTGCTTGCGCAGTTGCAACATGGTGACCAACTGTCGTTTGCGCCGGGTAGCCGTTATCTGCTGGAGGTGCCGGGTCAAGCTGCGCTGGCAGCCGTGCAGAAGCCGCCGCTGGCCGCTATACCGCAGGAGGAAGCCGGGCAAAGCAGGCTGCCGCATCGCTGGCAGTTGCCGTGGCTGTTGCTGGCTGCCATTTTGAGTGCGGCGGTTTTGGCTGCGCTGCTCTGGTTTGGGGTCAAATAGGTGATGGCTCCGTTGTCTGCCTCTGGCCGGGTATTCAATTTCAGTGCCGGTCCTGCGGTATTGCCCGAGCCGGTGCTGCGCCAGGCGCAGCAAGAATTGCTGGACTGGCAGGGCATTGGCGCATCGGTGGCGGAAATCAGCCATCGCAGTGCCGAGTTCATCGCGCTGGCGGAACAGGCCGAGGCCGATTTGCGTGTATTGCTGGAGGTGCCGGATGACTACGCGGTGCTGTTCATGCAGGGCGGGGCGACTTTGCAGCAGGCCTTGATTGCGCTGAATCTGGCTACGGCGGGACAGCGTGCGGACTATCTCATCACCGGGCATTGGGGCAATACTGCGCTCAAGCAAGCTGCGCCGTATGTCGATGCCCGCATCGTCGCTTCCGGCGAGGCGCAGGGCTTTTGCAGCGTGCCTGCGCGTGAGGACTGGCAGCTTTCGGCCGATGCGGCCTATCTGCATGTCACCGACAACGAAACCATCCACGGCGTGGCGCTGAATATGCCGCTGGATGCAGAGGCGCCGGTGGTGGCTGATTTCAGCTCCAGCATTGCTTCGCGCCCCATCCGCGTACGCGACTATGGGCTGATTTACGCCGGTGCGCAGAAGAATCTCGGGCCTTCGGGGATTGGCGTGGTGATTGCCGCGCGCGCACTGCTGGAGCGCAGAGGTCAGCCACGCGCGCCGATTCTTGATTACCGCGCCCATCTGGCGCGCGACTCGATGCTCAATACGCCGCCGACCTTCAACTGGTATTTGCTGGGCCTGTGTCTTGGCTGGATGCGTGCGCAGGGTGGGGTGGCGGCATTCGGCGCGCGCAATGCAGCGCGGGCGCAGAAGCTCTATGCGTTGATTGATGGCTCCGGCGGTTTCTATCGCAACCGGGTTGCCGCAGCACACCGCTCGCACGTGAATGTGCCGTTTTTCCTGCCGACAGCCGAGCTGGATGCGCAGTTTGTGGCGCAGGCAAACGCCAGCGGCCTGATTGGCCTCAAGGGGCACAAGCAGGTCGGCGGCATTCGCGCCTCGCTGTACAACGCCTTGCCGGATGCGGCGGTGGATGCGTTGATTGATTTCATGCGCGAGTTTCAGCAGCGTCATGGCCAAGTCTGATTCGTCTGCCTGGCTGGCCTCGCCGCCGTCCCGTCCCTTGCAGGGCGAAATCGGCGTGCCGGGCGATAAATCCATCTCCCACCGCGCCATCATGCTGGCGGCGCTGGCCGATGGCGTTTCGCATATCAAAGGCTTTCTGGAAGGCGAGGATACGCGCGCAAGCGCACGGATTTTTCAGCAGCTTGGAGTGCGCATCGACACCCCCGCCGATGGTGAGCGCATCGTGCATGGCGTGGGCATTGGGGGACTCAAGGCGCCGCAAGCAGCACTGGATTGCGGCAATTCCGGCACCGCGATGCGGCTTCTGGCCGGGCTGCTTGCCGCCCAGCCCTTTGCCTGCCAGTTGATAGGCGATGAATCGCTCAGTGCCAGGCCGATGCGCCGCGTTGCCGAGCCGCTGGCGCAGATGGGCGCGGATATCCGCACGGCAGAAGCGGGCAGGCCGCCGCTTGTGATTTCTCCGGTCGGGCGTTTGCAGGGCATCGCCTATCCAAGCCCGGTGGCCAGCGCCCAGGTGAAGTCCGCGGTGCTGCTGGCGGGCTTGCAGGCAGAGGGCGAGACTTGCGTGCGCGAGCCGCATCCGACCCGCGACTACACCGAGCGCATGTTGCAGGCTTTTGGTGTGGACATTGAATATCGCCCCGGCTTTGCCCGTCTCCGTGGCGGCCAGCGCCTTGCGCCCTGCGATATTGACGTGCCGGGGGACTTTTCCTCGGCCGCATTTGCGCTGGTGGCGGCGACCCTGGTGCCGGCCTCGGACATCAGCCTGCACGATATTGGCATCGACCTGCGCCGTACCGGGTTGTTGCAGCTGCTGCAAATGATGGGTGCGGATATCGAGCTGCAAAACCGCAGGCAAACCGCGCTGGGCGAAGTCGCCAGCCTGCGTGTGCGCCATGCGCCACTACAGGGCGTGGATGTGCCACTGGGCATTGTGCCGGACATGATTGACGAGTTTCCCATCCTGTTTGCTGCTGCTGCCTGTGCCCGCGGCACCACCCGCATTCGCGGTGCGGCCGAGCTGCGGGTCAAGGAATCCGACCGCATCCGGGCGATGGCCGATGGCCTGCGTGCGCTGGGTATTGGTGTAGATGAAACACCCGATGGCGCGGATATTCATGGCGGCCTGCCTGCGGGCGGTGAAATCCACAGCCTGGGCGACCATCGCATCGCCATGAGCTTTGCGGTGCTGGCGCAATGCGCCAAGGCGCAAGTGCGTATCACCGATACCGCCAATGTGGCGACCTCTTACCCCGGTTTTGTTGCGCAAATGCAGCGGCTGGGCTTTGCCTTGCAGGTGATGTGATGGCCGCAGCAGACGATGCTTATTGGATGCGGCAGGCACTGCAACTGGCCGCGCGCGCAGTGGCCGAGGACGACGAAATCCCGGTGGGGGCGCTCCTGGTTTCCCCGCAGGGCGAGGTTATCGGCCAGGGCTGGAACCGCAATATCAGCGAGCACGACCCCAGCGCCCATGCCGAAATCGTCGCCATGCGTCGCGCAGGGCAGGCGCTGGGCAATCATCGCCTGCTGGGCTGCACCCTGTATGTCACCCTGGAGCCATGCGCGATGTGCGCCATGGCGATGATTCATGCCCGGCTGGCACGGGTGGTGTTCGGCGCTTATGACCCGAAAACCGGCGCCGCCGGCAGTGTCTTCGATTTGCTGGCCGACCGGCGGCACAATCACCGCATTGAAGTCACTGGCGGGGTATTGGCCGATGAAGCCGGGCAGCGGCTGCGTGAGTACTTCCGCGGCAAACGTGGTAAACGTCCGCCCCCAATCCCGTAAACCCTCCCAAGAACAAACCCATGCAAGAGAACAAGCAACAGCGCCTGATTTGGATTGACCTGGAAATGACCGGGCTGGATACCGACCGCGATGAGATTCTGGAAATCGCCACCTTGGTGACCGATGCCGAACTCAATATCCTCGCCGAAGGCCCGGAGCTTGCCATTGCCCAGCCGCTGCAAAAACTCCAGGCCATGGACGAATGGAACCGCAACCAGCACCGCAAGTCCGGCCTGTGGCAGCGGGTGCTGGAAGAGGGCGTACCGATGGCCGAGGCCGAAGCGCAGACGCTGGCCTTTTTGCAGCAATGGGTGCCCGGGCGCACTTCGCCGATGTGCGGCAACTCCATCTGCCAGGACCGGCGCTTCCTGCACCGGCATATGCCGCAGCTGGAGCGTTATTTCCACTACCGCAATCTGGATGTTTCAACGCTCAAAGAACTGGCGCGCCGCTGGGCGCCAGAGGTGCTGGAAAGCCTGCACAAAGCCGGCGCCCACACGGCCTTGAGTGACATCCGCGAGTCGGTGGCCGAGCTCAAGCACTATCGTCAGCATATCGCCGCTTTTGCCCTGCCCGGGGCTTGAGTTGCCAGGCGCATATCAGAATGCAAAACGCCGCGCCTGATGTTGCTATCAGGCGCGGCGTTGCTTCAGGTAGCGGCTTGTTTATTGCTCGGACGCGGCCTGCTCCAGCAGCTTGTCCGGCAACATGCCCGGCTTGCCGGGGTTCTGGTGGTGGTAAACATGCAGGTCGCGCTGCGGGAAGGGGATGCTGATGCCGGCATCGTTGAACTGGCGATGGATGCCTTCCAGCAGGTCGCTGCGGGTTTGGATGACATCGCTGCTCTTGACCCACACGCGCAGGGAAAGGTCCACACTGCTTTCGCCAAGACCAGTGACCAGTACTACGGTGGCCGGGTTTTTCAGTACCTTGGGGTGGTTTTTGGCCAACTCCAGCAGCACTTCGCGCGCCTGGTCGATACGGTCTTCATAGCCGATGCCAACGTCCAAGTCGATGCGGCGCAGTGGCCGCCGGGTGATATTGACGATGGCGGCTTTGGTGATTTCGCTGTTGGGCAGCACAATCACTTCATTCTGGTAGGTACGCAAAGTGGTGGTGAAGATACGCACTTGCTCAATCACGCCTTCCTGCCCGGCCACGCGCACGCTGTCACCGGCCTTGAACGGGCGCAGCATAATCAGCATCACGCCGGAGGCGATATTGGAAAGCGAGTCTTTTAGGGCAAGACCGATGGCAAGGCCGGCGGCGCCGAGCGCAGCCAGCAGTGAGGTGGTGGGGATGCCGAGTTTTTGCAGGGCGGCAATGACAATCACAATCATCAGCCCGGCGAAGGCGATATTGCGCAGGAAGCTGCGCAGGATGTCGTCCACCTGAAAGCGCAGCAGTACCCGGTCGAGCACGCCGATCAGGCGCCTGGCCAGCCACCAGCCGATGATGCCGATGGCCAGGGCGGCCAGCAGGTCAAGCAATTTGTTGGCTACCCCGGCACTGAGCCAGGCCTGGAGGTCGAACAGGGTTTTGGCCGGTGCTGCGGGCACCGGGGGAGGGACTTGCATCATGACAGGAGATATCCGTTTGCGGAGAAGGCAAACGCCCCTTGCGGGGCGTTTGGAAAGTCTAACCGTGTAGCGTCAAGGCTGTGTTGAAGGCTCAAGCGGATTTGCTGCTGGCAAGCTTCAGCCAGGTATCCACCACGGTATCGGGGTTCAGCGATACCGATTCGATGCCTTCATCCATCAGCCACTGGGCAAGGTCGGGGTGGTCGCTGGGTCCCTGGCCGCAGATGCCGACATATTTGCCCTTGCGGCGTGCGGCCTGGATTGCCATCGACAGCATTTTCTTCACTGCCGGGTCGCGCTCGTCAAACAGGTTGGCGACGATGGACGAATCGCGGTCAAGGCCCAGGGTGAGCTGGGTCATGTCGTTGGAGCCGATGGAGAAGCCATCGAAGATGTCGAGGAACTCCTCGGCCAGCAAGGCATTGGAGGGCACTTCGCACATCATGATGACTTTCAGGCCGTTCTCGCCCTGCTTCAGGCCATTCTTGGCCAGCACCTCGATGACCTTGCGGCCTTCGTCCAGGGTGCGCACGAAGGGAATCATCACCCACAGATTGTCAAGGCCCATGGTCTCGCGCACGCGCTTGACCGCGCGGCATTCCAGCGCGAAGGCTTCGGCAAAGCTGGGGTCGATGTAGCGGCTGGCGCCACGGAAGCCAATCATCGGGTTTTCTTCGTGCGGCTCGTATTTCTGCCCGCCAATCAGATTGGCGTATTCGTTGGACTTGAAGTCCGACAGGCGCACGATGACCGGGTTGGGTGCCACCGAGGCAGTGATGGTGGCAATACCTTCGGCCAGACGGTCCACATAGAAATCCACCGGCGAGGCATAACCGGCCATTTTCTGGTCGATGCGCTTGCGGGTTTCGGCATCCTGGCGGTCGTATTCCAGCAGCGCCTTGGGATGCACGCCGATATGGCTGGCGATAATCATTTCAAGCCGTGCCAGGCCAATCCCGGCATTGGGCAGCTGGCCAAAGTCGAAGGCGCGCTCGGGATTGGCGACGTTCATCATGATTTTCAGCGGCGCCGGCGGCATGTTGCCGAGGTCAGTGGTGTTGCGCTCAAAGGGCAGGGCGCCCTTGTAGATAAAGCCGGTATCGCCCTCGGCGCAGCTCACCGTGACCGCATCGCCATCGGTGATGGTGTCAAGCGCATTGCCAGTGCCGACCACGGCCGGTACGCCCAGTTCGCGGGCGATGATGGCGGCATGACAGGTGCGGCCGCCGCGGTTGGTGACGATGGCCGCCGCGCGCTTCATCACCGGCTCCCAGTCCGGGTCGGTCATGTCGGCGACCAGCACGTCGCCCGGCTGCACGCGGTTCATGTCATCCAGGCTGCGCACCACGCGCGCGGTGCCTGCGCCGATTTTCTGGCCGATGGCGCGGCCTTCGGCCAGCACTTCGCCGCGCTGTTGCAGGGTGTAGCGTTCAATCTGGGTGGCCTTGGCGCGCGATTTCACCGTTTCCGGGCGCGCTTGCAGGATGTAGAGCTTGCCGGTGGCGCCGTCCTTGCCCCATTCCACGTCCATCGGCCGGCCATAGTGCTGCTCGATGATGAGCGCCTGGCGGGAAAGCTCGGCCACATCCGCGTCGCTGATGGAGAATTTGCCGCGCAAATCCTGCGGCGTGTCCTCGGTGCGTACGCGCTCGCCGGGCACATCCGAATACACCATGCGCAATTGCTTGCTGCCAAGCGCGCGGCGCAGGATGGCGGGCTTGCCGGCTTTCAGGGTGGGCTTGTAGACATAGAACTCGTCCGGGTTGACCGCGCCTTGCACCACCATTTCGCCGAGGCCATAGCTGGCGGTGACAAACACCACATCGCGGAAGCCCGATTCGGTATCAAGGGTGAACAGCACGCCGGAGGCGCCGATATCCGAGCGTACCATCTGTTGCACCCCGGCGGAGAGGAATACGTCCTCGTGCTTGAAGCCGTGATGCACGCGGTAGGCGATGGCGCGGTCGTTGTAGAGGCTGGCAAACACTTCCTTGACCTTGTGCACCACATCATCGGCGCCGGTGACGTTCAGGAAGGTTTCCTGCTGCCCGGCAAACGAGGCATCGGGCAGGTCTTCGGCGGTGGCCGAGGAACGCACTGCCACGGCCAGCCTGTCGCTGCCTGCTTCCTGGGACATCTGCGCATAAGCGGCACGAATATCCGCTTCCAGCTCCGGCTGTAGCGGTGCATCAATCACCCAGCCACGGATTTCGGCGCCGGCAGCAGTCAGTGCAGGCACGTCTTCCACATCAAGACCGGCCAGGCGGTCATAGATGCGCGCATGCAGGTTGTTATGGGCGATGAACGCGCGGAACGCATCTGCGGTAGTGGCAAAACCACCGGGCACCGAAACACCGAGTCCGGAAAGCTGGCCAATCATCTCGCCAAGCGAGGAATTTTTGCCGCCCACTTGGGCAAGGTCGGACAGGCGAAGGTCTTTCAGCCAGAGAATATTGGCGCTCAAGGCAGGCTCCATTGGGTAATGAGATGAGGAAGGTGCGCGGCAGGGCCGGCAACGCGCTATTTTAGCAAGCTAAACCGTCTTGTTTGTCCTGGAGTGTACACATGCCTCATACCCGCCCGGTTTTCTATGTGTCCGATGGCACTGGCATTACTGCTGAAACCATTGGCCAGAGCCTCTTGACCCAGTTCACCCACCACGAGTTTGCCAAGGACCGTTTGCCATTTGTCGATACCCCGGAGAAAGCGCGTATCGCCGCCGAAACCATCCGCAAAGCAGGGGAGGCCGCAGGCGTGCGTGCGGTGGTGGTCAATACTTGCGTGGACGAGGAGCTGAGCGCCATCCTGGCCGAAAGCGGGGCGCTGATGCTGGACGTATTCGCCCCCTTTATCGCGCCGCTGGAAGAAGAATTCCAGGCCAAGCGCCAGCCGCGGGTGGGCAGGGCGCATGGCATTGTCGATTTCGACAGCTATCACCAGCGCATCAATGCCATGAACTATGCGCTCACCCATGACGATGGCATGCGTGTGGACTATAGCGATGCCGACCTGATTCTGGTGGGGGTTTCGCGTGCCGGCAAAACCCCGACCTGCGTGTATCTGGCGCTGCATCATGGCGTGCGCGCGGCCAATTACCCGCTGACCGATGAAGACCTGGAAAGCGACCGCCTGCCAGCGCGCCTGCGCCCTTATCGCCACAAACTGTTTGGTCTGACCATTGATGCCGACCGCTTGCAGCAAATCCGCCAGGAACGTCGCCCGAACTCGCGTTACGCCGAGGCCAATACCATCAAACGCGAGCTGGAAGCTGCCGAAGCCATGTTTCGCAATGAGCGCATTCCGGTGCTGTCCACCACCCATGCCTCGATTGAAGAAATCGCAAGCCGGGTTCTGGAGGCGCTGGGCATCAACCGCGAAATGTTCTGAGTATCGCTTGTGAATGCCGTTCTCTCCCGCATCGGGCGCCTGCCCAAACTCAGCCGCCTTGGCTGGCTGATGGGCCTGTATGCGGAAAACTACCGCAAACTGGCGCGCTTGCTCTCCCCGGCCCAGCTAACCGAAGGCCAGTACCTGTGTATGCCGCCGGGGAGGCTGCCTTTGCGGCTTGAAATCATTTGCCAGCACCGCTTTACGACCGAGCTTTCGCTGAGCTATGAAAGGCGCGATGCGCAAAGCGGCAGCACTGACCCGGCCGCGCATATCCGTGTCTATCACGATGCCCGCCAGGCGGAAGTCACGCACTTCCACGTCAGCCGCCGCTGGCAGGATGTGCTCGGGCTGGCGCCATCGCCGCAGGTGATGCTCGACCACCGGCTCAGAATGAATACCTTCCTGTCCAAATGGCTGGATTATCTGCATGAGCAGGGCTATGGCGGACAGCTCCTGGAGGCGCTCGAGTCCCGGGTTTTGTTGGAAAGATGAAAATTTTTGAAAAAAAAGTATTGACGTCCTGAAAAAAGGCTCTATTATTTCCAACTCCACAGCACGTGGGGCCATAGCTCAGCTGGGAGAGCGCCTGCATGGCATGCAGGAGGTCAGCGGTTCGATCCCGCTTGGCTCCACCAAAATTCGCAACGCTGGTTTGCCTCGCCAGCCGCGCAGAAATCGACGTCCCCATCGTCTAGAGGCCTAGGACACAACCCTTTCACGGTTGCGACCGGGGTTCGAATCCCCGTGGGGACGCCATCTTGAGAAGCCTCTGACACAAGTCGGAGGTTTTCTTTTCAAAACTGCAATATCGGCGCCTCATCGATATTGCTTCAAGTATCGACGTCCCCATCGTCTAGAGGCCTAGGACACAACCCTTTCACGGTTGCGACCGGGGTTCGAATCCCCGTGGGGACGCCATTTCACATAAAGCCCCGGTCTAGTGCCGGGGTTTTTGTTTGGACTGTTTATAGGCAGCCAAATAGAGCTGCTTGGGCTTGCATGTGTAGAAGGCATACACATCGAGTGCGCTGAAAAAGTCGCCGACAAAGTAATGATGTGAAGTACACGCCTATACGTTGACGGGCTCTATGAGCCGTACGTTGAATGATTGAGCATACGACTCTATGGTTTGGTTTGCGCAGGCCGGGCTTGTTGTTTCCTGCGTTCTGCCAGCCTCAACCGAGGAGCCGGCCCAGCATCTTGGCGCCGCCCAGCCACACGCCAAGGGCGGTGCCGAGGTTGGTGAGGAAGAACACCAGCATGATGCGGGCGACGCGGTTGCGGTATATGCCGCGTAGCGAGCTGATGTCATCGCGCAGTGCTAGGAAGTCGGCATAGGTTGGTTTGCGCAGGCCTGCTTCAGCCAGTGCGCTGAGCATGCCCGAGGCCAGTGCTGGGTGCAGGGGGGTGACCGGCGAGGCCAGGGCAGCGGCCAATACGCTCAAGGGATGTCCGCCTGCGGCAATGCAGCCCAGTGCACCGAGGCCGGCGGTGAGTGCAACCCAGTACAGGACAAGCTCGCTGGCTACATTCAGCCCGCCTTGCCAGAAGCCCCAGGCAAAGCCGCCGAGCACGAATACGGCAAGAAAAATGGTGAACCAGGGGATTTCCGATTTGGGTTTGAGTTCGGAAAGTCTGGCCAGGATGCTGGCCGGGGTGTCTGTGCTTTCTTGCAAGTGTTTGGCGGTACCGGCCAGGTGGCCTGCCCCAATCACTGCCAGCACATGGCGGGCATCCCCCGCGCTTTCGCGCAGCCGCGCCGCCATCCAGGCATCGCGCTCGGCAATCACCGTGTCATACAGTGCCGGGCTATCGCTGGCAAACTCGCTGAAGCTCGCTTCCAGCATGTCGCCCTGTTTGAGTTTTTCGATGGCATCGTCTTCGACTTTTTCATCGAACAGCAGTGATGCCAGGATGCCGCTGCCGAGCTTCAGGCGCTGCCACCAGCCAAGCTGTTCGGCAGCGCGCTTGAAGGTCAGACCGACATCGCGGTCTATCAGGTGCATCGGAAGGCTGTGTGCCTTGGCATCCTGCGCGGCGGCTTTCAGCTCTGCGCCGGGCTCAATGCCCAACTGTTCGGCCAGGCGGCGCTGGTAGGCGGCAAGGCCAAGATTGGCCGCGAACATCGGGATGCGGTTTTCGCGGATGACCTTGACGATATCGAGTTTGGCCAGCTGGTCGGGGTCATTCATCGCCGCATGGCGCTGCTCATCCAGCTCGACCGCCACGGCATCGAACTCGCCACTGGCAATCGCGGCTTTGACTGCATCTACGCTGGCACGGGAGACATGGGCGGTGCCCAGCAGGGTGTAGCGCACGCCTTCGCGCGCAACGACGGTATGTGGCTGGCTGCGCCAGTCAAAATCTGTCTGCATGCTGTTTAATCGCGGTAACGCAGGGTCAAATCGCCATAGGCATCGATACGGCGGTCGCGCAGGAACGGCCAGATGCGGCGGACGTGTTCGCTGCGCTGCATGTCCACATCGGCATACAGAATGGTGGCGTCAACGCCGGCCTCGGCGATGATTTCGCCCTGCGGCCCCAGCACGATGGAATTGCCCCAGAAATCAATGCCGGAAGCGCCCAGCGGCGAGGGCTCATGGCCGACCCGGTTGCAGGACAGTACCGGCAGGCCATTGGCCACCGCATGGCCGCGATGCGACAGCACCCAGGCATCGCGCTGGCGGGTTTTCTCGGCCTCATCATCGTCCGGGTCCCAACCAATCGCGGTGGGATAGAGCAAAAGGTCGGCACCGGCCAGCGCCATCAGCCGCGCCGCTTCCGGATACCACTGGTCCCAGCACACCAGCACCCCAAGGCGGCCGACGGAAGTTGCAATCGGCTCAAAGCCCAGGTCGCCGGGGGTGAAGTAGAACTTCTCGTAAAACCCCGGGTCATCGGGGATGTGCATCTTGCGGTATTTTCCGGCCATGCGGCCATCGGTATCGAATACCACGGCGGTGTTGTGGTACAGGCCGGTGGCGCGCTTTTCAAACAGCGAGCTGACCAGCACCACGCCATGCTGGCTGGCGAGTTTGCCAAGGCGTTCGGTGGACGGGCCGGGGATGGTTTCGGCCAGGTCGAACTCGTCTACCGATTCGTGCTGGCAGAAATAGGCGCCGTTATGCAGCTCCTGTAACAGCACCAGTTTTGCCCCTTGCCTGGCGGCCTCGGCGATGCGGGTTTCGATGACGGCCAGATTGGCGCTGGCATCACCGTGGTTTTTTTCTTGAATCAGCGCAACAGGAAGCGTTTTGATGGACATGGGGTATCTGCGTGATAAGCGTTATTGAATCAGGCCCGCAGGCAGCTGCATGGTGATGCAGTGCAGGCTGCCGTTTTGCCAAATCAGCGGTTTGCACGGCACTTGCACGATTTCGCGGCCGGGGAATGCTTGCGCCAGCACTGCGGCGGCCTTCTCGTCGGCGATATCGCCATAGGCAGGCATCAGCACTGCGCCGTTCAGAATCAGGAAATTGGCATAGCTGGCGGCCAGGCGGCGCCCGCCATCAAGAATCGGCTTGGCCCAGGGCAGCGGGAACAGCGTATAGGGCTTGCCATCGGCGGTGCGCAGCGCGGCGATTTCCCCGGCCATGGCCTTGAGTTCTGCGTAGTGGCTGTCGGCCTCGTCATCGCAGGCCTGGAACACGATGGCATTGTTCGGCGCAAAGCGGGCGAGGGTGTCGATATGCGCGTCGGTATCGTCGCCTTCCAGATAGCCGTGGTCCAGCCACAGTACCCGCGATTGTTGCAGCCAGGCGGCCAGTTTGGCACTCAATTCTTCGCGGCTGGCTCCGGGGTGGCGCAGCGACAGGCACTGCCAGGTAGTGAGCAGGCTGCCTTCGCCATCGGTATCAATGGCGCCGCCCTCCAGCGCAAAGTCGATGCTTTCCCGCGCGGCATCGCCCAGCTCCCCGGCTGCATGCAGGCGCTCGACCAGTTGGTCGTCATCGCTGGCCTCGAACTTGCCGCCCCAGCCGGTGAAGCGGAAATCAAGCAGCCGGAAGCCGTTGTCGCCCGCCAGGGTGATGGGGCCGGAATCGCGCAGCCAGGTATCGTCATAGGGCACGGTGACAAAACGCACGCGCTCCATGTCGATACGGTTGGAGCGCAGCCGGGCATCGGCATAGGCTTCGACATCGTCATCGGCCACGCAGATGATGACCGGCTGGAAGCGGGTGATGGCCGCCACCAGCGTGATATAGGTGTCTTCCACTTCACCCAGGCGCGGCGCCCAGTCGGTATCGGCATGGGGCCAGGCAATCAGGATGGCGGATTGGGGCTCCCATTCGGCGGGGAGACGCAAGCGGGTTTGAGTCATGGGCAAAAAAATACGTGCCGGGTTGCACGGCAATCAATGAAAAAACGCAATCAGCGAACCGGCGGCTTGGGGCCGGCTTCTTGCGGCGAGGCCTGGTTCAACACCACATCCACTACGCGGCTGCGTTCGAAATACACGGTGTAGTCGGCATACACCCAGCGATGGATGGTCGGCCACTGGCGCTTTTGCCCGCCACGCGGCTCAAGCCGCGATTGCGGTGCACCGAAGCGGCGCTCGACTTCGGCCATGCTCATGCCGCGGGCAGGCTGGGGGCTGGCGCTTTCTTGTTTGATGCGCTCAAGCAGCAGCACATCACCGGCGCGGGCGGGAGAGAAGGCAAACAGCAGTGCGCAGGCAGCAGCAAACATCAACTGGCGGGACATATCCGGCTCCTTGAGGTTTTGAACGGATTCGATTCTACGGCTGGGGCGGGCCTTGTGTACACATGAAAAAACCGCCTTGCGGCGGTTTTTCGTTCCAGTCGCTTGGGCAAGCGCCAAGGTTTCTTAACGCTGGCGCGCCTTGAAACGCGGATTGGACTTGCAAATCACGAAGACCTTGCCGCGACGGCGGACGACTTTGCAGTCGCGGTGACGGGCCTTCGCCGACTTCAGGGAGGACAGGACCTTCATGACAAACCTCTGATGGCGAAAAGTGGAAACTGATGAAGCGCGGCATGATAGCAGCAAGTCCCTTGCACAATCAAGTCGCCCATTTGGCGCGAGCCAAGCCGGGCAGTCATCGCTAAACTTGCCGGATGAAGCAGAACTATCCATGCCCCCGCAACCCCGTTCCCGTACTTGCCATTGACGGGCCTTCCGGCTCCGGCAAGGGCACCATCAGCCGCCGTGTGGCCCAGCATCTGGGCTGGCATTATCTGGATTCTGGCGCGCTTTACCGGGCGGTTGGCGTGGCCGCGATGAAAGCAGGTATTGACATGGCGGATGCGCAGGCTGTCGAAGCCTGCGCGCGCCGCACGCACATCAGCTTTGCCGAGGATGCGGCCGGCGAGGCGCGGGTACTGGTCAATGGCGAGGATGTCACCGATGAATTGCGGCTGGAAACGACCGGCGCTGCCGCTTCTGCAATCGCTTCGATGGCGGGGGTGCGTGCGGCACTGGTGCAGATGCAGCATGATTTCCGGATAGCGCCGGGGCTGGTCGCCGATGGCCGCGATATGGGCACGGTCATCTTTCCGGATGCCTTTTGCAAGGTGTTTTTGACCGCCAGTGCCGAGGAGCGCGCGGATAGGCGATATAAACAGTTGATGCAAAAAGGGGTTTCGGTTAATCTCGGCAGCCTGCTGGGCGAGATTATTGCCCGTGACGAGCGCGATGCCAGCCGGACGCTTTCACCGTTGAAACCTGCAACAGATGCGGTGTCCATCGACACCACGGGTGTGGCGATTGATGCGGTGGTGGCGGAAGTGCTGGCGCTTGCGAAGCAATCCGGCCTGCTGCCGGATGTTTCCTGAGCACCGGGTCACGGCATAAGCCCATCCGGCAGAACCCGCCCCGCAGGTCGCAAGCCTGCGGCTCATCCACTTCAACACTCACGGCCAATGGGCAATCCCGCCCGCGCCGACAAACGGGTGGAGCAGTTGCAAAGCGGTATGCATCTGCTCTGAAGATTAACCTAGAGAATAGAAATGACTGAATCATTTGCCGAACTGTTTGAACAGAGCCAGCAGCAACTGGCCAAGCTGAAGCCCGGTGCCATCGTGACCGGCACTGTCGTTGCCGTCACCAACGATGTGGTGGTTATCAATGCCGGTCTGAAGTCCGAAGGCATCGTGCCAATCGAACAGTTCCGGAACGAAGCCGGCGAAATCGATGTGGGCATCGGCGACGAAGTAAAAGTGGCGCTGGACTCGATTGAAAACGGCTTTGGTGAAACCGTGCTCTCGCGCGAAAAAGCCAAGCGCGCGATGGTCTGGGACGAGCTGGAGGCCGCCCTGGAAAAAGGCGAAATCATCACCGGCCGCATCAGCGGCAAGGTCAAGGGCGGTTTCACCGTCGATATCAAGGAAGTCCGCGCCTTCCTGCCGGGTTCGCTGGTGGATGTGCGTCCGGTGCGCGATCCGGTGTACCTGGAAGGCAAGGAGCTGGAATTCAAGCTCATCAAGCTTGACCGCAAGCGCAACAACGTGGTGGTCAGCCGCCGCGCCGTGGTGGAAAACGAGCACTCCGAAGAGCGCGAGGCGCTGATGGAGAAGCTGGTGGAAGGCGCCAAGCTCAAGGGTGTGGTCAAGAACCTCACCGATTACGGCGCATTCGTGGACCTCGGTGGTATCGACGGCCTGCTGCACATCACCGACATGGCCTGGAAGCGCGTGCGTCATCCGTCCGAAGTGGTCGAAGTCGGCCAGGAGCTGGATGTGCGCGTGCTGAAGTACGACCGCGAGCGCAACCGCGTCAGCCTCGGCCTCAAGCAGATGGGCGAGGACCCGTGGGACAACATCTCCCGCCGCTATCCGGCCAATACCCGTGCTTTCGGCAAGGTGTCCAACGTCACCGATTACGGCGCCTTCGTTGAAATCGAAGCTGGCGTTGAAGGCTTGGTGCACGTTTCGGAAATGGACTGGACCAACAAGAACGTCAATCCGTCCAAGGTGGTGCAGGTCGGTGATGAAGTCGAAGTGATGGTGCTGGACGTGGATGAAGAACGTCGCCGCATCTCGCTGGGCATGAAGCAGGTCTCCAGCAATCCGTGGGAAACCTTCGCGGCCACCCACAAGAAGGGTGACAAGGTGGAAGGCCAGATCAAGTCGATTACCGACTTTGGCATTTTCATCGGCCTGGAAGGCGGTATCGACGGTCTGGTGCACCTGTCTGACCTCAGCTGGAATACCAATGGCGAAGACCTGGCGCGCAACTACAAGAAGGGCGACACCGTGCAGGCCGTGGTGCTGGCGGTTGACCCGGAACGCGAGCGCATCAGCCTCGGCGTCAAGCAGCTGGAACAGGACCCGATGGGCCAGTTCCAGGCTTCCAATACCCGCGGCTCGGTGGTCAAGGGCACGGTGAAGGAAGTCGATGCCAAGGGCGCCGTGGTTGAGCTGGCCGATGGCGTGGAAGGCTATCTGGCCGCCCGCGATATCTCGGTTGACCGCGTGGACGATGCTTCGCACGTGCTGAAGGCCGGTGATGAAGTGGAAGCCAAGATTATCGGCACCGATCGCAAGAGCCGCGTGGTGCAGCTCTCCATCCGCGCCAAGGATCAGGACGAAATGAACGAAACCCTGGCTGAATACAACCGCAGCAATGCGGAAGTTGCCAGCGGCACCACCCAGCTGGGTGCGCTGTTGCGCGAGCAGCTCGGCAAGGGCGAGTAATCCCGTCAGCCGGAGTCCAGTACACGGGGTTTCCCGGTGTGCTGGCTCCGGCGCTCTTTTTGGATGCCGGCAAGAGGCCTGTCTGCACAGGTTTTCTTTTGGCTGGATAGTTGAGCCGCCCGGTGGTTCGGGCTTACGGTTTTGTTGGCGATGACCAAATCGGAATTGATAGAAATCCTCAACCAGCGCCAGCGTCATCTCAAGATAGAGGACGTTGAGTTTGCTGTACGCACCCTGCTTGAATTGATGAGTGCAAGTCTTGCCACCGGCACCCGGATTGAAATTCGCGGCTTTGGCAGTTTTTCGCTGCATTACCGTGAGCCGCGTACCGGGCGCAACCCCAAGACCGGTGCGGCGGTGGAGTTGCCTGCCAAATATGTGCCGCATTTCAAGCCGGGCAAGGAATTGCGTGAACGCGTCAGCGAAGTGACGCCGATTGCCGAAAACCAGTAAAAAATCCGGTGCTGCGCCCGGAGCGCAGGCGTGTATCGCTCACGGCAGTTGCCTCACAGTGCACTGCGTGGCCTGTTTCCTCCTTCATGGATGTCTGCCATGGCCTTTATCGAACAATGGTTCTGGTTTGTTTTGCTTTTGCCCGCAGCGGCAGTGATGGGCTGGGTGATTGGCCGGCGGGGGGGCGAGCGGCATAGCGATAGCCAGGTCAGCAAACTTTCGACCACCTATTTCCGTGGTCTTAATTATCTTTTGAACGAGCAGCCGGACAAGGCGATTGAGCTGTTCCTGCACATTGCCGAGCTGGATAAAGAAACATTTGAAACCCAGTTGGCCCTGGGGCATCTGTTCCGCCGCCGTGGCGAGGTTGACCGCGCCATCCGGCTGCATCAGGCACTGGTGGAGCGCAAGGACCTGAGTGATGCGCAACGGGTGCAGGCATTGCTGGCGCTGGGCGAGGATTATATGAAGTCCGGCCTGCTGGACCGGGCTGAAACGGTGTTCATGGCGCTGGCCGAGACAGGACATCGTGCGCCCCAGGCGCTGCGGCACTTGATTGATATTTTCCAGTCCGAGCGCGACTGGAATCGTGCCATCGAAAGCGCGCAGCGTTTTGAGTCCGCCACTGGCGAGCCGATGGGCAAGCTGATTGCCATGTACGAATGTGAGCTGGCCGAGCGCCACCGTGCCAATGGCGATGTGGCAGCGGCGCGCGCGGCGATTGCCAGAGCCTATGCGGCCGATTCCAATGCCGTGCGTGCCGGGATGCTGGAAGGCCGGATTGAAGCGGCCGAAGGGAATGATGCGGCGGCCATCAAGGCACTTGAGCGCGCTGCGCGCCATGATGCCGACTATTTGCCGGATATCTTGCCGACCCTGTTGCAATGCTATGAGCGCACCGCTGATACCCCGGGGGCGCGGCGGTTTCTTTCCGAAATGGCCGAGCATTACGCCGGTGTAGCGCCGGTGCTGGCACTGACGCATCTGGTTGAACGCGAAGAAGGCGTGCATGCGGCATGGCTGTATTTGACCCAGCAACTGAAAGACCGCCCGTCAGTGCGCGGCGAGGCTGCGCTTATCGACCTGGCCCTGCGCGATGGCGACGATATCCTGGGTACGCTGCATGCCCTGGGGCGCATCAATGACCAGCTGCTGGTGCGCAACCCCAGCTATCGCTGCAACCATTGCGGGTTTGGTGCGCGCTCGCACCACTGGCAATGTCCTAGCTGCCGGCAGTGGGGCACGGTCAAGCCATTGCTCAATTACGCGCTGGTATGAATGCAGTTTGGCTCTGGCCTGCCGGGGCTGCGCTGGCCAGCCTGCTGGGGACCGGGCTGGCCCGGCGTTATGCCCTGCACCGGCAGCTATTGGATATGCCGGGTGATACGCGCCGCAATCACCAGGTGGTGACGCCGCGTGGCGGTGGCATTGCCATGGCATTGCTCATGCTGCTGGCCTGTGGCGGGCTGGCCTTGATTACCAGGCAGTGGGCCTGGGTGGCGGCAGCGGCAGGTTTGGCTGCGGTGGCAGGCATTGGCTGGTGGGACGACCACAGGCCGCTTTCGGTGCGGCTGCGCTTTGCCGTGCATCTGGCTTCGGCAGGCATGCTGGCGCTGGCGGGCATGGGCTTTGGCTGGCCGCTTTGGCTGTGCCTGTGCAGCTTTGTGGCTGCCCTTGCGCTGACCAATATCTGGAATTTCATTGACGGCATCAACGGCATCGCCGCATCGCAAGCCCTGCTGGTGGCCTTGCTGGCTGCCTGGCTGCTGACAGGCGCCGGACAAGTTTTTGCGCTGCTGCTGCTGGCAGTATGTGCAGGCTTTTTGCCGTGGAATTTTCCGCAGGCGCGGATTTTCATGGGCGATGTCGGCAGCGCCGCCTTGGGTTATCTGTTGGCGTTGCTCTGGGCGATGTCGGCAGCGGCCGAGCTGCGCTTTGGCTGGCTGCTGGCGCTGCCCTTGTCGGCCTGTGTGCTGGATGCCAGCCTGACCCTGCTGCTGCGTATCCGGCGCGGCGAAAAATGGTGGCAGGCACACTCTGCGCATAGTTACCAGATATGGGCGCGCAGGCTGGGACGGCATACCCCGGTGACCCTGGCTTACGCGCTATGGTCATTGCTTGCCGTGATACTGGCCGCCGTGTTTTTGCGCGGGGTTTCGCTGGCGTTTTTACCGCTTGCCTGTATCTTGTGGTTCACGGCAGGGTGCGTATGCTGGCTGCGCTTGCGCAAGCCGGCGCCGAATCGGAATCCAACATGAACGTATCGCACAAAAAACGTCTCTGGCTGTTTTTGCCGCGGCTTGCGGTCATCTGCCATGATTTGCTGATGGTGGTGCTGGTGTGGCTGGGATTGCAATGGCTGCGCTACGAAATGCAGCCGGCGGCTGCAATGCCGGCGACGGACTGGATTGAACTGCTGCTGGTGGTGGGTCTGCAAGGGGTGGCCTTCCGCCTTTCAGGGCTGTATCGCGGCCTGTGGCGCTTTGCCAGCACGCCTGACCTGCTCAATCTGGTGAAGGCCTCTGCGCTGGGGCTGGCGGCGATTGTCGGCGCCCTGTTCCTCTACAAGCGTCTGGAGGGCGTGCCGCGCTCGACCCTGGCGCTGTATCCGTTTGCATTGGTGATGCTGCTGGGCATGCCGCGCTGGCTGTACCGGATTTGGAAGGACGGAATCATTCAGGTCAATCGTCATGAGGCTGCAATCCGGGTATTGATTCTGGGCGCAGGTCAGGCAGGTGAAAGCCTGCTGCGCAATTTGCGCAGTTCTGAAAGCTATGTGCCGGTGGGATTTCTGGATGATGCGGCCAGCCTGAAAGGGGTACGGCTGCATGGGGTGCCGGTTTTGGGGCGGATTGACGAGGCTGGCGAAATTGCCCGTGAAACGGCTGCCGGAATGTTGGCCATTGCCATGCCCTCGCTGGGCGGCGCTGCCATGCAGCGCGTGATGGCGGTATGCGAATCCACCGGGCTGCCGTTTCGCATGGTGCCGCGTGCAGAAGACTTGCTCGGCAATCACGCCAATGCCGGGGGCCTGAAAGAAGTCGCCATCGAAGATTTGCTGGGACGCAAGCCGGTCACCGCCAACTGGCAGGAGATTCGCAACTGGCTTGGCGGACGCAATGTCCTGGTGACCGGCGCCGGTGGTTCAATCGGCTCGGAACTGTGCCGGCAATGCGCGCGCAATGGCGCAGCCTGCATCATCCTGGTGGAGCAGGATGAGCTGTCCCTGTTGCGGATGGAGCAAGAGCTGCGGCGTGACTTTGCCGATATCAGTTGCGTACCGATACTGGGAGATTGCGGCGACCCGGCGGTCATTACCCATGCGCTCAAACAGGCTCAGGTGGCCGCGGTATTCCATGCGGCGGCCTACAAGCAGGTGCCGGTGCTGGAGGGACAGTTGCGCGAGGCGGTGCGCAATAATGCGCTCGCCACTGATACGGTGGCCCGGATTTCAGCTCAAATGAATGTCGGCACATTCGTGCTGATTTCTACCGACAAGGCGGTGAATCCGGCCAATGTGCTGGGGGCGAGCAAGCGCCTGGCAGAAATGGTTTGCCAGCTACATGCCCGGCAAAGCCGGACGCATTTTGTCACCGTGCGCTTTGGCAATGTACTGGACTCGGCCGGCAGTGTGGTGCCGCTGTTCCGCGAGCAAATCCGTCTGGGCGGCCCGGTCACCGTGACCCATCCGGAAGTGACGCGCTATTTCATGACCATCCCGGAAGCGGGCCAGCTGATTTTGCAGGCGGCAAGCATTGGCGCTCACCATGCCATCTATACCCTGGATATGGGCGAGCCGGTAGCGATTCGCGTGTTGGCCGAGCAGATGATTCGCCTGGCCGGCAAACAGCCGGGGCGCGATATCGCCATCACCTATACCGGCTTGCGCAGCGGCGAAAAACTGCATGAAGTCCTGTTCCATGATGAAGAAAGCTACCGCCCGACGGCGCATCCCAAGATTTTGCAGGGCAGGGTGCGTCAGGTGGAGCCAGAATCCTTGCAGGCTTTGCTGAAAATCTTGGCCGGGGCCGCTGCCCGTTATGATGAGACAACCCTGGCCGAAGTGCTGAGAAAAGCCGTGCCGGAATTTGAACCAGGTCATCATTTGACAGGTACTAGCGTTTCGGTCATTGTGCCGTTCCCTAGTCGCCATAATCGCAAACATTGATGCAATGAATCATCCACGTATCCGCAAAGCCGTATTCCCCGTAGCAGGCTTGGGCACCCGTTTCCTGCCTGCCACCAAGACTGTTCCCAAGGAAATGTTGCCGGTTGTGGACAGGCCGCTGATTCAGTATGCGGTGGACGAGGCGATTGATGCGGGCTGCGATACGCTGATTTTCATCACCAACCGCTACAAACATGCGGTGGCCGATTATTTTGACAAGGCCTATGAACTGGAGCAGCGGCTGCAAAAAGCCGGCAAGGAAAAACAGCTTGATGCGGTGCAAAACGTGCTGCCGCAAGGCGTGCGGGCGATTTTTGTCACCCAGCCTGAAGCCCTGGGACTGGGACATGCGGTGTTGTGCGCCAAGGAAGTGGTGGGCGATGAGCCTTTCGCCGTGCTATTGCCGGATGACCTGATTTGGAGCCGGGGAGAGGGCGCGCTCCGGCAAATGGCCTGTCATGCACAGAAAACCGGCGCCAGCGTGATTGCGGTGCAGGATGTGGCGCATGAGCAGACCGGCAGCTATGGCATTGTCGATGCCCCGGATTTTGATGGCCGTGCCGGGGCAATCAGGGGGATTGTGGAAAAACCGCATCCCGATGAGGCGCCCAGTGATTTGGCCGTAGTCGGGCGTTATGTGCTTTCGCCGCAGATTTTCCGGTTGCTGGAAAACACCGGCGAAGGCGCCGGCGGCGAGATTCAGCTGACCGATGCCATCGCCCAGCTGTTGCAGCAGGCGCCGGTCGATGCGTTCCGCTTCCAGGGCACCCGCTTTGACTGTGGCACCCACCTGGGACTGATTGAGGCCACGGTGCGTTATGCGCTTGACCATGAACTCTTGCGCGGTGAAGCCAAGCGCATGATGCAGGCGGCACTGGACGAGCTGGGGGTGGTGGAAACATGAGTGCTGAGCCGGGCTTGATTGGCTGGGACGATTTCCAGCGCGTGGCGCTGCATGCGGGCACGGTGGTACGGGTCGAGCCTTTCCCCGAAGCGCGCAAACCCGCCTGGAAAATCTGGGTGGACTTTGGCGAGTACGGCATCAGGAAAACCAGCGCGCAGATTACTGCGCTGTATTCTGCCGAAGCCTTGCTGGGCAGGCAGGTGCTGGGCGTTATCAATTTCCCGCCCAAGCAGATTGCCGGTTTTATGTCGGAATTTTTGCTGACCGGCTTTCATACCGAGGACGGCGTGGTGATTGCCAGCTGCGAGCGCCCGGTCGCCAATGGCGCGCGCCTTGCCTGATAGCTTGAATAGACTCTGAAAAACAAAACCCCGCTGTTGCAAAACAGCGGGGCTGCCGTTTGTGGGTCTGACTTAAACGGCTTCGAAAATCCCGGCCGCGCCCATGCCGGTGCCGATGCACATGGTGACCATGCCGTATTTCTGCTTGTGGCGGCGCAAGCCGTGTACCAGGGTGGCGGTGCGGATGGCGCCGGTGGCGCCCAGCGGATGACCCAGGGCAATCGCGCCGCCCAGCGGATTGACGCGGGCGGGGTCGAGCTGGCAGTCGCCCATCACCGCCAGCGCCTGTGCGGCGAAGGCTTCGTTGAGCTCAATCCAGTCCAGCTGCTGCTGGGACAAGCCTGCCTGCTTCAATGCCTTGGGAATGGCCGCCACCGGGCCGATGCCCATCACCTCCGGGCGTACCCCGGCCACCGAGAAGCTGACAAAACGCGCCAGCGGGGTCAGGCCGTAATCCTTGATGGCCTGCTCCGAAGCCAGTAACACGGCGGCGGCACCATCGCTCATCTGCGAGCTGTTGCCGGCGGTCACGGTGCCGCCGAACTGGCCGTTGCGGAATACCGGCTTGAGCTTGGCCAGGGCTTCCATCGAGGTGCCGGGGCGCGGGCCCTCGTCGGTATCGGCCAGATGCCCGGCCGCGCTAATGCGGTAGCTGTCAAGGTCGGGCTGATAGCTGCTGATGGGGTAGGGGGTGATTTCGTCTTTGAATTCGCCCCGGGCAATCGCTGCCAGGGCTTTTTCATGCGAGGCCACGGCAAAGGCATCCTGCGCCTCGCGGCTGACTTTCCATTGCTCGGCGACCTTTTCCGCAGTAATGCCCATGCCATAGGCAATCGCGGTATTTTCGCTGCTGGCAAACACCTGTGGCGAGAGCGCGACCTTGTTGCCCATCATCGGCACCATGCTCATCGACTCGGTGCCACCAGCCAGCATCAGGTCAGCTTGCCCCAGACGAATTTGGTCGGCGGCCATGGCGATGGCCTGCAGGCCGGAGGAGCAGAAGCGGTTTACGGTTTGCGCCGCCACGGTATTGGGCAGCCCCGCCAGCAGCACGCCGATGCGGGCGACATTCATCCCTTGCTCGGCCTCGGGCATGGCGCAGCCGATGATGGCGTCATCAATGCGCGCAGTGTCCACGCCGGGGGCTTGCGCGACGACGGCGCGCAATACATGCGCCAGCATGTCGTCCGGGCGGGTATTGCGGAACATGCCTTTGGGCGCCTTGCCGACCGGGGTGCGGGTGGCGGCGACGATATAGGCGTCCTGGATTTGTTTATTCATGGCTATCTCCAAAAGTCGGGATAACGGCACCTGGCTGTGCCGCCACGCGCGCTGCCAAAGCTCAGGCGCTTGGACAACGCGGGAAAAATTGCGGCAGGATGCCGAGTCTTTTTCATCGGGTTTCAATTACGCAGCGGCTTGCCGGTATTGAGCATGTGCTCGATACGCGCCTGGGTTTTCTCCTGTTGCGCCAGCTCGACAAAATGCTGGCGTTCAAGGCGAATCAGCCATTCTTCATCGACCAGCGCATGCCGGTCGATTTCACCGCCGCAGATGATGGTGGCGATACGTCCGGCAATTTCCGCGTCATAGGGACTGATGAATCGGCCTTCGAGCATGTTCACCAGCATCATCTTGAAGGTGGCGATGCCGACATTACCGGCTACGCGAATGGCGCGTGCTGGCAGCGGCGGGCGATAGCCGCCCTCGGCCAGCGAGCGTGCCTCGGCCTTGGCGACATGCAGCAGCTCATGGGCATTCATCACGATGCGGTCATCGGCACGCAAAAGCCCCAGGGTTTTGGCCTCCATGGCTGAAGTTGAAACCTTGGCCATGGCCGCGGCCTCAAAGCCTTTTTTCAGTGCGGCAAACACATCGCCGTTTTCGGCCGCCGCCGATGCGCGCAGGGCAAATTCTTTCAGGCCGCCACCGGCAGGCAAGAGGCCAACCCCGGCTTCCACCAGGCCGATATAGCTTTCCAGATGCGCCACGGTGCGCGCAGCGTGCATCTGGAACTCGCAGCCACCGCCCAGCGCCAGGCCGCGTACTGCGGCCACCACCGGCACCAGCGCATACTTGATGGCCTGGCTGGTGCGCTGGAAGTTGGCGACCATCGCCTCGAACTCATCCACCTTGCCCTGTTTCAGCAAGCCCAGCGCACCGGCAAGGTCAGCACCGGCGGAGAACGGCTCGCTGGCCTGCCAAATCACCAGCCCTTTGAAGTCGCGCTCGGCAATGCCGATGGCTTCCTGGATGCCGTCAAGCACATGGTCATTGACGGTATTGAGCTTGGTCTTGAAGCTGATAACGGCGATATCCTCGCCTTCGTCCGCCCAAAGGCGCACGCCGGGGTTTTCCCAAATGGTCTTGCCGCTGGCGTAAACCTCGCCCAGTAGCGGGTCGGGGAAACGCTGGCGCTGATAGACCGGCAAGGCCGAACGCGGCAGCAGGGCATCCTGGCTGGGGCTGTAGCTGCCAGCGGCCATATGTACGCCATCGCGCTGCATCACCCATGCCGGCAGCGGCGCGGCGCTCATGCTCTTGCCTGCCTGGATATCCTCGGCAATCCACTGGGCAATCTGCTGCCAGCCAGCGGCCTGCCAGGTTTCAAACGGGCCCATTTTCCAGCCATAGCCCCAGCGGATGGCAAAGTCCACATCGCGGGCGGTTTCGGCAATATCGGCCAGATGGTAGGCCGCGTAATGGAACAGGTCGCGGAAAATCGCCCACAGGAACTGCGCCTGCGGGCGTTCGCTGGCGCGCAGTGCGGCGAATTTCTTTACCGGGTCTTTTTCCTTCAGGATGGCGATGACTTCTTCTGCCGCGCCGCCGCTTTGTGCAGCGTAATCGCCTTTTTCAAGGTCAAGCACATCAATCTGCTTGCCCTGTTTGCGGTAGATGCCGATACCGCTTTTTTGCCCCAGCGCGCCTTTTTCAATCAGCGCATCCAGCCACGCGGGCGCCCTGAAAAAGCCATGCCAGGGGTCTTGGGGCAGGGTATCGGCCATGGTGTTGATGACGTGCCGCAGGGTGTCAAGTCCCACCACATCGGCGGTGCGATAGGTGGCGGATTTGGGGCGGCCAAGCAAGGGGCCGGTGAGCGCATCGACAGTATCAAAGCCAAGCCCGAACTGCGCGGTGTGATGCAGGGTGGCGAGAATCGAGAACACGCCGATGCGGTTGCCGATGAAGTTCGGCGTATCGCGGGCAATCACCACGCCCTTGCCCAGTTGCGTGGTGAGGAAAGTCTCCAGCCCGGCCAGCAGCTTGCTGTCGGTATGGCGGGTGGGAATCAGCTCCACCAGATACATATAGCGCGGCGGGTTGAAGAAATGCACGCCGCAAAAACGCGGGCGCAGGGCTTCGGGCAGCGCATCGGCCAGCTTTTCGATGCCCAGCCCCGAGGTATTGGAGGCCAGCAGCGCATGCGCCGGGACATGCGGGGCGATTTTGCGGTACAGGTCTTGCTTCCAGTCCATGCGCTCGGCAATCGCCTCAATGATGAGGTCGCAGCCTTCCAGCAGTGCCAGGTCGGTTTGGTAATTGGCCGGAACGATGGCACTGGCCAGCGATTTTTCCGCCAGCGGCGCTGGCGAGAGCTTGGCCAGATGGGCGATGGCTTTTTTCGCAATCGCGCTGTTGTCACCCTCTTGAGAAGGCAGGTCAAACAGCACGGTATCGACGCCAGCATTGACCAGGTGGGCGGCGATTTGCGCGCCCATCACGCCTGCGCCCAGGACGGCAACACGGCGGACAAGTAATTTTTCGGACATTTCAGGCTCCGGTGAGGATGGATGGGAGAAGGCTCAGGCTTTCAGCCCGGCCACGGCAAAAGCAATCAACTCCTGCGTGGCGCGCTCGCGATGGGCGGCCTCGCTGATGCCGGAAGGGCGCTTGATGACCCCGAAATCCGACATCGCATAAGTCAGCGCACCGATGACAAAGTCCAGCCGCCAGTACAGCTGCTCCTTGGACAGTCCGGGCAGGCAGGGCGCCAATGCCTTGGCAAATTCGCGCAGCACATGGCCGTAGCGGGCAGAGAGAAAGGTGCGCAGACCGTCGTTTTTTTCCGCATAGGCGCGGGCAATCACGCGGATAAAGGCCACGCCGCCGCGCTCGCTGGAAACGCCCAGCGCCGGAATAATGAAGGCGCGCAGGATGGCTTCAATCTGGCCGGACTGCTCGGCCAGGGCGGCTTTCAAAAGCGCCAGCCGCGCCTGGCTCATCTCGTCCATGCGCCGCCGGAATACCTCATTGATGAGATTTTCCTTGCTGCCAAAGTGGTAATTGACCGCAGCGATATTGACATCGGCACGGGTGGTGACTTCACGCAAGGAGGTCGCGGAAAAGCCCTGCTCGGCGAACAGGGCTTCTGCGGCATTGAGAATCCGTTCTTTGGTGCTGAACTGGATGGCAGCCATGCAAGTCAATCAATTCAAACGATTGATTGATTCTAAGCCCGGCCAATTGCACAAGTCATGCTGCGCCGCGTAAGGCGTTGCCTGACTTACTTGAGTGCCTGCAAGGGGCGCACAACCGGGTAGCGGTGCAGCTCGCGGTCATAGGCCGGGTGGCGGCGGTAGAAAAACTCCAGGCGCTTTTCAGCGGAGGCGGCAAACTCGGCATCTTCGGCCAGGCGACGCTGGAATTCGGCTTTCAGTGCCGCGTCCTGCGCCAGCATCTTGCGGGCTTCGGCCTCGGCCACATAGTCCTCCATGTATTCTTTGCGCTCAAAGACGTTATTCATCTTGCCCCAGGCGACGAGTGCGTCCGGGGCTTGCGGTTCAAGAAGATGCATGACAAGGCGCGCCTTGGCCTGGCGGATTGGTACCCAGAGTGCGCCGGGGGCAAGGCTCTGCCTGCCTTCGGCCTGCCACTGGCCCTCGATGCTGAGCCGTTGCTGGCCTTCCACCGATGTTTTGGCGAACTCGGCCCGGCTGGCGCGGAAAACTTCCACCGGGATATCGGCAAGTGCGTGATGGATGCGACGGTATTCGATGCCATGCAGTTCCAGTTTGGGCTGGAGGAGGCTGGCCCAGGCGGCGGGAATCAGATAGCCGTTTTCCGGGGCAGTGACTTCCAGCGCCGGAGCGACCTGGTTGCGCAGCGGTACGCGCCAGACCTGCGGCGTGGTTTCGTCATAGCGGGTCATCAATGCGCCGGAAATTTCTGAGGGCGTGCGGCTATAGGCATAGCCCTGGAAGTCGATGATTTGCTCATCATCCAGTACCTTCCAGCTCAGCGGCACGCTTTGACCGGCAAGGGCAGCACTGCGTACATCGGTAGCCCGGGCGATGGCTTGCCAGTCCTGGCCGTGCCGGGCGATGCGCTTGATAAGGCTTTCCACACTGATACGGGTTGCGCGCACGCGCTCGGGATAGCTGCGCCAGCTATGGGTTTCCACCAGGATGCCGATGCGGTTGCGCAGCCAGAAATAGCCATGCGAAAAGCGCGGGCTGGGTACGCCTTCGGAAAAACCCGAGGCCGGATTGTCGTATTCGACAAAGCTGGGGTAGAAGTTCACCGGCATTGAGCCGTTTCCGGCAAGGTCGGCGATGATGCCATCACGCAGGCTGCGTCCTACTTGCGCCAGTGCTGCATCGCCCGTATTCACCGGATGCGCGGTGATGGAAATATCGTGCTGGAACTGTGCGCCATCGGTGGCATGCAGGTCGATTTCCACCAGTGGGTCCCATTGCTGCACCAGCCGCAGCATGGCCTGCATTTCCGGCGAATCGGCTTTCAGATAGTCGCGGTTGAGGTTGTAACGCTGTGCGGTGACGCGAAACCCCATTTGCTCAGGGCCGCGCTGGTTGGGACGCTGCCAGGCGCGGAAATTTTCATGGCCATCGACATTGAATACCGGCACAAACAGCATCACCTGCTGTTGCAGCAGCGCCATTTTTTGCGGGTCTTCAAGCCATTCGCGCAGCAGCCAGAACACCGCATCCTTGCCGTCGATTTCCCCGGCGTGAATCCCGCCTTGCACCAGAATCACCGGCAATTTCCGGGCGCGGGCAGTTTCTGCATCCAGCGCGCCGCTGGCCGATATCGCCAGTGCCTTCATCGGCCGGCCTTCCGGGGTGGTGCCAAAGTCAAAACAGCGCACCCGCTGCGGATAGGTTTGCGCAAAGCCTTCGCAAAGTTCAATCACTTCTGCATAACGGCCGGTTTGGGTAAAGCCGCTGCGTTCGGCATGGCTGGACAGGGGCGGGGCGGCCAGTGACGCAAGCGGGGTCAAGGCCATCAGGCTGGCAAGGGCAAGTGCATTGAGGCGAGGCATAACAGGCATCTTGGTTGGGGAACCCGCTGATATTAGGCGGCTCAAGCGGGCGGTGGTAGTCTTGCCGTCTTTGCAAATTTGGGCAGTACGCATGAGCAAACCCGCTAGCAGGTCTGGCTTGATGCCTTGTGGAGACAGGCCATGAATCCCAGCATGACCCTTATCATCATCGCCATCACCGCGCTGGTTTCATGGCGAGCCTTTGATAACGAGCGCCTGTTGGACAGGCTGATGCTGTGGCCGGTGATGATGAGGCGCCGCAAGCAGTACGGGCGGCTCCTTATGCACGGCTTTGTGCATGCCGACTGGATGCACCTCATCTTCAATATGGTGACGCTGTACTTTTTTGGCCGCCAGATTGAGCAGCTATTTGGCGGCGGACTGGCCGGGGCTGCGGGTTTTACGTTCTTTTATCTTTCGGCCATCGTCATGGCGGCTCTGCCTGCCTGGCTCAAACACCGGCAGGACCTGCACTATCGCAGCCTGGGCGCATCTGGCGGCACTTCAGCCGTGCTGTTTGCCTTCATCCTGTTTTCCCCATGGTCGAAGCTGGTGATTTTTCCCATTCCGGTTCCAGTTCCCGCCATTGTTTTCGCCGTGCTGTATGTGGCCTATTCCATCTGGATGGAGCGCCGTGGCCGCGACAATATCGCCCATGGCACCCATCTGGCCGGGGCGGCCTATGGCGTCTTGTTCATGCTGCTGACCCAGCCGGGGCTGGCAGGACATTTTCTTCGGCAAATGAGGTTCTGATATGCGTGAAATTGAACATGACGCTGCAAGCGGGCAGTTTTACCTGCAAGAAGACGGGTATCGTGCAAGCCTTCATTACCGCAGGGCGGGTGATGTGATGGTGATTTTCAGCACCCATGTGCCCGCAGCAATTGGCGGTCGCGGTCTTGCCGGGGGGCTTACCGGGGCGGCGTTGCAATGGGCGCGGGCCGAAGGCTTGCAGGTCAATCCGCAATGCTCCTATGTGGACAGCTGGATGAAGCGTCATGCTGAATACGAAGATTTGCGTGCCCCTGCATGAGAGTTCTGCCAGCCAAGTGAAAAATCTCCCCTTATTGCGCGGCTTTGGTGTATGGTGCGCATACTGTTTCAGCGGGATCACGGAAACATAGTGATCCGATGTGTTTGATCGTGCGGTCAGCTTCATCGCTTGCGTGTTGCCCCTTGTCTGACAGTCCGGCCTTGTGCCGTGTTTTCATCCAACTGTTTCCAAGGAGTAACAACATGTCCGATCGTCAGACCGGTACCGTCAAATGGTTCAACGATGCCAAGGGCTACGGCTTCATCACCCCCGAAAGCGGTGCTGACCTGTTTGTCCACTTCCGTTCCATCCAGGGCACCGGCTTCAAGTCGCTGCAGGAAGGTCAGCGGGTTTCCTTCAAGGTGGTGCAAGGTCAAAAGGGCCTGCAGGCCGACGAAGTGCAGGCGTTGTAATCGCCTGTTCATGCCTGGCAAAGAAAACCCGGCTCCGGTCGGGTTTTTTGTTGCCAAAGACGGCAAAACAGCCTCTATCATGCGACCATGATAGAGGCATCACACGCCTTATGTCATTCTGAGCCCAGTCATTTCCAATTTGTATATCCCCATGTCTTTGCGAATTGTTCCCTTGTTAGTGTTGCTGGTTGTGCTTGTCGGCTGTCGAGTGGAAGCGCCGTCAACAGATAAGGAAACAACCGTTGCCGTCACACCTGCCGATAAACAAGAGCCAGTGCAGGCATTGGAACTGCCACTTAAAGACGTGACTGAGCGTAATTCCAGGTATCTTATCGGCATCACCTATCCAGCGGTTGCCAGCGAGCATCGCAAACTTGCCAAAGCCTTGTCTGATTATGCCCAAAGCGCACGGCAAGACCTGGACGATGCGGTCAAACTGGCCGGGGATTCGGTGGGCAGTGGCGGCAATACCTATGACCTTAGCCTGAACTTCATTGAGCTGATGAATACCCCCGCTGCGGTGGTAGTGGCTGTCGATGGCAGTCTGTACACCGGCGGTGCACATGGCATTCCGCTGATCGCACGTTTTACCTATCTGCCACAGGAAGACCGGATGCTGACCCCGCAGGACTTGGTCTCCGAGCCCTCTGGCTGGCAGGCCATATCGGACTATGTACGCAAACAATTGGGTGCCCAGGTAGAAGCACGCCTGGAGGAAGACGAAGTGCCTGAAGCCGAGCGCGCCGAAATCATCCGCAGTGCCAGCAATATGATTGAAGAAGGCACCATGCCTGATGCGGCGAACTTTGCACAGTTCGAGCCAATCCCCGCCGCCGATGGCAAATGGTTTGGCCTGCGCTTTGTATTTCCGCCCTATCAGGTTGGGCCATATTCTGACGGCACCCAGAGTGTGGAGGTACCTGTTTCCATACTGCGCCCACATTTGATGGCGAAGTATCGAATAATGTTTACAGGCTTTTAGATGGGTTGCCCATGCAGCATCTTGATCATGAGCTTGTAGAGGTTATCGCATCGATGATTAAAGCGGAGCTTACCTTGACATGCAGGTAAGGGGCTTGGGAAATAAAAACTTCATAGTGAGCTATATTCAAGCGGGTTAAGAAGCCTCTTGTAGAGGTCAAGCTGTTGATGATTGAAGTGGAGTGCGCTCCGTATGCAGCCTTCCTCTGAGATGAGACAGTTTTAAAGGAGGACTTTGGGCAGTCTGTGATTGAAGGAAAGCTCTATACGTAAGAGCAAATTCACCGAATCACAGATTGTGGGGATCTGAAGGAAACCGACGCTAGCATCGTAGTCGCGGAAGTCGTTGTTTCAGAGGCCAATTTCGGTAGCGAAGTATTGACGGGGGAAGCCGAGGTTAAAGCGCAGGTAGTGCGTCTAGCGGTTGGGTGTGTGTTGGTATTCCAACTTCCAAAAGCCCGCTGGGGCCAGTAGCAAAGTAACTGGCCTGTGTGCCTGTTTGTTTGAAATTGTGCTCGCCCAGGGCGTTGATAGGGTAGTAGGTGGTGTCCCGTTTTTGTGTGCGCTGGCAAGGTGGTTGAAGGCGTTGCAGCTGTAAGCAGTGGGTGATATTGCTGTTGGCAGCATAGTTGAAGCTGCGCAAGAGATGTGCAGGCTTGCAGGCCGTTGCTATTGCGGACATGCGGAGACTGGACATATAAGAATTAGTGATTCGGCAGATTCTGGCATTGCTTTTTGCTGCGCTAGATTTGCAGCAATAACTAATGATGGTTGCATCTATGGAGCCCATGAATATATTTTCTTGCTTCTTCATGACTGAGTCCTGATGACTCCATTAAGATGAATGCTTTTGGGTAAGTTCGGCCATCTAAATTATTCATCATTAGGTATGCGGATATCTTGCCATTGGTGCTTTCTAGGTTAAGGATAGTTAATCCAAGATCGTCTCCTGTTGGGATGTGTATGGTCTTTTCGAAGTCAGGGTTAAAATCTTTTATTGGATAGTTGTCGATCTTATAGTTCACCTCTTTTTTGTTGGATATGATTAGCTTTGCAAAGTCAACATCTACAGGAGCTTCATGGGTGAATATGGCTTTATGTGTGCTTTTTAGGCACAGCCTGAAGTGTTCACTTATTTTATAGGTTTCTATTTTCTCATGGCATGAAGAAATTAGTGTAACCAGGATTGCTGTAGTTATTATTTTTTTGCTCATAGAAAAATCTCCGGATGTTGAGTATCCTTCTGTATTATTGCCAGAATTATGTGTCTCTTGGTGCCATTTTTCCGGCAAGTGAAGAGTTGCTCATTATTGGGTTGGGTGGGTTGTCATGAGTGCATGTGTATCCAAGTAGGAAGGGCCCGGCTTCATGTATATAAGTGCTGTCGCCACATATGGATTTTGTGCCAAGTTGATGCATCGGAGCGGATGGATCCAGATTTTAGCTCAATAAAATTGGGTCTTAGGAAGTTAAGCCACTTCAATGGTGAGCTAAGCTTCTGTAATGACA
>JAUMYP010000063.1 GCA_030528565.1 Pseudomonadota bacterium
ATGTGTGGAATTGGTGGAGCTTAAGGGGACAGAGCAAAGACCTTGAAAGGCATGGGCTTTAGAGCCTGTGCAAAGGCTATCCATTCCGGCAGGGTCTTGTAGCTGATGAGATTGTTCATGACAGGCTCCGAAAGCATGTGAAAATTGCGCTTTGTTTTGTTTGGGGCGCGCATGCCGCTGATTACTTTGAATGCCGTCGATTTCAGTATCGGCGGGCCATTGTTGCTGGAGCAGGTGGATTTTTCCATCGAGGCGGGCGAGCGCATCGCCTTGATTGGCCGCAATGGCGCGGGCAAATCCACCTTGCTGAAGCTGATTGCGGGCGAGCTTAAGCCCGATGACGGCGAAATTCGCCTGCAAAGCGGGGTGCGTATTGCACGCCTGGAGCAGGAAGTGCCGCAGCAGGCGCAGGGCAAGGTGTTCGATGTGGTGGCTGAAGGATTGGGCGCGCTGGGCAGCCTGCTTGCCGAGCATCATCATCTGACCCATGCCGAAGTGCTGGATGAGGCGGCGTTGGCCAGGGTGCAGGCGGCGATTGAAGCCCAGGGCGGCTGGTCGCTGGAAACCCGCGTTAATGACACCCTGCAACGGTTGGAGCTTGATGGCGAAGCTGACTTCGCCAGGCTTTCCGGTGGCATGAAGCGCCGCGTACTGCTGGCGCGGGCGCTGGTATCGGCGCCGGATTTGCTGTTGCTGGATGAGCCGACCAACCATCTGGATATCGAGGCCATCGACTGGCTGGAAGGCTTTTTGCAGCAATGGCCGGGCGCCTTGTTGTTCATCACCCACGACCGGCGATTCTTGAAGCAGCTGGCTACACGCATCGTGGAAATCGACCGTGGCCAGCTCACTAGCTGGCCGGGAGATTGGGACAACTATCTGCGTCGCCGCGAGGAGCGCCTGCATGCCGAACGCCAGGAAAATGCCCGCTTCGACAAACTGCTGGCCGAAGAAGAAGTCTGGATTCGCCAGGGCATCAAGGCGCGCCGGACCCGCGATGAGGGCCGGGTGCGGCGTCTGAAGGAAATGCGCCGTGAGCGCGCCGCCCGGCGCGAAGTGCAGGGCAAGGTGCAGATGGAGGTGGCCAGCGCCGGGGCTTCGGGCAAGAAAGTCATCCAGGCCAGACACCTGAATTTTGCCCATGGCGACAAGCCCCTGGTGCGGGATTTTTCCACCACCGTGCTGCGCGGCGACCGCATCGGCCTGATAGGCGCCAATGGCAGTGGCAAGAGCACTTTGTTGAAGCTGCTCCTGGGCGAGCTGGCGCCAGACAGCGGTGAAGTACGGCTCGGCACCCAGCTTGAAGTCGCTTATTTCGACCAGTACCGCGCCACGCTGCGCGAGGACTGGAATGCGCTGGAAAACGTCGCCGAAGGCAGCGATACCGTGGAAGTGGGCGGGCGTCGCAAGCATGTGCTGGGCTATTTGCAGGATTTCCTGTTCACCCCCGAGCGTGCCCGCGCGCCGATTACCCGGCTCTCCGGCGGCGAGCGCAACCGCCTGCTGCTTGCCAAGCTGTTCGCCCAGCCGTCCAATCTGCTGGTGATGGACGAGCCGACCAATGACCTGGATGTGGAAACGCTGGAGCTTTTGGAAGAGCTGCTCTCAGAGTACTCCGGCACCCTGATTCTGGTCAGCCATGACCGCGACTTTCTCGACAATGTGGTGACTTCCACCCTGGTGATGGAAGGCGATGGCCGGGTCGGCGAATATGTCGGCGGCTATAGCGACTGGTTGCGGCAACGCCCGCAAGCTGCGCCGGTGATTGACAGGCCGGTCGTGCAGAAAGCGCCGGAAAAAACCGCTGAAAAACCGGCCACCGGCAAAAAGAAACTGAGCTACAAGGATGCCCGCGAGCTGGAAGCTCTGCCCGCGCGCATCGAGGCGCTGGAAGCGCAGATTGCCGAGCACAGTGCACGCATGAACGAGCCGGGGTATTTCCAGCGTGATGCCGCCAGCGTGCAGGCCGACAATGCCGCCCTTGAAGCTGCGCAGGCCGAGCTGGATGCGGCCTATGCGCGCTGGGAAGCATTGGACGCCCAGGCTGGTTGAAGCAAATGGATAACCTCGAACACGCCCTGCGCGTATTTGCCGGGCAATATCCCCAGCAGGCCACATTGGCGGGCGAATATCTGGCGTTGCTGCAAGCAGGCGGTGAGAACCCGTTTTGCCGCAGTCGCTTGGCCGGGCATTTCACGGCCTCGTGCTGGCTGGTGAGTGGCGATGGTCAGCGCGTGCTGCTGACCCAGCACCGCAAGCTGCAACGCTGGCTGCAATTGGGGGGACATGCCGATGGCGAGCGCGACCTGGCCGCAGCCGCTTTGCGCGAGGCCGAGGAAGAATCCGGGCTGACCGGTCTTGTGCTGGATGCGCAGATTTTCGATATCGACAAGCACTGGATACCCGCGCATGGCGATGTGCCGGGGCATTGGCATTACGACGTGCGCTATGTGGTGCGTGCCGGAGCGAATGAAGATTTCGTCATCAGCGAAGAATCTCTGGCGCTGGCCTGGCGGGATATTGCTGCCCTGGCCGGAGACGAGGGCGGCGATGCTTCGCTGCGGCGCATGGCAAAACGCTGGTTGCAGCAGGTTTGATTCAGCACCGGGGCGGGCGGGCATCCAGCACGATTGCAACCTGCTGGCCTTGTCCGGCATAAAACGCCAGGGTGTCGGCCAGGATGTCCACAAGTATCCGCAAGTCCTCCGGGCTTGCCTCCCGCAAGAGGCGGCAGTGGCGCACCATCAATACCTGCGGCGCTTGTTGCGGCGGAAATACATCGCGCAGCGCATCGGCCAGGCTATCCCAGTTGTGGCCGATGCCTTCGGGAAAATCCAGTGCCCGGGCAAAGCGTGCCAGCAGCGCGCGCTTGTCACGCACGCCGCGCAGGGAGACTTCACGGATATCGGTGTTTTCGCCCTGCAATTGGCGAAGATGTGCCGGCATTTGCGCCGGGCGCAGAAAAACGAGGCCGCTGCTATCGGTCATGGCGTGAATTTGCGGAAGCTCTGGTAGTGGTCGTCACTGTAATACCAGACATCGGGTGGTTGGCCGCCAGTGACGATACGCCTTGCGCCACGATGCCGCAGCCCCGGCGTTTCCACCGTGTATTCACGATAATAGCCACGCGGCTTGCCGGGCAGAAGCTGCTCACGGTTGCCAAAGACGGTACCGTCCTGACGGTAGGGATACGGGCCGCCGCGCTGAATCAGCGCGACAGTTCGCCAGGCCTCAGCGGGCAGGTCTTGATGCGTGTGCTGATTGGGCAGGCTGCCGGATGTGTACGTCTCCGCCTGCGTACTGACTGCCACTTCTTCCAGCGGCAGAGCCGTTACGGCCAACAAAATGAAAGCCGCCAGCAATCCGAGTACGGTCAGGGCGATAGCGGGCCTGATGCGTTTTTTGCGGGGAGATTTCATGCGTATTTATAGCCGGTTACTGCCAGTCCGCAGATGATACGTTTGCCTGAAACAACTGCCAGCCCCTTGGGGCAAACGGGCTTCAATACCCCATCAGCCACAAACCCCGGGAGTTTCCTCCCGGGGTTTGTGGTGCTGCCTTGCCTGTCAGGCTCAGAACTTGAAGGTAAAGCGGGCGTGGGCGCCGTGGTCGT
>JAUMYP010000026.1 GCA_030528565.1 Pseudomonadota bacterium
GAGCCAAGAGCCAAGAGCCATAGCGATACGATAGGCCGCCGCCTGCTGCTTCTGGCGCGCCTGCCACGTGCGCCGCGTAAAACCACCAGCAGCGAACTGAAAAGCCATCTGGAAGGCGAGGGGCATTACGTCAGCCTGCGCACCATCGAGCGCGATTTGGAGCAGCTGGAAGGGCACTTTCCCATTGTCTGTGACAGACGCGAAAAACCTTATGGCTGGAGCTGGGAGCGTTGTGTCGAGCCACTCGCCATTCCCGGCATGTCCGTCCATCAGGCTGTGGTACTGCTGACCGCCCAAGCCCATCTGCACCGCCAGCTACCGGCCAATCTTTACCGCGAACTGCAACCTTTGTTTGCCCAGGCACATAGCACCCTGGGGCAAAAACAGCCGCAGGCAGGTACATGGCCGCAACGGGTGGCACAAGTAAGCGGCAGCCAGGCGCTGATAGCGCCGGACATTGCCGAAGACGTGCTGCTGGCTGTCCACACGGCTCTGTACCACGGCTACCAGCTTGAAATTCATTACCTGCGTCGCGGTGCTGATGAAACCCGCCAGCATCGCATCCATCCACTGCTGCTGATACAGCGTGGCCCGGTGCTGTATCTGGCCGGGCAGATTGAAGAAAAGCCACAGCACACCCTGTTTGCCCTGCATCGCATCCAGCGCGCCCAAGTCCTGTCATTGTGCCCGTCGATGCCGGTAGATACAGCGCAGCGTCAGCAAATCATTGCCGAAGTCGGAGCCGGATTCAGCCAGGGCGAGCGCATCGAATTGCGGTTGCACATGCGCCGCGAACTGGCGATACATATAGAAGAAGCCCCGCTGGCAAAAGACCAGCAAAGCCGCGCCATTGACGATAACTGGACAGAAATCACCGCCAGCGTTCATGACAGCGCACAACTGCGCTGGTGGCTGCTGGGGTTTGGCGCGGGCGTGCGCGTCAAGGCGCCGGAAGCACTGGCCGCATATATCCGCCAGCAACACCGCGAGGCGGCAGAGGCATGAAAGTCAATCGCAATATTGCAGCGACAAAACCTGTCGCAGTCCTCCGGCAAACTGCACTCAACATAAACCGGAGCCGTTGCCGTGATTAAGAACATGTTTGCCCTGATTGGCCTTTGGGTCGTGGTCGCCAAGACCCAGAAGCTGGTCGAGAAAATGCGTCAGCAATATGGGAGTGAGTCATGAGTCAATTGCTCATGCCAGAGCGCGGTTTTATCTGTCGCCAGTGTTTGCTTTTAAGTTTTTCTGCAAGTCAGTTCGAAATGGCGGCACTGCTGCCCTCATGCCCGAAATTCGATGAGAGCTGCAGTGATTCCGGTTTTTGTCAGGGATGAATGATGTTTTCTAGCCTTCCTGGCAATGGAGTGCCTGGAGGGCTGTTTAATATATTGGAGATTTTATGTTTCTGCACATGCTGTCATCAGGCGAAAAGTGTTTGTTTCTAAAGTTGGCCTCTTTGTTTAGTGTTAGTGATAGCCCAGTTGAAGTCGGTGCTTACAGTAACAGTATCCAGAAAACAGAGAGTGAAGAAAAGGCTCTGAATGGGCTTAGACTTGGATGTGAAATTCAAGAGGATGAGTATGAAGATGACTTGTGCCAGGAACAAAAGTTCCTAGAAAGTCTTGAAGCTCTTCCCAAGAGCTCAGTCAATAGCCAATTGATACGAAAGGAGATTTGTGCTGGGCTCCTTAAGGATGTTCTGGAAGAGGAGAATATTTCCCTGTCAGCGAGCAGTAAGAAAATCTTCATCTTTGAATTGATGATGCTTGGGCTTGTTGATGGGGAAATTTGCGAAACAGAACAGTATTTGCTGTACACGCTCGCTGAAGAGTTAAGGCTTGAGCGCGATGACTTTGACGATGTTTTGGTGCATTGCAAGCAGGTGAATAGCGAAGTCCGCAAAGCGCTATCTCTGATCCTGGAATGATGGTGCAATCTTGATGTTTTTTTCTGATATCTTCAAAGGTGCTCGTAATGATTTTTTGGGGTTTCATTATGGGGATATAATAAGTGAGTGCCGGAAGGATGCCTGCATGGCACTTGTTGATTATGGGCAGCGCAAGGTGCGTGCATTTGAAGGTCAGATTGGAATATTTTTCAAGGTATTTGCTGAATTGAGAAACATGGAGTCCTTGGACTCCATGTTTATCGACGGATCCGTCACTGGAGCTAATACCCAATCTGCACTGTGTGAGTTGAGTCATGGTCAGCAAGTGGTTGAGGGGGCCGGCCTAGGCTTAGGTAGTGAGATCGCCAGCCATGCAGCACTGGCTTTGGGTGCTTATAACGGCAGTATGCAGCTGGCCCAAAGTAGTGCCAGCAAGTTGGTTTCCAGCTTGAATAGCGTGACAGTGAAAAATCCCACCTTGGCTTGGTTGGCGGAGGGCTTAGTTGGTGTCGGCAATAGGGATAGGTCGACGACAGTTGCAGCAGGTGCAACCAGCATCGCAATACCGACTATTTTAGGTCTAGACAATATCCATTATGAGCAAAATCAAGGCTCTTTCGAAGATTTCGGGATTATATGTGAAAAATTAACAGCTATCGAAAGTATGGCAAAAAAATTGGATGGCTTGTTGTCTCGGACAGCCACCAAGCTACGCCGTGCCAGCCGTGAATTAGAGTTGGTGATTAAAAGTAAGGGCGATGATTGCAGCGCCTACGAAAAAGAAGACCGTGTCATCGCGGTTACGGCGATCAGGTATGCGCAGCTCATCAAATTATTGATTGATATGCCAGTTTTGGATGAGGGAGGCAATTTATTGCCAGGTACACAGGTGAAATCCGAAATCATTGCGCGGTACTGGCAAACTGGAGTCGATTTGACCGCTGCTGAAATGGATGCCTTGCTGGGAGACTCAAATGAGAAAAATAGCAGTGAAATGAAAGAGGCTGAATCTTTTTCATCTTCTGAAAATTCCAGTATCAAAATATTGGAAAGCCGACTTAAATTGCAAGGTGTAAATAGGCAGGACACGGTATTAGTGGTTGCCACCATGAGTGCCGGTAAGAGTACGTTGATTAATGCCATCCTGGGGCAAGAACTTCTGCCTGCGGCCAATGAGGCCACCACTGCCTGTATTACGGTTCTGCAAGAGAACTCGCAAGAACAGGCATGTAGGGCAGCATGTTTTGATGGTGAAGGTAGCTTGATTGCAGAGGCGCAACAGGTGGATGTAGCGCAATTGCGCCAATGGAATTCGGCTGTAAATGCGCGTCTTGTCCATATTAGTGGCAAGTTGCGGCAGGGCGATGCCATGAAAGACTGGCAAACGGTGCTGGTGGATACGCCGGGGCCGAATAATAGTCAGGATAAAAGTCACTGCGATGGATTTCAAACGGCCTTGCAAGAAGTGCCTTGTGAGCGCCTGGTATATGTATTAAATGCTTCGCAGCTTGGCATCAATGATTGCCGTGAGGCACTTGAGAGCGTGAAGGTTGCGCTCAAAGTCAACCCGTCACTGAAAGTCGCCTTTGTTCTTAACAAAATAGATCTTCTTGATTCGTGCCTGGGTGAGACTGAAGAAAAAGCGCGCGAATGCGCATTGAAATATATCGAAAATTCCGGGTTTGAGAATCCTGTGCTATTCAATGTGTCGGCAAAAAATGCTTTGCTTGCAAGAAAGTTGATGAATGATGGCTGGATGAGTCGTAGAGAGCGTGTTGATGCTCAACAGCAGCTTGAACGGTTTGCGGATGTCGTAACGGTTAATGAAAAAGCCAGGATGCTGGAAATGGCAAGTGGCGTGCCAGCGCTGGAGCGGTGGTTGGCGCAGAGATGATGGTCTGAAAAGTTTGGGTGGCTATTTTGAAGGTGCCACCAATAGTAATGTGGATTTTTATTTGAATAATGGTGATCTATGGTGAATATTGATATTGTTTATAACCCGTTCAAGGTGGAGACCTTGATTAAGCAAGATGGCAGGCTGATAGATATTGAAGGCAGCAAAATGCCTTGCAAGCCTGGCGTCCGCCTTCAGGAATGGGTAGATAATCTGTTTGATGAGCTGGATAAGACCTGCAATAGTCAGAGCTATGAAATTAATTTTCACGGACTTGAGACGGATTACCGTGATGTCGAAGAAGTAGCTGTAGCTGCGCGCGAAAGAGGTTATGACATCCGTCTGCAATGGCAGGGACAAGGGATTGCCCCGATTGATGAACGTCTGGATCAGGTGATGCAGATTTTTTCTGAGGTCAGGCAGGATGTCCGCTTCGAAAAATGGCTGAACAATAGCGATGTGGAGAAAAAAATAGAGTCTGCCTTCGACAGTGATTTCGATGTATATGTGGTTGCCACCATGTCGTCGGGCAAGTCCACACTGATCAATGCCATGCTGGGGAGCAATCTTTTGCCAGCATTGAATGAGGCTACTACGGCTACGATTGCCTGTATTTTCGACAACGATGCAATGTATGGAAAAGGCTTTAATGCCAGGCGTCTGAGCAATTCCGGGGATGTGCTGGATGAGCGGCGTCATGTGACGCTGGAGACTTTGGCTGAGTGGAACGGCAAGAAGGATACTGCAAGGATTGATATCGAAGGCGATATCGTGGGGGTGCGACAGCGCGAAAATGTACGCCTGGTTATTACTGATACGCCGGGGCCAAATAACAGTCAAGACTTGGATCACAAGCTGGTGACTTATCGGGCGATTGAAGATGGTACTCGTCGCCCGCTTATTCTTTATATATTGAATGCGACTCAGCTGGGGATTAATGACGATAAATTGTTGCTCGAAGAAATTGCCAGTCTGATCAAAAAGGGCGGCAAACAAGCACGTGACCGTTTTGTATTTGTGGTTAACAAGATGGATGTCTTTGATCCGGAGAAAGGCGAGGATATCGAGGCTGTATTGGGGCGGGTGCGCAAATATTTACAGGAATTTGGTATTGAAGCTCCCAGGGTGTATCCAGTTACTGCCAATTTGGCACGAATGCTTCGCGTTCGAGATGCCGGAGGGACGCTTACGCGAAATGATCGAGGTGAGTTGAGCAAGCTGGAAGATTTGTTCAATGAAGAACCTTGCATGGATATGACCCAGTATATGCCGGTCAGTGAAAAAATCAGGCGCGATGTGAACGGTCGTGGCCTTTCTGATTTGCTAATCAAATCGGGCATGCCAACCTTGGAGGCGGTAGTGGATGACTATATCGACCGCTATGCATTGCCGATCCGGGTGGAGCGTGCCTATGAGGCATTTCTTGCGATCATCGCCCAGCTGCAAGCAGAAATGGCACTGGATGAGGCCCTTGCCGAGGCCAGCCACAATGTTGAGCAACTTGAAAAAGACGTGGCAGAACTGAAAGAGAAAGCGGAACAAGGGTTTGGAACGCAGGCTTACAAGGACGAGCTTGAAGCCAGTATCGATACCATGGAAGAAGAAACGATTAATGCTCTGCACAAGGTGCGCGCGGAAGGGGAGAGCGCCTTGCGAAAGATTGGTAAAGAGTTTTCTGGGGAGGCGAGCATAAAAGCCGCAGGGCGCAGGCTGGAAGCTTCGGTAAAGCAACTTGAAGAAATCTACGAAATGATCGTGGTCAAGTATGAAGAAGTGTTCAAGATGAGTCAGGAAGTTACCAAAGCCCGCCTGGAGCAGGACTATAAAGCGCACGTGGAGAGTGTTTTTTCCGATGTGGCATGCATAAATTTTGGTGTCATGGAAGGGATAAAAAGCAGTTTGCAGGCTTTCGATCTCAAGTTAAGCATTTCCAAGGAAGATGTTGCTACAAGAGATGTTGAAATAGGTCGCCGTGAAGTTTCCGTGAGCAAATGGTACAAGCCATGGAGTTGGGGTAAAACAAAGACGGTAATCGATTACGAGCAAGAAAAGTATGTTGATCTTGGGGAGTACTGGGAAAATCACTCGCCCGAGATTACTGAGTCATGGTCTGGGGTTTTTGAAGCTGCTGGGCAGCATGTCAAGGAAGGGCGGCGCATTCTCATTGAACGCATGCTTGAGTTCATGAGCCGTGAATTTGATGTGCGTTTTGGAAAACTTTTTTCAGATATTGAGTTCAAGGTGGCAAACAAGGATAAGCTGGAGCAAGAGCTTGCCGGGCTGCGTGAGCAAAAGCAGGCTCTGGGACTCGTTCAGGAACGACTCGACAAGGTGCTTGAAGTATGACTGATTCAATAGCTAATAAAAAAGATATACGCCAGGCTCTGCTTGCCAATATCAAGGATGCAAGTCTCAGTGATGAAGAGTGCCGGCAATGTATGGCACGGGCTAAAGCTGAATATCCGCAGATATTTGAGGTTTTTGCGGAGCTGGAAAGCATTTTTTCGAAGCAGCCCGCACCTTGGAGCGCGGAATATTTCCAAAGAGCCAAGCAGGCAGTACTGCAAAACTTCTCGGTTGAGCGACTTGAACATCTTTTAGATGTGCGGGCCGCATTGCGCCGTGAGCGGGTGAAAGGCTTTGCGCCGAAAGCAAAAGCCGTGGTGCCGAATAATCCGCAAGGAGAACATCAGGAAAGTGAAGCGATGAGTGATACGAATAGTATTGACAAATTTTTGCAGGGCGCTGGAGAAAAAAGCCATGCACGCCTGCAGGCTGAATTGATGGTGGCGCTGCCGAATATGGTTTATTCTGCAACTGATCTTGAAAAAACCCTGGACTTGCTGGACCGGAGTGTAGGTATTTGCCAGCCCTATGCAGTAGATGTGTTCAACAAGGCGATTGAAGATGACCGGGGGCTTTGGAGTGAAGCTTATTTTGATGAGCAGATGGCATTTTTGCGCACCAATTTTTCCCGAAAGCGGTTTCTGCATTTGCTCAAGGTGCGCGAATATTTGAGCCAACAGGGTGTGGCAGGCTTTGAGGTGGCTGTGCGCAAGCAACAACAAGCATCGGCCTCCAGGGTGGGGGCTGGACATAAACTTGTTGAGGCTCCTGCAGAGAAAAGTGCAAGACGTGAAGCGTCATATGAAAACGAACGCGGCACTATGACTCATAACGAAAATGCTGGGGGCATCAGTTTCTTCCGTCTGGCCTTGTTGCTGGGTGGGGCGATTGCAGCTGTCATCATGGCCGTGATTTTCGGAAGGAAATGATAATGAATATGAAAGCCATGGAAAGTTTCAGTAAAAAATCAGTGCAAACATTGCAGCAGGCTGCTGCCGTGTTGCAGGCAGGTTATGGTTTTGTCAATCGCAGCTATCTTTCCAGCCTTGGTGAGTTGACAGTCCAGTCAGCCAGTCAGGTGGGCAAGGAGTTCAGCCTGGGCTCTGATGTGCGTATTTTTCATATGCAGCGCCTGGTCAGTGAAAACCGGCAGTCGGTACTGGAAAGCTCACTGGCGGCTTATACCGCGCTTGGAGCATCGGGTTATGCCGTGTTTTTGCTGCTTTCCTGTGATGGACAGGAAACCCAAATATATCTTGGAGCGCGTGGTGAGCCTGGCAAGGTGCAGGGACGCAATGCTGGGGACTTGCTGAGAGAGGCTTTTCGCGGACAGTTTCCCGGCAGCAGTTTGCAGGCAGTTAAAGACCCGGTAGACAAAAAGCTGGCTGATGACATCAAGGGCTGGGAAAGTGTGGCCGCAGTTACTGGGGTACCCTCGCTATCTACTGAAGAGCGTGAACATTTTGTCCAGGGGCTGGAGCGTTTCATAGACGCGGCAGAAGGGCAAAAATACCAGGCGTTGATTCTTGCCGATCCGGTATCTTCGGCAGATTTGGATATTATTCGCCAGGGTTATGAGAGCCTTTCCACCCAGCTTTCACCTTTGCTCAAGCAGCAACTGAGTTATGGCATACAAGAAAGTGAAAGCGTGGCTGTAGGTATCAGCCGCAGTATCAGTGAGTCTTTGGGTAATAGCATCAGTATGACCGAGACTCGTGGAACTACAAATACGGAAGGAACCAACCAAAGCAAATCATCGAGTACCGATGCGGCCAAAGCTGCGATGGTGTCCGGAGCTATAGCGGGTGCTGCAATTGGTGCAAAAATTGCTGCTGGGATGACAGCTGCTACTGGAGGCGTGGCTGCTCCTATGGCGACAGTTGTTATGGCAGGAGCCGGGCTGGGAGGTGCTTTGCTTGGTGGAATATTTGCAGGAAATGAATCCAAAGGCACAAGCCAGTCCAAATCGGAAAGCTTCAGCACTGCAGAAGGTACTACCCATAGCACCACCCGGACAGAAGGCAGCACCGACAGTCATACCACTACTGGTACTTTGGGCAGTACTGAGCAGGTCTCGATTGAGGGTGTAAATAAAGGCATCGAGCAGTTACTGGCCAGGATTGACCGGAATCTGCAACGAGTGGAAGAGGCCAAAGCTTATGGGGGCTGGAATACCGCAGCCTATTTCATGGCGGACGATCAGGCTACATCCAGGTCATTGGCCAGTATTTTCCTAGGTCTTATGCGTGGAGGCAATTCCAGTAACGAAGATTTTGCCATTACCAGCTGGCGGCGTGACAAGAAAGAGGGTGTATTGGAGTGGCTCTCCATGTTCTCTCATCCACATTTAAAGCAAGAAATCAATACGGATGTGCCAGTAACTTATCTGACCCCAGCCACATTGGTATCGGGCAAAGAAATGGCGATTCAAATGAGCCTGCCACGACGCTCCACTTCCACGGTTTCGGTGATTGAAACGCAGGCCTTTGGCCGCCGTGTGCAGTACCTGGATGAGCAGCATGGCAAAGGCAAGCGCATGATTACATTGGGCAATGTACGCCATTTGTGGGAAACCTTGCCGCAGCCCATTTGCCTTGATCTTGACCAATTGACCAGCCATGTGTTTGTGACTGGTTCCACAGGTGCAGGCAAAAGTAATACCCTTTACCATATTATTGGGGAGGCGCGGAAGCACGGTGTACCGTTCTTGGTCATTGAACCGGCCAAGGGTGAGTACAAGCATGTACTTGGAAATCTTCCGGATGTGCGAGTGCTGGGCAGCAACCCGGCGCATAGCGAATTGCTGCGTATCAATCCCTTCGCCTTTCCGGAAGGTATTCATGTACTGGAGCATGTGGACAGGCTGGTTGAAATATTCAATGTTTGCTGGCCGATGTATGCTGCCATGCCAGCGGTATTGAAGGATGCCACGCTGCGTGCTTACGAGGTTTGTGGTTGGGATTTTGAGAGCTCTGAAAACCGTTTTGGCAAAAGATTTTTCCCAAATTTTTCCGACCTTCTGGAAATGCTGGAGGCGGTGATTGCGTCTTCTGAGTATTCGGAGGAGATGAAAGGAAATTATATAGGCGCTTTGGCAACCCGGGTGCGCTCACTCGCCAATGGGTTGAATGCAAAGATATTTTCTTCTAATGAAATAAGTGGGCAGGAGCTTTTCGACGAAAACGTGATTGTTGATTTGAGCAGAATTGGCTCTTCGGAAACCAAGGCGCTGATCATGGGTATTCTGGTGATGCGGCTTGGCGAATATCGCATGAGCCAGGCCGGGATGAACCAGCCGCTCAAACACATCACGGTACTGGAAGAGGCGCATAATATCTTGCGTCGCACCTCCACCGAGCAAAGTCAGGAAGGTGCCAATGTGGCGGGCAAGGCGGTTGAAATGCTGGTCAACTCCATTGCTGAAATGCGTACATATGGCGAAGGCTTTGTCATTGTTGACCAATCCCCAGCCATGGTGGATATGGCGGCGATTCGCAATACCAATACCAAGGTCATCATGCGCCTGCCGGAGGAATCCGATCGCCGCTTGGTAGGCAAGGCCGCAGCCTTGCAGGATGAGCAGCTTGAAGAAATCGCCAAGCTACCTCGCGGCGTTGCCGTGGTTTATCAAAATAATTGGCTGGAGCCGGTATTGTGCGAGGTTAGTCGTTTCCCCGAAAATGAGATGGCGTATGAATATCGAGGGGTAGTTAAATTCGAGGGGAGTGTTGACAGAGGTGTATTCAACTTGCACTTGTCCCGACTATTCCTGAATGCATATATGCCAATGATGGAAAAAGTGGATATTGACCTCGTTTTGCGCGGGATTGATATTTTTGATCTGCCGGTAGCTTCCAAGATCAAAGTCATGAATCGAGAGCATGATTATTTCTTGTCCAAGACAGGGAGTTGTCAAGAAGATGCCTCTGTATTGATCAGTGCTTTGGGCCTGCGTAGGCGTGTCAGTCAGATCGTGGAAAGGCACTTGAAGGGCATGAAGCCCGTGAAAGAGCCCGTTCTTAATGGAATGGTTGATGAGCTCCAACTGGAGCTGTGTTCCATACTGGATCAAAGGGTCTCGAGAGATTTAATTTTTATGTTAACTGATTGCTGTGTTTTGAGTTGCCGGTTAGATGATGATGTGCGTAAAAATATTTTTCATGAATTGAATCGAGTAAAGGAGCATGCAATGCTGGAGGTTGTGCGATGAACTTTTTCAAGGATACGGGCTTTGTTAATCCTGGGGACTCGGGAAGTCTTGCGGATTATCTCAAGAAGTTGATTCCAAAGGAGCGGGATATTTCAGATTTTAGGCCTGAATTTTATTGTATTCCTAAAGGTGGCTCATGGGTAGGGGGCAAAGGGGAGTCCACTTGGAGGCCAGATTTGGATAAAATCCCGAATGGAGGTAGGGGGAACTCAAACCCTGAGAATCTTACCTATGGGGAGATTTTGGATAAGTATGACATAGATGGGATTGAGTACAAAAAAGAATCTTATGAAGTCAATGGTGAAATTAGGGAAGACTACTTTGCCGATTTTACTCCGGTTGCCGAGGCTGAAGTTGAAATTGAGGGTATGACAACCGATCGCTACAAAAACTATGCCAAGGCGGCAGAAAAGCTGGCTGAGAAATGGTCGGTGGAAGGGAAAGACGGTAAAACGGATTGGAGTCCCCGTGATGTGGAAAATTGGAGGCGTGAACATAATTATACTTGGCACGAGCACCAAGACTGCAAAACTGTTCAGCTTGTCCCTAGGGAGGTGCACTGCAATACTCGGCATAGGGGCGGGGTGTCAATATTGGATGAAAGAAATAAGGCTATTAAAGGTGGGGTGTAATCCATGGAGATGAAAGGCTTCGTTTTTGATTTTGGATGGAAAAAGTCGATTGACTTTCAATTCGAAGAAAACATGCGTATTGAATGCGTTTTTTCTGCATTTGAGGGTGAGAGGCTTTCGCCTGAACAGGAGGCCGCATTCGCGGAATTCGAGAAAAACAAGGCTCGCTATGAAAAAACAAGTGTTGAGATTTTTGCGAAATATGCACAAAAGGAAAGGCTTGCCCACGCAAGCGCAGCCCCCACTGCCCTGTTTTTTAAGCGCGATGGTAGTTTCGGCTTGCTGCTAGAGTGCTCATGGGAGCCAGAGCACGGGGCTGTAATTGTGCTTTATCCAGAGCAGTGGGTTGGTACTCAGGACATGTTTTTGTAATGGTTTGCGATTTCATGATTGAAGACGGCTTCAATCAAAACTACCGCATCCGTCTGCACCGCGCCAGCAGTTGGCTGGCGCGGGCAGAGGCGTGTGCCGGGGATGATCTGGACGGGCGTTTCGTGTTTCTCTGGGTGGCGCTGAATGCTGCCTATGCGCGGGCATTTGGCGAGAGCGAAAGTGAGCGCGAGAAACTGGCCGGGTTTATCCGGGCGTTGCTAAAGGTGGATAAGGAGCAGGTACTGCACAGGATTTTGATGGAGCGCTTTACTGGTCCGGTACGGACATTGATCGAAAACAAGTTCGTGTTCCAGCCGTTTTGGCAGGCGCTTCGCGACCACGACTCCAGTGGCCGCTGGGAGCAGCAGTTTGCCGCTGCCAAGAAGCAGGCGGTGGCAGCGGTGCTGTCCGGTGATACCGCCAAGGTTTATTCGATTGTTTTCAGTCGGCTGTATGTGCTGCGTAATCAATTGGTACATGGCGGTGCTACTTGTGGTAGCCGCTTGAATCGTGTGCAGCTGAAGGATGCGATTGCACTGCTGTCGGCCATCGTTCCGGTGGTGATTGGCTTGATGGAGGAAAATCCGGATACCGATTGGGGCGAGATCATGTATCCGGTGGTGGGGAATTTTTGAAATTGCGTCAATCGACTTCTCGCCACGCCAGCACTGCCCAGTAACCCGGCTCGGGGCTGAAGCTAGAAAGTTGCCAGTCCTGGGGCTTGCCCAGTTGTGGGTGACACTCGGTAATGACAAGGCCGGTGGGGGCAAGGCTGAGGCAGAGTTTTTCCAGGCCGAAAGACAGGCCGTGGCCGTGGGCTTTGAGGATGGCTTCCTTGGCGCACCACAGGTGCAGGAAGGCAATCTCCCGTTCGGTTTGCGGGAGGCTTGCCAGCCAGTCGGTTTCTTGCGGGTGAAAAAAGCGCCGGGCAAGTTTCAGGGCATTGGGGCGTGGGCGGATATATTCCAGGTCGCAGCCGACCATCAGGTCTTTGCCGCAGGCGACCAGCAGCTTTTCACCGCTATGGCTCCAGTTAATGTCGATATCATCCAGCGGGGTGGCCAGGCGTGGACGGCCGCGGGCATCGCGGTACAGCGGTAGCTGTGCGGGGTATTGCAGCTGTTGCGTCAGCCAGTCGCGCGCAAGGGTTTCGGCATGGCTGCCGGGAGAATGAGGCAACAGGGTATGTGCGGGGAGGTGGCTCATCGGGCAAGCCTAACCTGATAGCGTATGGTGTGCCGAAAATACTTGTATCGGCAGATGGCCAAGGCAAGCCTTGCTGGCGCTGCTTGCCGGGGCAGACTGAGATGTGTTTCACACTTTCACATCCAGTGCAAGTTGCTGAATACAAAAGTAATTTTTTCACCTGTCATGACACGTTCATCACATGACTTTCGCCAGACTGCGCGCACTCCCGGAACGGGACAACTTTCAAACAAGGAGATTTTCAATGGGCCTCATTATCTGGTTGATTGTGGGTGGTATTGTCGGTTGGCTGGCCAGCATCATCATGAAGCGCGATGCACAGCAGGGCATCATCCTGAATGTGGTGGTGGGTATTGTCGGTGCGGCGCTTGCCGGTTTTCTGTTCGGCGGCGGCAGCATCAACGACGGCATCACCGTGATGTCGTTCCTGTATTCGCTGGTCGGCGCGGTGATTTTGCTGCTTATCGTGAATCTGTTTACGCGCGGCAAGGCGCGCTGATAAAGCACTTGTTTTCATGACCGACAACGCCCGGCATTGCCGGGCGTTGTCGTATGTGGCGTTATCCAGACAATGCAGTTCAGAGCCTTTGAACAGGCTCTCAGATATCTGGCGATGGGGTGGGGCGGGTTGTAATCCAGCCTGCCGAAGCCAGCATGAAAGCTGCAACCGCCAGCGTCCAGGGCCAGCCCGGAGGGCCGGCAAAAAGAAAAATCAAAAAACCAATGCCAATGCCGGTGCAGGCCCAGAACTTGCCTGCGCGCGAGATGGCGCGCTGGTATTTCCAGGCGCGCAGGCTGGCGCCGTAACGTGGATGATTGAGCAGCCACGCTTCAAGGCGCGGCGAGCTGCGGGCAAAGCAGGTCACGGCAAGAATCAGGAAAATGGTGGTTGGCATGACCGGCAGTACGGCGCCGATGCCGGCCATGACCAGCATCAGCCATCCGCAGGTGAACCAGAACCAGCGCATCGTGCCCGCCTGAACTCAGCCCTTGGCGAACTCTTCGTTGACATAGCCCTGCACGGTGGCAAAGGCCTGGTTGGCCGCAGCAAATACGCGCGCTTCTTCGGCTTCGGAAAGTGCGATTTCATCCAGTGCGCGGGTGAATTCACGCCAGTGCCGTGCCGCGCCATCGGGGTGTGCCGCCAGGTGGCGCGCGCCATGTTCGGCATTCAGCCCCAGCTTGCTGGAGGCCAGTTTGTACAGCACGGTGCCGCCGATATTCGAGCCTTCGGCCACATACAGCCAGCCCAGTGCTTCCGGCAGTGCGGTGCTGCTGTCCAGCTTGCCTGCGGCGGCCTCGGGCAGCGGGGTGCCGAGGTCGCGGAGATCCTGCGTGACCTGGGCAAGACGGCGGCGGGCATCCAGCTCCGGCAGCAGTGGCACCAGCTCCGGTTTGGTATACAGGGCATCGACATCGCGGTGGAAGCGGTATTGCACGCGCAGGAAGCGGGCGAACTGTGCCTGGCTTGAGAAAATGTCCTCGGCCATGATGCTCTTGTCGAGGCGGTCATGGGTGTCGCGGGTGGCCTCTTTCAGGCGGCGGCTGCGGCTGTTTTCGTTCATGACAATGCTCCGTTGGGTGTGGTTATGGAGGACTTCAGGCGGCCAGTTGCAGCCAGGCCGGGGCGTGGTCGCTGGGGCGTTCCCAGGTGCGTGGTGTGCGGTCGATGCCGGTTGCTTGCGTGGCGTTTTTGAGTGCATCCGATACCAGGGTCAGGTCGATGCGCAGGCCAAGATTGCGGCGGAAGGCGGCCTGGCGGTAATCCCACCAGCTGAACATGCCTGCGTCCTGGTGATGCAGGCGTAGGGCATCGCTAAAACCGAGCGACTGGATGCGCGCCAGCGCCTCGCGCTCTGCGCCTGAGGTCAGGATGTGGGTTTCGTCCCACACTGCCGGGTCAGGTACATCGCGGGCATCCGGAGCGATATTGAAGTCGCCCATCACCACCATCTTCGGCCAGTGCCTGAGGTCTTCGGCCAGCCAGTCGTGCACGGCGGCCAGCCAGCGCAGCTTGTAAGCGTATTTGTCGGTGCCGATGTCCTGGCCGTTGACCACGTACAGGTTGACGATGCGCACATCATTGACGGTGGCGGCAATCACCCGCGCCTGCGGGTCGTCAAAGCCGGGAATGCCGCGCTGCACGTCCTGCAATGCGCCGCCGCGCGAGAGCAGCGCCACGCCGTTATAGGTTTTCTGGCCGTGAAAGACCACTTCATAGCCGACCTGCTGGATGGCCGTGGCGGGAAACCTGGCATCTTCGAGCTTGGTTTCCTGTAGCCCGACTACATCCGGCTGGAAATCGGCCAGCCATTGCAGCAGATGCGGCAGGCGCACATTGAGCGAGTTGACATTCCACGAAGCGATTTTCATTCGCATATTGTAGGGGGTTTGCCGCTGCGCGGTGAGAGGGGGCAAATGCTTATACTGGCAGGATGAATATGCTCCGCAGCTACCTCGACAAACAGCCGGTTATCGGCGAGCGCGTCTATATAGACCCCAGCGCCTGCGTGATTGGCGATGTGCTGCTGGGCGATGATGCCTCGGTCTGGCCACTCACGGTAATCCGGGGCGATGTCAACTTTGTGCGTATCGGCGCGCGCACCAATGTGCAAGACGGCTGCGTAATCCATGTCAGCCATGACGGCCCGCATGCCAGACGCGGCGGTTTTGCCACCGTGATTGGCAATGACTGCACCATCGGCCACAAGGCCATCATCCACGCCTGCCAGATTGCCGATGCCTGCCTGGTGGGCATGGGCGCGGTAGTGCTGGATGGGGCAGTGATTGAGCAGCACGGCTTTCTGGGCGCGGGTGCCTTGCTGCCGCCCGGCAAGCGCGTGGGCGCAGGCGAAATGTGGCTGGGCAGCCCGGCCAGGTTTGCCCGCAAGCTGAGCGATGCGGAGATTGAGGGTTTGTTCTACTCCGCCAGTCACTACGTCAAGCTCAAAGACGAATATCTCACCGGCCAGCGCCGCGAGGCTTGAGAAGCCTCTGAATACCCAGACCTTCCTTGATTACAGCCGTGCGCTGATGCGCAGTTTGTTGTAAACCGGGGCGGTGTCGGGGCGGATGCCATGCCAGAATTCAAAGGCATCGGCGGCCTGCTCGACCAGCATGCCCAGACCATCGGCAACACGTTCGCAACGCTGGCTGCGCGCCCATGCGGTAAAGGGCAGTGCGGCGCGGCCATAATTGAGGTCGATGCACACGCTGTCTGGCTCAAGGATGGAAGCGGGCAGCGCCAAGTCCTGGGCATGGAGGCCTGCGGAGGTGGCCTGGAGGATAAGGTCAAAGCTGCCGATGTCAGACAGGGCTTGCAGCGTGCAAGTCTGTACGCGGTCGGCAGTATCGAATCGCTCAACCAGTTGGCGGGCGCGCCCGGCGCTGCGGTTGGCAATCACCATCTGGCGGATGCCCGCTTCCAGCAATGAGGGGGCAACGCCCTGGGCGGCGCCACCGGCGCCCAGCAGCAGGACGCGGCGGTTTTCAAGGCTCAGCCCGTGGCGTTCGCGGATGTCACGCAGCAGGCCGCTGCCATCGGTATTGGCGCCATGCCAGGCGCCATTGCGCCAAATCAGGGTGTTGGCGATGCCTGCCTGTTGCGCGCGATAGCCCAGTGACTGGCATAGCTGCGCGGCCTCGGCCTTGTGCGGCGCGGTGATATTGGCGCCCACGCCACCGGCCCGGGCAAAACGCGCCAGGGTGCCGGCAAGGCCAAGCTCGCCGGTATCAAGGCGCAGATAAATTACCGGGATGCCGCACTGCTTGCCGAATTCGGCATGGATTTGCGGCGAGAGCGAGTGCGCGACCGGCTGGCCGAGGACGGCGTAGTGGGGAACCTTGGGCGGCATGCGTGCTCAGCTTAGTTCGCGCAGATAGCCGTGCCGGTTTTTTTCTGCCAGATAGCCGATGCCGGGATAGAACGCATGGGCAGCTTCCAGCCCGATATCGACATCGGCCCGCAGGCTTTTGGCGCCGCGCTTGAATGCCCAGAGTTCGGCGGCGGACACCAGCGCGCGGCCGGTGCCGCCACGGCGCAGGCTCTGGTCAACGGCAAGCGCGACGATTTCCACCTGGACGCCGCTTTCCAGCAGCAGGCGTTGCTCGGTGGCGACATAGCCCAGTACCCGGTCGTCATCGTCGCAGGCGACGAATACCGCCTGCGTGGGCGTGTCCAGCATCTTGCGCAGGCGGCGCAGGATGTCCTGCTCGCTGACGCTGTGGCCGAGCTGGGCGGCCAGCCGGGCAATGGCGGCGGCGTCTTCGGTACGGGCATGGCGGATGGCAAGTGCGCTCATGGCTTATGCCCCCGCCTTCAGCCAGCGTGCCGCATCCAGCGCGAAATAGCTGAGGATGCCGTCGGCGCCAGCGCGCTTGATGGCGAGCAGCGCCTCCAGCGCGGTGGCGCGCTCGTCCAGCCAGCCGTTCTGTGCGGCGGCCTTGAGCATGGCGTATTCGCCGCTGACCTGATACACGAAAGTCGGCATGCCGAATTCGTCCTTCACCCGGCGCACGATATCGAGGTAGGGCAGGCCGGGCTTGACCATCACCATGTCGGCGCCTTCGTCGATATCCAGCGCCACTTCGCGCAGCGCCTCATTGCTGTTGGCCGGGTCCATCTGGTAGGTGTATTTGTCGGCCTTGCCCAGCGCGGCGGCGCTGCCGACCGCATCGCGGAACGGGCCGTAGAAGGCGCTGGCGTACTTGGCGCTGTAGGCCAGGATGCGGGTATGGATATGGCCTTCGGCCTCCAGCGCGGCACGCACGGCGCCGATGCGGCCATCCATCATGTCGCTGGGCGCGACCACGTCGGCCCCGGCACGGGCATGGGAGAGCGCCTGTTTGACCAGCGCCTCGACGGTTTCGTCATTCATCACATAGCCGCTTGCATCCAGCAGCCCGTCCTGACCGTGGCTGGTGTACGGGTCAAGCGCCACGTCGGTGATGACCCCCAACTGCGGAAAGCGCGATTTCAGCGCCCGCACCGCGCGCTGTGCCAGGCCGTTTTCATCCCAGGCGGCGGCGGCATCCAGCGACTTGGCTTCCATCGTGGTGACCGGGAACAGGGCGATGGCGGGAATGCCCAGCTCGCACATCTGTTCTGCGACTTTCAGCAATTCGTCAATCGAAAGCCGTTCAATGCCGGGCATCGAGCCGACCGGCGCGCGACCTTCAAGCTCATGGACAAAGACCGGATAGATGAAATCGTTGGCGCTGAGGGTGGTTTCGCGCATCAGCCGGCGGGAAAAATCATCGCGGCGCATCCGCCGCGGACGGGTATGGGGGAAGTAGCTCATGCCGGTATTTTAAGTTACAGAATGAAGCCGCCGAGCATCAGCCGGATGCCGCCCAGCACGGTGGCAATCAGGCAGAGCACCAGCCCGGCGACGGCGGCATTGCTGCGGCGTGCGCCGGACATGCCGATGGCCGAAACAATCAGGCCAAGGATGGCAAACGGGATATTGAACCAGTTGAGCCAGCCCAGCAGCGGAATCATCGCCAGCATCATGCCGAGAATTGCGCAGATGCCCCAGATCAGGCTGAAAGTGCCCATTGTGCTCTCCCATGAAAACGTGAGCGCCAAGGATACAGGCTCGGTGTCAAAGCAATAAAAGAGAAGTATGGAGCAACAGGAAAATACCGGCGGGCAACAGGGCGATAGCGTTGAGCAGTAGCCCGATAATCGCCAGGTGACGGGAATTCTTTTGGAGAATGGCGATCATCGAGACGATGATGCCGAGGATGCCAAACGGCATGAGGATATACGGCGGGATGTAGGTACATGCCGGCAAGGGCGGCGCAAAACCCAGGGCAGGCAGCATGAGCAGCAGTGTGCCAACAAGGGACAAGATGCCCCAGGCCAGACTGACGATGGCTATCCAATTGGGTTGCGGAGGCAGGGAGGTATTCATGGGTTATGAGCCGCCTGGCCATGCACGCCGTCGATTTCTATGGCCAGTTCGCGGCGGCAAACGGCTGCATGCACAAGCATATAGGGCACTTCCGTACCCAGCCGTTCGGCCAGGGCACGCTCAACCTGCGGCAGGTCGGCGGCATCGCGGACATAGACTTTCAGCCGGGTGCTGGCATCAAGCCTGGCAGGCAGCGTGGGGCGATGCTTGCGGGCGGCGTTGAGCAAGGCGTCAAGATTGACAAAGATTTCGTCCAGTTGCTTCAGAACTTCGCCCGCATGTTGCGATTGGTGGCCGACGATGGCGGCGGTGCCGGAAAGCAGCAGTGGGGTTTGCAAGGTGTCGGGTGGCAGCATCGCGCGGGCAAAGCTCGGCGATTGTGGGCCGTACTGGCGCGGATAGTGGTAGGCACTGAGCTGGCGCGGGTTTTCCACCGGCTGTCCGGGGGCTCTGGCGGCAAGCCAATACACTTGCAGGATGCGTTTGCCATCACTGCGGCCAATGGCAGTGGCGGCAGGCAGTGCCTCGGTGTGCAGCTCGCTCATGCCCCGAACCCGCCCCACGCAAAACTGGCGGTAACGCTCGGTATCTTCCTCGCCTTCGGTAATGCCGCCCATATAGTTCCAGATGCGCAAAATATGCGTAAAGCCTTGTTTTTGCAGATGCAACTCAAGTTGCGCATAGGCTTGCTCTGCTGCCGAACAGATGTCACCATCAAGCTCGGCCACTTCCACTGCACCGAACATAAAGTGCGCATTGCAAGACCATTGGATCGGGCCATCACGGCCATGTGCAACAGGTGTGTCGCAGTACCAGACCTCCAGCGGCGCACGGGCAAATGCTTTTAGCGGCACACGCAGCCAGCGCGGGTCATCAAGATGTGGCGCATTTGCGCCAAAACCGAAAACGGCGAGCACATCATCGCGCTGCAACATGTCTTGCAGTTGCGCAGCGGCCACATAATCGACGTGCAACTGCGGTAAGTCGATGGAAGGCAGCGTCATTGAGTGAGTGCATCCAGTTGCTGTTGGCGCTGTTCTTCTGCCTGCTGTTGCAGTGCATCTATTGCCTTGGCCTTGTCCAGCGGTGCTTCAATGTGACGGCGCAGATGGTCGTGTTTTTCTTCCGGTGGCGACGTTGAGTTCACGCAGGCGGAGAGTGCAAAAGCAATGAAAATCAGCGACAGGTGTTTCATGGCAGTGCTCCAGGACGGTGCACCATTATCATGGCAGGCGGATGTTTCTTGGAGAAATGCGATGAACAGGATGCGTTGGCGGCTGGATGGGCAATTGGCATTGGTGACGGGGGCAAGTGCCGGAATTGGGCGTGCCATCAGCGAGGAGCTGATGCGCCTGGGGGCTGTGGTATTGATGAGTGCCCGCGATGAAGATGCGCTGGAGGCGGCGCGTGAGGAGCTTGAAAGCGAGCTGCCCGGTGCGCAGGCGTATGCGTTTGCGGCTGATGTCAGTGATGCGGATGAACGTCAGGCGCTGATGGGCTGGGCGGCAGACTTTGGGGGGGAGCTTAATATCCTTGTCAATAATGCCGGTGGTAACCTGAGCCGCGCGGCCAATGACTATACCGAGGCTGAGTGGCGCGAGATTTTTGAAATCAATACCTTCAGTGCGTTTGAAATGTGCCGTCTGGCGCATCCCTTGCTGGCCCGTCATGCTCAATCGGCCATCGTCAATATCGGCAGTGTTTCCGGTGTCACGCATGTGCGTACCGGTGTGCCTTATGGCATGAGCAAGGCGGCGCTGCACCAGATGAGCCGCAATCTGGCGGTGGAGTGGGCCGAGGATGGTGTGCGGGTGAATAGCGTCGCCCCCTGGTATATCCGTACCCGCCGCACTTCACCCAAACTGGCTGACCCGGACTATTTGGATGACGTGCTGCTGCGTACGCCGATGGGACGGATTGGTGAGCCGCATGAAGTTGCTGCGCTGGCGGCGTTTCTGTGCCTGCCTGCGGCTTCTTACATCACCGGGCAGTGTATCGCGGTGGATGGAGGTTTTCTGGCTTATGGGTTTTGACGGGGGAATGATTTCTTGCGCTTTATGGTGACGCTGTATCAGCGCAGGTGGTGGTGTTCATCACCCGCTGGGTGCGGCCATAAAGTGCGTTGGCCTTGGCGGCAATATCCGGGTTTCCCAGCCGCACCATGGATTCGGCCTGGCGGTTGTATTCGTTCCAAGCCGTGCATAGTTCTTCGTCCGGGATGCGGTCGCAATGGTCTTCGCGCATCTCGCAGGCTTCGATGCCGCCTGCATTGGCACTGCCATCCAGCCCCTGCACCCGGAGGGGTTCACAGCGTTTGGGCGGGTTGCCGTCCTCATTTAAATAACTGTTTTTGCCGCCCCAGGTGCGGCAGCGGTATAGCGGTGGGGGAGGCAGTGGTGCTGCGGGCCTGGCTGCAATCACCGGCGTAGCTGGAGGCGTTACTGGAGGCCAGGTGGCAGGGGCTGGCTCGGGTGCTGGAGCAGGTGGTGTTGGTACTGCCTCGGGCATGGGGGGTGGCAATGGTGCAGCGGGGACATCCAGGCGCCGGGATTGTTGCTGCTGCCCTTTGGCACAGGGTTTGCCGTTCTGCAGGGTGACGATGCCTGCGGTATCCACGCAGCGATAGATGGTGACGGTATCGGCGCTTTGTGCCTGGCTTGTTGGGGGCAGGGCCAGCAGCAAGGTTAGCAGGGGGAGTGCACGGCACATCATCAGTAGCGACATTGGGCAAGTCGGGTGTCGAGGGTAACCGATTCATGCGCCAGATTGGGGTGTTCGCTGGGCATGGGGAAGTCATGCAGTAATTGCGGGAAGAAGCGTGCAAATGCAGCATCCGCCTCGGCTTGATGTTGCACCAGGGTATGGAAGCAGGCAACAAGGCGTTCGCCGTTGCGCGACAGGCGCCGGGCAATGCCCGCAATGGCACGCGCTGTCCCGGTAAGGTGCTGGTAATTGCCCAGCCAGTCATGTGCCTGCATGAGTGGTGCTTGAGCGGCCAATGGTGCGGGCAGGCGGTGCAAGTCGGTATTCAATATGCGATACACGCGCTGGCAAAACTGTGTCAGCGATTTGTCACTCCAGCGTGACCAATCGCGCGCCAGGCAGTGATCGAAATACATATCCAGCACGATGCCTGCATAGCGTCGCTCACCTTTGGCAAACAGGTTGCGAAGCTGCATGGTTTCAGGATGGCTGTCGGTATAGCTGTCTATTTGCCGATGGCGGAGGATTTCCTGTCGAACCACGGCTGGCCAATCAGCCAGTGCGCTCTGGCCGCGGACAAAATCCCCCAGGATGGCCCCCAAGATGGCTTCATCGCTGTAGTGAGCCAGGTGTGCGTGGGCAAGATAATTCATGACATCATCATCAGCGGCGGGCAGTGGGCGCAGTACACGGTCAAGTCATCGGCATGCACCACAGAGGCCGCCGGAAATGCACAGCATGCCAAGGGCTGAAAAAGTAGGTGCATGCGGGCATGATGCCCTGTGTTGCCGAATGAGGGAAATGCCGCGCTAATGTTGCTCATCCGGTGCTGCGCAGGGTCTGGCCGCTGCGGGCATCGCGGATGCTGCTGGGGGTGGCGCGTCCGCCGGTTTCACCGCAAAGCACGGCATCGGTGGCTGCGATGAGTGCCGGGTCGATGGCGGCGCGGGCAGTGGGGGCGGTTTGCCCGGAAAAATTGGCGCTGGTGGAAACCACGGCGCTGCCAAAGGCGCGGCACAGGGCGATGACCCCGGGGTGTGCGCAAACCCGCACGGCAATGCCGGGATGGGCACCGCGAATCCAGCCGGGTGCAGTGGCGCTTGCAGGCACAACCCAGGTATGGGCGCCCGGCCAGCTTTCCCGCACTGCGGCCTGTTGTGGTGGTTCAAGCTGCTGCATGTCGATAAACGGGGCAAGCTGGGTTTCGTCGGCGGCTACCAGAATCAGCCCTTTTTCCACGGGGCGCTGTTTGATGCGCAAAAGCCGCAGTACCGCAGCCGGATTGCGCGGGTCGCAGCCCAGCCCCCAGACGCCTTCGGTGGGGTAGAGCAGCAGGCCGCCCGCCGCCAGAAGGCGGGCGGCCTGTTGGGGGCTGATGGGGCTGTCCTGATTCATTTGCCGTTGGCCGAATCAGAACGGCGCCTCATCACTGTCTGCGGTTTTTTTGCTGGCGGCTTTCTTGCTTGTGACCTTTTTGGCGGCTGCCTTCTTGGTAGCCGTTTTCTTGGTTGCAGCTTTCTTGGCCGGGGCTTTTTTGGCTGCGGTCTTGCTGGCGGCCTTCTTGCCCCAGCCCTTGCGTACCGGCTTGCCAGTTTCGGCTAGCATTTGCGTGGCCTCCTCCAGCGTCAGCGTTTTCGGGTCGCGGTCTTTGGGGATTTTGCCGTTCATCTGGCCATCGGAGACATACGGGCCAAAGCGGCCATTCAAGACCTGCACATCGCTGCCTTCCCATTGCAGGATGATGCGGTTGCGGGCGGCTTCTTCTTTTTCCTCAATCAACGCCACGGCGCGCTCGAAGGTGATGGCGTAGGGGTCGTCTTCTTTTTTCAGGCTGGCATAGGTGCTGCCGCGCTTGGCAAACGGGCCGAAGCGGCCAATGCCGACGCTGACCATCTCGCCGTTGGATTCGCCAAGCTTGCGCGGCATTTCAAACAGTTTGAGCGCCGCTTCCAGGGTGATGGAATAAATGCTCTGCCCCGGTTGCAGCGAGGCAAACCTGGGTTTTTCTTCATCATCGACACTGCCGATTTGCACCATCGGCCCGAAGCGGCCAATGCGGGCGCTGACTTCCTTGCCGCTGGCCGGGTCAATCCCCAGGGTGCGTGCGCTACCGGCATCGGTGCGGTCCAGGCTCTCGGTCTTGTCGGCGACCAGCGCCTTGAACGGCCCCCAGAATTTTTCCATCAGCGGAATCCAGTCCTCCTCGCCGCGGCTGACGGCATCAAGGTCGTCCTCCATATTGGCGGTAAAGTCGTAATCCACATAGCGGGTGAAGTGCGCGGAGAGGAATTTGCTGACCGCGCGGCCAACATCGGTGGGGCGGAAGGCGCGGCCTTCCAGCTCGGCGTACTGGCGGAACAGCAGGGTCTGGATGATGGAGGCATAGGTGGAGGGGCGGCCGATGCCGTATTCCTCCAGCGCCTTCACCAGCGAGGCTTCGGTATAGCGCGGCGGCGGCTGGGTGAAGTGCTGCTGTGCCTGCACGGCGGCCAGCGGAATGTTCTCCCCTGGCTTCATGGCCGGCAGCTTGCGGCCTTCGTCATCGTCTTCGGTGTTTTTCTGGTCTTTGCCTTCTTCATAGACCGCCAGGAAGCCCGGCACCACCACGGTGGTGCCGCTGGCGCGGAAGGCATGGCGGCTGCCGGCAGCCAGTTCCACGGTCACGGTATTGAGCGTGGCCGGAATCATCTGGCAGGCCACGCTGCGCTTCCAGATGAGTTCATACAGGCGGCGCTCGTCATCGGACAGGAAGCGCGCCACCTGCGCCGGGGTGCGCAGCGCCGAGGTCGGGCGGATGGCTTCGTGGGCTTCTTGCGCGTTTTTGGATTTGGTCTGGTAGAAGTTCGGTTTGTCCGGCAGTGCGCTGATACCGAAATCACGCGCAATCACGTCGCGGATTTCAGAGAGTGCATCTTGCGAGAGGCTGACCGAGTCGGTACGCATATAGCTGATAAGCCCGACCGTGCCTTCCTCGCCGATATTGATGCCTTCGTAGAGTTTCTGCGCCACCTGCATGGTCTTGCGGGTGGTGAAGCCGAGTTTGCGCGCGGCCTCCTGCTGCAAGGTGGAGGTGGTGAACGGCGGTGCCGGGCGGCGTTTGCGCTCGCGGCTGGCGACATCGGTGACATGCAGAACGCCCTGGGCATCGGCCAGGATGCGGCTGCGCGCAGCTTCGGCGGCCTCGCCATCGGTGAGGGTGAATTGCTCGAACTTCTCGCCATCAAGCTTGCTGAGCTTGGCGCTGAAGTGCTGCGAAGGATGGGCGCAATCGGCCTCAATCGTCCAGTATTCGCGCGCCTGGAAGGCTTCGATTTCCTCCTCGCGCTCGACAATCATGCGCAGCGCCGGGGACTGTACGCGGCCGGCCGACAGGCCGCGCTGCACCTTGCGCCACAGCACCGGCGAGAGATTGAAGCCGACCAGGTAATCCAGCGCACGGCGTGCCTGCTGGGCATCCACCAGCGGCGCGGAAATCTGCCGGGGATGGGCGATGGCCTCGCGAATCGCGCGCGGGGTGATTTCGGTAAACACCACGCGGTGCAGCGGCTTGTCTTGCAGCAGCTTTTTTTCTTTCAGAATCTCGGCGATATGCCAGCTGATGGCTTCCCCCTCGCGGTCCGGGTCGGTCGCCAGGTAAATATCGTCTGCCTCGCGCGCGGCCTTGGCGATGGCGGCCACATGCTTTTCGTTCTTTTCAATCAGGTCATAGCGCATTGCAAAGCCGTGCTCGGGGTCAACCGCGCCTTCCTTGGGCACCAGGTCGCGCACATGACCATAGCTGGCCAGTACCTGGAAATCCTTGCCCAGATACTTGTTGATGGTTTTGGCCTTGGCCGGAGATTCAACGATAAGCAAATGCTTGGACATCGGAATTACTCAAGAGATTGGTGAAACGCGCAAGGATTATGCCTGTCCGCCAATGGCAATCATTGTCACCAGCATGGCGAACAGGAACACCAACACAAGCAGGACGGCGTAGAGGGCCAGCACCACCTTGGTGACGGTATCAAGGCTGCGGGTTTGCAGCTCCGGGTGCGGGCTATAGGCCCATTTGTCCACCACCAGGGTGCTGCACATCATGTCGTGCAGGGCGCGCTTGCGGTCGGTAAAGGCGGCGATGAGCGTGCCGATGCCCAAAGTGAAAACAAACACGAAGGCAAAGGCGAAGTAGCGCCCAAAGCCGCGCCAGAAGTTGATGCGCTCGCCATTATTGCCAACCACCTTGATGCCGCAGGCCATCTTGCCGAGCGTGGCCTGTGCCGGGCGCGACTGCAACCAGCCGTAGTAAATCGCGTGCAGGGTATAGAGCAGCGGATACAGGCCCAGCATCAGCCAGGTGAAGGCGCTTTCCTGCCCGCTTGGGATATCGCCGGCAAATGCGGCCAGCGAAAAACCGGCAACCAGCATCACCGGAATGATGATGATGTAGGACAGCATGCCCACGATGAGGCTATCAATCACATTGGCCGCCACGCGCCGCCAGAAACCGGCATAGACGATATCGCTGCGGTCAATATCGGCGCTGGCTGGCAGGGGGGCCGCCAGTGACGGCAGCGGTGCGGCGCCCCGGGGCATGGGCGCAGGCAGCAGGCCGGGAATGGCGCTGGCGGGCCGCCAGTCACTCATGCCGTTTTTCCAGACCAGGGTATCGGCAGGCAGCAGGCCGTTCTGAACCTGGGCGAGCAGTTGCTCATGCGTCAGCGGGCCTTGCTGCTGGCGCCGGGCATCGACATAGAACCATTCGGCGGAGTTTGCGGTATCGGGGGTCGGGGCGGTGTTTTCGTTCATGGGGTGTCTGGATTTTTGCAACTGCTGGGCAGAATTCGGTTGGCCAGGCTGGAGCCGCATAGCCATTCACCGTTATCGGCGTCATAGGCCAGCCATAGTTCTTCGTAGTCCAGCCTGGGGTTGCCAAAGCCGGTCAGGGTGGGCGCGATGATGCACTCGTAGCGGCCTTCATCGGTGTCGATGCCGATATAGACATCGGTGATATGGGGCTCCGGGAAATCATCGCGTTCGGGAATACTGGCCTCGCCATTGACCGGGCAGCGGCCATGCTCGGCATAAAACGCGGCAACCGATTGCTGGTAAGGACTGAGCGTGACAAGGGTACTGGCGATTTGGGCGCGCAGGGTGTAATCCTGATAGGCCGGTATGGCGATGGCAGCCAGGATGCCGATGACGGGAATGGCAAGCAGCCCCAGCACCAGTGCCACGACGAGCGCAATCAGGCAGCCTTTGTTGTGCCGGGGCGGCACGCTGGCCGCCGGGGCAGGCGCAGGGATGTTTGCGTCCTGCTGGCTGAAGCGGGCATCGCCGGTTTCCTGCGGCGGCAATGCCAGCACGGTGTGAAGCGGCTGCCATTTTTCCATTCCGGCTTTCCAGACCAGGCTCTCGCCTCTGAGCTGCCCCTGCTTGAGCAAGTCCAGCAACGCCTCATGGTCAACCGGGCCTTGCTGCTGGTGCCTGGCGTCGGCATAGAACCATTCGGCGGTTGCCGGGGGCGGAGAGGATGTCGGGGTCATGGCCGCTTCCGGGATTGCTCAGGGGGTGCCCGCTTCAATGCCGCGCGTCTTGCGCCAGCGTGCCAGGGCTTCTTGTTGCTGGCTGTCCAGCAGGCCGCGTTCGGCTTGTTGCTGTTGCTGCATGTGCATGGCATCAACAAGCGCGGCGCGTTGTGCCTGGATGTCCTGGCTGAGTTTTTCGGTGACCGGCTTGCCTTCCAGCTCCAGGTCGGCGGCGGTGCGCATCAGTTGCAGCAGGCTCTTGCGCTGGGTGTTGATGGTCATCTGGCTGGTTTTCAGGCTCTCATCCACCAGCTCGTAACGCACCTTGAAGGCATGCCGCAGTGCGTCTTCGCTGTCATAGGACTCGGCCAGCGCGGTATCCGAGCGTTTTTGCGCGGCAATCCTTTCAGCTTCCTGGCGGCGTGCGGCCTCTTGCGCGGCGGCTTCAGCCTGCTCGCCGGGCGAGAGGAGCCGTTCCGTGCGTGCACCGGGCAGGCCGGTGCGGCTGCTGATTTCGGTGCGGGCACTGTTGACCGCAGAGGCTGGCAGAGCATCGCCACAGACCTTGCGGCCGCCTTCATCCCAGCAATAGAGTTTTCGCTCGGCAGGCTTGTTTTGCGCCGCAACCGGCAGGGCAGTCAACAGTATGGCCAGCGTCAGATAGCGGGTGATGGACATGGGCTTTACCTGATGGATTTCAGTCTGCGCGCGCGCCGTAGCGGTTGCGGTAATCGGCCAGTGCGGCGCGCCATTGCGCAAGTTCGGCGTTTTGTGCGGAAAAATCAAGCAAGTCGGCCAGGGAAGCGACGGCAATCACCGGCACCTGGTGTTCTTCGGCCACACCGCGCGCGGCCGAGCGCGGGTCGCCTTCGCGGACGATTTCCTGCCGGTCAAGGCCAATCACGATACCGGCCACCGTGCCCCCGGCTTCGGTAATCAGCCCCAGCGCCTCACGGATAGCCGTGCCTGCGGTAATCACGTCATCGACAATCAGCACCCGCTGCCCGGCCATCGGCGCGCCAATCAGGTGGCCGCCCTCGCCATGGGCCTTGGCTTCCTTGCGGTTGAACGCCAGCGGTACATCACGGCCATCGGCGGCCATCGCGCAGGCCACTGCGGTCGCTAGCGGGATGCCCTTGTAGGCCGGGCCAAACAGCATGTCGAAGGCCAGCCCGGCCTCGTTCACCGCGTCCGCATAGGCGCGTCCCAGCGTGGCCAGTGACTGCCCGGAATCAAACCGGCCTGCATTGAAAAAATACGGGCTGATGCGGCCAGACTTGAGTGTGAACTCGCCAAAGCGCAGGGCCTGGGCTTTGAGGGCGGCAGCAAGAAAACGGGAGCGATGGTCGTTCATAAGGACAGTGGATGAGCGTGTGAGTGCCAGCGGCATTGTTATCATCGTCCCATATTCACACGGATACCGCGATGCGTATTTTGAGTTTCAACGCCAACGGCCTGCGTTCGGCGGCCAAAAAAGGCTTCTTTGAGTGGTTTGCCGCGCAGGATATCGACCTGTTGTGCGTACAGGAAACCAAGGCGCAAACGCCGCAATTGCAAGTGCCGGAGCTGTTGCCTGCGGGCTATCACGCGCATTTTCGCGATTCCACGGTGAAAAAAGGCTATAGCGGTGTGGCGATTTACAGCCGCCGTGCGCCGGATGAGGTCATCACCGGGCTTGGGCGCGAGGACTTTGACGAAGAAGGCCGCTATATCGAAGCGCGCTTTGGCAATCTGAGCGTGGTGTCTTTTTATATCCCGTCGGGCAGCTCTGGCGAAGTGCGCCAGGCGGTGAAAGAAGACGTGATGCGCTGGCTGGCGCCGATTCTGGATGAATGGCTCGCCAGTGGCCGCGAATATGTGCTGTGCGGCGACTGGAATATCGTGCGCAGCCGCAATGACATCAAGAACTGGAGTGGCAACCAGAAGAACTCCGGCTGCCTGCCGCATGAGCGCGCCTGGCTGTCCGGCCTGATTGATGATGACTGCCACGATGGCCTCATCACGCCGCGCGAAGGGGGCTGGAAGGATTCGTTCCGGGTGCTCAAGCCCGATGCCGCCGAATACACCTGGTGGAGCCAGCGCGGCCAGGCGCGTGCCAACAACGTCGGCTGGCGCATCGACTATCAGCTGGTGACGCCCCGGCTGGCCGGACATATCCGTGAAGTGGCGATTTTTCCGGAGCCCAAATTCTCCGACCACGCCCCTTATCTGGTGGACTATGACTGGCCGGAGTGGCAGGCATGAGTGCGGGCAAGCAAAAAATGAGCGTCTGGAAGGCGTTTTCCGCGCCTTCGGCCTGGACGATGTTTTTCTTCGGTTTTGCTTCCGGCCTGCCGTTCTTGCTGGTGGCCGGGACGCTGGCCTATTGGCTGAAAGAAAACGGACTGGTGCTCAAGGACATCACCCTGATTGCCAGTGCCGGCATTGCCTATACCCTGAAATTCCTCTGGGCGCCGCTGGTTGACCAATGGCGCCTGCCGCTCCTGGGACGATTGGGGCTTAGGCGTGGCTGGATGCTGCTGGCGCAAATCATCATCATCACCGGGCTGGTGGGCATGGCGATGCTGACTCCGGATACGCTGGCGCCCTTTGTCTGGGTGACAGTGATGGTGGCTTTTGCCGGTGCCACGCTGGATATCGCCGTGGACGCCTATCGCGTGGAAATCGCCCCGCAAGAGGCGCAAGGCGCCTTGGTGGCGACCTATTCGCTGGGTTATCGCATCGCCCTGATTCTAACCGGCGCGCTCGCCCTGGTGCTGGCCGACCATGTGTCCTGGCCACTGGTCTATACACTGATGGCAGCGGCCATGCTGATTCCGGTGGTGACAGTGCTGCTGGCAGCCGAGCCTGCGGTACAGCGCATCCGCCATGAAACCTGGGGGCAAAGCATCCGGCATGGCGTGGTGGAGCCGTTTGCCGATTTCTTCCGCCGTTTTGGCAGTACGCTTGCCATCATCCTGCTGCTGTTCATCCTGCTGGCCAAGATTTCCGACCAGTCGCTGGGCGGCGGCATCATGGCGCCGTTCTATCTTGACCAGGGCTATAGCAAGACACAGATTGCCGCGATTACCAAGGTGTATGGCATCTGGGTGGGCATGGCCGGGGTATTTCTCGGCGGTATTGCCATTGCACGCTGGGGAGTGCGATGGCCACTGCTGGCCGGGGTACTGCTGGGCGCAGTCAGCAATCTGCTGTATGTCTGGCTGGAAGGCGCCAATGGCGATTTGCAAAAACTCACCATCGTGATTTCCGGCGAAAATCTGGCTCAGGGCTTCCAGGGCACCACGCTGGTGGCGTTTCTCTCATCGCTGGTCAACCAGCGTTTTACCGCCACCCAGTACGCGCTGTTTTCTTCGCTGACCATGCTGCCGGGCAAACTGCTGACGGCCGTTTCCGGCGCCATTGTGCTGAAGATTGGCTATGGCAATTACTTCTGGATGACCGCCCTGGTGTCCGCCCCGGCAATATTGCTGTTTTTCGTACTGATGCCGCAGCTGGAGCGGCGCGAGGCCGAGGCTTCATCCAAGTGACATCAGCCGTAAACACGCCATGAAAAATCCACGGTGCGCGGCCTGATGTGTTTGCGCGCTTGTTCCGGGTATGCACGCGTTAGAGCCTGCTCAAAGGCTTTTCCTGGCGCTGGCGGTGCAAGCCATTGGGCAAGGCAACCCATGTGTTGCCTTGCAGGTGCTGAGAAAAGCCCCTGGACAGGTTCCCAGGGCGTTTTAGTGGCGGAAATGACGCACGCCAGTGAATACCATGGCAAGGCCGTGCTCGTCAGCGGCGGCGATGACTTCCGCATCACGCATTGAGCCGCCGGGCTGAATCACTGCCTTGATGCCGGCCGCAGCCGCAGCGTCGATGCCGTCGCGGAACGGGAAGAACGCATCCGAGGCCATTACCGAGCCTTGCACTTGCAGCCCGGCATCCTGTGCCTTGATGCCGGCGATGCGCGCCGAATACACCCGGCTCATCTGCCCGGCGCCGACACCGATGGTGCGCCCGTCGCGGGCATAGACGATGGCATTGGACTTGACGAACTTGGCCACTTGCCAGGCAAACAGCAGGTCATCCAGCTGTGCTTCGCTGGGCGCCACGCGGCTGACCACGCGCAATTCATCGCGGCGTACCTGGCGCAGGTCGGCGCTTTGCATCAGCAGGCCGCCACCGATTTGCTTGACCTCCAGCGGCGTGCCCTGGCGCGCAGCCATCGGGATGCGCAGAACGCGCACATTGGCTTTTTTCTGGGCGTATTCCAGCGCGGCGGGTGCATAGTCCGGAGCAATCAGCACTTCGACGAACTGCCGGTCGAGAATGCTCTTGCAGGTTTCGGCATCCAGCGTGCGGTTGAAGGCGATGATGCCGCCAAAGGCGCTGGTCGGGTCGGTGGCATAGGCAGCCTCGTAGGCGGCGCCGGCGTCGGCAGCTACCGCCACGCCACAGGGGTTGGCATGTTTGACGATGACACAGGCCGGTGCCTGGAACTGGCGCACGCATTCCCAGGCGGCATCGGCATCGGCCAGGTTGTTGAAAGAAAGTTCCTTGCCCTGCAACTGGGTGAAGGTCGCCAGGGTGCCGGGGGCAGGGGCGACATCGCGGTAGAACGCTGCCTGCTGGTGCGGGTTTTCGCCGTAGCGCAGGTCCATCACCTTGATGGCGCTGCCATTGGCCTGCGCCGGAAAAGCGGATTTCTCGCCATCATCACTGAGTGCGGAGAGCAGGTCGCTGATGCGTGCATCGTATTGCGCCACGCGGTTGAAGGCGGCGACCGAAAGCTGCCAGCGGGTTTTGCCCGACAGCGCGCCAGCATTGGCCTGCAATTCGGCCAGCAGCGCCGGATATTGCGCCGGGGCAGTGGCAACCGCCACGCGGGCAAAGTTCTTGGCTGCCGAGCGCAGCATCGCCGGGCCGCCGATATCGATGTTTTCAATCAGCTCCTCAAAACTGACATCCGGCTTTTGCGAGACTTGCTCAAACGGATACAGGTTCAGCACCAGAAGGTCAATGGCGGCGATGCCATGCTCGGCCATCACGGCATCGTCGCTGCCGGTGCGACCCAGCAGGCCACCGTGTACCTTCGGGTGCAGGGTCTTCACCCGGCCATCCATCATCTCCGGAAAGCCGGTGACTTCGCTGACATCCTTTACCGCAAGCCCGGCCTCGCGCAGTGCACGGGCGGTGCCGCCGGTGGAGATAAGTTCCACATCCAGTGCCGCCAGGGCGTTGGCAAGCTCGATGAGGCCGGTCTTGTCGGAAACCGAAAGCAGGGCGCGGCGGATGCGGCGGGTTTCGCCGGTGACGGGTTTGAGAGACATGGGTAATTACGGGCTGTGACAGGGG
>JAUMYP010000027.1 GCA_030528565.1 Pseudomonadota bacterium
GGTGGTGGCGTAGCTGCCCGGGGGGAGCTGGAAGCCAAGCTGCAATACATCTTTTTGCAGCCATTGCCAGGTGAGGTTTTCCGGTATCAGCCGCAGGCTGCGGCGTTCCTGTTTCAGCCCTGCGTTTTCCAGCCCCTCGCACAAATCCGGGTATTGGGCGGCGATACGGGTTTCCAGTGCCGCGACGTGTTGCTGGCTGCGCAATTCGCCGCGTCCCCAAAGTGCGCCGCTGGGATGAATATCGAATGCAGCCAGACGCGACTGTATCGCCGCGTCCAGTGGCTCGGGGCCAAAGATGCTTTGGCTGCCTGCCAGCATGAATACTTCGCCTTCGAGCGCCTGATTCCAGTTGCCAGCCTGCACCCGCGCGGCCAGTATCTGGTTGAAGATTTCCGAGCGTGCGGCCGACAGCAGTATTGAGCGCAGCTCGCGCTTTACCCGCCGCCCGGCAAACATGGCGCGGGCTTTTTCCAGATTTGCGCCGTCGCGGCCAAAGCGTTGTTCGCCAAAATAATTGGGCACGCCCATTGAGGCGATGGCTGCAAGGCGCGCTTCGATGGCCTCGCGCTCGCCAGCGACTTCGCGCAGGCATAGCACAAAGCGGTTGCCCGCCAGGGCGCCCCGTGGCAGTTTGCGGCTATGCCAGTGGCTTGCCAAAAGGCGGATGCCGTCCTGCTCCAACCCGGCCAAATCCGGGGCGGTCTTTTTCGGCAGCCAGACCGAGAAGCGTTGCCGGGTGATGGCATTGCGGTCTTTCAGGCCGGCGTAAGACACAGCAGAATCAGCCACGCCTGCCCAGCGGGCGATTTTCTGTGCCACTTCTGCGGTGTTTTTTTCGCGTTTTTCGATACTGAGCAGCAGATGTTCGCCGCTGCCGCTGGCCGGAAAGCCGTCGATTTCTTCAACAAAAAAATCTTCCGGCTGGCTGCGGATTTTCGCCCGCATCACCGGCGCGCCGTGGGCGTATGGCAGCATGTCAGTCGCTCAACAGCAGACAAACCGCCATCGCGGCGATGCCTTCGCTGCGGCCGGTAAAGCCAAGTTTTTCCGTGGTGGTGGCCTTGATGCTGAGGGCATCTGCTGACACGCCCAGCTCGTGCGCCAGCAGCTCACGCATGGCGGCGGCATGCGGGCCGACCTTGGGGCGCTCGCACATCACGGTGATGTCGGCATTGCCCACGCGCCAGCCACGCTCGGCCAGCAGGCGCCGGCAATGGCGCAAGAAATCGACACTGGCGGCATCTTTCCAGCGCATGTCACTGGGTGGAAAGTGCTGGCCGATATCGCCCAGCGCCAGTGCGCCGAGCAGCGCATCGCAAAGCGCGTGGATGACGACATCGCCATCGCTATGCGCCTGAACGCCGTGGCTATGCGGCACGCGCACGCCGCCCAGCATGATGTGCTCGCCCTCGCCAAAGGCGTGGACATCAAAACCTTGTCCGATACGGATATTCATGAGTGCTCGTTTTCTTTCAGCCAGGCAAAGCGTGCCAGGTCTGCCGGGGTGGTGATTTTGAAATTGTCCTCGCGACCTTCCACCAGCAGGACTTTTTCGCCAGCCAGTTCCATCGCCATGGCCTCGTCGGTGACTTCAATCCCCTGCGCGGCAGCGGCAGCCAGGGCGTTGGCCAGTGGTGTGCGTGCGAATGCCTGCGGGGTCAATGCCCGCCATAGCGCCTGGCGCGGCTCGGTGGCAAGCACCTGCCCTGCACTATCGGCGCGTTTGAGGGTATCGCGCACTGGCGCGGCCAGGAGTGCGCCGGGGCTGTGTTGCAAGGCCGCAAGCAGGGCATCCACATCCGCATGGGCCAGATTGGGGCGCGCCGCATCGTGCACCAGTACGATATCGCTATCGGCCACTTCCGCAGGTAAGGCCGCCAGGCCATTGGCCACCGAGGCCGCCCGGCTTGCGCCGCCCGATGTGCGCAATACCGGCTTGCCATGGCAAGTCTGCGGCAGCGCAATCGGGCATTCGCCACTGGCAGGCAACACCAGCACTACCCCGGCAATACCCGGATGAGTCAACAGCGCCTCCAGGGTATGCAGCAGCACGGGTTTGCCAGCCACCGGTAGATATTGCTTGGGGGTATCGCCGCCAAAGCGGCTGCCGCAACCGGCAGCCGGAATCACGCACCAGCAGGGTTTGGCCGCCATATTGCTCACTGGCCTTGCCTTGGCTGCTCGTCCACCACCCGGTAGAAAGTTTCGCCGGGCTTTATCAGGCCGAACTCATCACGCGCACGTTCTTCAATCGCCGCCCCGCCAGAAGTCAGCCCCTTGAGGTCATCGACTTCTGCGGCCAGGGCATCATTGCGCTGGTTGAGGCGCTGGTTTTTTTCTTGCTGCGCTTCAAGCTGCACGGCCAGTGCGGCGGCTTCTTGCCTGTTGCCGACACCAAACCACAATTGGTATTGCAGCCAGGCCAGCACGCCCAGCAGTATCAATGCAATGAGTGCCAGATGGCGTTTTTGCATGGTGTCGCTCAGCCTTTGAGCGACACAAATGCGCCGCGACCGGCGTACCTGGCGGCGCTGCCCAGCGCCTGTTCGATACGCAGCAACTGGTTGTACTTGGCTACGCGGTCGCTGCGGCACAAGGAGCCGGTCTTGATTTGCGTGGCGCTGGTGGCGACGGCAATATCGGCGATGGTGGTGTCCTCGGTTTCACCGGAACGGTGCGAAACCACGGCGGCATAACCGGCTGCATCGGCCATGGCGATGGCTTCCAGGGTTTCAGAAAGCGTGCCGATTTGGTTGACCTTGATGAGGATGGCATTGGCCACGGCTTCATCAATGCCCTGCTTGAAGATACGCGGGTTGGTGACGAACAGGTCATCGCCCACCAGTTGCACCTTGTTGCCGATTTTTTGGGTCAGGAGTTTCCAGCCGTCCCAGTCGTGCTCGCCCATGCCATCTTCGATGGTGATGATGGGGTACTGGCTGCACCAGTCGGCCAGGAAGTCCACAAACTGCTCGGAAGTCAGGCGCTTGCCTTCGCCGGTCAGATTGTATTTGCCGTTTTCGTGGAACTCGCTGGAGGCCACGTCCAGGCCCAGCAGGATGTCGTCACCGGCCTTGTAACCGGCCTTGCCGATGGCCTCCATGATGGTGTCCAGCGCCTCGGCATTGCTGCGCAGGTCAGGGGCAAAGCCGCCCTCATCGCCTACCGCCGTGGACAGGCCGCGTGCTTTCAGCACCGACTTCAGCGCATGGAAGACTTCGGTACCGGCGCGCAGGGCTTCGGAGAATTTGTCAAAACCGACCGGCAGAATCATGAATTCCTGCAAATCGACATTATTGTCGGCATGCGCACCGCCATTGATGATGTTCATCATCGGCACCGGGAGAAAAGGCGCGCGCCCTTGCGCAAGGTATTGCCACAGCGGCTCGGCGCGCGAGGCTGCCGCCGCATGTGCCACCGCCATGGAAACGCCCAGCAGCGCATTGGCGCCCAGGCGGCCTTTGTTCTCGGTGCCATCAAGGTCAATCAGGCGCGTATCCAGGGCTTTCTGGTCAGCTGCATCCATGCCCTTCAGCGCCTCGGCAATCACGCCATTGACGTTTTCCACCGCCTTCTGCACGCCCTTGCCCAGATAGCGGGTCTTGTCGCCATCGCGCAGCTCCACCGCCTCCTTGGTGCCGGTGGAAGCGCCCGAAGGCACGGCGGCACGGCCAAAGCTGCCATCGGCAAGCCGCACTTCCGCTTCAAGCGTGGGGTTACCGCGACTGTCGAGGATTTCGCGGGCGCAGATATGGCTGATTGTGCTCATGTCGGTTCCAGTTTCCAGTTCAATCAAAGTTGGGTTTCAAGAAAGCCGTTGCGCTTGCTGACGGCATCGAGTTCTTTCAGGGTTTCAAGCAGGGCCTGCATCTTGCCCAGCGGCCAGGCATTGGGGCCATCCGAAAGCGCACAGGCCGGGTCAGGATGGGTTTCCATAAACAGGCCAGCCACGCCCACCGCGACCGCAGCACGCGCCAATACCGGCACGAACTCGCGCTGGCCGCCGCTGGCATTGCCCTGCCCGCCCGGCAGCTGTACCGAATGGGTGGCATCAAAAACCACCGGGCAGCCGGTATCACGCATCACCGCAAGGCTGCGCATATCGCTGACCAGATTGTTGTAGCCAAAACTCGCGCCGCGCTCGCAGACCATGATGTCCTGATTGCCGGTCGCACGGGCTTTTTCCACCACCGGCTTCATGTCCCAGGGCGAGAGGAATTGCCCCTTCTTGATATTGACCGGCTTGCCAGCACTGCATACCCGGGTGATGAAGTCCGTCTGCCGCACCAGGAACGCCGGGGTTTGCAGCACATCGACCACACTGGCGACTTCATCCATCGGCGTGTATTCGTGCACATCGGTCAAGACCGGCACGCCGAGCTGGCGCTTGACCTCGGCCAGCACCTTCAGCCCTTCCTCCATGCCCGGGCCACGGAAGCTGTTGATGGAAGTGCGGTTGGCCTTGTCAAAGCTGGACTTGAAGATGAAAGGAATGCCCAGCTTGCCGGTGATTTCCTTGAGCTTGCCGGCAGTATCCAGTTGCAATTGCAGTGACTCCACCACACAGGGGCCTGCAATCAGGAAAAACGGTTTGTCAAGTCCAACTTCAAAACCACAGAGTTTCATGCTTGTTGACCTTTGGCCTTATGCTCACGCGCGGCCTTGATAAAGCCGATGAACAGCGGGTGCCCCTTGCGCGGGGTGGAAAGGAATTCCGGGTGTGCCTGGCAGGCCAGGAACCACGGATGGTTCGGCCACTCAATCATTTCCACCAGGGTGTCGTCCATCGACTTGGCGGAAAACACCAGGCCGACATCTTCCAGCTGCGCGCGGTAATGGTTGTTGAATTCATAGCGGTGGCGGTGACGCTCACCGACCACATCCTGGCCGTACAGCCGGTGCGCCAGCGTGCCGGGCTTGATGCGCTGCTCCTGCAAGCCAAGGCGCATGGTGCCGCCCAGGTCGCTGGCCTCGTCGCGGCGCTCGATGGCGCCGGTTGAGGTGCGCCATTCGGTAATCAGGCCGACCACCGGATGCGGGCCGTTTTTGTCGTTCTCGGTGCTGTTGGCACCGGCAAGCCCAGCCAGATTGCGTGCCGCATCCACGACTGCCGCCTGCATGCCGTAGCAAATGCCGAAATACGGCACCCCGGCTTCGCGGGCATATTGGGCGGTCAGCACCTTGCCCTCAAAACCACGGTCGCCGAAGCCACCGGGCACCAGAATGCCGTCCACGCCCGCCAGTGCCCTGGCCGCGCCCTGACGCTCGACATCCTGCGACTCCAGCCATTTGAGCTTGACCCGGGTGCGCTGGCGAATGCCGCCATGTTTGAGCGCCTCGGCCACTGATTTGTAGGCATCCTGATGGTCGATGTATTTGCCGACCACGGCGATGGTGACTTCATCCTCGGGATTCTGGCTGGCATCGACCACCGCCTGCCACTGGGCAAGGTCGGCCTTGGCTGCTGCCCTGGACTCCAGCCGCAGTTGCTCCACCACCAGCTGGTCCAGCCCCTGCTCATGCAGCCAGAACGGAATCTTGTAGATATTGTCAAGGTCAATCGCGGTAATCACCGCGCGCTCGGGCACATTGGTAAACAACGCGATTTTGCGTTTTTCGCCCTCGGGCAGCGGCTGCTCGGCACGGCAAATCAGCACATCCGGCTGGATGCCGATGGAGCGCAGTTCCTTGACCGAGTGCTGGGTGGGCTTGGTTTTCAGCTCACCGGCGGCAGCAATGAACGGCACCAGGGTCAGGTGCATGAACATCGCTGACTGCGGGCCGCGCTCGCTGCGCAACTGGCGGATGGCTTCAAGAAACGGCAGCGACTCGATATCGCCCACCGTGCCGCCGATTTCCACCAGCGCCACGTCAAAGCCACGGGTGGCCTCGTCAATGCGGCGCTTGATTTCATCGGTGATATGCGGAATCACTTGCACCGTACCGCCCAGATAATCGCCACGGCGCTCCTTGCGAATCACGCTGTCATAAATCTTGCCGGTGGTGATGGAGTTCTTGCCCGAGAGCCGCACATTGATGAAACGCTCGTAATGCCCCAAGTCAAGGTCGGTTTCGGCACCGTCATCGGTGACATACACCTCGCCATGCTGGAACGGCGACATGGTGCCGGGGTCAACATTGATGTACGGGTCCAGCTTCATCATCGTGACCGACAGGCCACGGGCTTCAAGGATGGCGGCAAGCGAGGCGGCAGTGATGCCCTTGCCAAGCGAGGAAACAACGCCCCCGGTCACAAAAATAAGAGGCGTAACAGCAGATGAAGTCATGTGTGGTGCAGCGGCTTGAAAGCGGCATTTTAGAACTTTGCCCCAACTTTTTCACCTTTGAGCTACAGCCACAAAAAAGCCGATGGCGGCATGCGCGGCCATCGGCTTGATTGGGCAAGCACTGTTAGAGCCTGTTCAAGTCTCTTCTTGCGGGCGGCCCTCGTCTTCTTCCTTTTCGCGCTCATCACCCGTGCGATTTGCGCGACGCTCGGCACGGCGTTTTTCGGCCGCTTCCGCTTCGGCACGGCGCTGTTCTTCGGTTTTTTCGGTGCGCTCGCCCTGCCCCTGACGGCGCTCGCCATCCTCCCGGTTCTGCTGGGCAAAGGTATTGCCCACCAACAGAGCCAAAACCATGCCACCTGTGGCTGCCAGCATCAATGTTTTCATGTTCATGCCATTTCCTCCTTACAGGATGTCGGCAAGCCTAAACCACTGCATCTGAACCGCAACCCCGCCATGAAGCACTTGGCTGCTGCCATGGCATTTCCCGCACCGGCAAGGCTTGGCTTATGCTAGCGGGCTTTGCCAAAGCTGCCTGCCTCGTTTGCCAATGAATACCCGCTACAACGCCGCCGATATCGAAGTGCTTTCCGGCCTTGACCCGGTCAAGCGCCGTCCCGGCATGTACACCGATACCAGCCGTCCCAACCACTTGGCGCAGGAGGTCATCGACAATGCCGTGGACGAGGCGCTGGCCGGGCACGCCAAGCGTATCGAGGTGCGCCTGTATGCCGATGGCAGCTGCGAGGTGGCCGATGATGGCCGCGGCATGCCGGTGGATATTCATCCGGAAGAAGGCATCCCCGGCGTGGAACTCATCCTCACCCGGCTGCATGCCGGCGGCAAGTTCAGCAACCGCAACTATGCCTTTTCTGGCGGCCTGCATGGCGTCGGCGTTTCGGTGGTGAACGCGCTTTCCACGCGGGTGGATGTATATATCAAGCGCGAGGGCAATGAATATCACATGGCCTTTGCCGATGGCCTGCGCACTTCGGAACTGGCCATTACCGGCACGGTGGGCAAGAAAAACACCGGCACCCGGGTGCGCTTCTGGCCGGATGCGCAGTATTTCGACACGCCGCGCTTCAACCTGCGGGCGCTCAAGCACCTGTTGCGCGCCAAGGCTGTGCTCTGTCCCGGCCTTACCGTCAGCCTGTTTGACGAGGCCAGCGGCGAGTCTTGCGAATGGTTCTACGAGGACGGCCTGCGCGATTACCTGAAGGGGGCATTGCTCAATGCCGAACCGCTGCCGCCTGAATTATTTGTCGGGCAGATGAAGAAAGACACCGAAGTGGTGGACTGGGCGGTGGCCTGGCTCGCCGAGGGGGAGCTGGTGCAGGAGAGCTATGTCAACCTGATTCCCACTGCCCAGCACGGCACCCACGTCAACGGCCTGCGCTCGGGGCTGACCAATGCGCTGCGCGAATTCTGCGATTTCCGCAACCTGTTGCCGCGCGGGGTGAAGCTGGCTCCGGAAGATGTCTGGGACAGGGTCGCTTTTGTGTTGTCGCTGAAAATGCAGGAGCCGCAGTTTTCCGGACAAACCAAGGAACGGCTGTCCTCGCGTCAGGCGGCCGGTTTCATTGAAGGCGCCGCCCATGATGCGTTCTCGCTATGGCTGAACGCACAGCCGGAAATGGGCGAGAAAATCGCCCAGCTCGCCATTGAGCGCGCCAGCGCGCGGCTGAAAACCGAAAAACAGGTGGTACGCAAGAAAGTCACCCAGGGCCCTGCCCTGCCCGGCAAGCTGGCTGACTGCATCAGCCAGGACTTGTCCCGCACCGAGTTGTTCCTGGTGGAAGGCGACTCGGCAGGCGGCAGTGCGCGGCAGGCGCGCGACAAAGATTTCCAGGCCATCCTGCCGTTGCGCGGCAAGATATTGAACACCTGGGAAGTCGGCAGCGGCCAGGTACTGGCCTCCAGCGAAGTGCATGACCTGGCCGTCGCCATCGGCTGCGACCCCGGCAAAGAGGATATTTCCGGCCTGCGCTACGGCAAGGTGGTGATTTTGGCCGATGCCGACTCTGACGGCCTGCATATCGCTACCCTGCTCTCGGCGCTGTTTTTGAAGCACTTTCCCGCACTGGTGAAGGCCGGACATATTTTTGTCGCCATGCCGCCGCTGTTCCGCGTGGACGTGGGCAAGCAGGTGTTCTATGCGCTGGACGAAGAAGAAAAACGCCTGCTGCTGGAGCGCGTGGAACGCGAAAAAATCAAAGGCCAGGTCAATGTCACCCGCTTCAAGGGGCTGGGCGAGATGAACCCGCAGCAGCTGCGCGAATCCACCATTCACCCTGACACCCGCCGCCTGGTGCAACTGACCGTGGACGATGGCGAGCAAACCATCGCCCTGATGGACATGCTGCTCGGCAAAAAGCGCGCCGCTGACCGCAAGACCTGGCTGGAAGAAAAAGGCGATTTGGCAACGCTTGAGGTGTGAGGCCAATATCGGCCTGTCCATTCAACTGGGCAAGGATTGGCAAATTGGCGTGATGCCTTGCGGCAAGGAAATTGACCCTGGGCAATCTGTCTTTCACATGGGCTTGTTAGGCTGCTTGTGTCCACCCAAGGAGACTTACCATGCCGCAAATGATGAAAGCCGCTGTTTTCGTGGAGCCTGGCCGCATCGAAGTTGTCGACAAGCCCATCCCCGATATTGGCCCCAATGATGCGCTGATTCGTATCACCACCACCACCATCTGCGGCACCGATGTGCATATCCTCAAAGGCGAATACCCGGTCGCCAAGGGCTTGACCGTGGGGCATGAGCCGGTGGGGGTGATTGAAAAACTCGGCAGCGCCGTCAGGGGCTACCGTGAAGGCCAGCGCGTGATTGCCGGTGCCATCTGCCCCAACTTCAACAGCTATGCCGCGCAGGATGGCGCGCCCTCGCAAGATGGCAGCTATCTGGATAAGGATGGCCGCTGTACCTGCCATGGTTACAAGGCCACTGCGGGCTGGCGCTTTGGCAACATGATTGACGGCACCCAGGCCGAATACCTCCTGGTGCCCGACGCCCAGGCGAATCTGGCGCCGATTCCTGATGGCTTGACTGACGAGCAAGTACTGATGTGCCCGGACATCATGTCCACCGGCTTCAAGGGCGCAGAAAACGCCAACATCAAAATTGGCGATACCGTCGTGGTGATTGCCCAGGGGCCGATTGGCCTGTGTGCCACCGCTGGGGCGCGGCTATTGGGGGCGACTACCATCATTGCTGTCGATGGCAATGAGCACCGCCTTGAAATCGCCAAAAAAATGGGCGCAGATGTGGCGCTCAACTTCAAAAACTGCGATGTGGTGGATGAGGTGATGAAGCTCACGCACGGCAAAGGCGCCGACAGCGCCATCGAGGCGCTGGGCACCCAGGCCACATTTTCTAACGCGCTGAAAATGCTGCGCCCGGGCGGCACGCTCTCCAGCCTTGGGGTGTATTCCGAAGACCTCAGCATCCCGATGGCGCATTTTGCCGCTGGCCTTGGCGACCACACCATCCGCACGGCGCTATGCCCCGGCGGCAAGGAACGCATGCGCCGGTTGATGAATGTCATTGAGGCCAACCGCCTTGACCTGGGGGTGATGGTCACCCACCAATACGCCCTGGAAAATATCGTTGAAGCCTATGACTTGTTTGCCAACCAGCGCGATGGCGTGTTGAAAATCGCCATCAAACCCTGATGTGCTGAATGCACCCCCGCCTCTGGCTGGAGGCGGGGGTGTTTGCCGCGCCAATTCTTCCAACTGGTGCGTCAGGGCAATAACCCGTTTATCACTCTGCCGTGCTGCTGCACGACTTTTTCCGCAAACGCCGCGCACGCAGATAAAACACCAATTTATAGAGCACGATGCTTGGCACTATGGCATAGAAGAACGATATCGCTCTGGCCATGTTCTTCCCGTTGCGCTGCCATAGCGGCGTGATCTGCTCGGGATTTGTGGATACCAGCCGATAAGTGCTTTCAAGCGGGTCGCCCATGCTGTCGTTCCAGACTTGCAGATGGAACATGCCCGGCTCCGGCGTATCCAGTTGCAGCCAATAAGGGCTATCCGCCTCGCGGTAATCCAGCGTTTCAAGGCAAAGCCGCTGCGGCATTTCGGCTTCTTCCCTCTCAGCCAGAAACATCGGGACGGGTCGCTCACCCTGCCATACACATACCGGAAACATTCGGGTTGGCGTACTTTTTTCCGGTATCAACCATAATGAAAAAAGCAACCAGGCAGATACCCACCACAGCAACAGCCCAAAAGTCCAATGCAGCAAACGCTCTGCCCAGGAACGCTTCTTTACAGCCATCGGTTGAACTGAAGGCAACGTCTGCTGTGTCATTCTCCATTTCCCTCAAAAGCTGTGCTTCTTCCATTTGCCATTCTGGCTCAGCCAAATGCCGTCCATCTTCATGTTGGCACTGGGTAGTTGCCAAAAGCCTGATAACAACGCTCAATGGCTTTGGGCAGCGGCATTGCCTTCCCCATGGATTCCTTGCGGACAGTTCAATTTAGCCTTGTATCATCTTGTAGCCAAACTGCTCTGAACCTGTTCTATCGCACAGGATATCCGTTCAACAAATAGTGATGGTGCGCTATACGACATCCACAATTTTTGAGTAGCACGGGTCATCGCCACATACAGCACTTTGACTTGCCGGGCTTTTTCTTCCTCGTCATCACTTGTCTGTAGCCGTTCCAAGGCAGGTATTAATACCATCCGAAATTCCAAACCCTTACTGGAGTGCATGGTCATGACCCGCACTGCGTCATCGCCTTTGAAAAGCTCCGCCTTGCTTTGGCTATCCTTGGCAACTCGACAAGGAATCCCGGATTTTTTCAATACCCGCTCGATTTCTCCACACTGTGCTACATAGCTGCACAACACAGCCATATCCGACCACGAGTGCCCATCTTGATAAGCATCATGCAACGCCTTAAGAAGTTTACGCTCCTCATCCCATCGGTTCTGCGCCTGAATCAATACTGGCATGGCACCACGCCTGCCAACACTTTCCGGGGCAAGTAGCGGGATTCCATCTTCTTCGCTTTCTTGCGCTTTTAGCACGTCATCGGCAAAGCAACGCGCTACAGACATCACTTCTAGGGTATTACGATAATTGAGTTTCAAGATAGTGGTGCGTCCAGCCGCTTCAATACCAACACTTTTCCAAGAAAACTTGCGCCGCACCTTTTCGCCATAAATACTTTGCGCATCATCATACAGCACGAGCAGTGAGTTACTGCTTTTATCGACCATTTGCACGATGAGTTGATACCACTCGGGCTTGAAGTCGTGCCCTTCATCGACCATTACCGCGCCGTATTGCTCCCGCGGGATGTTGCCTTTTTCAACTTCTTCAATGACTTGTTCAATTACGGCATCAAAATTGCCTTGAATATAGCGTCGGCGCAGTTGATAAGCCGACAGCATATCGCCACACCAACCATGGATATGTCGCACATGAACACGCTCGCTCAAGCCTCGCTCACGCATCAATGCTTCCAGCCGGGCACGCAAGGTGATGTTGTAGCAAAGCACCAGAATCGGCTTTTTCAACGCAGTAGCCAATTGCAGGCAGCGAAAGCCAAGAATCATGGTCTTTCCCGAGCCTGCTACGCCATGAATGACCCGATGCCCACTGCCCAGCGAGCGCGCTAATTGCTCTTGCTGAAAATCCATTACCTGAATCAGATCCGGCATGGAAATCGGCTGATCATCAAATAGCCCAAACTGTCCCGGTGTTGCATTGATACGCAAATCCGGAAATAAATGCGCCCGCACCCGATCAATTTGCGGCAGGGTCAATTGACATGGAAAGGGTTGGTTGAACATTGCCCAAAGGCAGGTCTGGAAGTTTTCCTCATCAACTGACGACACCATTTCATCCTGGCAAATTACTAAATGCCCAGGCATGACATCACCCAACCCGGCCGCCTCAAACTGGCTGCGCTTGATATTGGTAAGCACCACGCCATAGCCCCAGGGCATCACCAACTTGCCCGTGTGGCGAGCGCCAAATTGCTGTAATTGCGGATCGCGTTGCAGCAAGTTGACGACTTCTATCGCGTAATCACGCGCTTGCAGCAAGGGATTCAAAACAGCCTTTGGGCCTGCCTCGGTAAAAATAGTGAAGTTTTCGCTATTGACTTCACACAAGGTTTCCAGCTTCCAGTCCTTGACTTCCAACACCAAGATTCCACGATGCGGGTGCAATACGATGAAATCTGGATGCCGCCTTGCCAGGCCAACTGGTACGTTATACCAAACCAGATAATCATCCCCGAGCTTTTCCTGCAAGCGCTCACGAAAGCGGCGCTCCCCTGGGGTATCGAAACTTGAAGCGGTCTTGGGAAACATCAAGGCCATGACTGTCTCTCAATTGTTTTGAGTTACTTTGAAAATGCCGCAGCAATCATTTTTTCCAGCAGTGGTTGCAAAGCGGCGGCCTTGTTTTCGTCCCAGATAAAGCTGGCTTCATCCATATAGCAACGCTGGCTGATTTCCAGTTGCACCGCTTCCACGCCTGTGGCCGGCTGGCCGTAATGGCGGGTGATATGCCCGCCCTTGAAGCGGCCATTGGCCACCCAGTCATAGCCGGTTTGTGCCGCCAATACGGCTTCGATACGCGCTTGCGTGGCGGCATGGCAGCTTTGCCCGCTGGCCGTGCCCAGGTTCAAATCCGGCAGGCGGCCTTCAAACAGGAACGGCAGCTCGCCCTTGATGGAATGGCCTTCCCATAGCAGTGCGCGGCCATGCTCGGCCTGGATACGGGCCAGCTCGGCCTGCAACGCCTGATGGTACGGGCGCCAGTAAGTATCCACGCGCTGCCGCACCTCGGCCTCGTCCGGCGCCTGCCCAGGCAGATACAGCGGCTCACCGTTGAAGCCCACCAGCGGGCACAGGCCGGTGGTGTTCTGCCCCGGATACAGCGAGACATCATCCTCGCCACGGTTGAGGTCAATCACATAGCGCGAGTAACGCGGCACGATGATGGAAGCGCCCATATCCAGCGCAAAATCATAGAGCCTTGCAATATGCCAGTCGGTATCCGGCACCCGGTGCGCCCAGGGCTGCAATCGTGCGGCGATGTCTTGCGGCAGCTCAGTGCCGTGATGCGGCACGCTGATGAGCAGTGGCAGGCGGCCCTGGTGAAGCTCGAAAACAGGATTGTTGTTCATAACACCTTCCTAGCAGAAACTGGAAAAACTGGCGCGCGGGCGGTGGATGCGCGCAGGAAGCGCAGTTTACACAGGAGTACATGCGCATTCTGCGTAGTGCACTCCGTCGCAGGGATTGGCAGCAGCCAAATCGCCGGAGCTCGGCCCAAGACAAAATCAGATCAAAATCAGGGGGGGGCTCAAACCAATGCTGAGCGCTCATGAAAAACTATCAGGCAACGAACTGCTCGGCCAGAATGCGCTCTTCCAGATTGTGTTCGGGGTCGAATAACACGGTGACGGTATGTGTTTGGGACTCGCGGATCACCACCTCCACCACATCACGTACCTCGTGTGAATCGGCGGTGGCGCTGACCGGGCGTTTGTAGTGGTCGAGCACGCGAAAGCGCAATTCGGTATCGGCCTTCAACACGGCGCCGCGCCAGCGCCGGGGCCGGAACGGCGCAATCGGAGTCAGCGCAATCACCTGCGCGCCCAGTGGCAGAATCGGGCCGCCTGCCGAGAAGTTGTAGGCGGTACTGCCTGCGCTGGTCGCCACCATCACGCCATCGCAAATCAGTTCATCAAGGCGCGCTTCGCCATTCAAATCAATGGCGATATGTGCTGCCTGCCGGGTCTGGCGCAGCAGCGAAACTTCGTTATAGGCCAGGGACTGGATGCGTGCGCCTGATTCGGTCTGCGCCTGCATCTGCAAGGGGCGCAATACCGAAGGCTCGGCAGCGGCAATACGCTCTGGCAGCGATTCAATGCGCTGCTGGTTCATCAAAAAGCCCAGTGTGCCGAGCTTCATGCCATACACGGGTTTGCCCAGGTCAGCATGCCGGTGCAGGGTTTGCAGCATGAAGCCATCGCCGCCCAAGGCAACCAGCACATCGGCATCTTCCGGGGAGAATTGGCCGTGAATGGCGGTCAGTGCAGCCAGGGCCTGGGCAGCATGTTCACTGGGGCTTGCCAGAAAGGCCAGACGCGGATTTTTCATGGCGCGAGGATAACGCGAAGGCAGCGATTGTTGCCAGGCATATGGCAAAACAAAACGGAGCCAGGCGGCTCCGTTTTGTCGGGCATGGCCGTTGCAGTGATTAACCTCGGTCAGCCAATTGCGCCAGGCGCTGTACGGCGACCGAAACGGTCGGGTAGTCCAGCGTCTTTTGTGCGGCCAGTTCGCTCAGCATGGCCAGGGTGAAGCGCAGTGCGGCATCGTCGCGCGCCAGCCAGGCATTGACCTTGGCATCGGCATCCTTGCCGGGCATGGCCAGCACTTGCGCGGTGAGCTTGCGCATCTGTGCGGACAGCTCATCGCTCAGCACGCCACGCGCCACGGCATGCCAGCGGCCATCCACCTTGAGTGCGGCGATTTGCTCGCCGAGCCACAGGATGTTCAGGGCATCGGAGAGGCGGAAATACACCTTGGCCACATCCACGGCCTGCAGTTTGCGCTCACCGGCCAGCTCAATGATGTTGGGGCTGGCATCCAGGTATGGCAGTGCGGCGATTTGCTCGGCCAGCGGCTTGGGCAGCCCCTTGGCGCGCCATTCCTTGAGCGAAGCCTCATAGGCCGGACGCTGCGAGGCCGGCAGGATGCCTGCGCCTGCGCGAATGTCACTGAAGCCCTGGTGATAGCGTTTGACCGCAGTGTCGATGGCCGGAATCGCGCCGGGGCGCGAGAGCAGCCAGCGGGTGAAGCTGCGCTGCGAGTTCCAGATGACCTGCAGGGCATCAATCTGCACTTCATCGCTGACCTTGCCATCAAGCGCGTCAATCTGCGCCCACAAGTCGCGGGCATCCAGAGTTTCGCGGGTGATGGTATAGGCGCGGGCGATTTCGCCGATGCTGCGGCCACTGTCTTCCTGCATGCGCATCAGGAAGGTCGCGCCCATGCGGTTGATGGTGGAGTTGGTCACCGCGGTGGCGATGATTTCACGCTTCAGGCGATGGTCTTGCATGGCCTTGGCGTATTTCTTTTGCAAGGGTTCCGGGAAGTAGCGTTCCAGCTCCTTGGACAGATACGGGTCCTCCGGCACGTCGCTTGCCAGAAGCTCCGGATAGGCCACCAGCTTGGCGTAAGAGAGCAGCACGCACAGCTCCGGCCGGGTCAGGCCCTGGCCGCGCGCCTTGCGTTCGGCCATTTCCGCATCGCTTGGCAGGTCTTCAATCTTGCGGTCGAGCTGGCCGGCCGCTTCCAGGGTGCGGATGAAGTGCAGTTTGGAGCCAAGACGCTTCTGGCTCATGCGCTGCATCAGCGACAGGGTCTGGTTCTGGCGATAGTTGTCGTGCAGCACCAGTGCCGCCACTTCATCGGTCATCGAGGCCAGCAGCTTGTTGCGTTCAGCCAGCTTCAGGCTGCCCTTCTGCACTTCGCCGTTCAGGAGAATCTTGATGTTGACCTCGTGGTCGGAGGTATCCACACCGGCGGAGTTGTCGATGAAGTCGGTATTGATGAGCACGCCGTTCTGCGCCGCTTCAATGCGTCCCTTCTGGGTGAAGCCGAGGTTGCCGCCCTCGCCGACAATCTTGCAGCGCAGGTCGGCGCCATTGACGCGCAGCGCGTTGTTGGCGCGGTCACCGACATCGGCATGGGTTTCACTGCTGCCCTTGACATAGGTGCCGATGCCGCCATTCCACAGCAAATCCACCGGCGCCTTGAGCGCGGCGGAAATCAGCTCGGTTGGGCTCAGGCTGTCCACCGAAGCATCAATGCCGAGCGCCTGCTTCACTTCAGGCGTCAGCTTGATGGATTTCTCGGCACGCGAGAACACGCCGCCGCCCTTGCTGATGAGCTTGGCGTCATAGTCCGCCCACGAGGAGCGCGGCACCTTGAACAGGCGCTGGCGTTCCTTGAAGGAGGTCGCCGCATCCGGGTTCGGGTCGAGGAACACATGGCGATGGTCGAAGGCGCAGACCAGGCGGATATGTTTGGAGAGCAGCATGCCGTTGCCGAACACGTCGCCGGACATGTCACCGATACCCACACAGGTGAAGTCTTCCTTCTGGCTGTTGCGGCCCAGGGCGCGGAAGTGGCGCTTGACCGATTCCCAGGCGCCACGGGCGGTGATGCCCATGCCCTTGTGGTCATAGCCGACCGAGCCGCCGGAGGCGAAGGCATCGCCAAGCCAGAAGCCGTGCGCTTCGGAAATGGCATTGGCCCTGTCGGAGAAAGTCGCAGTGCCCTTGTCGGCCGCCACCACCAGATAAGGGTCATCGCCATCGTGGCGCACCACATTGGCAGGCGGCAACACCTTGCCCTCACGCGAGAGGTTATCGGTGATGTCCAAGAGGCCATTGATGAAACGCTGGTAGCAGGCCACCCCTTCATTGAACCAGGCATCGCGGTCAACTGCCGGGTCAGGCAATTGCTTGGCAAAGAAGCCGCCCTTGCTGCCCACCGGCACAATCACCGTGTTCTTCACCATCTGCGCCTTGACAAGACCCAGCACCTCGGTGCGGAAGTCTTCGCGGCGGTCAGACCAGCGCAGGCCGCCACGCGCCACCGGGCCGTAACGCAGGTGGGTGCCTTCCACGCGCGGGCCGCAGACCCAGATTTCGCGGTACGGGCGCGGCTTGGGCAGGTCGGGCACCTGGGCGCAGTCGAGCTTGAAGCTGAGATAGTCGGCCGGGCCGCCGTCCTTGCGCAGGCCGCCTGCATATTCGATGTAGTAATTGGTGCGCAAGGTGGCATCAATCACGCCAATGAAGCTGCGCAGGATGCGGTCTTCATCCAGGCTCTTGACCGTCTCCAGTTGCTTGGCAAGCGCCGCCTGGCTGGCGGCCATGCGCTTGTCGCGGCCGGACTTGAGCGCCGGGTCAAAGCGCGCGGCAAAGTGCTCGGCAATCTGCCGGGCAATCGCCGGATAGCGCGAGAGCGTGGCTTCCACATAGCTCTGCGAGAACGGCACGCCGATTTGCAGCAGGTATTTGCAATAGGCGCGCAGCATGGCGACCTGCTTCCAGCCAAGCCCGGCGGCCAGAATCAGCTTGTTGAAGCCATCGCTCTCCAGCTCGCCGCGCCAGACGCGGCCAAAGGCTTCGACGAACAGGTCGGCATGGGCAGCCGGGTCGGCACCTTCGGGCACGGTGACTTCAAAGTCCTGCACATAGGCAGTTTCGCCCTCGCCTGCCACCTTGTGCGGGTATTCGGCGACGATGCGCAGCCCCATGTTTTCCAGCATCGGGATGACATCGGACAACGGCAGGCTGTAGTCGCGGTGGTAGAGCTTGACCTCGACCGCGCCCTGCACATTGCTGGCCTCCTGGTCGGCGCGCAGGCTGATGCGCAGGTCATCGGCGCCGGTCAGCGCGGCCAGTTGCACCACGTCGGCAGCAGCCGAAGCGACGCTGGCCTGTTCAATATAGGAGGTGCTGAGCGCGCGCCCATAACGCTTGGCCAGCGCCAGACCTTCGCTTTCGCCATGCTCGGCAATCAGCAAATCGGTCAAATCATCATGCCAGTTGCGCACGATGCCGGTCAGCCCCGCTTCAAGCGCGGCAATATCCACTTCACCGACTTCGGCATCGGCACGCGGACGCACATTCATATGCAGCTGTACCAGCGGCGAATCGCCCATCAGCACATTGCTGTCAATATGGTCGGCTTGCAGATGGGTCTTCAGCAGTTCCTCGATGCGCTTGCGCATTGAGGTGTTGAAACGCTCGCGCGGCACAAAGGCCAGCACCGAGTAATAACGGCCATAGCGGTTGCGGCGCACGAACAGTTTGCTGTCCACGCGCTCTTGCAGGCCGAGGATGCCGCCAGAGAGCGCTTGCAGTTCTTCACGGCTGGACTGGAACAGCTCATCACGCGGCAGGGTTTGCAGGATATGGCGCAGCGCCTTGGCGCTGTGGCCGGATTCGGGCAGCCCCGAGGCTTTCAGCACATCTTCGCAACGGCTGCGCACCACCGGGATATCCCAGGCATTGCAGTTGTAGGCGCTGGAGGTGAACAGGCCGATAAAGCGTTTTTCGCCCACCGCCCTGCCCTTGGCATCGAAGCTCACCACGCCGATGTAATCCATATAGCCACTGCGATGCACGGTGGCGCGGGCATTGGTCTTGGTCAGCACCAGCGGCTCACGCACGCCATCGGCCTGCAACTGGTGCGCATCCAGCGACTTCATCGGCCGCGACTGGCCAGCATCAGCGCGCAGCAACCCCAGGCCACTGCCCTTGACCGGCACCAGCATGTCTTCCTTGCCCTGCTTTTCCACCGTGTATTCGCGGTAGCCCAGGAAGGTGAAGTGGTCATCGGCCACCCATTCCAGAAACTCGCGGGTTTCGTCCAGGGCACTGGCTTCGATGCTCTTGGGATGCGACTTCAGCGCCTCGGCAGAGGCCAGCATTTGCGCACGGATTTTCTCCCAGTCCGCCACGCTCACGCGCACATCCTCCAGCACGCGCTTGATGGTGGTTTCCAGCTTGCGCGCATCGGCGGCGGCCAGACGGTCGATTTCCACATGAATCAGCGATTCGGCCTCGCCCTTGCCGGTGCTCTTGAGCTTGCCGTCGCTATCGCGCGTTACCTGCACCACCGGGTGCAGCAGGGCGTGGATGCCGATACCGGCATCGGTCAGCGCATTGGTGACCGAATCCACCAGGAACGGCATGTCGTCGTTGACGATTTGCAGCACGCTGCGCGCGCTGTCCCAGCCGTGCTTCTTGCTCTCCGGGTTGAACACCCGCAGCAGCGCCTTGCCCGATTTGCGGACTTTGGCGAACTCCAGCAGGTCGGCCGCCAATGCCGCCCAGGTTGCGGCCGGATGCGCCGCCAGCTCGCCGGGGGTCATGCGTGCATACAGTGCGCTGGCAAAGCGCGCCGCATCCTCCTTTTTGGTCAGCAGGCTTTGCACCTCTTTGAGCGAAACAGCAGAGACACGCGAGTTGGAAACCGCGCGCGAAGTGGCTTTTTTGGCAGTCATCTCATCTACCTATGCAGGAGAATCAAGGTTGGGAATGGTCAACGAAGACCGGTTTCGTTACGAGCGATCACCAGCCGCTGGATTTCACTGGTGCCCTCGTAGATTTCGGTGATTTTCGCGTCACGGAAGTAACGCTCCAGCGGCATTTCCTTGCTATAGCCCATACCGGCATGGATTTGCACAGCCTGGTGGGCAATCCACATCGCGTTTTCCGATGCGGTGAGTTTGGCAACGGCAGCTTCGGTGCTGAAGCGCCCGCCTTGCGATTTTTTCCAGGCCGCGCGCAGCGTCAGAAGCAGCGCGGCATCGAGCTTGCATTTCATGTCGGCAATCTTGGCCTGAATCATCTGGAAACTGCCGATGGCCTGGCCAAATGCCTTGCGCTCGCGCACATATTCCAGGCTGGCCTGATATGCCGCACGGGCAATACCAATGGCCTGGCTGGCAATGCCGATGCGACCGGCATCCAGCACGCTCATGGCAATCTTGAAGCCCTGGCCTTCTTCGCCCAGCACTTCATCGGCCTGTGCCACGTAATCGGTGAACTCGATTTCACAGGTAGCCGAGGCACGGATGCCCATCTTCGGCTCGGTCTTGCCGCGATGGAAGCCTGCGCGCCGGGTATCAATCATGAAGGCGGTGATGCCGCGTGCGCCCTTGTCCGGCTCGGTCATGGCAAACAACACGATGTAATCGGCCACCGGCCCGGAGGTAATCCAGCTCTTTTTGCCGTTGATGACAAAGCTGCCATCGGCCTGCTTCACTGCCCGGCAACGCATCGCGGTGGCGTCGGAACCGGACTGCGGCTCGGTCAACGCAAATGCGCCAATGGCGCGACCTTCGGCAATCTCGCGCACGTATTTCTGCTTTTGCGCCTCGCTGCCATAAGTGAGAATACCGTTGCAGAACAGCGAGTTGTTCACCGACATGATGGTGCTGTGCGCAGCATCGGCCGCAGCAATTTCAATCATCGCCAGCACATAGCCCACCGTGTCCATGCCTGCGCCACCGTACTCAACGGGGACTTCAATACCCATCAGCCCGTTTTCGCCCAAAAGGCGGATGTTTTCCAGCGGAAACTCGCCGGTCTGGTCATAGTGTTCGGCAGAGGGCGCAATCTTTTCTTCGGCAATGCGACGCGCCACATCCTGAATCATCAACTGCTCTTCGGTAAAGCCAAAATCCACGATGACCTCTCACATCTGATTTGAATGCAGCATTGTAGCCCCCATGCCGCATAAATCTCACGCTTCTTGACCGTATGGAAGAGCATGGAGAAAATGCATCTTTTAATTCGGATAAAAAGATAATGGACTTGGAAGCCTGGTCGAGTCGCCTCAAGGTATTTGCCGATGCTACACGGGTGCGGTTGTTGGCGCTGCTGGCGCGTGAGGAGCTGACCGTGGCCGAGCTTGCCGCCATCACCGGGCTTGCCCAGCCGCGGGTTTCCACGCATCTGGCGCGGCTGAAGGAAGCCGCGCTGGTGCGCGACCGCCGCGCCGGGGTTTCGGCCTATTACCGTTTTGATGAGGAGGCGCTGGATACCGCGCAGCGCAGCCTGTGGCTGGCCTTGCGTGATGGCAGTGATGACCCGCTGCTGGCGCAGGATGCCGCGCGCCTGCCGCAGGTGCTGGCCAGCCGCGCGCAGGAGCAGAACTGGGCCGATTCAGTCGCCGGTGACATGGAACGGCATTACTCGCCCGGTCGCACCTGGGAGGCGCTGGCGCGCAGCGCCCTGCCGCTGCTCGATGCCGGTGATGTGCTGGATATCGCTTCTGGTGATGGCGTGCTGGCCGAGCTGATGGCGCCACATGCCGAACGCTATGTCTGCCTGGATGCCAGCCGCCGGGTGGTGAATGCCGCCAGTGAACGGCTGCGGGTGCATGACAATGTGGAAGTCATCGAAGGCGATATGCACGCGCTGCGCTTTGCCGATGCCAGTTTTGACCTGGTGGTGATGATGCACGCCCTGACCTATGCAGAAAAACCGCAGCAGGCGGTGAACGAGGCCGCACGGGTACTGCGTCCCGGCGGGCGCTTGCTGCTCTCAAGCCTTGGCAAACACGCCCATGCCTCTGCGGTTGAGCCGTTTGGTCACGTCAATCTCGGTTTTACCCGCAAGGAACTGCAAAAATTCATCGAAAAGGCCGGGCTTGTCTTGCAGGACGAGGGCACCATCACCCGCGAGCGCCGCCCGCCGCATTTTGAAGTCATCGCGCTGATTGGGGTCAAACCGTGACCCCCCTGCCCTGGCATCATCCGGCGCGCGCCGGGGCGCTGCTGGCCGCGCTGCAAAACCGCATCCTGATTCTTGATGGCGCGATGGGCACCATGATTCAGCGCCATGAGTTGCAAGAGGCCGACTATCGCGGCGAGCGTTTCAAAAACGGCTATGACAGTCTGTTCACGCCGGATGAGCGCCACCTGCATGGCGCGGACTGCGGCTGCCAGAGCCACGACCAGCGCGGCAATAACGACCTTCTGACCCTGACCCAGCCGCATATCATCCAGGGCATCCACCGCGAATACCTTATCGCCGGTGCTGACCTTGTGGAAACCAATACCTTCAATTCCACCGCCATTTCGCTGGCCGACTACCAGTTGCAGCATCTGGTGCATGAGCTGAACTGCGAAGGCGCGCGCCTGGCCCGCGCCGCCTGCGATGAAGTGGAAGCACAAACCCCCGGCAAGCCGCGTTTTGTGGTCGGCGTGCTGGGGCCGACCAGCCGTACCGCCTCGCTCTCGCCGGATGTCAACCGCCCCGGCTACCGCGCCATCACTTTCGATGAATTGCGCGCCACCTACCGTCAGGCGGCCGATGGCCTGATTGCAGGCGGCGCCGACATCCTGATGGTGGAAACGGTGTTCGACACCCTGAACGCCAAGGCCGCGCTGTTCGCTATCGAAGAAGCCTTCGATGCGCTGGGTGCACGCCTGCCGGTGATGATTTCCGGCACCATCACCGATGCCTCCGGGCGCACGCTTTCGGGGCAAACCGCCGAAGCGTTCTGGTATTCGCTACGCCATACCCGGCCACTGGCGATTGGCCTGAATTGCGCCCTGGGGGCGAAAGACCTGCGCGCGCATATCGACACCCTGGCGCAAGTGGCCGATGCCTATGTCAGCACCCATCCCAATGCCGGACTGCCGAACGCCTTTGGCGGTTATGACGAAACCCCCGAGGACATGGCCGAAGTGTTGCGCGGCTTTGCCGAATCCGGCCTGGTCAATATCGTCGGCGGCTGCTGCGGCACTTCGCCTGCGCATATCCGCGCGATTGCCGATGCCCTGGCAGCTCTGCCGCCGCGTGCGCTGCCACAACTGGAATCTGCGGCATGAAGCTGCTTCGCCAAACCCGCCTCTCCGGCCTGGAGCCGCTGGTCATCACCCCGGCACTGAACTTCATCAATATCGGCGAGCGCACCAATGTCACCGGCAGCGCCCAGTTCAAGAAAATGATTCTGGAAGGCCGTTATGACGACGCGCTGGCGGTGGCACGCCAGCAGGTGGAAAACGGCGCACAAATCATCGACATCAATATGGATGAGGGTCTGCTGGATTCCGAGCAGGCGATGGTCGATTTCCTCAACCTGATTGCCGCAGAGCCGGACATCGCCCGCGTGCCGGTGATGGTGGACTCCTCCAAATGGAGCGTGATTGAAGCGGGCCTCAAATGCCTGCAAGGCAAGGGCATCGTCAACTCCATCTCGATGAAGGAGGGCGAGGCAGAGTTCCTGCGTCAGGCCGAGCTGGTGCACCGTTATGGCGCAGCCGTGGTGGTGATGGCCTTCGATGAAGTCGGCCAGGCCGATACTTACGAGCGCAAGGTCGAGATTTGCAGCCGCGCCTATCAGTTGCTGACGGAAAAGGTCGGCTTCCCGCCCGAGGACATCATCTTCGACCCCAATGTATTTGCCGTCGCCACCGGCATCGAGGAGCACAACGATTATGCCGTGGCCTTCATCAAGGCCACCGGCGAGCTGAAACGCCGTTTCCCGCTGGCGCATGTCTCCGGCGGCGTGTCCAATGTGTCGTTCTCCTTCCGTGGCAACGAGCCGGTACGCCAGGCCATCCATGTGGTGTTTCTCTACCACGCCATCCGTGCCGGGATGGACATGGGCATCGTTAATGCCGGTGCCCTGCCCCTGTATGACGATTTGGATGCCGAGCTGCGCGAGCGCGTCGAAGATGTGGTGCTGAACCGCCGCGCCGATGCCACCGAGCGCCTCCTGGAAATCGCTGACCGCTTCAAGGGCAAGAAGGGGCAGAAAAAAACCGAGGATTTGGGCTGGCGCGAAAAACCCGTGGCCGAACGCCTCGCCCACGCGCTGGTGCATGGCATCGACAATTACATTGATGCCGATACCGAAGAAGCCCGGCTTGCCGCCCAGCGCCCGCTGGACGTGATTGAAGGGCCGCTGATGGACGGCATGAACGTGGTCGGCGACCTGTTCGGCGCAGGCAAGATGTTCCTGCCGCAGGTGGTGAAATCCGCCCGGGTGATGAAAAAAGCCGTGGCCTGGCTGCTGCCGTTCATCGAGGAGGAAAAACAGCGCAGCGGCGATGCCGGCAAAAGCAATGGCCGCATCATCATGGCCACCGTCAAGGGCGATGTGCACGACATCGGCAAGAACATCGTCGGCGTGGTGCTAGCCTGCAACAACTTCGAGGTCGTGGATTTGGGGGTGATGGTGCCCGCGCAGACCATCCTCGACCGAGCCCGCGAGGTGCAGGCCGACATCATTGGCCTCTCCGGCCTCATCACCCCGTCGCTGGAAGAAATGAGCCATGTCGCCAAGGAGATGCAGCGGCAGGGCTTTGAAATCCCGCTGATGATTGGCGGCGCCACCACCTCGCGTGCGCATACCGCGCTGAAAATCGACCCGCATTACAGCGCACCGACCATCTGGGTGAAGGATGCCAGCCGCGCGGTGAACGTGGCGCAGTCGCTGATTTCCCCGGAGTTGCGCAGCGGTTTTGTGGAAGGCCATGCCCGCGACTATGCCGATATCCGCGAGCGCCACAAAAACCGCGGCGATGCCAAACGCCTGGTGTCCCTTGAAAAAGCCCGGGCGCAGAAATTCCGGGGCGACTGGGAACACTACACCCCGCCCGCCCCAGCCAAGCCCGGCATCCATGTGTTTGACGACTACCCGTTGCAGGAGCTGCTGCCGCTGATTGACTGGCTGCCGTTCTTCAATGCCTGGGAGCTGGCCGGACGCTTCCCGGACATCCTCACCGATGAAATCGTGGGGCAACAGGCCAGCGAACTGTTTGCCGATGCCAGGGCGATGCTGGCGCGCATCGTCGAGGAAAAATGGCTGACCGCCAAAGCGGTGATTGGCCTGTTCCCGGCGCAGGCGGTGGGCGATGATGTCGAAGTGCAAACCGCTGCCGGAATGAGGCGCCTGCACTTTTTGCGCCAGCAGGCCGACAAGCCCGTTGAGCGCCCGGATTTTTGTCTGGCCGACTTCATCGCGCCGCGCGAGAGTGGCAAGCCCGACTGGATTGGCGCCTTCGCCTGCACCGCGGGGCTTGGCATTGATGAGCACGTCGCCCGCTTCGAGGCCGCGCATGATGACTACAACGCCATCTTGCTCAAATCCCTAGCCGACCGCCTGGCCGAAACCCTGGCCGAGCGCCTGCACCAACGGGTGCGTACCGAATTCTGGGGCTATGCCCGCGATGAAAATTTGAGTGTTGAAGACATCATCGCCGAGAAATACCAGGGCATCCGCCCCGCCCCCGGCTACCCGGCCTGCCCCGAGCACAGCGAAAAGGAAACCCTGTTCCGGCTCTTGTCTGCCGAAGACAACGCCCAGATGCTGCTGACCGACAACTTCGCCATGCTGCCAGCTTCATCGGTGTCCGGCTGGTACTTCAGCCACCCGCAAAGCCAGTATTTCGTGCTCGGCAGAGTCAGCAAAACCCAGGTGGAAGATTACGCCCGCCGCAAAGGCATCAGCCTTGCCCACGCCGAACGCCTGCTCGCCCCGAACCTCGACTACGACCCGGAGTAAAGCCCACTGCGGGGCTGGCAGCCGGTTTACATATTGCGGCGGTATTCGCCGCCGACTTCATAAAGCGCGTGGGAGATTTGCCCGAGCGAGTGGGTTTTGACCGCGTCCATCAAGGCGCTGAACAGGTTTTGCCGGGCGCGGGCAGCGTCCTGCAAAAAACGCAGGCCAGGCTCGCCGGCCAGTCGGTTGCGCGCGGCCTGATAGGCCAGCACATTGTCGATTTGCTGCTGTTTTTCTTCCGGTGTTGAGCGAATCAGCTCGATTTCCGTGGCCACGCCCTGGCTGTCCTTGCCGAGAAAGGTATTGACGCCAATCAGCGGCAGGCTGCCATCGTGTTTTTTCTGCTCGTAGTACAGCGATTCTTCCTGAATCTTGCCGCGCTGGTACATGGTGTCCATCGCGCCGAGCACGCCGCCGCGCTCGCTGATGGCTTCAAATTCCTTGTATACGGCTTCTTCCACCAGGTCGGTGAGATAGTCCACCGCGAAACTGCCCTGCCAGGGGTTTTCGATGAAGTTCAGCCCCAGCTCCTTGTTGATAATCATCTGGATGGCGACGGCGCGGCGCACCGATTCTTCGGTGGGCGTGGTAATCGCCTCGTCATAAGCATTGGTATGCAGGCTGTTGCAGTTATCAAACAGGGCGTAGAGCGCCTGCAAGGTGGTGCGGATATCGTTGAACTGGATTTCCTGGGCGTGCAGGCTGCGGCCACTGGTCTGGATGTGGTATTTCATCATCTGGCTGCGCGCCGAAGCGCCGTAACGCTCGCGCATCGCCCGCGCCCAGATGCGCCGCGCCACACGGCCAATCACGGTGTATTCCGGGTCCATGCCGTTGGAGAAGAAGAACGACAGGTTCGGCGCAAAGTCGTCAATCTGCATGCCGCGCGCCAGGTAATACTCGACGATGGTGAAGCCATTGCTGAGCGTGAAAGCAAGCTGGCTGACCGGGTTCGCCCCGGCCTCGGCGATGTGGTAGCCGGAAATCGACACCGAATAGAAATTACGCACGCCGTTATCGACGAAATACTGCTGGATATCGCCCATCATCCGCAGCGCGAACTCGGTGCTGAAGATGCAGGTGTTCTGCGCCTGGTCTTCCTTGAGGATGTCGGCCTGTACCGTGCCGCGTACGGTTTTCAGGGTTTCGGCCTTGATGCGCGCATAGGTATCGGCATCCAGCAACTGCTCGCCGCTAACCCCCAAAAGCCCCAGCCCCAGGCCGTCATTGCCTTCGGGCAGCTCGCCCTGATAGCGCGGGCGGGGACGGTCTGCAAACAATTGCGCGATTTTTGCCTCGGCCGCCTGCCAGCGCGCCGGGTCGGCCTTCAGGTATTTTTCCACCTGCTGGTCGATGGCGGTGTTCATGAACATCGCCAGGATAATCGGCGCAGGCCCGTTGATGGTCATCGACACGCTGGTGCTGGGCGCGCACAGGTCAAAGCCCGAATACAGCTTTTTCATGTCATCGAGACTGGCGATATTCACCCCGGAATTGCCGATTTTCCCGTAAATATCCGGGCGCGCTGCCGGGTCCTCGCCATACAGGGTGACGCTGTCGAAGGCGGTGGACAGCCGCGCGGCAGGCTGCCCCAGCGACAGATAGTGGAAGCGGCGATTGGTGCGCTCGGGCGTGCCTTCGCCAGCAAACATGCGAATCGGATCTTCGCCGCTGCGCCGATACGGATACACGCCGCCGGTATAGGGGTAGCTGCCCGGCAGGTTTTCCTTCTGCAAAAAGGTCAGCAGCTCCCCCCAGCTCTTGTGCGTGGGGGCGGCGATTTTCGGAATCCGTTGCTGGCTGAGCGATTGCCGGTAGTTTTCCACGCGGATGGTTTTGTCGCGCACTTGATATTCGTTGACTGCATCGCTGATGGATTTCAGCCTGGAGGGCCATTCGCGCAGCAGTTTCAGGCTTTCGGCATCCAGCGCGCTGATGGCCTCCTGATAGGCGCGGCGCAGACGCTGCAAGGCGTCATCGCTGTTTTCATCAAGCGCCGCCTGGCCATACAGCGCCAGCGGCTCCGGCAGCGCCGGGTCGGCCAGTTCATGCAGCGCCTGCCACAGCGCCTGCGCCCGGTCAGCGATTTTGCCCTGGCGTTGAATGCCTGCTTTGATGCTGCGCCCCTGCTCGGCAATCTCGGCCAGATAGCGCACCCGGCTGCCGGGAATCAGTACCGTGGCGCGCGGCTCCTTCAGCGTGGTATCAAGCTGCGGCGTCCATTTCTCTGCGGGCAGCGCCAGTTTTTCGCGCAGCAGCCGGCAGAGATTGGCGAACATCCAGCTCACCCCGGGGTCGTTGAACTGGCTGGCGATGGTCGGATATACCGGCACTTCATCATCGCTGGTCTGGAAGGCCAGATGGTTGCGCCGCCACTGCTTGCGCACATCGCGCAGCGCGTCCTCGGCGCCGCGCCTGTCGTACTTGTTGAGCACCACCAGTTCGGCAAAATCCAGCATGTCGATTTTTTCCAGCTGGCTGGCCGCGCCATAGTCGCTGGTCATCACATACACCGGAAAATCCACCAAGTCGACGATTTCCGAATCGCTCTGGCCGATGCCTGCGGTTTCCACAATCACCAGGTCAAAGCCCTGCGCCCGGAGATAGGCGATGGAATCTTCCAGCACCCGATTGATAGCCGCGTGCTGGCGACGGGTCGCCATCGAGCGCATGAATACCCGCGCGCTGCGCAATGAATTCATGCGAATACGGTCGCCCAGCAATGCCCCGCCCGTGCGGCGGCGGGTCGGGTCCACGGAAATCACCGCGATGCGCATTTCCGGAAAGCTGGCAAGAAAGCGGTTCAAAAGCTCGTCGGTAACGCTGGACTTGCCCGCGCCGCCGGTGCCGGTGATGCCAATCACCGGGGTCTGACCACCGGCCTGCTGCCAGGCTTCGCGCAGCCCTGCCAGCTGCGCCGCATCCAGCACGCCGTCTTCGATGGCCGAGAGCATCCGTCCGGCAGCGATTTCGATATCGGCGCTGTCCAAGCCCTGCCCGCCCGGCAGGCGTGCAGCCTCGGCACGCGCCACCACGTCTTCAATCATCTCCACCAGCCCCATGCGCATGCCGTCATTGGGGTGATAGATGCGCTCGACGCCATAGTCTTGCAGCTCGCGGATTTCCTCCGGGGTGATGGTGCCACCGCCGCCGCCAAACACGCGCACATGCGCCGCACCGCGCGCCTTGAGCATGTCCACCATGTATTTGAAGTATTCGACATGCCCGCCCTGATAGCTGGACAGCGCAATCGCATCGGCATCTTCCTGCAAGGCGGCGCGCACCACGTCCTCGACGCTGCGGTTATGCCCCAGATGAATCACTTCCACGCCCTGCGCCTGAATCAGCCGGCGCATGATGTTGATGGCCGCATCATGGCCGTCAAACAGGCTGGCGGCGGTGACAAAACGCAGTGGACTGCGGGTTTTCGGGGCTTCGGGCAGCTTGGGCATGGATACACTCGCAGCATGGATGAAACCGTTGCCCGGGATTGTAGCGCCCGCCTCTTTGCAGCCTTTGCGCAGCGCAAAAACCGCTTTCTGGCGTTCGGCTAGAATGTCCGGCGTTTTTCGCCCCATTCTTCAGCTCGGAGCCTTTCATGGTTTTTGAAATGATTGACCAGACCGCCCACGAACAAGTGGTCTTCTGCCAGAACAAAGACGCTGGCCTCAAAGCCATCATCGCCATCCACAACACGGTTCTGGGACCGGCGCTGGGCGGCACCCGGATGTGGAATTACGCCAGCGAGCAGGAAGCCCTCACCGATGTGCTGCGCCTCTCGCGAGGCATGACCTACAAGAGTGCGGTGGCCGGGCTGAACCTGGGCGGCGGCAAGGCGGTGATTATCGGTGACCCGGCCAGGGACAAATCCGAAGCCCTGTTCCGCGCGTTCGGGCAGTTCGTGCAGTCCCTGGGCGGGCGCTACATCACCGCCGAAGATGTCGGCATTGATGTCAACGACATGGAATATGTCTACCGCGAAACCGAATACGTCACCGGCGTGCATCAGGTGCATGGCGGCTCGGGCGACCCCTCGCCATTTACCGCCTACGGCACCTTGCAGGCACTGATGGCCACGCTCAACAAAAAATTTGGCGACGAGGAAGTCGGCCAATACAGCTATGCCGTGCAAGGGCTGGGACATGTGGGCATGGAATTCGTCAAGCTGCTGCACGAGCGCGGCGCCAAGATTTTCGTCACCGACATCAACCAGAAACTGGTGGACAAGGCGGTCAGCGAATACGGCGCCGAAGCCGTCGGCCTGGATGAAATCTACGATGTCGCCGCCGATGTCTATTCCCCCTGCGCACTGGGCGGCACCCTCAACGAAAACACCATCGACCGGCTGAAAGCCCAGGTCATTTGCGGCGCGGCCAACAACCAGCTGGCGCATAACGGCATTGGTGATGAACTGGCGCGCCGTGGCGTGCTGTACGCCCCCGATTACGCAGTCAATGCCGGTGGCGTGATGAACGTGGCGCTGGAGCTGGAAGGCTATAACCGCGAACGCGCCATGCGCATAATGCGCAATATTTATCACAATCTTTCGCGCATCTATCAAATCACCGAGCGTGACGGCATCCCCACCTATCAGGCCGCCGACCGCATGGCCGAGGAGCGCATCGAAAAAATCGGCCGCCTGAAACTTGCCACCCGTAGCGGCTCGCCCCGCTTCCAGGGACGCATCCGCGGCGGCCACTAATCAGCCCTCAGCAAGGAGCCAGGACATATGCAAATCCCCAGACTCAACGAAGAAACCGACGCCCTGCGCGATGCCGTGCGCCGCTTTGCCGAAGCCGAAGTCGCCCCGCGCGCAGTCAAGGCCGACGAAGAAAACGCCTTCCCGCAGGAGCTGTGGCCGATGCTGGGCGAAATGGGCCTGCTTGGCCTCACCATTCCCGGCGAATACGGCGGCAGCGACATGGGCTATCTGGCGCATCTGGTGGCGATGGAGGAAATCTCCCGCGCTTCCGGCGCGATTGGCCTGAGCTACGGCGCCCATTCCAACCTCTGCGTCAACAATCTGTATGCCAACGGCAACGAGGCGCAGCGGCAGAAATACCTGCCCAGGCTGTGCAGCGGCGAATGGAAGGGCGCACTGGCGATGAGCGAACCGGGTGCAGGCTCGGACGTGGTCGGCTCAATGAGCTGCCGCGCCGAACTCAAGGGCGATGTATGGGTCGCCAACGGCAACAAGATGTGGATTACCAACGGCCCGGAAGCCGATGTGCTCATCGTTTACATGCGCACGGCCCCCAAAGAAGCCGGTAGCCGCGGCATGACCGCCTTCATCGTTGAAAAAGGCATGAAAGGCTTTTCTACCGCGCAAAAACTCGACAAGCTCGGCATGCGCGGCTCCAACACCTGCGAGCTGGTATTCGAGAACTGCGAAATCCCCGCCGAAAACGTGCTGGGTGAAGTCAACCAGGGCGTGAAAGTGCTGATGAGTGGCCTCAATACCGAACGCCTGGTGCTCTCCGGCGGCCCCATCGGCCTGATGCAGGCGGCACTCGACATCGCCCTGCCCTATGTGCGCGAGCGCAAACAGTTCGATACCGCCATCGGCACCTTCCAGCTGATGCAGGGCAAGATTGCCGATATGTACACCCAGCTTGCCTCCAGCCGCGCCTTCGCCTACCAGGTCGCCCGCGACTACGATGCCGGCCACAAGAGCCGCATCGACGCCGCAGCCTGTCTGATGCACAGCAGCGAAGCGGCCGTCAACGTCACCCTGGAAGCCATCCAGGCACTCGGCGGCAACGGCTATATCAACGAATACCCCACCGGTCGCCTGCTGCGCGATGCCAAACTCTACGCCATCGGCGCTGGCACCAATGAAATCCGCCGCATGCTGATTGGCCGCGAACTGTTCAACGGCCACGGCTGATTAAAGACGGGTATAAGAGACTTTGAACAGGCTCTAAATGTATAGTCCCAGACTTTAAGGGTCCAATTTTCTCCCCCAAATGGAAGGAAGCACTATGGGACAAATTCTTCATGCATGCGCCACGACGACAGAGGCAACCCGTCGAGCAATACAAGAGAGTCAAGAGAGCCTGAGAACGTTGGCCAAGCGCTATGGCATCAACCCCAAGACGGTGGCGAAGTGGAAAAAGCGCACCTCGGTGGCCGACTTGCCGACCGGACCCAAGCAACCGCGTTCTACCGTGT
>JAUMYP010000028.1 GCA_030528565.1 Pseudomonadota bacterium
CAGCATATACCGCCTGGCACAGCTCGCCGCCCAGCCAGTAGCACAGCTCGGCCGGGTGTGCGGCGCGCCACAGGGCAAAATCGGCGCGCATGCCCACCCGCAGCAGGCCACGGTCAGAAAGCCCCAGGGCACGGGCAGCTTCAATGCTTGCGCCGCGCAGGGCTTCTTCCGGGGTCAGGCGGAAATGCGTGCAGGCCAGTTGCATCGCCTGGCGCAGTGACAACAGCGGCGAAGTGCCGGGGTTGCAGTCGGTGGAAACCGCCATCGGCACGCCAGCCTGGCGCAGCTCGGCAATCGGCGGCAGCTTGGTTTCGCGCAGCACGTGGAAGGCGCCGGGCAGCAATACTGCCACGGTACCGGCCTCACGCATCGCCTGCACGCTGGCGGCGCTGGTGTATTCGATATGGTCTGCGGAAAGGCCGCCAAACTCTGCGGCAATCGCCGCGCCATTCAAATCGCTCAACTGGTCGGCATGCAGTTTGACCGGCAAGCCCAGCGCACGCGCGGCGCTGAACAGCCGCCGGGTTTGCTCGGGGGAAAATCCGATGCCCTCGCAAAACGCATCCACCGCATCAATCAGGCCCTCGGCCTGCAAAATGGGCATCCATTCAATCACCCGGTCGATATATTCATCGGCGCGGCTCTGATATTCCGGCGGCAGTGCATGGGCGGCCAGATAGGTGGTGCGCACGCTGATGCCGCAGACCTCGCCAATGGCGCGCGCCACTTGCAGCATCTTGCGCTCGTTGTGCAAATCCAGTCCATAGCCGGACTTGATTTCCAGCGTGGTCAGGCCATCGGCCATCAAGGCGCGCACCCGCGGCAGGCTCTCGGCCAGCAGCGCCTCGGCGCTGGCTGCGCGCACGGCCTTGACGCTGGAGATGATGCCACCACCTGCGCGGGCGATTTCTTCATAGCTCCGGCCTTGCAGGCGCATTTCAAATTCGGCGGCGCGGTTGCCGGCGAACACCACATGGGTATGGCAGTCGATAAGCCCCGGCGTAACCAGCCCTGTGGTTTCCAGCACCACATCAAAGCTCTCGATGAAGTCTTCCGGCAGCTCGGCGCGCCTGCCGACATGGGTGAAAACGCCATCGCGCCAGGCCAGTGCGCCGTCTTCAACCAAGCCATAACCGTTTTCGGCATCCAGTGTGACCAGGGTGGGGCCGAGTAGCAGGCCATCGGATTGGGAGTTGTCCATCGTCATTGGATTGGGTTTGAGCGAGAATAAAAGGATGAACAGTATCCGCTATCAGCAAAACGGCTGGCACCTGCCGGGCATCGCCAATCTGCATTCGCACGCATTCCAGCGCGCCATGGCCGGGATGGCCGAGCGTCAGGGCGACCCGAATGATTCCTTCTGGACCTGGCGCGAAACCATGTATGCCATGGCTGCGCGCTTTTCACCGGAACATTTGCGCGCCGTCGCTGCGCAGCTGTATGCGGAGATGCTGGAAGCGGGTTTTACCCGCGTTTGCGAGTTCCACTATCTGCATCATGCCCCGGATGGACAGCCGTATGCAGACCCGGCAGCGATGTCACAGGCGCTGATTGAAGCCGCGCAGGAAACCGGCATCCGTCTAACGCTGTTGCCGGTGTTGTATATGCAGGGAGGCTTTGATGGCCGCGCGCTTTCCGAGCGCCAGCGCCGTTTCGGCCACACGCTGGAAGCCTATCTGCGCCTGTTCCATCACCTGCACGCACAGCAAAACCCGATGCTGCGGGTCGGCTGCGCACTGCACAGCCTGCGCGCGGTCGCGCCTGATGCCATGCGCGAAGTGCTGGCCGCACTGCCGCGCCAAACCCCGGTGCATATCCATATCGCCGAGCAGCAGGCCGAAGTGGACGAATGCGTAGCCCTGCGCGGCGCGCGTCCGGTCGAGTGGCTCCTGGACAATGCCGAAGTCGATTCGCACTGGACCCTGGTGCATGCCACCCATCTCAATGCTGCGGAAGTCTCTGCCATTGCGCAAAGCCAGGCGGTGGTGGCGATTTGCACCACCACCGAAGCCAATCTGGGCGATGGCCTGTTCCCGCTGCGCGACTACCTGGATGCCGGTGGCCGCTGGGGCGTGGGCTCGGACTCGCATGTTTCGGTATCGCCCGTGGAAGAATTGCGCTGGCTGGAATACGGCCAGCGGCTGATTCGCCAGCGCCGCAATATCGCCTCAAGCCTTGAATGCCCAAGCGTCGGCCAGACCCTGCTGCAAGGCGTGTGGGAAAGCGCCGCCAGCTCCACCGGCTTTTTCGCCTGCGATGACCATATTGAGCTGGATGCGGACATCCCGGCCTTGATTGGCGCAACCGAGCAGGACATTGCCGACCGCTGGCTGTTTGCCGGCAACCGCAATGCAGTCAAGACCGTGCAGGTAGCGGGCAAGGTGCTGGTGCGCGATGGCGTGCATATCGCCCGGGAAACAATCGCCGCCGATTACCGCCGCGCCATTGCTGAGCTTTTGGCTGGCTAAATCCACTTCACATGCTGCACCGCAGCTTTCACAAAGCATAAAAGACTGGCTATAAGGCGGCCTTGTGCTGTCTAACGGAGAACCCCATGCGCAAATCACTTTTTACACTGGCCTTGGCATTGGCTGCCCTGCCCTTTGCCAGCACGGCGCAAAGCAATAACCCGCTGCTTGGCAAGTGGACCACGCTGGATGATGAAACCGGCAGAGCCATGACCGTGGTGGAAATCTACCCGGCGCAGAACGGCACGCTGGCGGCCAAGATCGTGGAGAACATCGCCGCCCCACCAACCTGCAACAAATGCAGTGGCAGCAACAAGGGCAAGTCCATCATCGGCATGCCGGTACTCTGGAACATCCGCAACGATAACGGCAGCTGGGGCGGCGGCAATGGCTTCAAGCCTTCCACCGGCGATACCTTCCGGGTGCGCTCGGTCGAGGTGACCGAAAACGGCACCCGGCTGCGGGTGACGGGCTGCAAAGGGCCGTTCTGCCGCACCGCTACCTGGCAGCGCCGCGAATGATGGACAACCCAGGGCTTTGAATTTCAGGGTGGGCGAATGCCCGCCCTGTGTTTTTCAGTCCAGCGCCGGGGCGGTTTCGGCAGATTGCGTGACAGGTTGGATATCGACGGCAAGTTCGTCGTCTTTCACGCTGATTTCCACGCGGCCGCCGCGGGTGAGGCGGCCAAACAGGATTTCGTCGGCCAGGAGGCGTTTGACCTTGTCCTGAATCACCCGCGCCATCGGTCTTGCGCCCATCAATGGGTCGAAGCCGTTTTTCGCCAGCCATTCGCGCGCTTCGGCGGTTGCGGAGAACACCACCTGTTTTTCGTGCAGGCGGGTTTCCAGTTCAATCAGGAATTTGTCCACCACCCGCAGGATGTGCTCAAAGCCCAGCGGCTGGAACTGGACGATGGCATCCAGGCGGTTGCGGAACTCGGGGCTGAAGCTGTTGCGAATCACTTCCATCGCATCGCTGCTATGGTCCTGGCGAGTAAAGCCGATGCTGCGGCGTGCGGCCTGGCTTGCCCCGGCATTGGTGGTCATCACCACAATCACGTTGCGGAAGTTGGCCTCACGGCCATTGGTATCGGTCAGTGCGCCGCGGTCCATCACTTGCAGCAGGATATTGAAGATGTCCGGGTGGGCTTTTTCCACCTCGTCCAGCAGCAGTACGCAATGCGGGGTTTTGGTGATTTTTTCGGTCAGAAGCCCGCCCTGGTCGTGACCGACATAGCCCGGCGGCGCGCCAATCAGGCGGCTGACCGAATGCGCTTCCATGTATTCGCTCATGTCAAAGCGCACCAGCTCGATACCCAGCTGCATCGCCAGTTGCCGGGTCACTTCGGTTTTGCCCACCCCCGTGGGCCCGGCAAACAGGAAGCTGCCGATGGGCTTGTCCGGGTTGCCAAGCCCGGAGCGCGAGAGCTTGATGGCCGAGGCCAGTGATTCGATGGCCGGGTCCTGGCCAAAAATCACCATCTTCAAATTGCGCTCAAGGTTTTTCAGCACATCCTTGTCGCTGGCGCTGACTTGCCGCGCCGGGATGCGCGCCATTCTGGCGACAATCGCCTCGATTTCTTCCACATCAATCAATTGCTTGCGGGTGTCCGCATCCAGCAGCCGCTGGCGGGCACCGGCCTCGTCGATGACATCAATCGCCTTGTCCGGCAGCAGCCGGTCGGGGATATGCTTGACCGACAAGTCCACCGCTGCCTGGATGGCATCTTCGGCATAGCGCACTGCGTGGTGTTCTTCGTACTTTGCAGCCAGCCCGCGCAGGATTTCCACCGCCTCGCCCACGGTCGGCTCCAGCACGTCGATTTTCTGGAAGCGCCGCGCCAGCGCACGGTCTTTTTCAAAGATGCCGCGATATTCCTGGAAGGTGGTGGAGCCAATGCAGCGCAGCTCGCCCGAGGCCAGCACCGGCTTGATGAGATTGCTGGCATCCATGGTGCCGCCACTGGTGGCGCCAGCGCCGATGATGGTATGGATTTCGTCGATGAACAGAATGGAGTTCGGCACCTCTTTCAGCGCCTTCAATACCGCTTTCAGGCGTTTTTCAAAATCGCCGCGATATTTGCTGCCGGCCAGCAGCGCGCCCATGTCCAGCGCATACACCTGGGCGTCTTGCAAAACTTCGGGCACCTGGCCTTCGACAATGCGCCTGGCCAGCCCTTCGGCCAGCGCGGTCTTGCCGACACCGGCCTCGCCCACATACAGCGGGTTGTTCTTGCGGCGGCGGCACAGCACCTGGATGGTGCGCTCGATTTCTTCGCCACGTCCCACCAGCGGGTCAATCCGGCCTTCGCGCGCGGCCTGGTTGAGGTCGGTGGCGTATTCGCCAAGCGGGTCGGATTTGGATTCTTTGCCGTCCTGGGCCTGCGGCGCATCCTCGCCGGTTTTCGCCGGCGCCTCTGCCTCAAGCTTGGAGACACCATGCGAGATGAAGTTGACCACGTCCAGCCGGGTGATGTCTTGCTGGTCAAGCAGGTATGCCGCCAGCGAATCCTTTTCCCCGAAAATCGACACCAGCACATTGGCGCCGGTCACTTCCTTCTTGCCCGATGACTGCACGTGGTACACCGCGCGCTGCAAGACCCGCTGAAAGCCCAGCGTCGGCTGGGTATCGCGGCCATCATCACCAGGCAACACCGCCACCGATTCACTGATGGCGCGCTCAAGCTCGCTGCGCAGCCGGGCATAGTCGGCCGCACAGGCACTCAGCACTTCACGCGCGTCGGCATCTTCCAGCAAGGCCAGCAGCAGGTGCTCGACTGTCATGAATTCATGACGCGCCAAACGTGCAAGCTGGTACGAACGGTGGATGCTTTGTTCAAGTTCCTTGGAAAACATGGCGGTAACCCTGCTAATCGCTCAAGCTGCGATATGGGAGCGAGCCTAGGCTTTTTCCATCGCACACAAAAGGGGGTGCTGGTGTTTGCGTGCAAAGCCGTTCACCTGCGCCACCTTGGTTTCGGCCACTTCCCGGCTGTAAACCCCGCAAATGCCACGCCCGCGGGTATGTACATGCAGCATCACCTGGGTGGCCTGCTCCTCGCCCATGCCGAAATAGCGCATCAAAACGTCCACCACGAAATCCATCGGCGTGTAATCGTCATTGAGCAGCATCACGGTGTACATCGGCGGGCGTTCAAGCCGCGGCGGCGTAGCCTCTACCGTGGTGCCGTGATGGTACTCGCGCTCGTGTTCATGACCTGACATGGCCGGGGATTATAGAGCTTTCATTGCCATTGGCCGCGAATGATTGTGCTGTTGCTGTTGCTTTTGACTTTATGCCCTGTTCTGGCGCGCCGAGTACCACAGCGACCAATGGAAACAAGGCAGGGCATGTTTGAGCGCAAGCGAGTTTGCCCTGCCGCCATTGGGCGCGAGGAACGCAGGGGACTTCGCATAGCGAAGCGCGTCAGCCAGGGCGGTTTCTTTGCCCACTTTCTTTTTGAAAGAAAGTGGGTGCGCTGCCGGGCGCAATCCCGGCACTGAAACACTACCGAAGGCAAATTGCTTGACTCATCAGGCTCCGGTACATCGTGAATGGACGCATTCACCTGCCAACCGCGATAATTGCCGCCTCCCCATACGCTTTACCCGCCATGACTCATCGCCAAGACCGCTTTTGGCAGCCCGATGTCACCGTTGCCACCGTGGTGGTCAGGGACGGCAAGCTGCTGTGCGTGGAAGAAACCGCAGGTAGCCGCGAACTGGTCATCAACCAACCCGCCGGACATCTGGAGCCGGATGAAAGCCTGCTGGATGCGGCGGTGCGCGAGGCGCGCGAGGAAACCGGCTGGGATATCCGCCTGACCGGCTTTATCGGCGCCTACCAATGGAAAGCGCCGGAAACCGGCCGTCACTACCTGCGTTTTGCCTTCTGTGGCGAGGCGCTGGCCTTTGATGAGCACCGCCAGCTGGATGAAGGCATCGTCCGCGCGGTGTGGTGGACACCGCAAGAATTGCAGGCGCTCACGCCGCGCCATCGCAGCCCTCTGGTCTGGCAGGTGGTGCAAGACTGGCAGGCCGGGCGGGTATATCCGCTATCGCTGATGACACAGCTTTCATGAGCCAGGCACGCACCATCGTCGGCCTCTCCGGGGGCGTGGATTCCTCGGTTGCCGCCCTGCTGCTGCAACGTGCCGGTGAACCGCTGGCCGGGCTGTTCATGCACAACTGGGCGGATGATGGCAGCGGCCAATGCCGCGCCGAGGACGACCGCCGCGATGCGGTGGCGGTCGCGGGCAAGCTCGGCATTCCCATCCATTTCCGCGACTTTTCAAAGGAATACTGGGATGGGGTATTCCGGCATTTTCTTGACGAATACGCCGCCGGACGCACGCCGAACCCGGATGTGCTGTGCAACCGCGAAGTCAAGTTCAAGCATTTCCTCGATGCCGCCCAGGCCCTTGGTGCAGAGTTCATCGCCACCGGCCACTATGCGCGCACCGATTGCGTCGATGGCCGCTACCGGCTGCTGCGCGGCGTGGACCGGAGCAAGGACCAGAGTTATTTCCTGCATCAACTGGGACAGAAGCAACTGGCCGCCACCCGCTTTCCGGTGGGCGAGCTGCCCAAGACCCAGGTGCGGCGCATCGCCGCCGAAGCCGGTTTTGTCACCGCCGAAAAGAAAGACTCCACCGGCATCTGTTTTATTGGCGAGCGCGATTTCCGTGAATTTCTCGGCCAATACCTGCCGATGCAGCCTGGCGAAATCCGCGACCCGCAAGGCGTGTTGCTAGGTCGCCATGACGGCGTGTTTTTCCACACCATTGGCCAGCGCGGCGGCCTTGCCATCGGCGGCGTGAAAGGCCGCCCTGCCCTGCCCTGGTATGTGGTCGGCAAGGATGTCGCCAACAATATCCTGTTTGTTGACCAGGGCGTGGACAGCCCCTGGCTGATGTCGCAGCAGCTGCTGTCCGAGCCTGCGCACTGGATTGCCGGCACGCCCCCTGCCAGCGAGTTCCGCTGCACGGCGCAAACCCGTTACCGTCAGGCCGACCAGGACTGCACCGTGCAATTGCGCGATGATGGCAGCCTGCGGGTGACTTTCGACCAACCGCAGCGCGCGGTCACGCCGGGGCAGTCGCTGGTGCTTTATCTTGGCCAAGAATGCCTGGGCGGCGCGGTGATTGCCGCCTGCGATGCGCCGCTTGAGCGCGACCGCTTTGATACCCTGCTTTCACAAGGAAACCTCTGCACGCATGAATGCTGATTTGATGCCCTCCCGCGTACTGGCGCTGGCCGGGATTTTGCTATCGCTCAAAGAAGTGCGGCATCTGGCCGAAAACGGCCGGGTTGACCCAAACCATCTGGGCACCGCCATCGACAGCGTGTTCCGGCTGGATGCCGACTCCACCGCCGCCGTCTATGGCGGCATCCGCCCGCTTGAGTCCGGCCTGCGCAGCCTGCATGACTATCTGCATGGCACCGCCCCCGACCAGCAACTGCCGCGTCTTGCGCTGTCGGTCTTGCAACTGGAGCGCAACTTCAAGCGCAGCCCCGAATCCATCGACATGGTGCGCCGGGAAATCACCCGCCTTGCGCCCCTGGTACATAACCAGGGCAGCGCCCATCCAGACGTACTGCGCGAACTGGGCAACCTGTATTCCAGGGCGCTCAGTCCGCTGCGGCCGAAAGTGATGGTGCAGGGCAACCCGCATTACCTGGGACGCAATGATGTGGTCACCGAAATCCGCGCCCTGCTGCTGGCAGCAGTTCGCTCGGCGATGCTGTGGCGGCAAATGGGCGGCACGCAATGGGATTTTGTATTCCAGCGCAGCGCGATGAAGCGCGCCGTGGCCGACCTGCTGGCGGCTGCATGAGCTGCCAGTGATGACATACGGACGCTACCAGTGGCTGCTGTTTGTTGCCGTGGCGGCCATCGTCATCATGCCGTTCTGGATGCTGCGGGAAATGAACCAGCGCATCCAGAACGCCGAACAGGCGCTCACCGACGGCAGCCGCATGGATGCCACCCTGAGCCGCCTGCTTTATGAGGCACGCAACCTGGAGTCGGCCGCCGCAACCATCACCGCGGGTGTGGACAATGCGCAAGTGCGCAGCCGGATTGCCGAGAGTGCGGCCAATATCCCGGTACTGATGCGCGAGCTGGGCGAACAAAGCCAGGCTTTGGGCAGCCGCCAGCAACTGCGTATCGGCAACCTGGAAGGCCGCCTTGCCCAGCGCCAGGACATCAGCCAGCGCATCGTGCAAAGCGCCGATAGCCAGGAGCGCCAACGCCTGTTGGCGATGATGGCCGATGAAATGGCCATGCACAGCATTGCCAACGAGGTGCGCAAGGAAAGCCGGCAACTTTTCATGAGCCAGTCCCGGGAGACTGAAAAACTGCACACCCGCGGCCAGCGCATTTCGCTTATCAGCATGCTGGTTCAGCTCGCGCTATTGATGGCGCTGTTGTGGATGCTACGCCGCCAGCAGGCCAGCCGCGAAAACGCCGAGCGCGCACTGATGGCCGCCAACGCCCGTGCCCTCGCCGTGGTGCAGGCCATCCGCGAACCCATCGCCCTGCTCGATGGCGAGCAGCGCATAGTGATGCACAACACCGCTTTTGCCGAACTATACGGCCGCGCTGACAGCGCGCACGCCAATATGGACGGGCAGCCCATCAGCCAGATTGGCGATGGCGCCTGGGCAGGCCGGGAAATCCTCCAGCGTCTGCGCGATGTACTGAGCCGTGACCGCGAACTATGGGATTTCGAGCTCCGGCAAACCACCCGCGATGGCATTGAACGCACCATGCTGCTGAACGCCTGCCGCATGTCACTGCCCGGCCATCAGCAGGAAGTCACACTGCTGACCTTGAGCGATATCAGCCACCACAAGGCCGCAGAAACCGAAATCTCCGAGCTCAACCAGCAACTACAGGGCAAGATTGAGCAGATTTCCGATGTCAACCGCGAGCTGGAAGCCTTCAGCTATTCGGTCAGCCACGACCTGCGCTCGCCGCTGCGGCATATCTCCGGTTTTGCCGGAAAACTCGGCAAACAACTGGGAGATAACGCCGACGACAAGAGCCGCCATTACCTGGAGGTCATCGACAGCTCCGCCAAACGCATGGCCACACTGATTGATGACCTGCTGGTGTATTCGCGCCTGGGGCGCAGCGCCCTGCGCCTGCAACCTGTGGACATGCAGTCGATGGTGGAAGAAACCCGCGCCCTGCTCGATGCCAATGCCCAGAACGAAACACCGGGGCGGCATATTGAATGGGATATCGGCGCACTGCCGATGGTGATTGCCGATGAAAACATGATGCGCCAGGTGTGGAGCAACCTGCTGGGCAATGCAGTGAAATACAGCGCCCCGCGCGCAATCAGCCGCATCCAGGTCAGCCACCAGCGGCTTGCCGATGGCAGCCACGAGTTCAGCGTGCGCGATAACGGCGTGGGCTTTGACATGGCCTATGCCAGCAAGCTGTTTGGCGTTTTCCAGCGCATGCACAAGCCCAGCGAATTTCCCGGCACCGGCATCGGCCTTGCCAATGTGCAGCGCGTGCTGCTGCGCCACGGCGGCCAAATCAGTGCCGAGGCCGCCCCCGACCAGGGCGCCACCTTCCGCTTTACCCTGCCATCCCTGCTTGATGGCAGCCCCGCATCCTGATTTACCCGAAACGACATGAAAGACATTCGCCCGATTTTGCTGGCCGAAGACAGCCCCGCCGATGCGGAAATGGCCATTGATGCCCTGCGCGAAGCCAATCTCGCCAACCCGATTGTGCATGTGGAGGACGGCGTGGAAGTGATGGACTATCTGCTGCGCCGCGGCCAGTTTGCAGACCGCGAACCGGGCGAGCCTGCGGTCTTGCTGCTGGACATCAAAATGCCGCGCATGGATGGCCTGGAAGTGCTGCAACAACTGCGCGAGAACGAGCAATTCAAAGCACTGCCGGTGGTCATCCTGTCCTCCTCGCGCGAAGAGTCCGATCTTGCCCGCAGCTGGAATCTGGGCGTCAATGCCTATGTGGTGAAGCCCGTGGACATCCTCCAGTTCTTCGAGGCGGTCAAAACCCTGGGGCGCTTCTGGGCAGTGTTCAACCAGTCGCCCGAGCATCGTTAGATGCCAGCGATGAAGCCCATCCGCATTCTGCTGGTTGAAGACAGCAGCACCGATGCCGAACTCATCGGCTTTGAGCTGGAGGATGCCGGCATCGACTGCGAGCTGGTGCGCGTGGAACTGCGCCAGGAGCTTGAAGCGGCCCTCAAGCAACATGACTGGACGCTGGCCATCTGCGACTCGCGCCTGCCGGGCTTTGGCGGCGAGGACGCCTTTGCCCTGATTCGGCAAGCCCTGCCACAACTGCCGGTACTGTTCTGCACCGGCGGCGAAACCGACCCTGAAGGCGCCCTGGCTGCCGCCATAAGCCAGGCGCATGGCCATATCAGCAAAGACCGCTTAAACGAGCTTGTCCCAGCCATCCTGAAGCTGGGACGCGCCTAAAAAATGCTCACCACTGCTCGCGATGCGGCAACAGGGCGCGCAGCTCGGCATCGGTAAGGTTGCGCCACTGCCCGGGCTTGAGATGCCCCAGCTTGACGCTGCCAATGCGTACCCGCAAAAGGCGCTTGACGCGATAGCCAAAATGCGCCGCCATCAGCCGGATCTGCCGGTTCAAGCCCTGCACCAGGGTGATACGAAAGCCCACCGGCCCAATCTTTGCCGTTTTGCACGGCAGGGTGATTTGCCCATGTACCGGCACCCCGCGGCTCATGCCGCGCAAAAATTCCTGGGTAATGCCGTGATTGACCGCCACCCAATATTCTTTTTCCAGCTTGTTTTCCGCACGCAGGATTTCATTGACGATATCGCCATTGCTGGTAAGCAAAATCAGCCCTTCCGAATCCTTGTCCAGCCGACCGATCGGAAAAATCCGTCGCTCATGCCCGACAAAATCGACGATATTGCCCTTGACCGATTCTTCGGTCGTACAGGTGATGCCCACCGGCTTGTTGAGCGCGATATACACATGCTGGCGCTTGCCTGCCGCCACACTGCGGCGCTCCAGTTTTTGCCCGTCCACCAGCACCGTATCGCCCTCGGCCAGCTCATCGCCAATACGCGCCCGCTGACCATTGATGGTGACCCGGCCTGCGGAAATCAGCCGGTCAGCCTCGCGGCGCGAGCAAAAACCGCTTTCGGCAATGTATTTGTTAAGACGCATGGGTGAACACCGGAGAAACAAACCAAGCATTGTCCCACGGCAAATGCGCTATCCAAAATCTTTTGGAAAACCGGGAATTGTTTTGAGCCCAAGAGCCTGCTCAAAGTCTCTTCTTGGCATCTGTTGCTTCACAAAGACGGCAGATGCAAGGCGCAAAGCGCACTTACGCGGCAGTTACCAATGGCAGGCGTTCCCGGCGACTTTCCCAAATGGCGTACTGTCCACGCGTAACCATTTCCAGCAAGCACCATCAATACGCCATATCTCGCTACAACGAGCTGGGGAAAATTTGGCGCCGGGTTATCCGCCAGGCGCGGTGGATGCGGCTGTTGCGGGCAAAATCCGGCGGGATGCTGCTGGCGCTGATGTCCTCAATATGGCAAGTGTCGGCCAATGCCGCTTCGTCCAGTTTGAAACGGCGGAAGTTGTTGGAGAAATACAGAACCCCACCCTCGGCCAGACAGGCCACGGCCGCCTGAATCAGCCGCACATGGTCGCGCTGCACATCAAAATCATCAGCGCGCTTGGAGTTTGAAAACGTCGGCGGGTCGCAAAAAATCAGGTCATACCGGCCCTGCTCGGCCTCCAGCCAGGCCAGGGCATCGGCCTGGACAAGCCGGTGCTGGCTGCCGGAAATGGCGTTTTCCTTGAGGTTGTCCAGCAGCCACTGCAAATAGGTGCCGGAAAGGTCAACGCTGGTGGTCGATGCTGCCCCCGCCACCGCTGCCTGTACCGTGGCCACGCCGGTGTAGCAGAACAGGTTCAAAAAGTGTTTGCCGCGCGCCTCGGAAGCCATGCGTGCACGCAATGGCCGATGGTCGAGAAACAGCCCGGTATCGAGGTAGTCAAACAGGTTGACCCGCAACCGCGCCGCGCCTTCGCGCACCGCCATGAAGCTGTCGGTATCGGCCATGCGGCCATATTTGCTGCCGCCCTTGCCGGTGGCGCGGGTCTTGGTGGCCACACGCTCACGGGGCACGGCAAATACCTTGCGGGCAGCGGCCAGAATTTCGCCAAAACGCTTGCGGGTGATGTGTTCGGGGATGGCCGCGGGCGCTGCGTATTCCTGCACATGCAGGCAAATCTCGCCACTGTCGGCCGCACGATAAACGTCGATGGCGGCGGCGTATTCGGGCAGGTCGGCATCATAGGCGCGGAAGCAGTCGATGCCTTCACGCTTGAGCCAGTTTTTCAGCTTGCGCAGGTTTTTCTCCAGCCGGTTGGCCAGCATCTGCGCGCCTTCGGACAGCGGTCGCTCGACAGCCTGTTGCAGGCGCTGGGGAAGGATTTCGTCCACTGCCAGCAGGCTGCATTCAATCGGGCCGTTGAACAGCCGGTAACGCTTGCGGGCATGCAGCCCGGTGGCGCGCGCCAGAGCCTCATCGCCGCACAGCAGGCTGGCGCCGCCTTCGGGCAGCCAGCGTTTCAGGGCATCGCCCAATTGGCGGTACAAGCTGGCATCGGCGGCAAGGCGGGCATCATAGGGCGGGTTGCAGACTGCCAGCGCGTTGCTCCGTGTCACAGCCTCAGGCGGCAATGGCGGCTGCCAGGCCTGGACATCTTGTGTGTCCCAATGCAGATACCCGGCCACGCCTGCGGCCTCGGCATTGCGTCGGGCGCTGGCGATGGCGCGCGGGTCGATGTCGTTGCCGAAAAACACCGGGCGCAAATTCTCCCGCCCCTGTCGTTCGCGGCTGAGCGCCTCGGTATGCAGCCGGTGCCAGCCGTCGCGGTCAAAGCCCTTCCAGTAACTGGGCAGCGCCAGGCCGTGGCGCAGCAGACCCGGCGCCACATCGGCCGCCATCAAGGCGCCTTCAATCAGCAAGGTGCCGCTGCCGCACATCGGGTCGAGCAAGGCGCCGCCTGCCTGATAGCGCGCCGGCCAGCCGCCACGCGCCAGTACCGCAGCGGCCACGGTTTCTTTCAGCGGCGCCTGATGCTGCTCGCTGCGCCAGCCACGGCGGTGCATCGGCCCGCCGGAGAGGTCAACGGAAATAATCGCCCTGCCCTTGCGCACTACCAGGTTCAGGCGCAAATCCGGCTGCGCCGCATCCACCGAGGGACGCTGGCCGGTGGCCTCGCGCAGGCTATCCACCACCGCGTCTTTCAGCCGCTGCGCGGCAAAGCGCGCATGGGTGATGCCTGCGCCGGAGACATGTGCATCCACGGCCAGCGTCATGTCGGCATGCAGATGCGCCTGCCAGTCGATGCTGCGGGCGCGCTGGTACAACTCGGCCTCGCTCTGGCAGGCAAAATCCGCCAGCGGCCAGAGAATGCGACTGGCAAAGCGCGACCACAGCACCGCGCGCTGCGCCACTTCCAGGCTGCCCTCGACATTCACCCCGGCCTGGGTGGCGGTGGCGCGCAACGCCCCCAGAGCGCCCAATTCATCGGCCAGCAGATATTCCAGCCCCTTGCCGCAGCTGGCGAAAAAACGCGAAGTCATTACAAGCCCGCCAGCAATGCAGCAAAAGCCAGCTTGCTGGTTTCCACATGCTCGCTCAGGCGATGGGCATCATCCACCAGCAGCAGCCGGTCACGGCGCGCCTGTGCCCACATCACCACTTCATCGGCCGCAATCAGCTCATCGCGCCAGCCGTGGATGATGGAGGTCGGCACTTCCGCCGCCTGCAAGGGTTGCGCCTGCCCCATGCGAATCGGCGGCGCCATCAGGAACAGCCCGGCCACCGGCACTTGCAGCGATACCAGGCCGGAGATGTAAGCGCCAAGACTGGAGCCTGCCAGCACCACCGGGCCGCGCTGCGCAGCATCCAGCGCCAGCGCGTGCAGGCGCTCGATGCGCGCTGGCACATTGCCCAGCGGGCTGATGTCGCGTTGCGCGTCCAGGTCGGTATAGTCCGGGCGCTCATGTGTCCAGCCCAGCGCCTCGGCCGCTTCGGCCAGTGCAGTGACCTTGGTGGCATCCGGGCCGCTTTCAAAGCCGTGGGAAAGAATGCAGTGACCGATATTCATCATGCCGACAATGCTAGCATCCGCGCATGATTTCACCCGATTTTTCCATCATCCAGCGCCCGCTTCCCTATGTGGAAAACCTGGGGCTTCGTGCGCTTTCCGATATCCGCCTGCTGGTAGTGCATTGCACCGAGCTGCCCGAGCTTGCCATGGCGCGCGAATACGGCGAGCGCATCCTGTACCCGCAGTCGCAAACCGGCAACAGCGGGCATTTCTATATCGGCCGCGATGGCCGGGTGGAGCAATGGGTGCCGGAAAACCGCATCGCCCACCATGTGCGCGGCCACAATGCGCATAGCGTGGGCATCGAACTGTGCAATATCGGCCGCTATCCCAACTGGCTGGACTCGCGCCATCAAAGCATGGATACGCCCTATACCGATGCGCAAATCGGGACGCTGATGGCGCTGCTTGCGCATCTTGAAAACCACCTGCCACGCCTTGCACAAATCACCGGCCATGAAATGCTCGATACCGAGCAAGTCCCGGCCAGCGACAACCCGGCAATACAGGTGCGGCGCAAACGCGACCCCGGCCCGCTGTTCCCCTGGGACACAGTGCTTGCCGCCTGCCGCCTGCAATTTGTCACGGAGTAAATCGCCCCTCATCGCTATAATCAGCCGCCGCAATCGGTATTGCTGCCCCATGTCCGCCCCCGTATCCGAACTGGTCGAGCTGCTCACCCTGGAGCGCCTTGAAGACAATCTGTTTCGCGGCCAGAGCCGTGACATCGGCACCAAATACGTGTTCGGCGGCCAGGTGCTGGGACAGGCGCTGTCTGCTGCGCAGGCCACCATGCAGTCGCCGCGCGAGGCGCATTCGCTGCATGCCTATTTTTTGCGCGCCGGTGATATCGACGCGCCCATCATTTACGAAGTGGACCGCAGCCGTGACAGCGGCAGCTTCTCGGTACGCCGGGTCAGCGCCATCCAGCATGGCCAGGTGATTTTTTTCTGCGCAGCCTCCTTTCACCAGCACGAAGACGGCGCCACCCACCAGCTTTCCATGCCGGAAGTGCCGCGCCCGGAAGACATTGCACTGGAGCCTGCCGTACCGCAAGAAGTGCTGGATACGCTGCCCATCAAGATTCAACGCTGGCTGGACCGCGCCGGGCCGTTCGAGTTCCGTCATGTGTATCCGCGTGACGAGCTGAACCCGCCCAAGCGCCCACCCTATCAGCAGGTCTGGTTCCGGCTGGCGGAAAAAGTCGGCGATGCCCCGGCACTGCACCGCGCGCTGCTGGCCTATGCCAGCGATTTCCATCTGCTCGGCACTGCCAATTTTCCGCATGGCATCAGCTATTACCAGCCGAATGTGCAGATGGCCTCGCTTGACCATGCGCTGTGGTTCCACCGCCCGTTCCGCGCCGACGAGTGGCTGCTGTATTCGATTGACAGCCCCAGCGCGCAAAACTCGCGCGGCCTGGCGCGCGGGCAGATTTTCGATACCCAGGGTCGCCTGGTGGCCAGCACCGTGCAAGAAGGCATGGTGCGGGTACTGAAGGAGGCCTGAAATGCGGCAGATATTCACCAGCCAGCGGCTGGAAACCGTGGAAGGCGTGGCAAAGCTGCTGCAAGAAAACGGCATTGCCACTCGCATCCGCAATGGCCGTTCCTACAAGGGCGGCTATTCGCGCGGCTTCAGCTATCGCGATGCACCCGGCAGCAACTCGCCTTCGGTCTGGGTAGTGCATCCGGATGATTATTCAAAAGCCCGTCAATTGCTGCGCGAGGCGGGACTGCTGGAGCCTGGCCCACAGCACACGGGCAGCTTTGTATCCGGCAGCTATGCCACTGCCGCTGCACAAACACCTGCGAAAAAGGCCCGCACCCCGGCGCGCGTCCGTGCCGTGCTGCTGGTCGGCATCGGCGCGGTACTGCTGATGAGCGCCTTCTGGCAGCAGCGACAAAAACCAGCCACGACCACCCGCAGCGCCCCGCAGGCTGCCGCCAGCACGAAAATCACCGAACCGGCCGCCACCTATATCGTGGAAACGCCACCGGCACTGGCAAGCACCCTGGCCGCACATATCGCCGCAGAGCATGGCCTTGGAAACCCCTGCCTGCTACGCGATGGACAGCCCATGAGCAGCGTCCCCGCCTGCGATAAAAACCACGACCACATCCATATCCGCGACTACCGCACCGATGGCAGCGGCAGCGGCGAAGTGGACGCTAGCTGGCAGCACAATGGCAACACGCAACACACCCGCTACCGGGTGCGCCGCGAAGGCCATAACTGGGAAATTCTGGAGTAATTACAGCATCTGGCTGCGGCTGCCAAAGGCATGCAGCAAGGTGCCACGGTCAACATATTCCAGCTCGCCGCCAATCGGCACGCCATGTGCCAGACGGCTGGGCTGGACAGCGACAGCACGCGCCAGTTGCGCCAGATAATGCGCAGTGGCCTCGCCTTCCACGGTGGGATTGGTGGCGATGATAAGCTCGCGCACTTCCCCTTCGGCCAGGCGCGCAGCCAGTTGCTCCAGCCCCAGCTCCGCAGGGCCGATGCCATCAAGCGGGCTTAGCCGGCCTTGCAGCACGAAATACAGGCCGCGAAAGCCGGTGGCCTGCTCTATCGCCAGCCGGTCAGCCGGGGTTTCCACCACGCACAATTCGCTGCCATCGCGGCTGGCACTGGCGCAGGTGGGGCAGATGTCGGTTTCACTGAAATCCCGGCAACGCTGGCAATGGCCGATTTTTTCCATCGCATCATTCAATACCTGCGCCAGCCTTGCCCCACCCTCCCGGCTTCTTTCCAGCAGGTGATAGGCCATGCGCTGCGCCGACTTCTGACCGACACCCGGCAAAACCCGCAGGGCGTCAATCAGCTGCTCCAGCAAAGGCGCACTCACGGCTGCCGGCTCATCAGAACAGGCCGGGAATCTTCATGCCGGGGGGAATCGGCATCCCGGCGGTGGCGGCACTCATTTTTTCGCCACTGGCGTCATTGGCCTTGTTGACCGCATCGTTAAAGGCGGCGGCAATCAAGTCTTCAAGCATCTCGGCATCATCCAGCACGCCCGGGTCAATCCGCACTTTGCGGCATTCCATCTTGCCAGTCAGGGTGACCGTAACCATCCCCGCACCGGCATTGCCGGTGACTTCCAGATTGGCCAGTTCTTCCTGCGCACGTTGCAGGTTTTCCTGCATTTTTTGCGCCTGCTGCATCAGTTGGGCGATATTGCCACGCATTTTTGACTCCTTGGAGGTTTACACATTCATTCCTGCAACGGGCGAATCGAGCCGGGCACCAGTTCTGCCCCCTGCGCAATCAGCCGCTGCACTTCGGGATGTTGCTCAAATAATTGTTCTGCCGTGCCGTAGCGCGCCTGTTTTTCCTGCGCCTGGCGCTGCTGCAAGGTATCTGCGACCTCATCGGCCTCCTCAAATCGCAGCCTGGGCGTCACGCCCAGAACGCCGCCCAGGGCTTCGGCAAGCTGGCGGGTGGCCGCCTGGCCTTTCAAAAAGCCCTGCTCGGGCTTGAGCGACAAGCACAGCACGCCTTCGGCATAGCTGACAAAGCCTGCATTCAAGGCCAGTTGCCGTGAAGGCCCGGACAAAGACAGCTCAGGCACGATTTTCAGCCACTGTTCCTTGTCCAGATGGCTCAGCACTGGCGCCGGGGCTGGAGAAGGTGTTGGCGCAGGGGTTGCAGACGGCGGCGTGGTGGCGGCCGGCATGACATCTGCCACAGGTGGGGCAGGTGCCTTGGCAGCAGGCTTTGCCAGCATTTCTGCCACGGCCGCCGGTGCGGGAGGCGCAGCACTGCTTGCAGGTTTTGCCGCTGCCGTCTGCGGCATTGGCATGGCCTCGGCACTGCCTTGCGGACGAAATGCCAGCATGCGCAACAGGCTCATCTCGAAGCCGGCACGGGGGCTGGGCGCCAGTGGCAAATCACGCCGCCCGGCAATCGCCATCTGGTACCAGAGCTGCACCAGCTCCGGGCGAATCGCAGCCGCCAATGCCTGCACATCCAGGCCGGTATCGTCTGCCTGTGCCAGCACTGGCACCAGCTGCTGCAATTGAATACGGTGCAAGGCTTCGGCAATGGCCTCCAGCACCTGCCCCCAGTCCGGGGAAAGCTCGGCCAAGGCCGCCACTTCATTCATCAGCTGCTCGCCATCGGCAGCCGCCAATGCCGCCAGCATCGCGCCCACGCGGCTGCGATCCACTGTGCCCAGCATCGCCGCGACCGCTGCATCAGCCACCTCGCCACCGCTATAGGCGATGGCCTGGTCAAGCAGCGACAAGCCATCACGCAGGCTGCCATCGGCCGCGCGTGCCAGCTGGCGCAGTGCAGCGTCTTCAAAACCGATACCTTCGGCCCCCAGAATCTTGCGCATCTGCCCTTCAATCTGCGCAATATCCAGCCGCTTGAGATTGAATTGCAGGCAGCGCGAGAGCACCGTCACCGGCAGCTTCTGTGGGTCGGTGGTCGCCAGCAGGAACTTGACGTGCGCAGGCGGCTCTTCCAGCGTTTTCAGCAGTGCATTGAAGGCCGATTTGGACAGCATATGCACTTCGTCAATCAGATAGACCTTGACCTGGCCGCGGCTTGGCATGTACTGCGCGTTGTCAATCAGCTCGCGCACATCATCCACGCCGGTATTGCTGGCCGCGTCGATTTCCAGCAGGTCGATAAAGCGCCCGGCATCAATATCCAGGCAGGTACGGCATTCACCGCAAGGCTCGGCAGAAGCGCCGCGTTCACAGTTCAGCGACTTGGCAAAAATCCGGGCGATGGTGGTTTTGCCCACACCACGGGTGCCGGTGAACAGGAAGGCATGATGGACGCGGCCAGAATCCAGCGCATTGGACAGGGCACGCACCACATGCTCCTGCCCGACCAGCTCAGCGAAACGCTTGGGGCGCCATTTGCGCGCAAGAACGAGATAGCTCATCCGGGCATTTTGCCATGCCTCGCCATTGGCTTGCGCTTCAATTTCTCATCACCCGGCAAGCTGCTTGTACTTTCGACCAATCAGCATTGCAGTTTCCAGAGACTGCTCGTAATTGAGCCGCGGATCCACCGTGGAGTGATAGGCGCGCTCAAGATCGGCATCGGTGAGCGCGCGTGCGCCGCCCGTACACTCGGTGACATCTTCACCCGTCAACTCCAAATGCACGCCACCAAGACGGGTTCCGGCTGCAGCATGCAGGTCAAAAGCTTGCTCTATTTCACTGCGGATATTGGCAAAACGCCGGGTTTTATAGCCATTGGAGCTATTTTCGGTATTGCCGTGCATCGGGTCGCATACCCACAACACCCGCGCCCCCTCCCGCTTTACCGCATCCAGCAGCGGCGGCAGTTTGTCGGCAATCACGCCTGCGCCCATGCGGTGGATCAAGCTCAGGCGGCCTGGCTCATTGTCCGGGTTCAGCACTTCCAGCAAGCGCAACAGATGCTCAAGCGACATCGATGGCCCAATCTTCACTGCCACCGGATTGCAGATACCGCGAAAGTATTCCACGTGCGCCCCATCAATCGCCGCAGTGCGCATGCCAATCCAGGGGAAGTGCGTCCCCAAATTGAACCAGCCACTCTGGCGTGGCACCTGCCGGGTCAGGGCTTGCTCGTAAGGCAACAATAATGCTTCGTGTGATGAATAAAAATCCACTCGCTCAAAATTGTGTACAGGTGCCCCCGAAAGCGTTTCCATAAAATGCATCGCCTCGGAAATGCCCTCGACAACCTGCTGATACTCATCCGCCAAGGGTGAGTGTTTCACCCACGAAAGGTTCCAGTTCTCTGGATGATGCAAATCGGCAAAGCCACCATCAATCAACGAGCGCACAAAATTGATGGTCAGTGCCGAATGCGAATGCGCCGTTAGCATGCGCTGTGGATCAGGCGTTCTAGCCTTTGCACTAAACTCCGGTGCATTGACGATATCGCCCCGATAACTAGGCAACGCCACGCCATCACGCACCTCCCTGACAGCAGAACGCGGCTTGGCATACTGCCCGGCAAAACGCCCCACGCGCAGTACCGGCAAGCGCAATGAATGCACCAGCAACAAGCTCATTTGCAGCAGCACCTTCAGGCGGTTGGAGATAATCTCCGGTGTGCAATAGGCAAAATTTTCACAACAATCTCCCCCCTGCAGCAGAAAGCGATGCCCCTCTTCAGCTTCGGCCAGCTGCCGACGCAACACCAGAATCTCGCTGGAAGTCACCAGTGGCGGCAATCTGTGCAGCTCATTCAGCGCCTTGTCCAAGGCATCCGCATCGGGATACAGCGGTTGTTGCTCAGCCGGGTACGCCCGCCAAGAGCCAGGCTGCCACGCAACTTGCTTTCCACTCACAATTTCTTCCCAGCCTTCACGGCCAGTACCGCCCAAAGCCCGAGCAGCAGATAGCAGAGCAGAGTCCAGCCGGGCATCCCCAACCCCAGGAAAGTCCAGTCAATCATGCTGCAATCACCACTGGCAGTCAGCACTTTTTGAACAGCGCCCACCCAGCCCTGCTGCGCCACACGGAATTCAAGCCCGGCACCGCAACTGGAAATTTCCGGCGGGAAAAGCTGCACCCATAAATGCCGCCCGGCCACCACTGCACCAGCCAACGCCGCAAGACTGGCAAGCCCGGCATACACACGCCGCACCGCCTTGGCCTTGGGGGCATGCAGCCCCCCCACCAGAAACACCAACCCCAGCACAGCAAAAGCAATGCGCTGCAAGACACAGAACTCGCAAGGCATCAAACCCTCCACAAACTGCACATACAAGGCATACCCCAGCAGCCCGGCGCATGCCAGAAAGCCTGCCAAATAACGGCTACGAAATGACCAGCGCAAAGGATTCATCACAAAGCTCACAAAACCAACACAGGGCGAAGCAACATAACAGATGTGCACTGAAGATGGGCAAACCACGAAAGTTTATAATCCCAATTTATAGTGGCTCAATCCTCTCTCCGAATGGAAGGCAGCACCACGGGACAAATTCTTCATGTGGGCAGGTCGAACGAATGAACCGGACTATCAAGGAGGCCATGGTCAAGCGTTTCCATTACGACGACCATGCGCAGCTGTGCCTGCCAGCAGCTGAGCGCCTTCATTAACGCCCAAGCCAGCTAATAGTGGGACTTAATACATAAAAGCCTACACGGCTGATTACTGTGCGGCCTATGCCCACATCAAGCAGATTGAAGTGCCAAACCGGCTGGCAACTATTGCAGCCCAGCAGTAACTGCAAGAATCATCTGCTCAAAAGGAGGCAGAAGCTGAGTCAATCAAATAGAAAAACCAATTGCCGATCGGTATCGATAAGCCCGTGGTCTTGCAGCCACTGCCAGGCGTCCTCGGCGTCTTGTTCAACATAGGCGCGGGCGCTGCCAAGGCGAAAGCTATAGCCCCAGCTATCCATATCAGTAAGCAAGCGGTCGTAGCCGACACCGGGCAGGGCATCGGCCATCAGCGCCTGAAGCACGCAGACGGCGTTTTCTTCTTCAATCGAGTCGGTGGCGTCGGTATGCACGGCGGCGCGTTTGTCCGCAGGCAGCACGATAAGATGCCCGGCCTCGTGCAGCATCGAGTGCACCGGGGTGTCATCGCGCACATAGACATCATGGCCGATGATGCCGGCCTCGCTCTCGCCCCAGTAGCTGCCGGGAATCTCCAGGCCATCGTCCACGCGGTGCAGGGTCAGGCCATAGCGCGCCAGAAGCCCTGCCGCATCGGCAAAGGCGATATCGCGGATACACAGGACTTCGGGCATGACCTCAACCGGCCTTGTCCGGCAGTTCGATGGAAATATCCAGTACGTCGTAATCGCCGTGCTTTTCCTTGGACACCTTGATGGCATCCTCGGGGACATGCACGTATTTGCGAATCACATCGAGGATTTCCTGGCGCATCCGCGGGATGTAGTCCGCCGCGCCCACCATGCTGCGCTGCTCGGCGATAATCACCTGCAGGCGGTTTTTGGCGGTGTTGGCGGTTTCCTTTTTGGGTTTGAGAAAGTCGAGAATCCCCATCATCAACCCCCGAAGATTTTGCTGAAGAAGCCTTTTTTCTCGGCGCTGACAAAACGCATCGGACGGTCTTCACCCAGCAGGCGGGCAACGGCATCTTCGTAAGCCTGGGCAGCGTCGGAAGCGCCTTCCAGAATCACCGGCTCGCCCTTGTTGGAGGCGTTCAGCACGTCGCTGGATTCAGGGATGACGCCGATGGTTTTCAGGCCCAGCACTTCTTCTACATCCTTGACCGAGAGCATTTCGCCTTTTTCCACGCGCGCCGGGCTGTAGCGGGTCAGCAGCAGGTATTCCTGGATGCGCTCGCCTTTTTCGGCCTTGCGGGTTTTCGAGGACAACAGCCCGAGGATGCGGTCGGAGTCGCGCACGCTGGAGACTTCCGGGTTGACCACCACGATGGCCTTGTCGGCGAAGTACATGGCCAGGAAGGCGCCTTTTTCGATACCGGCCGGGGAGTCGCAGATGATGCAGTCAAAGCCGTCGGCTTCCAGTTCTTTCAGCACGCGCTCCACGCCTTCCAGAGTCAGGGCATCCTTGTCGCGGGTTTGCGAGGCGGCCAGCACGTACAGGTTGTCAAAACGCTTGTCCTTGATGAGGGCTTGCTTGAGCGAAGCCTCGCCATTGACCACATTGACGAAGTCATACACCACGCGGCGTTCGCAGCCCATGATGAGGTCGAGATTGCGCAGCCCGACGTCAAAGTCGATGACAGCGGTTTTCTTGCCCTGCTTGGCAAGGCCGGTGGCGATACTGGCGCTGGTGGTGGTCTTGCCTACGCCGCCTTTGCCGGAAGTGATGACGATGATTTCAGCCAATGGAGTTCTCCTGATGCCCGGCCCGGGGCCGTGTCGGTGTGGGGGTTGTCAATCAAGCAGTTGCAATTTCAGCTCGCCGTCCTGCAAGGATACCTGCACGGCGCGGCCAGTGAGTTCGGGGGGGAAATCGTCAGCCACTTTGTAGTGGCCGGCAATGGCGACCAGCTCTGCATGAAACTCGCGACAGAAAATGCGCGCCGTGGCCAGCCCGCGTGCCCCTGCCAGGGCGCGACCGCGCAAGGGGCCATACACATGGATGGAGCCGTCGGAAATGACTTCCGCGCCTGCGCCGACCATGCCGACCACGGTGAGGTCGCGCTGCTGGGCATACAGCTGCTGGCCGGAGCGTACCGAACTGGTCTGCATCAGACCAGGCTCATGGCCGCCCGCTGCGGCGGCAGGGGCAGGCGTGGGTTCAGGCGCGCGCGCCGGGGCTGCGGCCGCGGCATTTTGCTGCTCGTACTGGGCGCGGAACTTGGCCACGACCGGCAGGCCGAGCGCCTCGGCCAGTGCATTGTTCTGGCTGCTGCCATAGGCGAGCGCGACCGGCAATACCCCAGCCTCGCGCAATGCGGCAATCAATTGTTGTGCCACATCGGCGCTGGGCAATTGCGCCAGGGCGCTGAAGTCGATGATGACCGCCGCACGCGAAAACATCACCGGCGCACGCGCGACCCGTTGGCGCATTTCTTCGGCAAGCGCAGGGATATCCAGGCTGCGGATACGCAGGTTGGCAATGCCGACTTGACCTATCTTGAGGTCACCGGCCTGTTCGTAACTGGGCAGGCTCATGCGGGCATATCCATCAGGCAGGGCGAGCTTTGCAGCACGCGCGGGCGCACAATCCATGCGGTATCCGGCAGGCGCTCACCATAGGTTTCACGAATCCAGGCATGGCTGCACATCGGCTTGACCAGCATGCTGGCGCGGGTGCCGTCGGCCTGGATGTTCTGCCCCATTTCGCGGAAACCGTAGGTGCCGTGAAACAGCAGGGCAGGGTCGGTGCCCTCTTGCAGGAAGACTTCGCAGCACAACTCCGGGTAGCGCGCTTCGGCATAGCCTTGTACATCGGCATACAGGGCGCGGCCAACACCGCCACCGCGGCGGCGGCTGCTGACGGCGATACGGTCGATATAGAGAAACTGCCGAAGGCGCTCGGCAAACCAGGCGAAGTTGGGACTGTCGTGCAGGCTTTGGCTGCCAAAGGCAATCAGCATGCCGACGATATGCCCCTCGCGCTCGGCAACGCGAAAGTACTCGGCGTGGTCGAACAGATAGCGCATGCGGGCGGCATCAATCGGAAAGATGCCGGGGCCTGCGGCGTTATTGAGGGCAAGAACCGAATCCAGCTCGTGCTCAAGCACGTCGCGGATAACGATGGACATTCATGACTCCGTTCGTTATTGATTTTGGACAACAATCAGCCGCGTCATTATGGCATGGCAGAAATGAACCGATAAGATTTCTCTATGCTCAATGCCGACTCTCATATCCGCCTTCTACGCCTGGCCGGGCTTTTCACCTGGGTAATGGTCGGCGCGCCGCTGTTTGCCAGCGCCTTGCTGGCAGGCGAGCAAGTGGCGCAATCACAATTGCCGTATATGGGGCTGCCTGGCTGGGCGGCGTATCTGCTGTTCGGATTGCTGTTCTTCGTGCTGGTCAGCCGCCTGGGGCGCGGCTGGATGCGCGGCATCGGCGGCTATCTGCTGCTGGTGATGATGCTGGGCTGTGCGGCAGCGGTCAGCCACTACAGTGGCAGTGGCCTGGGCGGCGTCTTGATGGTAGTGGCGGCCACCACTTTGCCCTGGGTGCTGCCAACCGGCTGGGGGATGCTGTTGCTGGCCGCAAGCCAGATACTGCTGGCGCCGCTGTTCGTGTTCGGACAGGGCTGGGACTGGCCTGCCGCGATATTGCAATCCATGGTGTATGCCGGGTTTTGCGCCTTCAGCTTTGTGGCTGGCCTGATTGCCAAGCAGCAGGCCGAGGCGCGCGAAGCGCAGCGTTGCCTGAATGCCGAATTGCGCGCCACCCGTGCGCTGCTGGCCGAAAGCGTGCGCGTCAATGAGCGCACCCGGATTTCCCGCGAATTGCATGACTTGCTGGGGCACCACCTGACTGCGCTCAGCCTGAATCTGGAGGTCGCCGGACATCTGGTGGAGGGCAAGGCCGCCAGGCATGTGCATCAGGCGCATACCCTGGCGCGGCTGCTACTGACCGATGTGCGCGAGGCGGTCAGCCAGATGCGCGAAGCCGGTGCCGCCCTGCAAATCGCCGCTGCCATCGCGCCACTGGCAGACAACGTGCCGGGGCTTGCCATCATGCTGGATGTCCCTGAAACCCTGGTGCTGGAAGATGCCGAGCGCGCCCATGTGGTGCTGCGCGCAGTGCAGGAAATCATCACCAATACCGTTCGCCACGCCGGTGCTTCGCAGCTTGAAATAAAACTGCGCCAGGAAGGCGATGCACTGCACCTTGTCGCGCGCGACAACGGCCGTGGCGCGGCACAGCTGGTAAGCGGCAATGGCCTGCGCGGGCTGTCCGAAAGGCTGGCACAATACGGCGGCAGCGCACAGGTAGAGACCGCAGCAGGGCAAGGCTTTGCCATCCATCTGCATTTGCCGCTGCATGGCGGGCATGTCCGGCCACCCCAATTGCAAGCAGGCATCGCATGAGCAACAGCAAAATCAAGGTATTCCTGGTGGATGACCAGACCCTGGTACGGCAGGGCGTGCGCTCACTGCTGGCATTGGCCGATGAGGTCGAGGTCATTGGCGAGGCCGTGGATGGCCGCGAAGCGGTGGCGCAGATTCCGCTTGCCAGGCCGGATGTGGTGTTGATGGACATGCGCATGCCGGTGATGTCCGGACTGGAAGCCCTGCAGGCGCTATCGGCCAGCAGCCAACTGCCGCCGACCATCATTCTGACCACCTTTGATGATGACCAGCTGGTGATGGCCGGGATGAAAGCCGGCGCGCGCGGCTATTTGCTCAAAGATGTATCGCTGCAACAACTGGTCGATGCCATCAAAACCGTGAATGCCGGCGGCTCGCTGGTACAGCCTGCCGTGACCCAGCGGCTGCTCTCCGGGCTTGAGCATATGAATAACGGTTTTGTCAGCCTGGAGCGTCCCGACCCCCTGACCGAGCGCGAAACCGAAATCTTGCGGCTGATGGCAGGCGGCTTTTCCAACAAGGAAATCGCCAGTTCACTGAAGGTGGCCGAAGGCACCATCAAAAACCATGTCTCCAGCATCCTTTCCAAACTGGGCGTGCGCGACCGCACCCGCGCGGTATTGCGCGCCTTTGAGCTTGGGCTGGTTTGAGCCGGGCCGGATTGCTGCAATCACCTGCCTGCAATCTTTTGAGCACTGAAAAATCTGCTCGAACTACTCGCAGCTGATGTCGCTTGGATATTTTGCGCTCATCACAGCACAAAAGGACAGCAAGTCAAAGGAAAGGATTTTGAACAGACTCTTAAAGCCGCGCATCTACCGCCTGGCGCGGCCAGATGGATTTGACATCGAAGACCACGGCATCGGGCTTGCCCAATGTGCGGATGGCGGCGACATCCATATTGCGGAAATCCGAGTGCGCCACTGCCAGTACGATGGCGTCGTAGCGCCCCGGCTCGGGGGTTTCCGCCAGCTCGATGCCATATTCCTGCCGGGCTTGCGCCGCATCCGCCCAAGGGTCGTGGACATCGACAGCAACGCCTGCTGCTTGCAGTGCGGCAATCACGTCCATCACCTTGCTGTTGCGCAAGTCCGGGCAATCCTCCTTGAAGGTCATGCCCATGACCAGTGCGCGTGTGCCCTGCGGTTTTTTGCCACGCCCGGCCAACAGTGCCAGTACCCGGCTTGCCACATGTGCACCCATGCGGTTATTGATGCGGCGGGCGGTATCAATCAGCTGCGGGTGATAACCGGCGGACTCGGACTTGTGCAGCAGGTAATACGGGTCAACGCCGATACAGTGCCCGCCCACCAGCCCCGGCTGGAACGGCAAGAAATTCCATTTGCTGCTGGCCGCATCCAGCACGTCGCGGGTATCCAGCCCCAGGCGGTCAAATACCAGCGCCAGTTCGTTGATAAGCGCGATATTGACATCGCGCTGGATGTTTTCAATCACCTTGGCCGCTTCGGCCACGCGGATGCTGGGGGCGCGATGCGTGCCTGCGGTGATGATGCGCCGGTACAGGGCATCGACAAAATCCGCCGTCGCCGCATTGGAGCCGGAAGTCACCTTGACGATATCCGCCAGCCGCCGTTTGTGGTCACCAGGGTTGACCCGTTCCGGGCTATAGCCGCAGAAAAAGTCCACGTTGAAACGCAACCCCGAACCCTGCTCCAGCAGCGGCACGCAGATTTCCTCGGTGGTGCCCGGATACACGGTGGATTCAAAAATCACCACATCGCCCGCCTTCAGTTGCGCAGCGACCAGCGCACTTGCCGCCATCAACGGGCGCAAGTCGGGGTCGTGTGCAGCATCAATCGGCGTCGGCACGGTGACGATATACACATTGCAGCCAGCAAGTGCCGCAGCATCGCTGCTGTAGACAAGCTGCGGTGCAGCCAATGCCTCATTTGGCACTTCACGGGTGCGGTCAATGCCCGCCTGCAGCTCGGCAATACGCCTGGCATCGCTATCAAAGCCTACCGTGGGAAAGTGCCGGGCAAAGGCCACTGCCAATGGCAGGCCGACATAGCCCAGACCAATCACGGCAATGTTTGCATCAGCAAGTTGCGGCACAGCACCCTCCAATGTGTGCCCGGGGCGGGGCTCGAACCCGCATGGTGTTGCCACCGAGGGATTTTAAGTCCCTTGCGTCTACCAGTTTCGCCACCCGGGCAGGCCGCGCATCATCGCATAAATACACGGCTGGCTGATACATGCGCGGTAAAACCGTTATCCTTTTCGCTTTCCTCCGTCCGTGAAAGCCATGCCGCAAATCGCCTCGCAACTGGATGCCCGTTCTGCCGATTTCATTGCCAATGCCGAATATCACCGCAGCCTGACTGCCGAGCTGCACCAGCGGCTTGCGCGTGCGGCCGAGGGCGGTGGCGAAGCGGCACGGAGCAAGCACACTGCGCGCGGCAAGTTGCTGGCGCGCGAGCGCATCAATGCCCTGCTCGACCCCGGCAGCCCGTTTCTGGAATTGAATGCGCTGGCCGCCGAAGGCATGTACGGCGATGCCGCGCCTGCCGCCGGGGTGGTGACCGGCATTGGCCGCATCTGCGGACAGGAATGCGTGATTGTCGCCAACGATGCCACGGTCAAGGGCGGGACTTACTTTCCGATGACGGTGAAAAAGCATCTGCGCGCGCAGGAAGTCGCCCGTGAAAACCGCCTGCCCTGCATTTACCTGGTGGATTCGGGCGGCGCGTTCTTGCCCTTGCAGGACGAAGTGTTCCCGGACAAGGAGCACTTTGGCCGCATCTTCTATAACCAGGCGCGGATGAGTGCGGAAAACATCCCGCAAATCGCCGTGGTGATGGGCAGTTGTACCGCAGGCGGTGCCTATGTCCCGGCGATGTGCGATGAAAGCATTATCGTCAAGGAACAGGGCACCATCTTCCTTGGCGGGCCGCCGCTGGTCAAAGCGGCGACCGGCGAAGTGGTGGATGCCGAGGAACTGGGCGGCGCCGATGTGCATACCCGGGTGTCCGGGGTGGCCGACCATTTTGCCGAAGACGACCATCATGCGCTGGCCATTGCCCGCGATGTGGTGGCCAGCCTCAACCGCAGCAAGCAGGTGCCGGTGGCGCTCAAGCCAAGCGTCGAGCCGCTGTATCCGGCCGAGGAGCTGTACGGCATCGTGCCGCAGGATGCACGCAAGCCGTTCGATATCCGCGAGGTCATTGCCCGCATTGTCGATGGCAGCGAGTTTCAGGAGTTCAAGGCGCGCTATGGCAAGACCCTGGTCTGCGGCTTTGCGCATATCCACGGCTGTCCGGTGGGCATCGTGGCCAATAACGGCATCCTGTTTTCCGAAAGCGCACTGAAGGGCGCGCATTTCATCGAGCTGTGCAACCAGCGCGGCATCCCGCTGCTGTTCTTGCAGAACATCACCGGCTTCATGGTCGGCAAAAAGTATGAAAACTCAGGGATTGCCCGTGATGGCGCCAAGATGGTGACCGCCGTGGCCTGCGCCAGCGTGCCGAAATTCACCGTGGTGATTGGCGGCAGCTTTGGCGCGGGCAATTACGCCATGTGCGGCCGCGCCTATGGCGGACGCTTTTTGTGGATGTGGCCGAATGCGCGTATCAGCGTGATGGGCGGCGAGCAGGCCGCCAGTGTGCTTGCCACCGTGCGCCGTGACGGCATCGAGGCGCGCGGCGGGCAATGGAGCGTAGCAGAAGAAGACGCCTTCAAAGCGCCAATCCGCCAGCAATACGAAGACCAGGGCAACCCCTATTACGCTACCGCGCGGCTGTGGGACGATGGCATCATCGACCCGGCCGACACCCGCCGGGTGCTGGGACTGGCGCTGGCCGCCAGCCTCAATGCGCCGATTGAACCGGCGCGCTTTGGCGTGTTCCGCATGTAAGAGCCTGTTCAAGCCCCTTTCCACCAAACCGGCGCGTACAGTGGGCAAGGCTGCGGCAGCGTGATAACTTGCCCCTTCCCGCAGCCTGGCTGCTCGCAGTGAGAGAGAAATCATCATGGTGAGTTGGAGAGACCCCGGCAATAATGCCAAGAAGGAAAAAGACGTCGCCGATTTTCCGAGCGATGCGGTGACTGCCCCGTTCATCGCGCCACAGCCGCAGCCTGCACGCGAAACTACGCCTACTCCGGCAGCGGCCACGAGCAGTCCCGGCAAAGAATCGGTCATCGCCGCCGACCTCAGTATTGAAGGCAAGATTGAAGGCAGCGGGCATGTACGCATCGCCGGCAAGTTCAAGGGCGATGTGAATGTCAAAGGCGATTTGACCATTGAGCCGGGAGCCAAGCTCAATGGCAGCGTGCGTGCCGAGAAAGTCACACTCTCCGGCGATTTGGAAGGCAATATCGAATCTGCCCGCCGGGTGGATTTGCAGGCCTCCAGCATAATGCAGGGCGACATCAAGGCCGAAGACCTGACCATCGCCTCCGGTGCACGCCTGCGCGGCCATGTTGAGTGCGGCCGCTGGGATGGCAAGAGCGCCAAGGCCGCTGCTGAAAGCAAGCCGCAGGCAGCAGGCAAGGACGCCAGCGCCACGGTATGAGCAGCCTGCTGGGGCGCGGCAAGCAGGCAGATATCGGCGCAACCCGCAGTTGCCCGCATTGCCGCGCCACTATCCTCGCCAGCGCAGCGGTCTGTCCGCAGTGCAAAGGGCATTTGCGCTTTGGCGCCACGCCCGAGCGCAAGGTACTGGCCTCGCCGCTGAAAATCGAAGGCAGCCTGCCCGGCCCGGCAGCGGGCGAGGCCTGGGAATATTCGATGGTGGCGGTAATCAAGAACGAACGCGGCGAAGAAATCGCCCGGCATGTGGTCGGCGTGGGCGCGATGCACCCCGGCGAAACCCGTACTTTTTCGCTGCATGTGGACCTGGTGACCAGCACCCGGATGCGCGCCCGCTAATTTTCCGGGCTCTGGCAAGGCAGTGGAAATCAGCCTGTCATTTCGCACAAGCGTAACGCGGTTGCAAAATCTTCTGGGTTTTCGATGTTTGTTCAATGCCGGGATATGCGCCCGGCGGCGCACCTCCTTTCTTTGCTGGCAAAGAAAGGAGGCAAAGAAACCAGCCCTGGCTACCGCGCCCCGCTGCGCGGGGTTCCCTGCGTTCCTCGCGCCCAATGGCGGCTGGGTAAACTCGCATCGCTGCGCGCTGCTCAAACATGCCCTGCCTTCTCCCATTGGTCGCTGCGGTACTCGGCGCGTCCGAACAGGGCGAAAAATCAAAAGCAACAGCAAGCAAGAATCAACCTGTCCCCCTGCACAAGCATCAGCGCAGTTACAGAATCTTTCCGTGCTTTCCAAGCAGACCTGAGAACCATGCCTTTCAAGGTCTTTGCTCTGTCCCCTTAAGCTCCACCAATTCCACACATCTCACGTTATTGACAGGAACCCATCATCTGGCAAGCCATCATTGAACGATTCGAGCAGCAGGCCCCTGGCGCGG
>JAUMYP010000064.1 GCA_030528565.1 Pseudomonadota bacterium
CAAGCTGCTCGGCAAGCCCGGTATAGCTGGCCGGGGTCATGGCCAGCAGGCGGGTTTTGGCTTCAGCGGGCAGGTCGAGGTTTTCGATAAAGACTTTGAGGGTTTCGGCACGGATGCCCTGGCCGCGGGTCAGCGCCTTGAGCTGCTCGTAAGGCTCGGGCAGGCCGTGGCGGCGCATCACCGTCTGTACTGCTTCGGCCAGCACTTCCCAGTTGGCATCCAGGTCTTCGGCCAGGCGCTCGGGATTCACTTCCAGTTTGCCGAGGCCGCGCTTCAAGGCATCAAAGCCAATCAGCGCATGGCCAAAAGCGGTGCCGAGCGCGCGCAATACGGTGGAGTCGGTGAGGTCGCGCTGCCAGCGGCTGATGGGCAGCTTGGCGGCGAAATGTTCAAACAAGGCATTGGCGATGCCGAAATTGCCTTCGGCGTTTTCAAAATCAATCGGGTTGACCTTGTGCGGCATGGTCGAGCTGCCGACTTCGCCGGCTTTCAGCTTCTGCTTGAAATAGCCCTGCGAGATATAGCCCCAGATGTCGCGGCAAAGGTCAATCAGGATGGTGTCGATGCGCTTCATCACATCGCATAGCTCGGCCACGCCATCATGCGGCTCGATTTGGGTGGTGTAGGGCTGCCAGTTGAGGCCAAGCCCGCTGACGAAGGCTTGCGAAAACGCTGGCCAGTCCACCTCTGGGTAGCTCACCGCATGGGCGTTGTAATTGCCGACCGCGCCATTGATTTTGCCCGGCATCGGCAGGCTTGCCAGCACCTCGCGCTGGCGCTCAAGGCGCGCCACCACATTGGCGATTTCCTTGCCCACGGTGGTCGGCGAAGCGGTCTGGCCGTGGGTGCGCGAGAGCATCGGCAGGGCGGCATGTTGATGCGCCATCTCGCGCAGCTGCGCGATGATTTCATCCAGCCTGGGCAGCAGCACTTCGGCGCGCGCCTGACGCAGCATCAGTGCGTAGGAGAGATTGTTGATGTCCTCGCTGGTGCAGGCAAAGTGCACGAACTCCAGCGCCGGGGCGAGCTCGGCATCGTCTTTCAGGCGTTCCTTGATGAAATATTCCACCGCCTTGACATCGTGGTTGGTGGTGGCCTCAATCGCCTTCACGCGCGCGGCGTCCTCCACGCTGAAACCTTCGGCCAGCGTCTTCAGGCGTTCGGCCGCTGCGGCGCTGAAGCCCGGCAGCTCGACAATGCCCGGATGCGCGGCCAGCGCCAGCAGCCATTCCACTTCCACCTTCACGCGCGCATTAATCAAGCCGTATTCGGAAAAAATCGGGCGCAGGGCATCCACTTTGCCGCTGTAGCGGCCATCCAGTGGGGAAAGGGCGGTCAGAGTGTTGGACATGGCAGGCTCTTGGGTGGGAAACCGGGCTATTTTAGTGACTTTGCTGCCCCGCGCGTTGCAAAAACACTTGTTTAACCACGGCGATAAAGAAACTTCGGAAAATATCCGCGCAGGGCGGCACCACGCAGGCATCCCCACGAAAACCGGCTTCTGCATCCCTTGAACCCGTTATTGAGGAATGACGATGAGCGATTTTCGTATCGAGCATGACAGCATGGGGCAGCTGCAAGTGCCCGCCAACGCGCTTTGGGGCGCACAGACGCAGCGGGCGGTGGAAAACTTCCCGGTATCCGGGCTGAAAATGCACCCGGCCTTTATCCGTGCATTGGGTATGGTCAAGGCCAGTGCGGCCGAGGTTAACACGGCATTGGGCTTGCTGGATGAGGCACGAGGCCAGGCGATTGTGCATGCCGCAACGCAGCTCGCGGCTGGTCAGCATGCGGATGCGTTTCCGCTGGACCGTTTCCAGACCGGCTCGGGCACTTCCACCAATATGAATGCCAACGAGGTGATTGCCCATCTTGCCAGCAGCGCGACGCTGGCGGTGCATGCCAATGACCATGTAAACCTTGGGCAAAGCTCCAATGACGTGATTCCCACCAGCATGCGCGTGGCCGCGCAGCAGATGATGGTGCGTGAACTGCTGCCCGCGCTGGCGCATCTGCATGCGCAAATTGCCACGCGCGCCGAAGGCTTCGGGCAGGTGGTCAAGACAGGCCGCACGCATCTGATGGATGCCATGCCGCTGACGCTCGCACAGGAATTTTCCGCCTGGGGCGCACAACTGGCGTCTGCCAGGGCGCGCATTGCCGACAGTCTCAAGCGCGTTGCCCGCCTGCCCATCGGCGGCACTGCAATCGGCAGCGGCATCAATGCCCATCCCGAATTCGCCGGGCGCGTATGTCAGGCGCTTTCCCGGCGGCTTGATGCAGATTTCGTGGCGGCAGACGACAAATTTGAAGGCATCGCCGCGCAGGATGACCTGGTAGAGCTTTCCGGGCAGTTGAATGCGCTGGCAGTGGCGCTTACCAAAATCGCCAATGACCTGCGCTGGATGAATTCTGGCCCGCTGGCGGGTCTGGGAGAAGTCGAACTGCCCGCCCTGCAACCTGGCTCCTCCATCATGCCCGGCAAGGTCAACCCGGTGATTTGCGAATCCCTGCTGATGGTCTGTGCCCAGGTGATGGGGCTGCATGCAGCCAATACCGTGGCCGGCGCCAGCGGCAATTTCCAGCTGAATGTGATGCTGCCGCTGCTGGCCAACAACCTGCTCGATGCCGGGCAATGGCTGGTCAACGGCATGCGGCTGCTGGCCGACAAGGTCATCGCCGGCTTGCGTGTGCGCGAGGACATCATCACTGCGGCGCTGTCCCGCAACCCGATATTGGTGACCGCGCTCAACCCGGTGATTGGTTATGAAAAAGCCGCCGCCATCGCCAAACGCGCCTATGCCGAAGGCCGCCCGGTGCTGGAAGTGGCCGTTGAAGACAGCGGCCTTGAGCGCGAAACGCTTGAACAACTGCTCGACCCGCTTCTGCTTACGCGCGGCGGCATTCATGCAGGCAGCAGTGCTGGTGGCTGAGTAAGCCCTGTATATAGTGAACACCGCGCCTGTGGCGCGGTGTCACATGGGATGGATGTTTAAAAACCGGCCTCTTGTTGCAGCCTGTCATTGAACTGCGACAGGTTGAAATGGGTGTGGATTTCCGGAAGGGTTTGCAGCAGGGGCAGGCGACTGATGCCGTTATCGCCATAACTGAAAGCGTAATTGCGCTCCCTGCGGGTCAGGCTCAGTAGTGATTCAAACTCAATGAACACGTTGTAACGCTGATTCGCTTTGGCAAAACGCATAATTTCCATGCAGGTTTTCCACTTCGCGCGGCTGGCTTTCTTTTCTAGCGCCTGTAGCGCGGCCAGTTGTTTTTCCTTGCGTTTTAAGAGTCGGTCGAAAAGATTGGCGGGCGCTTCGTACAGCTTTTTGGCATTAATAATGGCGTTTTCAATGAGGGTGTATTCATCAAGCCTGTCCTTGATGAGCGTACGGAGCAATGCTATTCGCTTTTGCACAGCTATATTATGAATGGGTCTTAGGAAGTTAAGGATTTAGATAGGCTGCTCACGCAGAATTTTCATCA
>JAUMYP010000029.1 GCA_030528565.1 Pseudomonadota bacterium
CCATGTGCAGGGGCAAGACGCATGCCGCGGCCAAGACTGGCTGTCTTGGCAAGGTGTGCAACAAAGCCCCTGTGCATGGAGTGCCTTGCCCAATGGGTTGCACCGCAAAGGCGGCATCTGCGTTGTTGCAAATGCTCGCCGGGCCACCAGCCCGCCTGCGCTTTGCGCCTTGCATCTGCCGCCTTTGCGAAGCAACGGATGCCAAGAAGAGACTTTGAACAGGCTCTTAGTGCTTGAGGTTCTTGCGCAGGCGCTCCAGGGCTTGAAGCTGCGCCGTGACTTCGGCCAGGCGCTTCTGCGCTTCGGCAATTTCCATCGCTTCGCCGCGACCTGCCAGCAGCCGTTCGGCTTCTTCCTTGGCAGCGCGCACCTTGGCCTCGTCAATATCACCCGCACGGATGGCGGTATCGGCCAGTACGGTGACGATATCCGGCTGCACTTCCAGCATGCCGCCAGAGATGGCGAAATCCAGATGCTCACCACTGGCAGTGGTCACCACCACTTTGCCGGGCTTCAAGCGGGTAATCAGCGGGGCATGCTTGGGGGCGATACCCAGCTCGCCCAGCTCGCCGGTAGCCACCACCAAGGTGGCATCGCCGCTGTAGATTTCGGCTTCGGCGCTGACGATTTCGCAACGGATTGTGCTTGCCATTTTTGAACTCCTGCAAACAGGACGCGGGCCTGATGCCCGCGCCCCAAATCAACCAAGGCGATCAGGCCGCCAGTTTCTTGGCTTTTTCCACGGCTTCTTCAATCGAGCCGACCATGTAGAACGCCTGTTCCGGCAGGTGGTCGTATTCACCATCGACAATCCCCTTGAAGCCGCGGATGGTGTCTTTCAGCGGGACGTACTTGCCGGGCGAGCCGGTGAACACTTCCGCCACATGGAACGGCTGGCTGAAGAATCGCTCGATTTTACGGGCGCGCGCCACGGCCAGCTTGTCTTCTTCGGACAATTCATCCATACCCAGAATGGCGATGATGTCCTTCAGCTCCTTGTACTTCTGCAAGGTGGCCTGCACGCGGCGGGCGGTATCGTAATGCTCGTGGCCAATGACGTTCGGGTCGAGCTGGCGGCTGGTGGAATCCAGCGGGTCCACTGCCGGATAGATACCCAACGAGGCGATTTGACGGCTGAGCACCACGGTCGCGTCAAGGTGGGCGAAGGTGGTGGCCGGCGAGGGGTCGGTCAAGTCGTCGGCAGGCACATACACGGCCTGAATCGAAGTAATCGAGCCGGTCTTGGTCGAGGTGATGCGCTCTTGCAGCACGCCCATTTCTTCGGCCAGGGTCGGCTGGTAGCCCACGGCAGATGGCATACGGCCAAGCAGCGCCGATACTTCGGTACCTGCCAGGGTATAGCGGTAGATGTTATCGACGAAGAACAGGATGTCACGCCCCTTGCCGGAGGCGTCTTTTTCGTCACGGAAGTATTCAGCCATGGTGAGGCCCGTCAGCGCCACGCGCAGGCGGTTGCCCGGCGGCTCGTTCATCTGGCCGTACACCATCGCCACCTTGGACTCTTCCGGCTTTTCCTGATTGACCACGCCGGACTCAATCATTTCATGGTAGAAGTCGTTGCCTTCACGGGTGCGCTCACCCACACCGGCAAACACCGACAGACCGGAGTGCGCCTTGGCGATGTTGTTAATCAGCTCCATCATGTTCACGGTCTTGCCCACACCGGCGCCGCCGAACAGGCCAACCTTGCCACCCTTGGCAAACGGACACATCAGGTCAATCACCTTGATGCCGGTTTCCAGCAACTCGCTGACCGAGGCCTGGTCTTCATAAGAAGGGGCAGCGCGGTGAATTTCCCAATGGTCCTGGGCCTTGATGTCACCGGCTTCGTCAATCGGATTGCCCAGAACATCCATGATGCGGCCAAGCGTGCCCACACCCACCGGCACGGCGATGGCACGGCCAGTATTGCTGGCCACCAGGCCACGCTTCAGGCCATCGGTGGAGCCAAGCGCGATGGTACGCACCACACCATCACCCAATTGTTGCTGCACTTCCAGGGTGATGTCGGTGCCATCCACCTTCAGCGCGTCATACACCTTCGGCACGCTCTCGCGCGGGAATTCAACGTCGACGACGGCGCCGATGATCTGGACGATCTTGCCTTGGTTGCTCATTTGCTCAGCTCCACTGAAACTCGATTCTTGACCCCCGGCAGATGCCGGAGAAGTTGTTGCGTTGACCCGCAGCCTGAAGCCTTGGGGTGGCACCGATGTGCCGTTCGGATATTGCCGAAAACCGGGTAATCACCGGGCTTTCGGCAAGCCCCGAGGCTCCGCCCGGAGGCGGAGCCGGGTAAAGCTTAAACCGCAGCGGCACCGCCGACGATTTCCGAGATTTCCTGGGTAATCGCGGCCTGGCGCGCCTTGTTGTAAACCAGATTCAGGGTGCCAATCAGCTTGGTGGCATTGTCGCTGGCCGCCTTCATCGCCACCATGCGCGCAGCGTGTTCGGAGGCGACATTTTCCATCACTGCCTGATACACCAGCGACTCCACATAGCGGGTCATCAGGTGCTCCAACACGGTCTGCGCATCCGGCTCATACAGATAATCCCAGCTATGCCGCGCCATTTGCGCCTCGGCCGGCGGCAGCGGCAGCAACTGGTCGAAGGCGGCGCGCTGGGTCATGGTGTTGACGAAATCGTTGTAGCACAGGTACACGCGGTCAACATGGCCGCTGTCGTAAGCGTCCAGCATCACCTTGATGACGCCGATAAGCTGTTCAACCTTCGGTGTATCGCCCAAGTGCGTCACCGTCGCCATCATATTGACCTTGATGCGGCGGAAGAACACCGAAGCCTTCTGGCCGATGGTGACGATATCCACTTCCACGCCCTGCTCGTTCCACTTGCGGAACTCGCCCAGCAGTTTGCGGAACAGGTTGTTGTTGAGTCCGCCCGCCAGGCCACGGTCGGAAGAGACGATGACATAGCCCACACGCTTGACTTGCTTGCGCTCGACCATCCACGGATGGACGTAATCGCTGCCATTGGCCTGCGCCACATGACCAATCAGCTGCTTCATCGCCCGTGCATAGGGGCGCGAGGCTTTCATGCGCTCTTGTGCCTTGCGGATTTTCGAGGCCGAAACCATTTCCAGCGCACGGGTCACCTTGCGGGTGTTCTGCACTGACTTGATTTTGGTTTTGATTTCGCGTCCGCCTGCCATGTTCTACTCGCTGCGCTTGTCGTGGGAAAGGGCGAAGGCTTATCCCCTCCGCCCGCTTTCAATTACCAGCTACCGGTCTTCTTGAAGTCTTCGATGCCCTGCTTGAAGGCCGACTCCAGCTCGTCATTCCAGTCGCCGGTGCTGTCGATTTTGTTCATCACATCACCCAGGCTATTGGCAAAATGCGCCAGCAGGCCTTCTTCAAAAGCGCCAATCTTGGCCACCGGCACATCATCCATATAGCCCTTGTCCACGGCATAGATGGACAGCGCCTGCTGCGCCACCGACATCGGCTGGTACTGCTTCTGCTTCATCAGCTCGGTCACGCGCTGGCCGCGTTCAAGCTGCTTGCGGGTGGCATCGTCAAGGTCAGAAGCAAACTGGGCAAAGGCGGCCAGCTCACGGTACTGCGCCAGCGCAATACGGATACCGCCGGAGAGCTTCTTCATAATCTTGGTCTGTGCCGCCCCGCCGACGCGCGACACCGAAATACCGGCATTCACCGCCGGACGGATACCGGCATTGAACAGGTCGGTTTCCAGGAAGATTTGCCCGTCAGTAATCGAAATCACGTTGGTCGGCACAAACGCGGACACGTCGCCAGCCTGGGTTTCGATAATCGGCAGCGCCGTCAGCGAGCCGGTCTTGCCCTTGACTTCGCCATTGGTGAACTTTTCCACATAGTCTGCATTGACGCGGCAGGCGCGCTCCAGCAGGCGGCTATGCAGATAGAACACGTCACCCGGATAGGCTTCACGACCCGGCGGACGCTTCAGCAGCAGCGAAATCTGGCGATAGGCCACCGCCTGCTTGGACAGGTCATCGTAGATGATGAGTGCATCTTCACCACGGTCAAGGAAGTACTCGCCCATGGTGCAGCCGGCATAGGCGCTGATGTACTGCATCGCCGCCGACTCGGAGGCCGTGGCGGCCACCACGATGGTATGTGCCAATGCGCCGTTTTCTTCCAGCTTGCGCACGATATTGGCGACCGTCGAAGCCTTCTGGCCAATCGCCACATAAATACATTTGATGCCAGTGCCTTTCTGGTTGATTACCGCGTCAATCGCCAGTGCGGTCTTGCCAGTCTGACGGTCACCGATGATGAGTTCGCGCTGGCCGCGGCCAATCGGAATCATCGAGTCCACCGACTTGTAGCCGGTTTGTACCGGCTGATCCACCGACTTGCGCGCAATCACGCCCGGCGCCACACGTTCCACCGGCGCAGAAGTCCGGGCATTGATTGGCCCCTTGCCGTCAATTGGCTCACCCAGCGCATTGACCACGCGACCCAGCAGCTCCGGGCCGGTCGGCACTTCCAGGATGCGGCCGGTAGTCTTGGCAATATCGCCTTCGCGCAGGTGTTCATAGTCGCCCAGCACCACGGCACCCACCGAATCACGCTCAAGGTTCAGCGCAAGCGCGGTGGTATTGCCCGGCAACTCGATCATTTCGCCCTGCATCACGTCGGCAAGGCCATAGATACGTACGATGCCGTCGGACACGCTGGTCACGGTGCCTTCGTTACGTGATTCGGCGCCAAGTTTGACCTGCTCGATGCGGTTCTTGATCAGTTCGCTGATTTCGGACGGGTTGAGCGTGGTGGTAGCCATTTTGGTTTCCTTCTCGTGGATGCAGACACCCACGGTTCAACAATGTTGGTTTAGCCGCTGCCGGTTGCCCGGCAACGGCTCGTGTTTTATTGCGCCAGTGCGGCTTCAAGCCGAGCCAGCTTGCCTTTGACCGAGCCATCAATCACCAGTTCACCGGTATCAATGACGGCACCGCCAATCAGGGATGCGTCCACTGCCGTTTCCACTTCGACCTCGCGGCCAAAGCGGCTCCGCAGCCTGGCTGCCAGCTTCAACAGCTCAAGCTGCTCCATGGGCGCGGCCGAAGTAATCTTGGCGCGGATGATTTTCTGGTCCTCGGCGCGGTATTGCTCGAACAGGCCGGCAATTTCCGGCAGCAGCTTCAGCCGGCCATTTTCGGCCAGCAAACGGACAAAGCCCTGCAAGGCATCGGTGGCGTTTTCCGGCGCCAGCAGCTTGACGGCTTCGTCCCGGCCAAGACGCGGATCGCCGAGCAAACGCCCGACTTGCGGGTCTGCGGCGATATGCGCCATCAGCAGCAGTGCCTGCGACCAGCCGGCAGCATCACCTGCACTGCGGGCAGATAGCCATGCGGCGCGGGCATAAGGACGGGCAAGGGTTGCGTTCTGGCTCATGATTTAAATCTCGGCAGCCAGCTCGTCCAGCAGTGCCTTGTGTACCCCCGCATCAATTTCGCGGCGAATCAGCTTTTCGGCACCGGCCACAGCCAGGGCGGAAACTTGTTTGCGCAAGTCTTCGCGCGCACGGTTGGCGCTGGCAGCAATATCCGCCTCAATCATCGCTTTCTGGCGCGTGCCTTCTTCGATGGCTTCGAGCTTGGCAGCCTCGACAATCTGATTGGCACGCTGGTGTGCCTGCTCAATGATTTCGTTGGCCTTGGCGCGGGCAGCCTTCAGCGCCTCATTGGCCTTTTCTTCGGCTTCGGCAAGGGCTTTCTGGCTATGGTCGGCAGCAGCCAGACCTTCGGCGATTTTCTTTTGGCGCTCCTCGATGGCTGCCAGCAGCGGCGGCCAAATCTTGGTCGCAATCAAGAGAATCAGCCCGGCAAAGGCGATGGCTTGCGCGATAAGGGTTAGGTTGATGTTCATGTCCGTATCCCGGCGTTGATTTCAGTGTGCCCGTCAAGCGGGCGCTGTTTCAGGATGCAGCCACGAATGACTGCATCCTCAAACGCAAATCAGCCCAGACGCGAGACGAATTCACCAATGAACGGGTTGGCGAAAGCGAACAGCAGGCCGACAGCGACCGAGATAATGAACGCGGCGTCGATGAGGCCAGCGGTGATGAACATGCGCACCTGCAGCGCCGGAATCAGTTCCGGCTGGCGGGCAGCGGATTCAAGGAACTTGCCGGCCATGATGGCCAGACCCAAGCCTGCGCCGAGTGCGGCCAGACCAATCATGATGCCGACGGCCAGCGCGGTGAAGGACTGGACTTGAGCGAGGTTGGCAAGAGCTTCCATTGTTGTCTCCAAGGGGTTTTACGAAAGGGAAAGAAAAACTTAAAGGGTGAAACAAAAATCAGTGGGCATCTTCAACGAGGCTGAGATAGACAATCGACAGCATCATGAAGATGAAGGCCTGCAGCGGAATCACCAGCAAGTGGAAAATCATCCAGCCAAGACCGAAGGCTGCGCCGCCGAGCATGCCGAGCAGACCGGCGCCGCCCAGCACCCAAATCAGCAGGAACACGATTTCGCCGCCGAACATGTTGCCGAACAATCGCATCGCCAGCGAAATCGGCTTGGACAGCCATTCAACGATGTTGAGAATCAGGTTGAACGGCATCATCCACTTGCCAAACGGCGCAGTGAGGAATTCCTTGGTAAAGCCGCCAAGCCCCTTGGCGCGCAGCGAGAAGAAAATCATCAACAGGAATACCGAGATGGACATGCCAAGCGTGGCATTCACATCGGCTGTCGGCACCGGCTTCCAGTAATGCACGCCCAGAAGCTCCAGCGGCTTGGCGATGAAATCGGCCGGAATCATCTTCAAAAGGTTCATCAAAAGAATCCAGAAGAAGATGGTGATGGCGATGGGGGTGACCAGCTTGGACTTGCCGTGATAGGTGTCCTTCACCTGGTTATGGACAAATTCCAGGCAAATCTCGACAAACGCCTGCCATTTGCCCGGCACGCCAGCGGTGGCCTTGCGGGTCGCCAGCCAGAACAGGAACACCATGAACAGCCCCATCAGCACGGCGGTGATGAAGGTATCCATATGCAGGGTCATGAAGTCGCCTTCACCAACGCTTGCAACCAGATTCTGCAAGTGGTGCTGGATGTATTCGGTCGGCGTCAATGCGCCACCTTGTGCGGGAGCCATCACGGGTTGGGATTCCTGACAGTTTTGAGCGTTACAAACACCACATGGGCAACAAGTGCGACCAGCACACCGGCCAGCAGAGCCAATGGCGGCATCTTCCAGGCCACCACCGCACCCGTCATCACCAGCAAAAATACGCCCCAGCGAATCAGGATGCCTGCAAACCAGCGCAGCAGCACGATATTGGCGGGGACAACCCCTTCGACCAGTGCCACCCGGGAGGCCAGCCAGCCGCCCAGGGCGACCGCCAAACCACCGGTAAAGACACCGAGTGCGAAACGCAGCCCCTGGACAGCGACAAAACCCGCCGCCACAGCAACCAGCGTCACCACCAGCATCTGCCGCAGGGCGGCCTGTCTCACCACCCGCTTGGATTGGGCGACTGGGTCATACATGGGGCTTTCCTGCGTGCTGCTGAGAGCCAAAACCGGCTCGGTCAAGCGGCGAGAGTATAGCAGGCGTGAAAATGCCGAGACAAGTCAAAATTCGTTCAGCTTTCAATAACTTTGCATTCACCCAGAATGGCCCGGCATATTTTCTGCTCCAGCGCCTGCTGCCGGTAGCGCAGCAGGATGCGGGCATTGGCAGGCTTGCCACTCAAGTTTTGCCAGTCCACCGGAGTCATGCCGCGCACTGCGCCGTGCAGCTCGACATGCAGGGCATGGCTTGCCGTTTCTGCCAGCTCCGGCTGCAAGGCATAGGCCATCGCCAGCGCATCGGCGCTATGCCAGTGCTCGCCGCGCCCTTGCCGTGCCCAGGCACGGGTCTTGCGCGAGATGGCATCGTAAAACCGCGCCTGCGGGGTGCCGGCAGCGCACCAGTCATCCACTTTTGCATGCGCAATGCCGTGCGCCAGGGTCGCCTCCCAGTCGGCGACATCAAACTGTGCAAAAGCACCGAATACGATATGCGCCGCTTCCGGGTCAAAGTACGCATTGAACTCGGCATACGGGGTGATATTGCCGCGACCATTGACCGCGCCATTCATCACTACCAGCCGCGCAACCCGCCCGGGCAGTGTCGGGTCCAGCCGCAAGGCCAGTGCGATATTGCTCAGCGGCCCCAGCGCCACCAGCAGCAAGCGCCCGGCATATTGATGTGACAGGCGGATGATGGCCTGCGCGGCGTGCTCGGTTTCGGCATGGCGCGCGGCAGGCGGCAGCCCGGCATCGCCAAAACCATCCTTGCCATGCACATCGGCCGCATCCGGTGATGGATGCAAGAGTGGCGTAGCGCAACCGGCAAATACCGGCACATCTTCGCGCCCGGCCACTGCGCACAACTTCAGGGCATTGGCCACGGTATGTCCAAGACCGACATTGCCAGCGGTCACCGTCAGCCCCACGACCTGATGCTGCGCATCGGCAAAGGCCATCAGGACGGCGAGCGCATCATCCACGCCCGGGTCGGTATCAATCAGCAGGGGAATACGGTTGTCGTTCATCGGGGGATGATAGCCCTCATTACTGCGATTGTTTCGCACCCAATTGCAGGGCATCTATCTGGAACTGATTCAACGCCGGGACTGCACCCGGCAGCGCACCCACTTTCTTTGCTGGCAAAGAAACCAACCCTGGCTGACGTGCCCCGCTGCGCGGGGTACCCTGCGTTGCTCGCGCCAAATGGCGGCAGGACAAACTCGCTTCGCTCAAACATACCCTGCCTTGTTTCCATTTGTCACTGCGCTACTCGGCGCGCCAGAACAGGGCGAAAAGTCAAAAGCAAAAGCGCTATCTCATTGATATTGAAGCTGTTACTTGTGGCGTCAAGCCGAGGCATAGCGCAGGGCGCTGCCAATCCAGCGCGCGATGATGGCATCGGCGTTTTCCGGCGCATCGCGCAGCAGTTGGCTGGCCAGCCGTTCTACCTGCGGCAGCAGGTCGGCATCGCGCAGCAGGTCGGCGATGCGCAATTGCGCAAGGCCGGTCTGGCGCACCCCCAGAAGCTCGCCAGGGCCGCGCAGCTCCAGGTCTTTTTCGGCAATCAAGAAGCCGTCATTGCTTTGCCGCAGCATGTCCAGCCGCTGCCGCGCGATTTTGCCCAGTGGCGGCTGATACAGCAGCACGCAACTGGACTGTACGCTGCCGCGCCCGACCCGGCCGCGTAGCTGGTGCAGTTGCGCAAGCCCCAGGCGCTCGGCGTTTTCGATAATCATCAGCGAGGCATTGGGCACATCCACGCCGACTTCAATCACCGTGGTGGATACCAGAAGGTCGGTATCGCCCTGTTTGAAGGCCGCCATCGCCGCCTGTTTTTCCTGCGGCTTCATGCGCCCGTGCACCAGCGCGATGCGCAACTCCGGCAGCGCCTGCTGGAGTTGCAGGAAGGTGGTTTCCGCTGCCTGCGCCTCAATCCGCACTTCGCCTTCTTGCTGTTCTTCAATCAGGGTGCAAACCCAGTACGCCTGGCGGCCTTCGGCAATCGCGGCATGAATGCGCGCAATCAGTTCAGCACGGCGCGCATTGGAAATCACCACCGTCTGTACCGGCCTGCGCCCGGCAGGCAGCTCGTCAATCACCGACACATCCAAATCTGCATAGGCGGACATTGCCAGCGTGCGCGGAATCGGCGTTGCGGTCATCACCAGTTGATGCGGCACGCGGCCACTGCCCTTGTCGCGCAGCGCCAGCCGCTGCTGCACGCCAAAACGGTGCTGCTCGTCGATGATGGCCAGTGCCAGGTCGGCAAATTCGACGCCCTCCTGCATCAGCGCATGGGTGCCGATGATGAGCTGCACTTCGCCCGTGGCGACTGCTGCCAGCACCTGTGCGCGTGCCTTGCCGCTGACTTTGCCCGCCAGCCAGCCGATGCGCACCCCCAGCGGCTCCAGCCAGCCGCGCAGGCTGGCCAGATGCTGCTCGGCCAGCAGTTCGGTGGGCGCCATCAGCGCCACCTGATGCCCGGCATCTATCGCCCGCAGTGCAGCCAGCGCCGCCACCACGGTCTTGCCCGAGCCGACATCGCCCTGCACCAGACGCAACATCGGCACCGGCTTTTCAAGGTCGCGCCCGACCTCGGCCAATACCCGTGCCTGTGCGCCGGTCAATTGAAACGGCAATGCCGCCAGCAATTGCTCAACACGCCCCGGCTTTCGCGGCAGGGCGGCGGCGGCATGACGCTGCACCGCCATGCGCTCGCGCCGCAGCGACAGGTGATGCGCCAGCATTTCTTCCAGTGCCAGACGGCGCTGCGCCGGATGCCGCCCGGCCTGCAAGGCGGCGATATCCGCATCTGCCGGCGGGTGATGCAAATACAGCAGCGCCTGCCGCAAGCCCGGCAGTCGCAAATCTTGCGCAAAGCCTGCCGGCAGCAATTCCAGCGCCGCGTCGGCAGGCAGGCTGCGCAGCGCATGGCTGACGATTTTCCGCATCACTGCCGCGCCGATACCGTCGATTTGCGGATACACCGGCTCCAGCAATTCATCCAGCGGCGCATCGCCATCACCCAGCATCCGGTAGCTGGGATGGGCCATTTCCAAACCCGCCTGCCCCGGACGCGGCACGCCATAGGCGCGCAGCTTGCCGCCCTGCCGGAAGGCATCGGCCTGCTGTTTTCTGAAATGGAAAAACTTGAGCGTCAATGTGCTGCCGCGCTCATCGCCAAGCAGCACTTTCAGCATCGGCCTTGTCCGGAACGCGGTTTCTGCCGCCAGCACCCGGCCTTCCACCTGTGCGGCCACGCCGTTTCGCAGGGATTGAATCGGGGTAATGCGGGTGCGGTCCTGATAGTCGCGCGGCAGCCAGAACCACAGGTCCGATACGCGGCAAAGGCCGTGGGCCACCAGTTTTTCCGCGCTTTGCGACCCAATCCCCGGCAGCGACGAAAGCGGCGCATCGCCGCCCTCAATCGCTGCAACAGGTTTGGCCTTGCGGCTCACGCTTAAGGTGTGACCAGAATCGCGTCCACTTCAAACAGCACGCCCTTGGGCAGCGCCGAGACTTCGATGGTGGAACGCGCCGGGAACGGGGCGCTGAAGTATTCGGCCATCACCGCATTGACCTCGGCAAACTGCGACAGGTCGGTGAGATAAAGCCCCAGGCGCTGGATGTCGGCAAGGCTGCCGCCTGCGGCCTCGCATACGGCCTTGAGGTTGTCAAAGGCACGACGCGCCTGCGCCTGGATACCGCCTGCAACCACTTCGCCGGTGGCCGGCTCCAGCGGAATCTGGCCGGAGAGGAATACCATCTGCCCGGATTTCACCGCCTGTGAATACGGGCCGATGGCAGCGGGGGCAAGGTCGGTATGGATGGCATTGCGAGGCATGGGATAGCTCCGGTTGAAAAAGCCATTGTCTCAAATGCGCTCGACATCATGCACCACCTGCAAGCGCCGCACCCGGCGCATGACTTCAACCAGATGGTCAACATCACGCACTTCTATCTTGAAGCGAATCAGCGTGACCGAGCCATCACGCTCCAGATAGTCCACGCTGTCGATATTGGAGTGCGCCTGGGCAATCGCGGCAGCCACCTGGGCCAGCACGCCGGGACGGTTGTCCACATCCACGCGCAGGCTGGAGGGATAGTCGCCAGCGGCCTCCCGGTCCCAGCCAATCTCCACCCAACGCTCGGGCGAACGGCGATATTCCACCAGATTGGGGCAACTGATGCGATGCACCACCACCCCCTTGCCTGCGGTGTGGAAGCCCATGATTTCATCGCCGGGAATCGGCTGGCAGCACTGCGCAAAACTGATAACACCGCGCTCCATGCCGGTAATCAGGATGCGCTCATCCCGCCCCAGGCTGTGCAAATCGGCAATCTCGACATCATTCACCGTGTCAGCCTGCTCCGCGCCCAGTACCAGCCACTGCGCCACCTGCATCGGCATACGGTTGCCCAGTGCAATATCCGCCAGCAATGCCTCCAGACGCGGATAACGCTGCTCGGCCAGGTATTTTTCCAGCTGCGCCTTGGGCAGGCGCTCCAGACTGCTGTCGCTGCGCTCCAGCGCCGCCTCCAGCATGCGGTGGCCAAGCTGCACGGCATCTTCGTGCTCCAGCTGCTTGAGCTGATGGCGAATGGCGGTGCGCGCCTTGCCGGAGGCGACAAACTCCAGCCACTGCGGCTTCGGGCTGGAGGTTTTGGCGGTGACGATTTCCACGTTCTGGCCGCTGGAGAGCTTGCTGCGCAAGGGCATCAGCTTGCCGTCGATACGCGCGGTGACCGCGTGATTGCCGATATCGGTATGCACCGCATAGGCAAAATCCAGCGCCGTGGCATTGCGCGGCAGCGCCAGAATCCGCCCCTTGGGCGTGAACACATACACCTCGTCCGGGTACAGGTCGATTTTGACGTTTTCCAGAAACTCCAGGGACGAATCCGCGCCCTGCTGGCCTTCCATCAAATCACTCAGCCAGCTACTGGCGCGCGATAGCGGGCTGCTGCCCTCACTGCCATTTTGTTTGTACGCCCAGTGCGCAGCGATACCGCGCTCGGCCAGCAAGTCCATTTCTTCGGTACGAATCTGCACTTCAACCGGCGCCCCATACGGCCCGAACAGCACCGTATGCAGCGACTGGTAGCCATTGGCCTTGGGGATGGCGATGAAATCGCGGAAGCGCCCGTCCAGCGGCTTGAAAGTCGCATGCGCCACACCCAGGGCGTGATAGCAGTCCGGCACCTTGGCGGTCACCACCCGGAAACCGAACACATCCATCACCTGCCGGAACGATTTGTGCTCATCGCGCATCTTGGTATAGATGCTCCACGGCGTTTTCACCCGGCCAATCAGGCGATGTTTCAAGCCCTCCTTGGCCAGCCGTTGCGCCAGCTTGGCCTCGATTTTCGCCATCGCCTCACGGCGGGTCTGCGGCTGCTCGCCGATACGTTTGGCAAGCGCCGCATAACGCCAAGGATAAAGCGCGCGGAAGCTCAAATCCTGCAACTCGGCCTTGACCATATTCATGCCCAGACGCTGGGCAATGGCGGCGTAAATATCCAGCGTTTCACGGGCGATACGGCGGCGCGCCTCGGCCGACTGCGCCCCCAGCGTGCGCATATTGTGCAAGCGGTCAGCCAGCTTGATGAGGATGACGCGCAAATCACGCGACATCGCCAGCAACATCTTGCGGAACGACTCTGCCGCCGCCTCCTTGCGGTCACGGAACTTCAGCTTGTCGAGCTTGGTCACCCCCTCGACCAAATCCGCCACGGTCTGGCCAAACTCCGCAGCAATATCCTCGGCTGTCAGCTCGGTATCCTCGATGGTGTCGTGCAAAATCGCCGCCGCCAGCGCCTTGAAATCCATGCGCTGCTCGGCCAGCACCCCGGCCACCGCCACCGGATGGGTGATGTAGGGCTCACCGGATTTGCGCATCTGCCCCTCATGCGCGGCCGCCCCCATCTGCCAGGCACGCACCAACCCGGCGCGTTCTTCATCGGAAAGATAGCCAGTCGCATCCAGCAAGGCCTGTACATAATCAGGCAATGCACCAGATATTACGGGTGTTGGAATATTTTGCTTGCTCATGTGACGAGACTAAAGCCTCGAAGGAGCAAGGAAAAGGGGCATTATTGGGGAACTTAAAAAAAGCCCCGCTTGCGGCGGAGCTTTTCAATGACAAGAGGACGGCACTGAAAATCAGTCGTCGCCTTTCATCAGGTCTTCGTCGTCGCGCGCCATTTCGGCAGCTGCCCATTCCAGGGCTTCGCGTTCTTTGCGTTCTTTCTCGGCTTTCTCGACCGCTTCAATATAGCCATCGTCGATGGCGCGGTCGGCGATTTCGCGCAGTGCAAGCACGGTGGGCTTGTCATCGCCTTCGTTGACAATCTTCGCTTCCACGCCCTTGGCCAGCTGACGGGCGCGCCTGGCGGCCATCATGACCAGCTCAAAACGGTTATCAACAACTTCCAGACAATCTTCTACGGTGATGCGAGCCATATCTGAATCCAGGCAGGGCGGTCAATTCGGAACCGGGCATGATAATCGCCGCCAGTGACAAATACAAGTCAGTCACTGAGCAGGGCGCTAATCAGCCGGGCATTGCGTGCCACCTGCGGTGTGCGGCGCAGGCGGGTGGCGGTAAAAATCGCGCACATCTGGTTGACTGCCGTTTCAAAATCGTCATTGACGATGAGGTAGTCGTATTCGCCGTAATGGCTCATTTCCTCGCGCGCGGCGGCCAGCCTGCGCTGGATGGTGGCTTCGCTGTCCTGGGCGCGTTTGCGCATGCGCTCTTCCAGCGCCTTGCAGGAAGGCGGCAGGATAAACAGGCTGACGGTATCGGGCACCATCTCGCGCACCTGGCGCGCGCCCTGCCAGTCGATTTCCAGCAGCACATCGCGCCCTGCGCCAAGCTGCGGCATTACTGACTGTTTTGCCGTGCCTTTCCAGTCGCCATGCACCAGGGCGTGCTCGAAAAAATCCCCCGCGGCAATCATCTGCTCGAACCGTTCCGCGCTGACAAAGTGGTAATGCTCGCCGTCGCGCTCACCGGGGCGCGCGGCACGTGAGGTGAAAGACACTGACAGCGCGATATCCGGGTCGCGCTCCAGTGTCGCCCTGACCAGACTGGATTTGCCTGCGCCAGAAGGCGCCGAAACGATATAGAGAGTGCCGCGCATGGGGGTTCGAAGTTAGGTTGGGGCTACATGCTAGCAGCCGGATGTGTCATTCCAGGTTCTGTACCTGCTCGCGGATTTGGTCAATCAGCACTTTCAGCTCGATGACGGCATTGCTGGTACGGGCATCCACGGATTTGGAGCCGAGGGTATTGGCCTCGCGGTTGAACTCTTGCAGCAAGAAATCCAGCCGCCGCCCCACCGGCTCGCGCTGCTTCAGCACCCGGTGCAGCTCTGCCACATGGCTGTCCAGGCGGTCGAGTTCCTCATCCACATCCAGTTTTTGCAGCCACAGCACCAGTTCCTGCTCCAGCCTGCCCGGCTCCAGGGTGTCGGCGAACTCGGCCATGCGCGCGGTGAGCTTGGCGCGCTGCGCCTGGCGAATCAGTGGCACCAGGCCACGCACTTGCGTGGCGATAGCAGCCACCGCTTCAACGCGCTCGGCAATCACCGCGGCCAACTTGGCGCCTTCGCGTTCGCGGGCGGCCACAAATGCGTCCAGCGTCGTGGCCAGCAGCGCCAGTGCATCGGCATGCAGCTTTTCCGTGTCGATATCGCATGCCTGCAAAACACCCGGCATTTGCAGGATAGCGGTCAAATCGGTGTGCAGCCCCGGCAGTTTGCTGCTCAACGTCATGGCGATATATGAGAGCCGGTCGAGAAATGCCGGGTCCAGTTGCAGTGCATCGCCATCGCTGCTTTTGGCGAGCCGTATCGTCACGTCCAGCTTGCCGCGCGAGAGCCGGGCGGCGATTTTTTCGCGAATTACCGGCTCCAGCACCCGCAGCTCCTCCGGCAGGCGCAGGGAAATATCCAGAAAGCGGTGGTTGACCGCGCGCATTTCACAGCTGATGCGTCCGGCATCGGTCTGGGTTTCTGCGCTGGCAAAGGCGGTCATGCTGCGGATGGTCATGCATCTCTCGCAAAGTTGGGAACAGGGCGTAATGGTAAACTCGCGCCCCATTTTTCAACGAGTTTTGCAATGAACCGACCCAGTGGCCGTGCGCCCGGCGAGCTGCGCAAAGTCAGCCTTGTACGCGGATTTACCCGCCATGCCGAAGGCTCGGTGCTGGTGAGCTTTGGCGATACCCGGGTGCTGTGTACCGCCAGCGTGGACAACAAGGTGCCGCCGTTCCTGCGCGGCAAGGGCGAGGGCTGGGTCACCGCCGAATACGGCATGCTGCCGCGCTCTACCCATAGCCGCAGCGAGCGCGAGGCCGCACGCGGCAAGCAAAGCGGGCGCACCCTGGAAATCCAGCGCCTGATTGGCCGCAGCCTGCGCGCCTGCGTCAACCGTGCGGCACTGGGCGAGCGCACCATCACGCTCGACTGCGACGTGTTGCAGGCCGATGGCGGCACCCGCACTGCCGCCATTACCGGCGCCTATGTGGCGCTGGCCGACGCTATCCATGGCCTGCTTGGGCGTGGCGAAATCAAGAAAAACCCGCTGCATGGCGCCGTCGCCGCCATCTCGGTCGGCATCTATCGCGGCGTGCCGGTGCTGGACCTGGACTATGCCGAGGACAGCGACTGCGATACCGACATGAACATCGTGATGAACGATGGCGGCGGCTTCATCGAATTGCAGGGCACCGCCGAAGGCCATGCCTTCCGCCGTGACGAGCTGGATGCCCTGCTGGCGCTGGGCGAGGCCGGTTGCCGCGAACTGTTCGTCCTGCAACAGGCGGCGCTGGCCACCTGAGCCATGCGCCGTCTGCGCTTCCATCATGCCCCGGGCTGCGGCCCTGCCAAGCCATGCGAGGGCACACTGGCAGAGCTGCTGCTTGCCCTCCCCTACTTCATCAACAGCCGCCTGATTCCGCCGCTGCCGGTCATCAACCAGATGCTGCAAAGCGGCCAATACGATGCCGGCATGAGTGGCGCCCTGTACTGGCCTGCACTGCAACTGGACGCGGATGAATATGCCGAGCTGGTGCAGGCGCTGCGCCGCCTGGGCTTTGTCGATGAAGCCTGCCCGCACTGGGTGCAGGAGCACGGCACCTGGAGCGTATGGCAGAACTACCGCAGCCAGCGCATCCCGTGGCTGAAAAATCTGGCCTACAAGCGCCGCCAGGCGCGTTTGGAAAAGATGCTGGAAAGCGCCCGCCACCAGCAGGATAAGGCGGCGCTGGCACAGGCAAGCTCCCGACTGATGCGCCTGTGCATGCGCCATATGGATTTCATCGACCGGCACCGCCAGCCCGATTCGCGCTATCTGCGCCCTGCCTTGCCCCTGGAGCTTTCTTCATGCGATTGATTCTTGCCAGCCACAACCCCGGCAAACTGGCCGAGTTGCAGGCCCTGCTTGGCCCACTGGGGTTTGATTTGACCCCGCAAAGCGCGCTCGGCATTGATGAGCCGGAAGAAACCGGCCTGAGCTTCGTCGAAAACGCCATTTTGAAAGCCCGCCATGCCGCGCGCATCAGTGGCCTGCCTGCACTGGCCGATGACTCCGGGCTGTGTGTGGATGCGCTCGGCGGCGCGCCGGGGCTGTATTCGGCGCGCTATGCCGGGGTGCATGGCGAGCATGCCGCCAATATCGACAAGCTGCTGCATGAATTGCGCAACGTGCCGCAGGCCGGGCGCGGCGCGCGCTTTGTCTGCGTGCTGGCACTGGTGCGCCATGCCGATGACCCCGAGCCGCTGATTGCCGAGGGTCGCTGGTCAGGCCGCATCCTTGAGCAGCGTGCAGGTGAGGGCGGCTTTGGCTATGACCCGGTGTTCTTCGTACCCGAGCGCGGCTTGAGTGCCGCCGAACTTGACGCGGATGATAAAAACCGCATCAGTCACCGCGCCCGCGCGCTTGCCGCATTGTGCGAAAAAATCGCCACCCTGTGAGCCTGATTCCGCCGCCGCTGTCGCTATACGTGCACCTGCCCTGGTGCGTGCGCAAATGCCCGTATTGCGACTTCAATTCGCATACCGGCAAGAACGAGCTGCCGTTTGCCGAATACATCGGGGCGCTGGTTCGCGACCTGGAACACGACCTGCCGCTGGTCTGGGGGCGCACTGTGCATTCGGTGTTCTTTGGCGGCGGCACCCCCAGCCTGTTCGCTCCCGAGCATATTGATGCCTTCCTGCAGCAGGCCAGCGCCCGGCTGCGCTTTGCACCGGGGCTGGAAATCACCCTGGAAACCAATCCCGGCACGGTCGAGCACGGCCCGTTTTCCGGCTATCTCAAGGCCGGGGTCAACCGCCTCAGCTTTGGCGTGCAGAGCTTTGATGATGGCTGCCTTGAGCGCCTGGGCCGGATTCACTCAAGCAGCGATGCCGAGCGTGCGGTGAAAGCTGCGCAGGATGCCGGTTTTGCCAATATCAACCTCGACCTGATGTACGCCCTGCCCGGCCAGACCCTGCCGATGGCGCTGGCCGACATTGAGCGCGCCATCGCGCTTGCCCCGGCGCACCTCAGCCACTACCAGCTGACCCTGGAGCCGAACACGCTGTTTGCCAGCCAGCCGCCGCCCGACATTCCCGACGATGACCTCGGCTGGGACATGCAGGAGGCCTGTCAGGCGCGCATCGCCGAGGCCGGCTTTGCCCAGTACGAAATCAGCGCCTACGCCCAGCCTGGCCGGCAGTGCGCGCATAACCTCAACTACTGGCAGTTCGGCGATTATCTGGGCATTGGCGCCGGTGCCCACGGCAAAATCAGCTTCGGCCATGATGGCCGCATCCTGCGGCGCTGGAAGCACAAGCACCCGGCTCACTTCATGGCTCATGCCGGGACAGCCGCTGCCATCGGCGGCGACGAATACCTTGAAGCCAGCCGCCGCCCGTTCGACTTCATGCTGAACGCACTGCGGCTGCTGGACGGCTTTGACCTGACCCGCTTTGAACACCGCAGCGGCCTGCCGCGCAGCGCCATCGCCGCCGAGCTTGGCAGCGCCATCGAGCGTGGCTGGCTGGAAAGCGATGGCGAGCATATCCGCCCGACCGGGCTGGGGCAGCGTTTTGCCAATGATGTGATTGCACTTTTTCTGGACGATTCAAGTTCATAAAGTACGCGCTGACGCTATGGAATAAAATGCGTGCATGGAAAGCCTTCATGATTCATCTCCAGCCACGCTTGCCGGGAGTGGTTTGCCACCTCGCGTCACCGATGTGCTCCGTCACCTGCTGGATTTGACCCATGCCGAACTTTTCCCGCGCATTGGCCCAATGCTGGATTTGCTGGCTGGCGAGCTTTACCGGAACGCAGAAAAATCCCGCAACCCCGGCGAGCAACTCGACCTGCTGAAAGCCTCGCAGCTGCTGCGTGAAAAACGCAGCGCATTCGCCCACGAGCTGTTCCGGCAACTGGAAAGCCAGCTCGCCAGCATCCGCCGCCCCTCCCGGCCCGCAGCAAACCCGGCAGCAGGCGCTCCGGGCGCCTCCTTGAGCCTGACACTGGAGGAGCCTTCCGAGGTCGATATCGAAACGCAATTACGCGAGCTTGCCATCCCGCTGGAAGGCGCATCCAGCCTGCCGCTGTACCTGATGGGACAACGCTTCGGCGTGCTGGCCGCCAGCCCGGCGCTCACCGGCGCGCAATTGCCATTGGGGCCGCAGCAAATCCTGAGAGCCGCAGCGAGCGCCAGCCAGTCCGCGTTTGGCGGAAGCATCCCCGGCCCGCTTTTGCTCCGCTTCTTTGCCCATCATGTGCTTGCGCATTACACCCGCTATCTGGAAAAAATCAGCGCCGCGATAGAGCAAGCCGGCATCCTGCCAGGGCTGTCCTTTGTCCCGGCACGCCCCACCAGGAGCGCGCGCCCGGCAGGCACCGTGACAGAGCAGTCGCCCCCCTCCAAAGCAAGCTCCGCCCAGCCAATACCGGAAACATCCGGCCGCACGGCCGCCTCTCCCGCACAGCATGTGTTTCCACCCGCAGGCTTTGCACCTGTCGGGCTTACCCCGGGCCAGACAATGCATATGCAGAACGCGATGCTTGAGCCACTCTCCTGGCTTGAGCAGCCCGCCATGGAAAACAATCTGCTGCAACCTGGCGAGGCCGCACCGGATTTTTTCCAGTTGCAGCAACTGCTATCTGCCTATCGCTTTGCCAGCCACAACCCGCAGGCCGCGCGTCCATTTGCGGCCACATCTTCGCTTTCGCATACCCAGGTAGAAGAACTGCTGGGGCAGCTTGCCGGACAGCGCCTGCCGTCCATCCAGGCCTGGCAGGAAACCCTGCAAAGGCAAATCCAGATTCACTATGGCGATGCGGCCGGTCTTTCACGCCAGAACACCGATGCCGTGGCGCTTTTGTCCTTGCTGATACAGCAAATCAACCAGGAAACGCCCGACAACTCGCTGGTCCGCGAGCTGTTGCAGCAGCTGCAACGCCCCTTGCTGTACTCGGTGATGGCCGGGCACGATTTTTTTGAAAACCCCGAGCACCCAGCCCGGCAACTGCTCGATACCATCGCCGAATACGACAGCGAGGCACACCATGAGCATGAGGCCGACCCGGCTTTCGAAGCCCTGGTCCGCCAGGTGGTTGAGCAGCTCGAAGGCAGCCAGCATCCTGACAAGCGCGCCTTCGAGCAAGCCAACCAGCGGCTTACCGAGCAATTGCAGCAACAGCTCAAGCGTGCACAAGCCAATGAAAAGCGTTGCGTAGAGGCCATGCAGGGGCGTGAGCGCATGGCCATGGCAAAAAATATCGCCAGCGATGCCCTGGAAGCATGCCTGAAAGAGCACCCCGTTCCCAAGGCATTCCAGACGCTGCTGCGGCACGCCTGGCTGGATGCCCTGGTTCTGGCGCTGCTTCGCCATGGCCTGCCTTCCCAGGGGTGGACGACACAGCTCACCCGCACCGAACAAATCCTGTCAATCCTGAGAGCGCAAACCCAGACTTCATCCCCGGAGCTGGCAGGCGAGGTGGAGTCTGCCCTGCGCAGGGTGGGCTATCACGATGAGGATGCGAATGCGGTTGCCAAACAGCTTTCCAGGAGTCCGGCAACGCCTGCAAAAAGCGGGGAAACATCCGTCGAAGAAATCGCCAGCCGTATCCAGGAACACCCGCGCTTTGGCATGGACGATGCCAGCGAGCCCACTTTGCCGCCCGACCTGCATACCAGCCGCAATGCGCTTGAAGATGCCTGCTACCAGCAGCTTTGTGCGCTCCCCTTTGGCACCTGGTTTGACTTTGTTGGCGATGACAATCGGGAAATCTCCCGCCGCCGCCTGTCCTGGTACAGCAAGCTCACCGGCCATGCGCTATTTGTAAACCGCCGCGGGCAGAAAACCGACATCATCCACCTGGACACATTGGCAAAAATGATGGCGGAAGAAAAAGTCCGCCTGACTGCCGCCAAGCGGCTTCGTCTGGTGGACCGTTCACTCAATGCTGCCGCTTCCGCATTGCAGCGGCTGCTGCGCGGCAATCATGCACCCCGGACAACACTACCGGTATGAGACCCGAATACCGCAAGACGCCCCGACGCTGCCCTGATTCCCCACTGGATGTCATTGACAGCATGACCGAGGTCATGGCCGGAAAAATGCTGGACATTTCCGCCACCGGCCTGAAAATCATGACCAGCGCGCCGCTGCAAGTTGACGCGCTGTTCCAGTGGCGCTTTCCAATCCCGGATGCCGCCCAGACCGAAATTATCGAATGCGGCGTCCAGGTTATCTGGACAGCCGCCAGTCCCTCCGGACGCTATACCGTCGGTACCCGCTTTATCCAGATAGACCGGGATGTGCGCGAACGGCTGCGTCACTGGTGCAGCCAGGCCAGCAGCCAACAGACGCAGCCCCACTTCCACGCCGCTTTGCGCGACAATCTTGGCTGACTCACTGAAGGAAAGCCCAGATGTCCAGTCCCGACCTGTCCGCACACTATGCCGAGCATCTTGCCATCCTCAAGCAACGCGCCGACACCGCCCTGGCACGTGGCCGCCACGACATGCTGGTCATCCCCAGCGGCACCCGGCATTACCAGGTCTTTGACGACATCGACTATCCCTATGCGGTCAACCCGCATTTCAAGCATTGGCTGCCCTTGACCCAGGCGCCGGGCAGCTGGCTGATTTACGCCCCCGGCCAGCGCCCCAGGCTCATTTTCCTGCAACCGCAGGATTACTGGCACACCGTGCCGCAAGACCCGCAGGGCTATTGGGTCGAGCACTTCGATATCGAAATCATCCGCAATGCCGAAGATGCCCGGCAATTCCTGCCCAGCAGCTCGGTGCGCGCAGCCATCATCGGCGAGCCGCAAAGCGCCCTGGGGCATGTCGCGCCCAACAACCCGGAGGTGGTGCTTGACTACCTGCACTATCACCGCGCCTACAAAACCGCCTACGAAATCGAAATGATGCGTGAGGCCAACCGCATCGGCGTGCGCGCCCACCGCGCCGCATTGCGCGCCTTCCGCGCCGGTGCCAGTGAATTCGGCATCCATCTGGTGTACTGCCAGGCCGCGGCGCAGGACAGCAGCCAGCTGCCTTACAGCAGCATCATCGCGCTGAACGAGCATGCCGCCATCCTGCATTACACCGACCGTGACCCCTGGCCGCCCAAACCCGCGCGCAGCTTCCTGATTGACGCGGGCGCCAGCCATCACGGCTATGCCTGCGATATCACCCGCACCTGGTCGGCCGCGCAGGACGACTTCCAGGCGCTGATTGATGAAGTCGATGCCGCACAGCGCAAGATGTGCGATGAAGTCCGCGCCGGGCGCGACTACCGCGACATCCATCTGGGCGCGCACCTGAAGCTCGCCAGCATCCTGAAAGAAGCCGGGTTTATCCATATGAGCCCGGAATCCGCGGTGGAAGCCGGGGTATCCAGCGCCTTCTTCCCGCATGGCATCGGTCACGGTATCGGCCTGCAAGTCCACGATGTGGCCGGGTTTGCCGAATCCGACAGCGGCGGCAACATCCCCAAGCCCGAGGGACACCCCTATCTGCGCCTGACCCGCACCCTGGAGCCGGGCATGGTGGTGACCATTGAGCCGGGTATTTATTTCATCGACATGCTGCTGGAAAAACTGCGCACCGACAGCCTGCGCCAGTCCATCAACTGGCGGCTGGTGCAGCAGTTCAAACCCTATGGCGGCATCCGCATCGAGGACGATGTGGTCTGCACCGAAGATGCCCCCATCAACCTCACCCGTGAAGCCGAAGCCGAGGCCGCCGCATGAAAACCCGTATGACCGCACTCGCAGGCGCTGCCTTGCTGCTTGCCGCCTGTAGCAAAACCCCGTCCACCGCCCACAACCCGGCCGCGCCGGGCTGCCTGCAATATGCACTGGGCGCAGTCACCCTCTCCGGGCTAGCCAGTACCGAGCGCATCAGCGCCCCGGACAAGGGCTATCGTGAGGCACTGGTTCTGACGCTGGACACGCCCATATGCGTCTCCGCCAAGGCCGGACAGGAAGCCGAATTTCCGGCTCAGCACGATGTCAACCGGCTTGAACTGCTGCCCAAGAGCGATTTCACTGCGGCGTTTTCGCTGGCCGGGCAGCGTGTCAGCGCCCACGGCAACCTGGCGCCCCTCTCCGGCGATGGCGCGGCCGCGCCGCTGGGGCTGGTACTGCGCAGCCTGAAGGCAGAACCGGGCAGCGCCCCGCAAGCCGAGGGCGAGCCGCCTGCGACCGAGACAGCGGCAGAGCCGCCCGCGCCATAAACCAAGCCCCATCTCCGGGCACGGCAGCCCCGTGCCCGGATGCTGATTCGACTCATTCCGCCATCAGCGCTTCAATCTCGTCGGCGCTGCGCGCCAGTGCATCGGTCATCACCCGGTGGCCGGTTGCGGTGATGAGCACATCGTCCTCGGTACGGATGCCAATGCCGCGCCATTTTTCTTCCACCGTAGTGTCATCGGCCGAAACATACAGCCCCGGCTCGATGGTCAGCACCATGCCCGGCTCCAGCACCCGCGACTCACCATCGACACGGTAGTCGCCCACATCATGCACATCCAGCCCCAGCCAGTGGCCGGTCTTGTGCCGGTAGAACCGCTGGTAGGCGCCACTTTCAATGTTGTCCTGCAAGCCACCCTTCAATAAGCCGAGCGATAGCAGGCCATCGGTCAGCACTTCCACCGCCGCCTCGTGGATGCCACTCCACGGCTTGCCCGGCAATGCGCAGGCCAGCGCCGCCGCCTGCGCCCTGCCCACCAAGTCATGCAGCGCGCGCTGCGGCTCCGCAAAACGGCCGGATACCGGAAAAGTCCGGGTAATGTCTGCAGCATAGCCACGGTATTCGGCACCGGCATCAATCAACACCAGGTCGCCCGCCTGCGCCTGGGCGCGGTTGGCGTGGTAATGCAGCACGCAGGCATTGGCGCCCGCGCCCACAATCGAGCCATAGGCCGGACACGCATCGTGCATGCGGAATACCCGTTCCAGCTCGGCCTGCAATTGATACTCGTGCATCCCCGGCCTGGCCGCGCGCATCGCGGCCTCATGCGCGAGCACGGAAATATCCGCCGCGCGCTGCATCAGCGCCAGCTCATCGGCGGACTTGATGAGCCGCATCTCATCCAGCAAATAGCCAAGCTCCAGAAACTCGTGCGGCGCCGATGCGCCCAGGCGGATTTTCGAGCGCACCTGATTCACCCAGCCAATCAGCCTGATATCGAAGTCGGTGTCATGACCAAAGTGATACCAGATGCGGCTGCGGCCTTCGATAAGCCCGGGCAGGATGTCGTCGATATCCTCGATATCCCAGGCATCATCCAGCGCCAATGCCGCCACTGCGCCTTCGGGTCCCAGCCGCGGCCCATCCCAGCCTTCGCGCTCGGGATTGCGCTCACGGCAGAACAGCAGCGCCTCGCCATGCTTGCGGCCAGGCGCCAGTACCAGCACCGCCTGCGGCTCCTCAAAGCCGGTCAGATACCAGAAGTCGGAGTCCTGCCGGTAAGTGAAATAGGTGTCACGGCTGCGCAGCCGTTCCGGCGCGGCAGGCAGAATCAGCAGCGCGTCCTCACCGGCCATGTCCATCAGTTGCTGGCGGCGCAGGCGGCAGGCACTGGCCGAAAGGGCGTTTTCAATAGGCATCATCAATGCAGTTTCTTGCGGTGGCGCGCCGCCAGGGCGCAGTCTCCATGCAGCAGCAGCGCCGCGACACGGACAAATTCTTCCAGTTCGGCAAAGGCTTGCTCATCTTCCTCGTCGCCTTCGCTATCGGCTTCGGCCATGGCCAGACGCGCCAGGTCTTCCAGCGCCTCATTGCCGTCTTCGCCAAGCGCAGGCTCGGCGCCAGCCGCCAGGCCAAAGCCACCCAGGAACGCCCGGCACCAGTCAAACAAGGCATTGCCGCGCTGTTGCAGCGGCCAGTCCTCATCCGGCAGCAATAGCTGAAAACCAAATTCGCGGTCTTCCAGCGCCGCCAGCGTGGCATTGTGCAGGGCATGCAGCGCCTCATCATCAGGCTGCGGCAAGTCATCGTCCGCCAGCACCTTGCCCAGCCAGGCGCCCCCCGGCTCGCCGCCACCGGCCAGCCAGCCGGTCAGGGCGCCATGCAGCTCGGCAGGACTCAGCGCCAGCTGCAATGGTCTAAGGGCAGCTTCAATCTGCTGCCAGGTGGGCAGTTCGGAAAATTCTGACATGAAAACTCCTTAAGTATGACGGCATATTAGGACTTTGCTTCATGTCCCGCACCTGGAAATGGCATTTATTTGATTTGACGCAAAATTTTCTGTGATTTCATTTGCAAAGCCTGGTGATTACAAGCAGTATGCTTGAGATTAGAAGCGTGCCCAGCCATAGAGATGTTCCAGCTCCGTTCCTGTCTTTTCACTACTTTTACTTTCTGCCTCGCCCTGGGCTACCCCGAAGGTGTTGCCGCCAGTACAGCCAGTTCGGATGCCGCCATTCCGTCTGCCTCGCGCATTCACACGTTTTTCCATCTCCTGGTTTGGCTTGCCTTCATTTTCGCCATATTGATGAGCTGGCGCTCACACCGGAAACACCGGAATCAGCTCAAGGCCATGGATACGCAACTTGAGCACCATCACATGCGGCTGGCACTGTGGGGTCACGGGGCTAGCGAGCTGTTCTGGGACTACGACATCAACAGCCGGACATTGACCGCCACCTTTCCTGGCACCTCGAAAGACGCTGCCTGGCAGGTTTTCCCCGCACAAGCGCATCCAGACGATAAAGACGCCCTGCTGAAACAGCTCCAGGCATTTCTTGAGGTTCCGGATTCGAACATTGTTTTCCCGCACTGCCGGATTCGGCTTCCCGGCCAAAATTGGCACTCTGTCAGTGCCCGTGGCCGCGTGGTCAAACGCGATGCCGATGGCAAGGCCCTGCAGCTCTCCGGTATTGCCCGCGATATCAGCCGGCAACTGACAAGCGACAAGGCGCAACAAGTTGCAGCCGAAGTATTCCAGCACATGAACGAAGCGGTGGTCATTCTTGACGAGCACTTCCGCATCATCTCGGTCAATGATGCCTTTATCGCCATGATTGGCCAGTCGCGCGAGGCACTGCAAGCACAGCCAGTTTCCGGCATGCTGAGCTCGCCCCGGCACGAAGATATCGCACAGGAGATGCACAATGCACTCAATGACCGCGGCCACTGGAGTGCAGAGCAATTACGCCTGGGACATAACGGCCTGCTTTGCAATGTCCGCGCCTCCAGCATCCCGGGCACCCCCGGTTCGCTTGGCAATGGCACCTGTCATTTGCTTATCTTCTCCGACATCACGGCGCAGCATCGGGCTGAGCAGGAACTGTATCAGCTGGCCAATTTCGATGCCCTGACCCAGCTCCCGAACCGCGCCCACTTCAATCGCAAGCTTGAGGAGGCGCTGGCTACGCACTCACCGGCAGATACTTTTGCGGTGCTATTTCTTGACCTTGACCACTTCAAGGACATCAATGACTCCCTTGGCCATGCCCTGGGCGACCAGGTGCTGCACGAGTTCAGCAGAAGGCTGCAGGCCAATATACCGGCCAATGCATTCACTGCCCGCCCAGGCGGCGATGAGTTTGCCATCATCCTTGAACATATCACTGACAGCACTCCGGCACGCCAGCTGGCCGAGGATATCCTGCGCGCCTTCAGCCAGCCCTTGCAGCTACAGGACGGGATGGAATTCACGGTCACGCCCTCCATCGGTATCAGCCTCTACCCGGACCACGGGCTGAGTGCCGAAACACTGCTGCAACACGCCGATACCGCCATGCACCGCGCCAAATCAAGCGGCAGGCAGAATTACCAGTTCTACCATGGCGATATGGACGAACAAATCATCCAGCGCCTGCAAATCATCAATCTGCTGCATGGCGCAATCGAGCGCGAAGAACTGTTCCTGATGTTCCAGCCGCGCTGGAGTGTTCCGCATCACCGCTTCTGCGGCGTGGAAGCCCTGCTGCGCTGGCGGCATCCCGAGCTTGGCCTGGTTCCGCCATCGGAATTCATCCCGCTGGCTGAAGAAAGCGGCCTGATTGTCGAACTTGGCAACTGGGTGGCCGACAAAGCCTGCCAAACCCTGGCCGAATGGAAAAAGGCCGGGCTGGAAAACATCCACATGGCCATCAATGTTTCATCCGTCCAGCTACTGCGCGAAGACTACCCGCATCTCGTGGCCCATAGCATCAACAAATACGGCCTTTGCCCCAGGACAGTTGAACTGGAAATCACCGAATCGGTGCTGCTGGACAAACCGCATATCGCCACCGAGCGCATGCAGGCACTGAGCAAACTGGGGATGCGCCTGTCCATCGACGACTTTGGCACCGGATACTCATCGCTGGCCTATCTGCACAACCTGCCGGTTGACTGCCTCAAGATTGACCGCGCCTTTATCGCCAATGCAAGCGCAGGCAGCCGCGAGGAAGCCATCGTCGTTGCCATCATCACCATGGCGCATGCCATGCACATGCAGGCCGTCACCGAGGGCGTGGAAACCCTGGAGCAATTCCAGCTTTTGCAAAAACACGGCTGCGATGAAATCCAGGGCTATTATCTGTCCCGTCCCCTTGCGGCCAGCGACTGCCTCGCCCTTTTGCAAAGCAATACCCCGCCCCCCGGACTTGTCCCTCCCGCACTCCACTGAACGGCTGGCCTGAAATGAATGAAAAAGACCCGCTGACCCGGATTGAAGCACTCATCGCCCGGCTCGAAACAATGGCCGAAAACAGGCAGCGGCTGCTTGAAGAAAACCGCAAGCTGCGCGAACAACAAGAACAATGGCAGCAAGAGCGCGCCTTTCTGATAAGCCGCAACGAACAGGCCAAGAGCCGGGTCGAGGCCATGATTGCCCGCCTTAAAGTGCTGGAAGAAAACACATGAGCAGCTCCCCAAACAAGAGTGAAGCGGTCAATCTGCGCATTCTCGACCGCGACTACACCATCGGCGTCCTGCCCGAGGAGCGCAGCAGCCTGCTGGCCGCAGCCAGGGCGCTGGACGCGCGCATGCGGGAAATCCGCAATGCCAACCGTATCGCCCCGATTGAGCAAATTGCCGTGCTGGCTGCACTGCATCTGGCACACGAACTGGAAACCCAGGGCAATGTCACCATCAATAGCAATCAGCGCATCCACCAGGCCCTGGATGCACTGGAGCTGCGGATGAACTTTCTGGAAAGAACCGATAGCCGCGGCTAAAGCCATTCATCCCGGCAGCAGCCGCTGGCGCTATAATGCCCCTGCATCCTCTGCCTTGAGCGACAGCGTGCAAACATTTCGCCTTGTCCCTTAAGAACGACATCGGGTTGGCAACCTCGCCCGGCGTGCATGTCCGCCACGCAGCGGAAAGCCCAACGGCGCGGCAACCTTCCCACTTGAACCCCGGGTTCAAGGTCGTTTCGCCGCATCGCCACGGCGGAGGATGTCACCCCAGACCCGCAGAAAACTGCGGGTTTTGTGTTTGAGCCTGTTCAATGTCCCTTCCCCGGTACCCGCAAGTGCAGCCCATTTGCAACAGCGCAGATGCCGCCTTTGCGAAGCAACGGACGCCAAGAAGGACTTGAACATCTAAGCCCGAGGCCTTATGCAAGCCGGCATCCCAAACCGCCATGAATTGCGCCAACGTCGCCGCAGCATTCCGCCCGACATCCGCACCCATGCCGCCAGCGCACTTGCCGGACAAATCCTGTCCCTGCCTGGCCTGGCAACGCACCGATATATCGCTGGCTACTGGGCCGTGGATGGCGAAATCTCCCTGCACATCCTGCAACAGCGCCTGCCCGCTGAATGCATCTGGTGCCTGCCTGTACTCGATGAAGCCAGCAAACAACTGAAGTTCGCCCAGTGGCGGGCAGGCGATGCGCTTGTCAACAACCGCTATGGCATTCCCGAGCCCGCCCATACCCGCAACACCCTGCTCGATGCCCGGCAAATGCACCTGATTGTGCTGCCACTGACGGGCTTTGACAGGCACTGCCACCGTCTTGGCATGGGCGGCGGCTGGTATGACCGCACCCTGGCCTTCCGTCAAAACACCGATAAACGCACCCCCATATTGCTGGGCGCAGGCTTTGACCTGCAAGAAATCGCCTGCATCAGCCCATCGCCCTGGGATATTGCCTGCGACTATATCGCTACCGAGAGCCGGCTAATTAAGCGCCAATCTTCATCAGGGTTCTCCCTCCAGATTCCCAGCTTTTGAATACATGCGCTACGCGCTTCCCGCGGGCCTTTTCTCACCTGCCTCTGGGAGCGGCGGCGTGTCTTTCCCCGCGGCGGCTGCTCGCGGCTTGAGTTACGTGTATTGGTTTCAATAAAAAACCCCCGACTTGAGTCGGGGGTTTTGGGAATAAAACTGGCGATGACCTACT
>JAUMYP010000065.1 GCA_030528565.1 Pseudomonadota bacterium
GAACAGCAGCGCCAGCGCCCCGGTCACATGCGGCGCGGCCATGGAGGTGCCGGTGTAGTCTTCGTAGTCGTCGGTGGTGGCTTCGCGTAGCGCCTGGATGCCTTCCAGATGGAAATTGCCATCCGGGCCTTTGACGACCGCTCCCTGTAGCGTTTCACCGCCGAGCACACTGGAAGTAATGTCCGTGCCTGGCGCTGCGATGCACCACTCCTTGCTGGGGCCGCAGCGCATCGAATATTCGCTCAAGAGGTAATGGCCTGCAATTTCTTCATCCTGCTTGAGATTGACGACACTGAGCCAATAAGGCTCAAGTTCCGGCATGAAGCGCGGCAAGGTGGCATAGGCGCCGGCAATCGGGGCGTCTTCCGGTGTGGGCTTGCGGCGGGTATTGCCGGCTGCCCAGATTTGCAACAGGCCACTGTCCAGGCTGCCCTGACGCACGGCCGACCATAGCGGCGCAAGCTCCGGGTCCTGATATATCAGGTCTTGTTCTTCTTCATCCCATGGTTCGCTGCCAAGCCCCCAGCTATGGTTGATGGCGCGTACACCATTGCCATTCATTTGGCTGTACATGTCTTCAAAACTGCTGGCGGTTGCGCTGATGGTCAGCTCTTCGCAGAAATTGAAGAATGCACAGGTAGGCGCCAGCCAGGTGGCGATATCGGCAAACAGGCGCGCGGAGCTGAAATCCGCGCCAAAGGCGACACCGTGCATGCCCTTGCCGTCACGGTTGGCGGCCATGGTGCCAGCCACATGGGTGCCGTGGGAGTTCCAGTACAGCTGGGTTTTATCTACAAGTTCGCGGGCGCGCTCGGGGGAAAGCAGCCGTTCCCAGTCCGGGTCCCAATAAGTGGCTTCTATCTGGGCGCGACCGCCATCAGTGCCAAAACAGGGGTTGAATTCGCCGCCCAGATAGTAGTCGGCACGGCAGCGGCTGCCATCGGGCAAAAGCTCGCCAATCTTCAGCCCCTGGTGGTTCTTGCCCGCAAACTCGGCATGTTCAAGCCCCACGCCGGAATCAAACAGCCCGATACGGACACCACTGCCGGTCAGGCCGCGGGCATAGGCATACTGGGCATTGATTGCTGCAAGACCCCAGTCCTGCATGAACTCCTCGGTTTTCCAGCTCTCGGCATCGCCCAGTTTGCCGGTTTCGCTGTAGCTGGCCGTCACCGGGGTGATATTGCTTGCAGATGCGCTGCTATTGGGCGCAGGTTTGCCGGCAAGGGCGAACTGAAGATGTGCAATCTGGCGAGCCTGGCAGCTTGCACGCTGTGCCGCAGTGGCGGCATCTGCACAGTTTGCCGTAGTCATTGCCACATCGCTTATATCTGCGTCTGCCAATGCCGCAGGCGCAACGCTGAGCAGCAGGCTACAGGCGATTGCACGGAAAAGACGCGAGCGTGAATATGCAGAGCGGGAACAGGGGGACATGACAAGACTCCATTTATATGGGAAGGGATAAGGAGCGGGTGTTCGTCATCGCTTTTCAATAGATAAAGCGTATATGGCAGCCACGCATCACTCCAGTCGGGTGATGGCATCGCGATTCATCCCGGACACAGCCTGCCTGCAGAGGCAGGATGGCCATGGGAGTTTGTCAGGCAGGTTAGCTTGCTGCAAGCTGCCTATTCAGTTGTGCATGGATTGCTGGCAATGGTAGCTATCTTGCGAACGCGCCGTGTTAGAGCCTGTTCAAGGTCTCTTACAGAGACATGTCACCCCGGGGCAAAATACGCTTTATAGCCAGTAGCTCATCAGCCGGCGCGGCTGCATGCGGTAGCCCGAGCGCAGGTAGATGTCGCGGGCTTTGGGATTGTCATCGCTCACTTCCAGCCGCACTGCCTGACAGTGCTGCTCGCGTGCCAGTTGTTCGCTGGCCTGCATCAGTTGCTTGCCAAGCCCCAGCCCCTGGAATGCTGGCAAGACATAGAGCTCATCCAGCAGGGCAAAGCGCCCGCCAAACTCCAGGCTGAAGCAAAAGCCGATGGCGGCATAGGCGGCCAGCTGTTGCTCGCGCTCGGCAATCAGCAGCCGACCTGCCTCCGGGGTATTGATGAGAGCCGCGAGCAGTGCTTCTTGCCGCGCCGCATCCCAGGGCAGTTTTTCGAGCCGGTAAAAGTCCTGCATGGCTGCCAGCAAGGCGGGCAGGTCCTGGCTTTGCGCGCTGCGGATGCTCATGGATTTTCGACCTGGCTTCCTTCCGGGCGCTCGGCCAGCAGCACGCTGCCAATGGTGTCATCGCCCTGATACTTGCGCAGCAGTGCCTTCCAGGCGGCATCATCGGCCTTGGGGCAGGTGATAGCGGCCATGGTGCTGTTGCCGCCTTCGGCAACCGGACGGCTGAAATGCCGGCACATGCGCTGGTTGAGGATGAAGTCCTGCACATCCTGCGGCAGGGATTGCGCATCCACTCCCGGCTCGGCGGCAGCTTCCTGCTCTTGCCCGGCAACCGGCTGCGCTTGCGGCGGCGGGCTGCCGGGCTGTGGCTCGGCCGTGCAGGCCCCCAGCCACAGCGCCGCCAGCAGTGCCAGCACGGGTTTATTCCGCACGACCACCGAATTCACCCGTCACGGTATTGACCCAGACTTTTTCGCCATTGGCGATATATTCGGGAACCTGGATTTCGATGCCGGTGGACAGCCGCGCTGGTTTGGGGCGCTTGGTGGCGGTGCCGCCCTTGAGCTCCGGCGGGGTGTCGATGACTTCCAGCACGACCGAGGTGGGCAGCTGCAAGGCTACCGGGGTGTCATCAATGATTTGCACATAGCAGCCGGTCAGGCCGTCGGTGATGTAACCGGCGGCATCGCCGATGGCGCTGGCATCCAGCGCGTACTGGCTGTAGTCCTCGTCATCCATGAACACGTAGGCATCGCCGTCCTTGTAGGAGAAGGTGGCCTGACGGCGCAGCAGCTCCACTTCGGTGAGGTTGTCGTCGGCATCGAAGCTGGCATCGAGTTTGTTGCCGCCGGGCACCGAATACAGGGTGAAACGGAAGCGCACATTGCCGCCTCGGCCCTGCGGGCTGGAGCGTTCGATGTCGCGCACTTGATACACGCCGCCGTTGTATTCGACGACATTGCCTTTTTTGATGTCGTAAGCCTTCATGAGGGGTCAGGGGTCAGGGGTCAGGAAAAGCATACAGCCGTGGCAGAGCCAGAAAC
>JAUMYP010000004.1 GCA_030528565.1 Pseudomonadota bacterium
GCCTGAGCGCGCGCAGCCTGCTGGAAGTGGGCTATAGCGGCCAGTATGCCGATGAGGGCAACGACCACGGCGCCCACGCCCGCTTTACCTTCAAGTTCTGAGCCTGTTCACGGCATGCGGGTTGGGAGGCAAGTCCCAAGCCGCATGCAGGCTTGAACAATGAAGCCGCAACATACCCCCGGGAGAAAAATCCCGGGGGTGTTGTTTTGGGCTGCCGGAACCTCTCACCCTGCACCCAGAGTGACGCTTGGCTCTTGATGGTGTGTCAGTTGCCGTGAGAAACGCTCTGGATGGCAGACTTTGCCTTGCTGTTGACTTCCGCCCTGTCCGGACGCGCCGGGCACCGCATGACCCATGGATGAAGGCTGGGCTTCTTTGAGCGCAAGCGAGTTTGCCCTGCCGCCATTGGCCGCGAGGAACGCAGGGTACCCCGCGCCGGGGCGCGGCAGCCAGGGCTGGTTTCTTTGCCTCATCTTTGCCAGCAAAGAAAGTAGGTGCGCTGCCGGGCGCATATCCCGGCGTTGAATAGCCATGAAAATTCTGCGGCTGCGCAGAATGACATATCAATCAGCGCAGTTGCGAATCCTTGCTGCCGCGGCGGTTATAGCCACTGAAGGCGGCCTGCTCGGCATCATCCGCCTCCTGGCAGGGCACGCACAGGCGCACACCGGGAATGGCGCGGCGGCGCGCCTCGGGAATCGGCGCATCACATTCCTCGCAACGCGCAAGGCTCTCACCACGCGGCAGGCGACTGCGCGCGCGGGCGATGGCATCGTTCACCGTGGCATCAATCTGCTCTTGTACCGCACCATCACCTGCCCAGCCGGTTGCCATGATTCTCTCCAAAGACAACAAAGGCGAAAGGTTGCCCTTCCGCCTTTGCAATATCGCGCCGCTTGCGCGGCAATTCAAGGATTATTCCTTGAACGGGGCGATTTCACCGGGACGGCGCAGCATCTTGTTGACTTCGTCCAGGTGCATTTCTTCTTCGACAATCATTTCGCGGGCGTATTCTTCCAGCAGCACCGACTTGCCTTCCACCGCTGCCAGCAGTTCGTAGTAAATCTTCAGGGCAGCTTCTTCGTGTGCCAGCGATTCACGCAGGATGTCGCCGATATCGTGCTGTTCGGTTTCCAGCAGCGGGCCAATCTTCAGCGACGGGTGGCCGCCCAGCAGGGTGACCAGCTCACCGGCCTTGTGGGCGTGCGCCAGCGATTCGTCGGCATTGCCCTTCATCCAGGACACAATCGGGATGCGGTTGTAGCCATAGACCATCAGCGAGTAGTGGGTGTAACGCACCACGCCAGCCAGCTCCATTTCCATGATGCGGTTGAGGATGCCGATGGCGGTGTCTTTTTGCGCTTTATCAAGTGCCATGAGATGAACTCCTGTTAGGGTTTGTGGTTGAAAGTGGGTGCAGTCTAGCGGTTGTTTTTGGATGTTTCTGGAGCGGAATCATTCCTAAACGCATCACCATCCACTTTCTCGATTAGCACGCCGCCGTGCTTGTGCCCCTCGTACACCTCCCGGTCGAGCATCCCGGTTTGCTTGGCGACCAGCACCGGCACCAGCACCTGCCCGGTGACATTGGTCAGGGTGCGCATCATGTCCAGCACGCGGTCGATGGCATACAGATAGCCGATGGTTTCCAGCGGCAGCCCGGCGGCGGTCAGCACCACGGTGGCCATCACCACGGCGGTGCCCGGCACACCTGCGGTACCGAAGCTGCCGAGCACCGAGGCCAGCGCGATAATCAGGTACTGGTTGAGGCTCAGGTCAATGCCCATGTACTGGCTGATGAATACCGCGCACAGCGCCGGATAAATCGCGCCGCAGCCATCCATCTTGATGCTGGCGCCCAGCGGCACGGCAAAGCTGGCGTAATCGCGGTTGACGCCAAGATTGTCGCTGGCGGTGCGCAGCGACATCGGCATGGCCGCAAAGCTGGAGGAGGTCACAAATGCCACCTGCATCGCCGGAAACGCGCCTTTGAAAAACTTTATCGGGTTAAGGCCATGCGCCAGCAACAGGCCGCTGTAGACCACCACGATATGAAAGGCGCAGGCCAGATACAGGGCAATCACGAAGCTGCCAAGCGGCAGCAGCTTTTCAAAGCCATAACTCCCCACCAGGGCGGCAATCAGGCCAAAGGTGCCCAGCGGGGTCATTTCCAGCACATAGCGGGTGATTTGAATCCAGATGTCCGACAACTGGCTGGCCAGCTTGCGCGCCTCGGTGACTTTCTCACCCAGCTTGACGATGGCAAAACCAATCAGCCCGGCCACGAAAATCACCGGCAGAATCGAGCCGCGCCCGGCAGCGAGTACCGTCTCGCCCGCTGCATTGCTGCGCACACCGATGCCGGTCAGTGCATAGAACACATTGCTGGGCACGATGTCGATAAGTACCTGCATCACGCCGGGCACATCGCGCGGCTTCCAGTTATCGGCCACCGCCAGTTGCCCGACCCCGCTGCCGGGCTGGAGCAGCCAGCCAAACCCCAGGCCCACCATGACCGCCAGCACCGCGGTAATGGCAAACCACAGGAAGGTGCGACCGCCCAGCGCCGCCATCGACTTCTGCCCGGACAGTGCCGATACCGCACTGATAACGGCAAAAAACACCAGCGGCACGGCAATCATCTTGATAAGCGTGACGTACAAATCGCCCAGCCAGCCGAACCACAGCTTGGCATCGGCGCCCAGCAGCCAGCCCGCCAGCACGCCGAGCACAAAGCCCAGCACTACACGTTTCCAGAACTTGATAGCAAACCACCAGTCAAACATTTGCTCACTTCCCGTCATTGCAGCCGGTGAAGATACCCCACACGCGCGCTCGGCGCATAATGCGCACTTTCCCTCTCCCCTCATGTTCAGAGACTGCGCCATGCTTCAACGCCGCTTTTTCGCCCTGCCCCTGTTCATCGCCTCGTTGGCGCTGGCACCGCTGGCAGCTGCACAAACCCCAGCCCTGGTGGAAGTCCCGGGCATTGAGCGCCCGGCAGGCGAAACCGCCGACTGGTGGTTTATCCACGGCGCGGCGCAAGCGGCCGAGCGCAGCGCGATGCAGGGCAAGGCACGCAATGTGATTTTGTTCCTGGGCGATGGCATGAGCCTCACCACCGTGGCCGCCGCGCGCATTCTGGAAGGCCAGCGGCAGGGGCGCTCCGGCGAAGAACAGCGCCTGTCCTGGGAGGACTTTCCGGCCACCGCGCTTTCGCGCACCTACAACACCAATGCCCAGACCCCGGATTCGGCCGGCACCATGAGCGCGATTGCCACCGGCGTGAAGACCCGCATGGGGGTGCTCTCCATCGGCCAGGATGCGCCACGCAATGACTGCGCGGCGGCGCTGAAATCGCCGATGCTGACCCTCTGGCAACTGGCTGCGGCCAGCGGCATGAAAACCGGCGTGGTGTCCACCACCCGCCTCACCCATGCCACCCCTGGCGCCACCTTCGCGCATTCGGCCAACCGCAACTGGGAAAGTGATGCCGAACTGCCCGCACATGCCCGGCAGGCGGGCTGTACCGACATCGCCCGGCAAATGATGGAAACCGGCCATGGCAACGGCGCCGACGTGATGCTGGGCGGCGGGCGCAGTTATTTTCTGCCCGACACCCTGCCCGACCCGGAATACCCCGAACGCAAGGGCCGCCGCAAGGATGGCCGCAACCTTGTGCAAACCTGGCAGGCGCGCCACCCCGGCGGCGTGTATGTCTGGAATCTTGAGCAGCTAAACAAGGCTCCGACCAATGCGCCGCTTCTCGGCCTGTTCGAGCCCGAACATATGCACTACGAACATGACCGCGCCGGGGACAAGGCCGGAGAGCCATCACTGGCGGAGATGACCCGCGCCGCCATTACCCGGCTGCAAGCCAGCCCCAATGGCTATGTGCTGCTGGTCGAAGGCGGCCGCATCGACCATGCCCATCATGCAGGCAATGCCTATCGCGCGCTCTCCGACACCGTGGCGATGTCCGATGCAGTGCGCGTGGCCGCGGAGATGACTTCAGCCGATGACACACTCATCATCGTCACCGCCGACCACAGCCATACCTTGCATTTTGCCGGCTACCCCACACGCGGCAACCCGATTCTGGGCAAGGTGCGCGGCTCAAGCTGGGAGGAAGGCGACCCCAGCGAATATGCCCTTGATGGCAGTGGCCTGCCCTACACCACGCTCGGCTATGCCAATGGCCCGGGCTATGCCGGCGCCAACGAAAACGCCCCGGAAGGCCCGAAAACCGCCGGTAAGATAAGCCGCCGCTGGCAGCAGGCGCTGCATGGCCGCCCCGACCTCAGCCATGTGGATACCGAGCATCCGGATTACCTGCAAGAAGCCATGTTGCCGATGGCCTCGGAAACCCACGGCGGCGATGATGTCGGTGTCTGGGCGCGCGGCCCGGGCAGCCATGCAGTACGTGGCAATATCGAGCAGAACACCCTGTTCCATCTGATGCTGCAAGCCACCCCGCGACTGCGCCAAGCACTGTGCAGCAGCGGCCATTGCAATGCCCGGGGGATACCGACCCGTCGCCCTGACCCGGCGCGCTTCCGCGATGCCAGCAAGCGATAACATCCAACGCCCAACTCACAGGAGCCCCTTGATGAACACCCAGTTGAACGGAAAAGTCTGCCTTGTCACCGGCGCGGCCAGCGGTATCGGCAAGCGCATCGCCGAGGTGTATGCCGCCGCCGGTGGCAAGGTCGTGGTGTCCGACCTCAACCTGGAGGCGGCCGAACAAGTCGCTGCTGCAATCCGCAGCAATGGCGGCGATGCACTGGCCGTGGCCATGGATGTCAGCAGCGAAGAACAGGTGGTCAGCGGCTTTGCCAAGGCCATCGGCCACTACGGCCAGATTGACGTACTGGTCTCCAACGCCGGTATCCAAATCATCAACAAGGTCACCGATTTTTCGCTGGCAGCCTGGAAAAAAATGCTCGCCATCCACTGCGATGGCGCATTTTTGACCACCCGCGAAGCAATGCGCGACATGGAAAAGCGCAAGGCCCCCGGCGCCATCATCTATATGGGCAGCGTGCACTCGCTGGAAGCCTCGCCGCTGAAATCGGCCTATGTCACCGCCAAGCACGGCCTGCTCGGCCTGTGCCGCACCGTGGCCAAGGAAGGCGGCCCCTTGGGCATCCGCGCCAACGTCATCTGCCCGGGCTTTGTGCGCACCCCGCTGGTGGACAGGCAAATCCCCGAACAAGCCCGCGAGTTCGGCATCAGCGAAGAAGAAGTCATCAAGAACATCATGCTGAAGAACACCGTCGACCACGAATTCACCACCATTGACGATGTCGCCAATGTCGCGCTGTTCCTGGCCGCCTTCGAAAACAATGCGCTGACCGGGCAGAGCCTTGCCGTCAGCCACGGCTGGCATATGCAGTGATGCTGAGCCGCAAACAGCAGCGGGCATTGCTGGAAAAAGTCGCCCAATACCCCTCCGTCGCCCTGGTTTTGCAGGGCGGCGGTGCCCTCGGCGCCTACCAGTGCGGTGTCTATGAAGCACTGAATGAGGCCGGCATCCGCCCCAACTGGTATGCCGGCATTTCCATCGGCGCCATCAATGCCGCACTGATTGCCGGCAACCGCCCAGAAGACCGGGTCAAGCGGCTGCGCGAATTCTGGGACACCATCTGCCAGCCCGCCGGGCTTGCCACCCTGCCCGCGCTTGGCATCCGCAACAGCCTTGCCATGCTGCCGATGTCACCGGCACTGGAAACCTGGGCGGCCTCGATGAGCGCGATGGCAGCCCTCTGGCAAGGGCAGACCGGCTTTTTCGAACCCTGGCTCACCTCGCCGTTCGTGCTGGCCGACGGCAGCGCCAATGCCACCAGTTTTTACGATACCCGCCCGCTGATTCAGACCCTTGAACGGCTGGTGGACTTTGACCGCATCAACCAGGACCCCGATACCCGGCTCACGGTCGGCGCCACCGATGTGGAAAGCGGCAACTTCCGCTACTTCGACAGCCGCGATACCCGCATCGGCCCGGAGCATATCCTCGCCTCCGGCTCACTGCCCCCGGCATTTGCGCCGGTAGAGATTGATGGCCGTTTCTACTGGGATGGCGGCATCGTCTCCAACACCCCGCTGGAGCATATCCTCGACGAATGGCCGCGCAACGACACCCTCGCCTTCCAGGTGGACCTGTGGAGCGCACGCGGCGCGTTTCCGCAGACCATGATGGATGTGCTCGAACGCGCCAAGGACATCCAGTTTTCCAGCCGCACCCGCCACGGCACCGACATGGTGGCGCGCATGCAGCAGCTGCGCACGGCACTGACCGACCTTATCGAACAACTGCCCGACAAACAGCTGCCAGCGGATTTGCGCAAAACCCTGGAGCCGTGGCTGGATGACCGGGTGGTCAATATCGTGCACCTGATTTATCAGGCCAAACCGCACGAGCAGCAGTTCAAGGACTATGCCTTTGGCAGCCTCAGCATGCAAAGCCACTGGGACAGCGGCCTGCGCGATACCCGCCAGACCCTGAGCCACCCGGAATGGTTCAACCTGCCCAGCCGCGACTGCGGCTATGCCGTGCACGATGTTCACCGGCAAGCACAAAAAACCGGGCTGACGCGGCTGTAAGCGGCGTTCCTGATTGCAACGCACAGCCGCCGAACCCTGCTGCTGTGCGGCAACCGGCAATCAGGCAATGCCTTTCAATGCCTCAACTACTGGTGCGGTCTGGGCAGTACGCCCAAGTGCCTGGCCGATACGCTCAAGTTTGGCGGCCAGTGCTCCGGCGCTGTCAGCGCAGAGGGTGGCGTGTCCTACCTTGCGACCGGTGCGCGGCTGTTTGCCATAGTCGTGCCAGTAACCGCCGACTTCTTGCAGAACCGGCAGGGCATCGGGCATTTCGCCAATCCAGTTCAGCATGCAGCTGGGCTGGCGCAGCCCGGTATCGCCCAGCGGCAGTCCCAGCACTGCGCGCAGATGGTTCTGGAATTGCGAGGTGATACTGCCTTCAATCGTCCAGTGGCCGGAGTTATGCACCCGTGGCGCCATTTCATTGGCGAGCAGCTGGCCATCATGGCAGAACAGCTCCAACGCAAACACGCCGACATAATCCAGCGCCTCGGCGAGCTTCCGGGCATGGGCAACGGCCTGCTGCTCGATTGCAGCACTCATCCCTGCCGGGGCAAGGCTGGCCGAAAGGACGCCATCGACATGCCAGTTGCGGGTCAGCGGCCAGCTGCGGAATTCACCATCGCGGCCGCGCACGGCGACCACCGACACCTCGCTCTGGAACGGTACGAAGGCTTCCAGAATCAGCCCGGTTTTTTCCGCCTGTGCGCCCAGCGCCTGCCAGGCAGCCTCGACATCGGCGGGTGATTTGATACGGAACTGCCCCTTGCCGTCATAGCCCAGGCGGCGGGTTTTCAGGATGCAGGGCGTGCCAAGCCGCGCCACTGCCGCATCCAGTGCCGCACGGCTTGCCACATCGGCAAAGTCCGGCACCGGGATGCCCAGCTCGCGGAACAGGCTTTTTTCACTCAGGCGGTCTTGTGCCACCGCCAAGGCTCTTGAGCCTGGAAACACCGGCGTATGCGCTGCCAGCCATTCGGCGGTGGTGGCGGGGACATTTTCAAAGTCGAAAGTCGCCACATCCACCTGCCCGGCAAACTGGCGAAGCACGGCCTCGTCGCCATATTCGCCGACCAGCATCGGCGCGAACTGCCCAGCGCAGGATTCGGCATTGCCATCAAGCACCAGAAAGCGTAGCCCCAGCGGTGCGCCGGCCAGCGCCATCATCCGCGCCAGTTGCCCGCCGCCCAAAATACCCAGCGTCATTGCCTGCATCTTGCTCATCCAATCCTGGGGTCGTCGGCGGCCATCACGTCTTCGCACTGCTTGCGGCGGAAGGCCGCCAGATTGGCGGCGATTTGCGCATCATCCGCTGCCAGCATGGCGGCGGCAAACAGCGCAGCATTGGCAGCACCGGCATTACCGATGGCAAAGGTCGCCACCGGAATGCCCGCTGGCATCTGCACGATGGACAGCAGCGAATCCAGGCCGTTCAGCGCCCTGGACTGCACTGGCACGCCCAGTACCGGCACTGCGGTTTTTGCCGCCAGCATGCCGGGCAGGTGTGCCGCCCCGCCAGCACCGGCGATGATGGCGCGCAGGCCACGGCTGGCCGCCTGTTCGGCATATTCAAACAGTACATCCGGGGTGCGGTGCGCCGATACCACGCGCACTTCATGGGGCACTCCCAGCAAATCCAGTTTGTCTGCCGCATGCTTCATGGTTTCCCAATCAGAACGCGAACCCATCACGATGCCCACCTGGGGCGGCTGTTGCGCAGTCATGGCTGTCCCGGTAACTAAAGGCGTATTCTAAGGCACCCCAATACGATTGATGTCATGGACAAGAAATTGCTCGATATTCTCGCCTGCCCCGTGACCCGCCAGCCGCTGGCGTTGCTGGATGGCACACGCCTTGCAGCACTCAATGCCGCGATTGCCGCAGGCGGCCTTGCCTTTGGCGAGCACATCCAGAGCCAGCCCCTGCGGCAGGCGCTGATTACCCAGGACGGCAAGCGCCTGTACCGGGTGGATGAGGGCATCCCGGTGCTGCTGCCGGAGGAGTCCGCCGATACCAGCACGATTGCCGGTTTGGGTGCATGAGCCAGGTACAGGTTTTTCCGCCAGCCCCTGAGTGCGTGCTGGACGATGCCCGCCGCGCGCTAGCCGAGGACATTGCCAGCGGCGATGTCACTGCCGCACTGCTGCCTGATGCTGCGGACAGCGCCTATCTGCTGTGCAAGGAGGACGCGGTGATTGCCGGCCGTCCCTGGTTCGATGCCTGTCACCGGCTGCTGGATGAAAACGTGCAAATCCACTGGCGTATCGAAGAAGGCGCGCATGTCAGCGCCGGTACTGTCATCGCCACCTTGCAGGGGCGCAGCCGCGCCCTGGTCAGTGCCGAGCGTTGCGCGCTGAATTTTCTGCAGACGCTCTCCGGCACCGCCACCGTTACCGCGCAATATGTGGCGGCGGTCGCGGGCACGCATACCAAAATCCTCGATACCCGCAAGACCCTTCCCGGCCTGCGGCTGGCGCAGAAATACGCGGTGCGCGTCGGTGGCGGCCATAACCACCGCATCGGCCTGTTCGATGCGGTGATGCTGAAAGAAAACCATATCCGCGCCGCTGGCTCGTTGCGCCAGGCCGCTGATGAGGCGCGCGCGCAATTCCCGGATTTGTCGCTGATTATCGAAGTGGAAACCCTGGATGAATTGCGCCAGGCACTGCAAACCGGCTGCACCCGCATCCTGATTGACGATTTTGATGCCGCCAGCCGCCGCGAAGCAGTGCGCATTGCCCGCGAAGAGTTTGCCGGACGCATCCCGCTGGAAGTCTCCGGTGGCGTGGATATGCGCAACATTGCCGACATCGCCCGCGATGGCGTGGACTATATTTCCATCGGCAGCCTGACCAAGCATGTCCGCGCCATCGACCTGTCCATGAAACTCGGCCCGCCACCGGCTCCCTTCAACTGATACCCACCCATGAAACTGCCCTTTTTGCCGCATTCTTCCGCACTGGCCGCTGTCCTGTTACTGGCCGGCTGCGCCACTGCCCCCAAACCGCAAGCGCAGCCAGCCGCGCCCGTCCCCCCTCCGCCACCGGCAGCACCACCCACGCCCGAGCACCTCCCTGAACAGGACGACTCCCGGCGCACGGCCTGGCAGGCGCCGCCTGAAATATTTCCGCCCGGCACCCCCCTGGTCACACGCATCGTCGAGATTGCCCGGCGTGAACATGCCGCCTGGTCAAACCCCTTTATTGATGCCAATGGCCGGCTCGCCAGCCGTCGTATTGCCGAGGCCGAACGCAGCCATCTTGCCGATGGTGTTCCGGCCTGGGAACGGGTGGTCGCCTACTGGCGCGACAGCGGTACCCTGCAACGGGTATTTGGCAGCTATACATCGGCCTACCAATGCCAGGACCCGCTGGCATCGAGCTATACCCGCAGCGACTGCCGCAGTTTTATCGTCGATGCCCCCTGGTCGGCCGCTTTCATCTCCTATGTGATGGTCAAGGCCGGCGCCAGCGGCTTCCGGCACTCGGCCAGCCATATCGACTATATCCGCGCCGCCTATCGCGGCAACGGCCCCTACAGTTTTGCCGACCCCAACCAGACCCCGGTGGCGCTGGGCGACATGCTCTGCTATGTGCGCAACAACCGCAATGTGGTCGGCTTTGGCGGGCTGTCGGCTTTTCTTGCCAGCAGCAATGGCGGCCTGCAATCGCATTGCGACATCGTGGTCAATATCACTGCGAACGAGGTTTGGCTTATCGGCGGCAATGTCGCCAATATGGTGACCATGCGCAAACTGCGGCGCGACGGCCAGGGCCGCGCCATCTTGCCGCGCCCCATCAGCAATGACTGGGTGGCCAGTGACGAAGACGGCCAATCTCCCGCCTGCTCGCCGGAAAATGAGGCCGCCTGCAGCATGAACCGGCAGAACTGGGCGGCACTGCTCAAGCTCAAGCCCGAGGTGCAATGATGGAGAACATGCTCTGGGCACTGCTGGCGGTGGGCGCACTGATGGTTTGGGTGAACGCCGCCCGCCGCGCTGCCGAACAGGCCAGTGAAATCGGCCGTCAGGCCTGCCAGCGCGCCGGTGTGCAATGGCTCGACCAAAGCGTGCATGCCACCGGCTTTCGCCTGCGTCGCGGCCATGATGGCCGGCTTGGCCTTGAACGCAGCTACCGCTTTGAATACTCGCGTAACGGCCATGACCGCCACAGCGGCAGCATGGCGCTCTTGGCAGGCGAGCTGACCCGCTTTGTCGGCCCGGTGTCTGGCGAAAATTGATACAGCCTCCCCCAAAGCCATGACTTCCGGCAGGCACATGAATGCCCCGGAAGGCTTACAGTTCAACACAACCTGCCCGTGGTGGGCAGAAGGAAAAAACCATGCGTACACCTTATCTTGCCCGTCTGGCGCTTTGCCTTGGCATCAGCGCCGCCCTGGCTGGTTGCAGCCAGTCCGACAACAGCAGCTCGGCTGCACCAGAAGCGCCCCGCTACACGCTCGATGAAGCCAAGCTGCCGCCGATGAACAGCTTCAGCGCCGCCGATATCGACAGCGCCGGTAATGCCTGTATGGACTTTGGCAGCTATATCAACAAACACTGGCTGGCCGCCAATCCGATTCCCGCCGACCGCACCAGCTGGGGCGCGTTCGAGATGCTGGATGAGCGTTCCAATGCCATCCAGCGCCAGATTGTCGAGCAGGCCGCCGCCATGAAAGATGCCCAGGGCATCGACAAGCTGATTGGTGATTTCTACGCCACCGGCATGGACGAGGCCAAGATTGAAGCCCAGGGCATCAGCCCGCTGAAATCCCGCCTTGAAGCCATTGAGGCACTCAGCGACACCGCCAGCATTGTCCAGTACCTGCGGCAGAGTTATTCGCAGGGCGAAGGCATGCTGTTCGGTTTCGGCCCGGAAGCGGATTTCAAGAACTCCGGCATGAATATCGCCTATGCCACCCAGGGCGGCCTGGGGCTGCCGGACAAGGGGTTTTATTTTGATGCCGACAAGCAGGACAAGCGCGCCGCTTATGAACAATATGTGGCGCGCATCCTGACGCTTTCAGGGCTTGCCCCGGCCGATGCCGAGCGCGAGGCCAAGGCGGTGCTGGCCTTTGAAACCCGGCTTGCCAATGCCTCCAAGTCCAGCGAAGAGCTCGCCCGCGATGTCTCGCTGTACTACCACCCGGTCAGCCCTGAGGAGGCCGACAAACTCACCCCGAATTTCTCCTGGTCGCAATTCTTTGAATCCCAGGGCGTGGAAAAGCCGGCCATGTTCTCGCTGGCCGTGCCGGAATTCCACCGCGAGGTCAGCCAGATGCTGGTTGATGTCCCGGTCAGCACCTGGCAAAGCTATCTGCGCTTCCATCTGGTCGATGGCGCCGCGCCGTATCTGTCCAGCGATTTTGTCAACGCCCATTTCGACTTCCACAACAAGGCGATGCGCGGCCAGCAGGAAAACCGCGAACGCTGGAAGCGCGTGCTGGGCACCATCAACAGCCAGGCGGGCGAAGCCCTCGGCCAGATTTACGTCAAGCTCGCCTTCCCGGCCGAATCCAAGGCGCGCATGGAAACGCTGGTGAAGAATCTGGGCGATGCCTTTGCCGAACGCCTGAAGCAGCTGGACTGGATGGGCGAGGAAACCCGCGCCCGCGCCGAGGAAAAGCTCAAGGGCTTCACCACCAAGATTGGCTACCCCGACAAATGGCGCGATTTCAGCGGCCTTGAAACCCGCCGCGACAGCTATATCGAAAACGTACTAGCGGCCAATGCCTTCAACTACCGCTGGTCGCTCGGCAAAATCGGCAAGCCCGTGGACAAGGACGAATGGGCGATGAGCCCGCAGACGGTCAATGCCTATTACAACCCGCTGCAAAATGAAATCGTGTTCCCTGCGGCCATCCTCCAGCCGCCGTTCTTTGACGGCAAGGCCGATGATGCGCTCAATTACGGCGGCATCGGCGCGGTGATTGGCCATGAAATGACCCACGGCTTCGACGACCAGGGCAGCCGCTTTGCCGCCAATGGCAATCTGGAAAACTGGTGGCAGGAAAGCGATGCCCGCAACTTCAAGGCGCTCGCCAACAAGCTGGTGCAGCAGTTCGATGCCTATGAAGTGGCCGGCCAGCACGTCAACGGCAAGCTGACCCTGGGCGAGAACATCGCCGACCTCGGCGGCCTTGCCATCGCCTATGACGCTTACCAGCGTGCCCTGGGCGGCAAAACGCCCGAAGCCATCGACGGCCTGACCGGCAACCAGCGCTTCTTTGCCAACTGGGCCACCGTCTGGCGTCGCAACTTCACCCCCGATGAGCTGAAGGTAAGGCTGACTACCGATTCGCACGCCCCGGCCGAGTTCCGTGCCATCGGCGCGCCCAGCAACCTGCCCGCCTTTGCCGAGGCCTGGGGCTGCAAGCGCGGCGATGCCATGGTGCGCGAGGGCGATAATCAAGTGAAAATCTGGTAATCGCCAGCAACCCTCTGGCTGCAAAAGCAACCCGCCAGCATCCGCCGCTGGCGGGTTTTTCATGCGCGCTTGTTATGCTTTGCCCCCCTCACACGGAAAACCCTGCAATGCCTCAAGCCAAACCGCTGGTCATCGCCCTTGTTTTCAGCCTTGCCGCTGCCGCACTCACGCCCGCTGATGCCCAGGCGCAGCGCAAACGCAGCCAGGCGCGTCGCGCACCGGCGGCACCGGCCATCAGCGCCGAATGCCGGGACTTTTACACCGCCACCAACAAGGACTGGCTCGCCGCGGTCAGCGCCCCGCCCGGCACCGCCAGCATCACCGCGCTGGGGCAGCTGGTTGCCCGCAGCGAACAGCAGCAGCGCGACCTGCTCGATGCCGCCATGCAGGCGCCGCAAAACGATGTACAGAAACTGCTCGGCGATTTCTGGGCCAGCGGCCTGAATGAAGCCGCCCTGGAAGCCGATGGCAGCCGCCCGATTGCGCCGCTGCTGGAGCGTATCAACGGCATCCGCCGCAACCGCGACCTGCCCGCCGCCATTGCTGCCCTGCATCAGGTCGGTATCCCGGTGGCGTTCAATTTCAGCGCCGACCTCGACCTCAATGAGCTGGGCCGGCATATCGGCTATTTCAGCCAGGGCGGCATGGCGCTGCCCGACCCGGCGTTCTATACCCGCCAGGATGCAGAAACCGTGGCGCTGATGGGGCACTACCGCAGCTATGTGGAAAAAATCCTCACCCTGACCGGCACCCCGGCCAACCGTCTGGCCACCGATACCGCAGCGGTTTTCGACCTGGAAACGCGGCTGGCACGGGTTGCCCGACCACTGCCCAGCCTGCGCGACCCGCGCAGCAATTACGCGCCGGTGCCGGTAGCCGAGCTTGGCAAACAGTATCGCCATCTGCGCCTGGCCGAATTCATCCAGGCACAGGGCGTGAATGACGATACCGTGTCCATCGCCAATCCGGCGATGCTGCAAGAAGTTGACCGCCTGCTTGGCAGCCTGAAGGCCGAGCAATGGAAGGTCTATCTGCGCTATCAGGTCGGCAATGCAATGGCCGCGTATCTGTCCAAATCGTTCCGCGATGCCGATTTCGAGTTCCGTGGCCGCCTCCTGCTCGGACAGCCCGCAGCTGCGCCACGCTGGAAGCAGACGCTGGATGCCATCAACCTGGCTGCCGGGCCGATGCTGGGACGTGAATATCGCGCCCGCTATCTGCCACAGGTTACCGCCCAGCGCGCCGAAACCGTGGCCGGAGAAGTCCGCAATGCGCTGGCCGCCGCGGTGGCCGCCTCCAGCTGGATGAGCGCCGCTGCCAAAGCCGAGGCCGCCGCCAAACTTGCCAAACTGAAAATCGAAGTCGGCAGCCCCGAGCGCGACCTTGACTACAGCATCCAGCCGATGGGACGCGGCAGCTTTGGCAGCAATATGCTGATTGCCTCCACTTGGCGGCACCGCGAAGAAATGCGCCGCATTGGCCGCCACAACGCCGCCCGCCGCTGGGATGTACTGCCGCAGCAACCGGCGCTGGCTTACGACCCGGCACAGAACCGGCTGATTGTCACCGCAGCCGTACTGCAACCGCCGGTCATCGACATGGCGCAGCCTGCCGCGGCGCATTACGGCAGCTTGGGCGCACTGGTCGGCCATGAACTGACCCATGCCATCAGCGCACGCGGCCGCCATGTCGATGCCAGCGGCAATATCCGCGACTGGTGGACGGCACAAGACCAAGCCGCCTGGCAAAGCCTGCTGAACCGCACCGCCAGCCAGTACGCCCAGCATGCTTACCCGATGCTGGACAACATCCGCATCAACGGCCAGCAAGTCGCCGCCTCTGCACTCAATGACCTGTCCGGCTTTGCACTGGCCGAGGCGGCGCTGAACCAGGCTCTGCCCGAGGCCGACGCTGTACAGCGCCAGGCTTTCTACCAAGCCTGGGCACGGCTATGGGCACAGCAAATGAGCCGCGAAGCCGCCACCTTCCTGGCCAGCACCAGCCACAGCGCACCGGGGCAGTGGCGCGCCAACGGCGTGCTGATGAACGCACAAGGCTTTGCCGCCACCTATCAGTGCAAGTCACCCGCGCCGCTGCTGCTAAGCGAAGAACAACGCATCAAAGTCTGGTAAAGCAGACAGACAAGCGCCCAGCTAGCCGGGCCTTGAGCGCATAACATTCTGAAATTTCAACTGCTCACCCGATCCGCACCTGTATCCATATTGCCTCATCATGTCCCGCCGTTTGCGCCATTACTGGTTGACGCTTGCCTGCCTCGGCATCGGCCTGCTGGCCTTGCTGCCCACCCTGGGACGGTTGCATGAGAGCACGCAATCAAGCCAGTGGCGCTGGCAGCAGGCGATGCAGGCACAGGGCATGGCGCTATGCGTTAGTCCCGCCAGCCCGCAGCCTGCACCAGGCGGGCAGGCGCATCCAGATTGTGATTACTGCACACTGCTGACCGGGTTGCTCTGCCCGGTAGCCGCCAATACAACACTGCCGCCTGCACCGCTCAACGCGGGCGGCGAGCCGTACTCATCCGCTCCCCGGCACGGCCGCGTGCATGCCAGCCTGGGCGCACGCGGCCCACCCCAGGCCTGAGAGCCTGTTCAGAGGCTCTAAGGGCGTTGACCGGCAAACGATATGCCGTGCCCGACCTGCCGGACACGCCCTTGTTCCGTAAAACCGATAGCCATGCCGCATTTTGCGCTTTTCCGGTTGCAGCAAGCAGCCGGTACTGAACCTTGCCTGGAGTTTTTTCATGAAACTTTCCCCTCTTTATCTCGCCCTGCTGACGGCTTTTGCAGCCCCGGCACTGGCACAGTCCCCAGCCACCCGGCAACTTGACCATGTGGATGTCAGCGGGCGGCGTCCCTTGCCCGGCAGTGCTGAACAGCTACAGGGCAACCTGCTTGAAACCCGGCGCGCAGCGCAGACTGACAGCGCCCGCCTGCTGCAACACCTGCCGGGTGTCAGTGTGCAGGCAGCCGGCGGCATTTCCGGCCTGCCTGCCATTCACGGCCTGAGTGGCGACCGCAACCGGATTCAAATCGACGGCATGGACTTCATCGCCGCCTGCCCCAATCACATGAATCCGCCCACCTCCTATATCGCCCCGGAAAAAGTCGCGCATATCACCGTCCACAGCACCATGACCCCGGTCAGTGTCGGCGGTGACAGCATTGGCGGCAGCATCCAGCTGCAATCGGCCGCGCCGTTTTTCAATGACCAGTCCAGCGGCTGGACCCAGCAGGGCGAATTTTCCGCGCGCTATCGCAGCAATGGCAATGCCCGTTCGGCACAGGGTTCGTTGACCCTGGCCAATGCGGTCTTCAGCCTGAATGCCGAAGCCTCGCTGGCGCAGGCCGACAATTACCGTGCCGGCAGTGATTTCCGCATGCATACTGCAAGCGGGCGCAAGGGGCATGAAATCGCCCGTGATGAAGTGGCCTCCAGCGCCTATTTCACCCGCAATCAAAGCCTGTCACTGGCCGTACGGCAGGATGATGGCTACTGGCAATTGCAACTGGGGCGGCAGGATATTCCCTTCCAGCACTATCCCAACCAGCGCATGGACATGACCGGGAACCGCCAGCACTATGGCCAATTGAGCTATCAGGCCAGTCATGAATGGGGGCAACTGGAAGCACGGCTATGGCAGGAAAACCTGCGGCACAGCATGGGCTTTGGCCCAGACCGGCAATACTGGTACGGCATTCCGGCCACAGTGCCGGGGCAGGACTACACCGTACCCTGCACCATCAGTTATCAATGCGCCGGCAATATGCCGATGGAAACCGAAAGCCATACCCGTGCCGCCCAGTTCCAGCTGCAATTGCCGCTGAGCAAAGACCAGTTACTGCGTCTTGGCGGCCAATGGCAGCGTTATCGTCTGGATGACTGGTGGCCGCCTGCCGGACGGATGATGTGGCCGGAAAGCTTCTGGAACATTCGCCAGGGACAACGCCTGCGCAGCTCGGTGTTTGCTGAATGGGAACAACAACTGGCAGAGGGCTGGATGCTGCAAGGCGGCATCCGTTACAGCCGCATCAGCACCCGCAGCGGCGAGGTACAGGGCTATGACACTGACCCGGCGCCGCCGGGCTCATGGCCCATGACCGCTGCAGATGCCGCACGCTTCAATGCCCACCCGCGCCACAGCCGCGACCATCATCTTGATGCCAGCATGCTGCTGCGCTGGAAGGCTGCCGAAACACTGGATGTGGAATTGGGGGCCAGCTGGAAAAACCGCTCCCCCAACCTGTACGAGCGTTATGCCTGGTCAAGCTGGTCGATGGCGGCAGTGATGAACAATTTTGCAGGCGATGGCAATGGCTATGTGGGCAATCCCGACCTGCGCCCGGAGCGGGCGCGCCTGCTGGCCATGACCATAGACTGGCATAGCCGTACGCCTGATGGCTGGCAGCTGCGCATCACCCCCTGGCAGCGCCGCGTACATGACTATATCGATGCCGTACCGCTGAGCGACAATGGCCGCAACCGCTTCAATGTATTGCGCCATGCCAATCAGGCCGCCCGCCTGCATGGTATTGACCTGTCCTTTGATACCCGGCTTGCCGATAGCGCCATCGGCATATTCCGCCTGTCAGGCAGCGGCCAGTGGCAGCGCAGCAAAAACCTGCATAGCGGCCAGTCGCTTTACAACACGCCACCGGCCAATGCCCGGCTGACGCTACAGCATCAATGGCATGGCTGGGAAAACAGTCTGGAACTGGAAGGCGCACGCGCCAAACGGCATCGCTCGGCCGTTCGCAACGAACTGCCAACCCCGGGCTATGGCCTGGCTCATCTGCGCAGCAGTTATCAATGGCAAAACTGGCGGCTGGATGCCGGCATTGAAAACCTGTTTGACCGCCTCTACGCCCTGCCCGGCGGCGGCGTTTATGTCGCCCAGGGGGCCACCATGGCCATCAATGGCATTCCCCACGGCATCCCCCTGCCCGGAGCCGGACGCAATGCCTATATCGGCTTGAAATACCGGTTCTGACGAACGAAAAACGCCCCGGCGTACAAGCGCCGGGGCGTTCCATTATGCCGGCGCCCACTACAGCCGCGCCGCGCCATCACTACCAGACCAAATCGTCGGGAATCTGGTATTTCGGGTCGCTATAGGGGTCGTCCCCGGCCGGGGCGTCCGGGTTCACCTTGAGGGCGATGGCATCGGCAAACACCGCTTCGGCCTCGGCCAGGGTGGCGGCGCTGACCAGCAGATAGCGTCCATTGTGCTGCACCACGCCCAGCTCGCCCGCGTTCAGTGCCTTGAGCTGTTCGGCGCTGACATAGATACGCTTGATTTTGCCGCCGTACTCAAAGTGCCGGGCGATATCGGCATCGGCCAGGTTCAGCACTTTATCGGCGCTCAGAAGTCCGGCCAGCTTGTTGCGCGCTTCGCGGCGCAGGCGGGCTTGCTCCTGCTTTTGCCGTTCGGCCTCCAGCCGTTCTTCTTTTTCTTGCTGTGCACGCATTGCATAGGCGCGCGCCAGGTCCATTTCTTCGCGGTTTTTAGTGCCGTGGGAAGGTTTTTGCGGTTTGCCCGGTTTTTCCGGCCTGTTGGCTGGCTTGCCCTTGGCCCGGGCTTTCTTTTCCGGCTTGGGCGCGGCCTTGAAACCCAGGCCGAGCAATTGGTCGCGTAATGAGGACATGAGACTACCCAGTCAGTAATGCGGCGGTGGCGGCTCGTCGGCGGCATCGACGCTGACACCGGCACCGCGCGAGGATTTCAATTCTTCCACCACCCGTGCAAGCAGGCGTGCATGTTGGGCGATTTCATGGCGGGCATCGGCCAGGGCGTCGCTCAATTGGTTGAGCGCATGCTCCTGAAAGGCGATGCGGGTTTCCAGCTCGGCAATACGGTCGGCGTCGTTCATGGCGCTATTTTGACAGAACGGCCGCGGCCAATGCCCCAATAGGCAAGCCCATGCGCCTCCACTTCGGCAGGCTCGTAAAGATTGCGGCCATCAAAAATCACCGCGTCAGCGAGCTGGTTTTTCAGCAGCGCAAAATCCGGGCTGCGGAATTGTTTCCATTCGGTCACCACCGCCAGGGCAGCGGCGCCTTGCAGTGCATCTTCGGCGCTTTCGCACAGTTTCAAGTCATCGCGCTCGCCAAAAATCCGTGCAGCCTCCTTGCCCGCTTCCGGGTCATAGGCCTGCACCCGGGCACCGGCCTGCCAAAGCTCGGCCAGCAGGCGGCGGCTGGATGCCTCGCGCATATCGTCGGTATCAGGCTTGAATGCCAGCCCCCAGACCGCCACGGTTTTACCCGCCAGCGCCCCGATACTGCCGTAATGGCGCTGCATCAGCCGGAACAGGTGGCCTTTCTGCGCATCGTTGACCGCTTCCACCGCGTCCAGAATACGGGTTTTCACGCCCTGCCGGGCGGCAATGCGCGCCAGCGCCTGCACGTCCTTGGGAAAACACGAGCCGCCATAGCCCGCGCCCGGATAAATGAAATGCCAGCCGATGCGCGGGTCGGAGCCAATCCCCTTGCGCACCATTTCCACATCGGCACCGACCTGTTCGGCGATATTGGCGATTTCATTCATGAACGAAATCTTGGTGGCCAGCATGGCATTGGCGGCGTATTTGCTGAGCTCGGCCGAGCGCACATCCATCACCACCACGCGGTCATGGTTGCGGTTGAACGGCGCATACAGGCGGCGCATGGTGTCGATGGCCTCGCTGCTTTCGGCGCCGATGATGATGCGGTCGGGCTTCATGCAGTCATGGATGGCCGCGCCTTCTTTCAGAAACTCGGGGTTGGACACCACTTCAAACGGAATGCTCACGCCGCGCCTTGCAAGTTCTGCGGTAATGGTGGCGCGCACCTGGTCGGCGGTGCCCACCGGCACGGTGGATTTGTTGACCACCAGCGCCGGGCGCTGCATATGCTGGCCAATACTGCGCGCCACCGCCAGCACATACTGCAAGTCGGCACTGCCGTCTTCATCCGGCGGCGTGCCCACGGCGATGAACAGCACATCGGCCACATCCACGGCACTGGCCGCATCATGGCTGAAGTGCAGCCTGCCGGCGGCATGATTGGCACGCACCATAGCCTCCAGCCCCGGCTCGTAAATCGGCACGATGCCCTGGGCAAGCCCTTCAATCTTGGCGCGGTCCACATCCACGCAGGTCACCTGATGGCCGACTTCGGCCAGGCAAGTGCCCGTGACCAGGCCCACATAGCCGGTACCGAAAATGGTGATGCGCATCGCTCTGCCCTCTTGCTGAAACGGCCAAAACCACAACTGCCGCAGAAGCGGCAGTTGTGGCAGCTCAGCCGCGCTGGAAAATCACTTCGGCGCCTTGACGATTTCCACCAGTTCCACCTCGAACACCAGGGTGGCATTCGGCGGGAATGGCGCGCCCGGCGGCACTTGTTCGCCATAGCCCAGGTTCCCCGGAATCCACAGCTTGTACTTGCTGCCCACCGGCATCAGCCGAAGGCCTTCGGCCCAGCCGGGAATCACCCGGTCAAGCGGCAGGATGGCCGGCTCACCGCCGTTCTTGTCGGTGCTGTCAAACACCGTGCCATCAAGCAGCGTGCCGGTGTATTTGACCTTGACCGCATCATTGCCAGCGGGCTTTGCGCCCTTGCCTTCTTCCAGCACCTGGTATTGCAGGCCGGATGCGGTGGTTTTCACGCCTTCTTTCTTGGCGTTTTCTTCAAGGAATTTCTGCCCTTCCTCGCTGTTCTTGCGCGCCGCCGCCATCTGCTCGGCCATCATCTTGGCCTGCATTTTTTCCATGAAGCCGGCCATGATTTCCCGACCCTGCTCGTCGGTGACTTTGGCCTTGCCGGACAATTCATCTTTCAGGCCGCGCACCACCGCATCCATATCCAGCTCGTCCTTGATTTCGGCCATTTGCTTGCCGAGGGTCATGCCGACCACATAGCTGGACTGCGCTTTTTCATCTTTCAGGCCGGGGATATTCAGCGTGCTTGCGGCGCTTTGGGTTTCGCTCTTTTCTGCGCTCTCGCCCTTGGGCTTGACCGCCTCCTTGTCACAGGCGGCAAGCAGCAGCGCAGAGGCCAGGGCGGCAGGCAGGATAAGGGAAGATGATTTCATGAAAACTCCAGATTCTTGAGAAGCGGCAAGCCGCAGGAAAGGGAAAACCGGCAAGATGGCGGCTTAATTGAGCACATCCAGCAGTTCGACATCAAACACCAGGGTTTCATTGGGGCCGATATTCGGCGGCGAGCCACGCTCGCCATAGGCAAGCGCCGCAGGAATCCAGAAGCGGTACTTGGCACCCGGCGCCATCAGGCCGACGCCTTCGGTCCAGCCCGGAATCACCCGGTTCAGCGCGAACTCGGCAGGCGTGCCGCGCTGGTAGGAGCTATCGAACACCTTGCCATCCAGGAGCCGCCCTTCGTAATGCACCCGCACTTGCTGGGTGGGCAACGGGCGCGTGCCATTGCCGGGGCGCTCAACCTGATATTGCAGGCCGGAACGGGTGGTGACCACGCCCTTGGCCTTGGCGTTTTCCGCCAGGAAAGCCTCGCCCTTCTTGCGGTTTTCTTCGCCTGCCTGCGCTGCACGTTGCTGCTGGCGGGCAATCAGGGCATTGCGCAGGCTGCTGCGCTCTTCATCTGAAAGCAGCGGCTGGCCTTTTTCGGCAGCGACTTTCACACCGCGCACCAGGGCGGCCACATCCAGCTCCTCAGCGATTGCCGCCAGCGAGCGCGCCACATTGATGCCAAGCAGCTCGCCCACCTTCTGTCGCGATACTTCAGGTGCCTTGTCCAGCGTCCCGGCGGCACGCGCCTGTACCCGCTGCATCAGCGCAGCCGAAGTTTGCTGCGCATCTTCAGGCTTCAGCTGCGGCGCTTCACCGGCCAGCACGCGGCGCAGCGATTGCTCGAAAGCGGCCATGTCCACATCCGGCAAGGCTGCCTGCAGCGAAGGGTCGGCGCCGACATCCATGCCCACCATATAACCGACTTTTTCACGCTCATTGGCAAGCGGCGGCTCGGCGGCGGCCACTCCGGCAGCCAGTCCCAAAGCCAGCGTTGCCGCACAGATTGCAGATTTCACTATGAGTCTCCAGCAAACAAGTCGGCCATTTTGACTTTCCGCGACTTGAACGGCAATCACAAAATCCAATCCCGGATATTGTTCTTCAGTTGCGGTTGGGCGGGGTTGACGGCTACAGAAGTAGTGTTATAGTTCAATACAACACCAAACGGAGAGCCGTCATGCCACGCCGCTATCTGTCCCGCGCAGCCGCCATCAGCCTTGTGCTGGCTGCATTCGTCCTCACCGCAACCGGCATTGCGCACCATGCGCCCGAAGCATCGCGCGCTGCCGCCGCATCTGCCAAGCCCGGCAAACCTGCGGCCTTCTTTTCGCTGCTGCCGCCAGGGTTGCTGCCATGAATACGCATCAATGGCAGGACGGGATTCCCATTTACCGGCAACTCAAAGAATTGGTGGTCGCCCGGATTATCGGCGGTGAGCTCAAGCCCGGCGATGCCCTGCCCTCGGTGCGCACCGTGGCGGCGGAATATCAGCTCAACCCGATTACCGTCTCGCGCGCCTTCCAGGAGCTGGCCGACGAGGCATTGGTGGAAAAGCGCCGCGGCCTTGGCATGTTCGTCATCGAGGGCGCACCGCAAAAACTGCTTGCCAGCGAACGCCGCCGTTTTCTTGACGAGGAATGGCCGCAGGTACTGGCACGCATCGAACAACTGGGGCTGGACCTGAACCAGCTCACCGACCCGGCAAAACAATGGGGTAAACCATGAGTCATGTCATTCACGCGCAGGGGCTGCGCAAACACTATCGCGGCAAGGCCGCACTCGATGGCGCGGATTTTGCCATCGGGCCTGGGCGTATCGTCGGCCTGATTGGCCCCAATGGCGCAGGCAAAACCACGGCGCTCAAGGCCATCCTGGGGCTGATTCCGTTCCAGGGCGAGCTTTCGGTGCTGGGGCGCAACCCCAGCCGCGAGCGCGATGCGCTGATGAACGATGTCTCGTTTATCGCCGATGTCGCCATCCTGCCGCGCTGGCTGCGGGTCGGCGATGCGGCCGACTTTTTTGAAGGCATCCATCCGCGCTTTGACCGTGCCAAGTTCGAACACTTCATAAAAGGCACGCAGTTGCGGCCGAAAATGCGCGTCAAGGAAATGTCCAAGGGCATGATTGTGCAACTGCATCTGGCGCTGGTGATGGCCATCGACGCGCGCCTCCTGGTGCTGGACGAGCCGACCCTGGGGCTGGACATCCTCTACCGCAAACAGTTCTACCAGCGCCTTCTGGAAGACTATTTTGACGAGCACAAAACCATCCTCATCACCACCCATCAGGTCGAGGAAATCGAGCACATCCTCTCCGACGTGCTGTTCATCCAGGATGGAAAAATCGTGCTCGATGCCGAAATGGACGCCTTGAGCCAGCGCTATGTGGAGGTGCTGGCCAGTGCCGAAAACCTCGAGGCATTGCGCGCGCTTGCGCCCATCAGCGAACGCGCCCTGGCGTTTGGCAAAAGCGTGCTGCTGTTTGACGGCGTGGATGCCGCCACGCTGGCGCGCTATGGCGAAACCCGCAACCCCGGCCTTGCCGACCTGTTTGTCGCCCTCATGAAAGGAGCCTACGCATGAATGCCATCACCGCATCCGGCCCGTCCTACGGCTTTGGCCGCAAGCTGCTGTGGCTCATCCGCCGCGAATGGTGGGAGCACCGTGGCAGCTTCTTCGTAGGCCCGGTGATTGCCGGGGGGATTTCCCTCATCCTCACCCTGCTGATGCTGGTCATCGGGCAGGTGCTGCTCAGCAAAAACAGGACACTGGACGGAAAAATCAACAATCTTGACCTGGCCAAGCTTGACCAGAGCACACTGGCGCAGATGTCGCCCGAGGACTTGCAATCCTATACCGATGCCATCAATGGCAGCCTGCTGTTTGCTGGCACCTGGCCGCTGGTGATTTTCGGTTTTGCGGTGTTTTTCTACCTGCTGGGCGCCCTGTATGACGAGCGCCGCGACCGCAGCATCCTGCTATGGAAATCGCTGCCGCTATCCGATACCCAGACCGTGCTCAGCAAGCTCGTCACCGCGCTGCTGGTTGCGCCACTGAGCGCCAGCCTGGTTGCGCTCGTCACCGCGCTCGGCTTTGGTCTGTTGATTAGCCTGTTCATCCTCATCAATGGCGGCAATCCGCTTACCCTGTTCTGGGCGCATGTCTCGCCGCTGCAACTTGCCGGTGGACTGTTTGCCTGGATTCCGATTTACATGCTCTGGGCCTTGCCCACCGTGGGCTGGCTGCTGCTGTGCTCGGCCTGGGCACGCAGCGCCCCGTTCCTGTGGAGCCTGCTGGTGCCCATCCTCAGTGGCATCGCCATCAGCATGTTCTCCACCCTGGGCTATTCCAGCCGCTGGTATTGGCAGGATATTGTCTGGCGGCTCCTTGCCAGCGCCTGGCCCGGCAGTCATTGGCTCGGCTATATCGGCAACCTTGAAGGCTCACCAGCGATATGGCAAGGCTTCCCCCTCTCCACCATCACCAGCGAATTCTGGTTCGGCTATCCGTTGCTGACCCGACCCACCCTGTGGCTGGGTGCCGTGGCCGGTATCGCCATGATTCTCATCGCCATCCGCCTGCGCCGCTGGCGTAGCGAGGCCTGAACACCCGCAGTCCTGGAGGAAAACCCTATGCTCCCCGTGAAGATTCTGCTCCCCGCCGTGCTTGGCCTGTCGCTGCTGGCAGGCTGCAACAAACAGCCACCCGCCACCGATACGCAGGCCAGCGCGCAAGCCCAGCCGGAAACCATGCTCGGCAAAATGGTGGCGGACAAAACCGCACAAATGCGCCAGTCACTGCCCAATAGCTCGTTGATGATTGGCGGCGGCCAGGGCGTTCGCTTCAATATCAAGGCGCTGGACAATGTCGATGTCCTCGATGCCGAAAGCCCCATCCAGAACCTGCCCCTGCTGGAAATCACCGCCCAGGGCGAAGTGCTTATCAACCAGCAGCGCATCGCGCTCTCGCCCGAGCAGCAGGCACTCACCGCACGCTACCACCAGCATGCCCAGCAGATTGCCGATGCCGGACTGGATATCGCCATCGCCGGCGCCGACCTCGGCGGCTCGGCACTGATGCAGGTTGCCAGCGGCTTTTTGAATGGCAAAAACGAGGCGCAGATAGAGGCTGAACTCACCGCGCAGGCGGAAAAGATCAAAACCCGGGCGCGCGGGCTATGCCAGCAAATCGACGGGCTGATGGGCATCCAGAACCAGATTGCGCAAACCCTGCCGCAGTTTGAGCCTTATGCGCTGATTGAGCCGGGCGTGATTGACAAATGCCTGCAAGACGCTGAAGAGAGCGTCAGCGATGACGGGCAGGCCGTTGCCCCCTGATTTTTAAAACTGTCATGCCGAGCCTGCCCCGCAGGCTCGGCCATTTACTGCCTCCGGCGCGCACCGCGCGTTTTGGCCTGTATGCAACTGCACCTGTCCCCAGCGTGCGGACTTGATGGTATGGCAATTGCTTTGAGAGACGGCCTGGATGGCAGACTTTGCCTTGCTGTTGACTTCGCCCTGTTCGGACGCGCCGAGTACCACAGCGACCAATGGGAGAAGGCAGGGTATGTTTGAGCAGCGCGCAGCGATGCGAGTTTGCCCTGCCGCCATTGGGCGCGAGGAACGCAGGGTACCCCGCGTAGCGGGGCGCGGAAGCCAGGGCTGGTTTCTTTGCCTACTTTCTTTGCCAGCAAAGAAAGTAGGTGCGCTGCCGGGCGCATATCCCGGCATTGAATAACCATCTGAAATCCGGGGAAAATTCTACCGCTGCGCTTACGCCTGCCAAATGGCAAACCAATGCTGATTTCTCAGCAGCTTACACCGCAGGCCGGGCATTCGGGGTCAGGACGCAGCCGGGTTTGCCAAAAGCGCATGGCCAGCGCATCCAGTTGCAACAAGCGCCCGGTCAGCGGCTCGCCAATGCCCAGAATCAATTTGATGGCTTCGGTGGCCTGAATCAGACCGATAATGCCCGGCAACACGCCCAGCACCCCGGCCTCGGCGCAGTTCGGCGCATCCGTGGGCGCTTCGGGAAACAGGCAGCGATAGCAGGGGGCGATACCCGGCTGGCGTCCGGCATCAAATACGCTCACCTGGCCGTGGAAACGCTCCACCGCGCCGTATACCAGCGGCTTGGCGAGCTTGATGCAGGCATCATTGAGCACATGGCGAGCAGGGAAATTGTCGGCGCCGTCCAGCACCACATCAGCATCGGCAATCAGGCGTTCCACATTGCCCGCATCCACGCGCGCATTGACAGCTTCCACATGAATTTTCGGATTGAGCGCGGCAAGCCGCAGCTTGGCAGAATCCACCTTGGGCTGCCCAAGCGCCGCATCCACATGCAGGATTTGCCGTTGCAGATTGCTGCGCTCGACCACATCCGCATCCACCAGCCGCAAATGGCCAACACCGGCAGCAGCCAGATAAAACGCGGCCGGTGAGCCAAGCCCGCCTGCCCCCACCACGGTGATGCGCGCATTTTGCAGACGTTTTTGTCCGGCAATGCCGACTTGTGGCAGTCGGAACTGGCGCGAATAACGCTGCAAGAAATCTGCATCAAACAAGGCCGGGGTCATCGGCAGGCCTGCCGCCTGCCAGGCGTCGGTGCCGCCCTCGACACTGGCAACGCTGAAGCCCTGTGCCTGCAAATGCTGCGCCAGTTGCAGTGACCTGAAGCCGCGCTGGCAAATCAGCAAGATTTCCTGCTGCGCGGGCAGCAATGCCGGGTTTTCCAGCAGTGCATCCTGCGACAGCGCCTCTGCGCCCTCGGCCATGCCGCTGGCCTGCTCGGCTTCACTGCGGATGTCTATTAGCCGCACACCAGCCTGCTGGCGCTGCTGCGCCTGGGCTACGGAGAGGCGTTTGACCTCCATCAGCGGCGCTTGACGTGCCGAATCAGGCGGCGCTTCCTGGCAATCTGTCGCTCGGTCAGCTCGTTTTTCTTGTCCTTGTAGGGGTTATCGCCTTCCTTGAACACAAACCGCACCGGCGTGCCGATAAGCTTGAAGCGGCGGCGGAAGAAGTTTTCCAGATAACGCTTGTAGCTTTCGGCCAGCGTGGAGAGGCGATTGCCGTGCACGATAAAGGTCGGCGGATTGCTGCCGCCGGGGTGGGCAAAACGCAGCTTGGCCACATGCCCGCGCACGGTCGGCGGCGGGTTGCTCTGGTAGGCCATTTCCATCGCCCGGGTGACTTCGCTGGTGCCAAACTCGCGCATTGCCGAGGCATGGGCGCGATGCACGGCGCGGAACAGCTCGCGCAGCCCGGAGCCATGCAGGGCAGAAATGCGCACCGCCTCGGCCCAGTTGACAAAGGCCAGCTTGCGCGAGAGCAGGTCTTCGGCCTGCTGGCGCTGATACTCCGAGAGGCCATCCCATTTGTTGATGGCCACCACCAAGGCGCGACCCGCCTCCAGAATGGCGCTGAGCACGGTGGCGTCCTGGTCGGTGACGCCTTCGGTGGCATCCAGCATCAAGACCGCCACCTGGCATTGCTCAATGGCCTGCAAGGTTTTGACGGCCGAGAATTTTTCCACTGCCTCATCGACCCGCGACTTGCGCCTGAGGCCTGCGGTATCAATCAGCCGGTATTTGCGTCCATCGCGCTCCAGGTCCACGGCGATGGAGTCGCGCGTGGTGCCGGGCACATCCGAGGCAATCATGCGCTCCTCGCCCAAAATGCGGTTCACCAGCGTGGATTTGCCCACATTCGGGCGGCCAATAAAGGCAATGCGGATGCGTCCGGGGTCTTCATCCAGCACTTCGCCCTGCCCGGCTTCGGGCAGGCGCGGATAGATTTCATCGAGCAAATCATCAATGCCCGAACGGTGCGAGGCCGCTGTCGGAATGACGGCATCAAAGCCGTAATGCGCAAACTCCGACAGCGCCTGGCGGGTGTCGATGCCATCGACCTTGTTGACCACCAGCAGCATTGGCTGGCCGGATTTGCGCAGCCAGCGCAGGATTTCATCATCCAGCGCCGACGGCCCTTCACGGCCATCGACCACGAACAGAATCAGGTCGGCTTCTTCCGCCCCGGCGCGCGCCTGCCTGGCGGTGGCGCCGGCAAGGCCGGTTTCATCACCGGCAATGCCGCCGGTATCGACCAGCACAAATGGCCGGTCTTCACGCAGGCGGCAGACGCCGTAATGGCGGTCGCGGGTCACGCCCGGCTCATCATGTACCAGCGCATCACGGCTGCGGGTAAAGGCATTGAACAGCGTGGACTTGCCGACATTGGGCCTCCCCACCAGCACAACGGTCGGCAGCATCGGTTACGGCTCCAGGCGGTAAGCGGCCAGCGTGCCTTCGCTGTCCTGCACCAGCAGCACACCATCGTCCACCACCGGCTGGGCGGTAATCGCCTTGCGCGATGCGCGGCTGCGGGCAGCGAGCTGGCCATCATCCATGCGCAGCCAGTGCAGATAGCCGTCATAGTCACCGACCACCACATAATCGCCCTGCATCGCAGGCGCGCTCAGCTTGCGGCGGGCAAATGCATCCTGCTGCCACATTGCCGCGCCATTGCTGCGGTCCAGCGCCCATACCACGTCCCTGGCATCAGTCACTGCCAGACGATAGGCACCCAGCCCGACACCGCCAGTACCGCCGTTTTCCTGCATCCACAAAACGCGCCCGGTCGGCGCTTCAATCGCCAGGGTGCGCGGCTTGAAGCTGGAGACATACAGCAGGGTGTCGTCGATGACCGGCTGGCCATCAACATCGTTCATGCGCTCAAGCTCGCTGCGGCCTTCGGGCTGCGCCACGGTGACATCCCACAGCTCGGCGCCTTCATTGACCGACAGCGCCACCAGCTTGCCATTGTCATTGCCGACAAACAGATAGCCCGGCCCCAGGGTAAGCCCGGCATTGCCGCGCACGGTCAGTGCCGGCATGTCCGCCTGCCAGCGCCAGCGTTCTGCGCCACTGGCCGCATCAAAGGCGGTCACCCGGCCATCATTGCTGCGCACCATCACCACGCCGCCCTGAATCGCCGGGGCGGCGATAACTTCGTTGTTCACTTTGCTGCGCCAACGCTCACTGCCGTTCATTGCATCCAGCGCAACGACTTCACCATCCAGGCTGCCAACCACCACCAGGCCATCGCCGACACCGGGGCCGCCACTCCAGCGCGATTTTTTCTCGCCACTCCAGCTCCACAGGGTCTGGCCGTTGTTGAGGTCCAGGGCGCGCACCGCCATCCCCGCCGCCGCCGCATAGACCCGGCCATCGTCAACCACCGGGCGCTGCCGCGCACCGCTGGCATCCCTGCCCTTGCCAAGACTCACCGACCAGATTTTTTGCGGGTTGACGCTTGCAGTGAAGTCCACCAGCTCGGCAGGCTTTTCTGCCTTTTTTTCCTTGCTGCTGAACCACCCTTTCATGGTGCTGCAACCGGCGAGCGCAACGGCGCAGACGGCGATGGCACTGACACGGGTCAAGCTGGAGCTAAGTTGCATGAGTATTCCTTGAGAGCGTTTAACTGGAAGGCTTGTGCAGGGAGTCAGCCAGCCGTGGCAGCCGTTTCGGCTTCTGCCTTGACATCATCGGCGGCCGCAGGGGTACCGGCACCGGCATGCGCCAGTTTGATTTCCACAAGTTGACGCGCAGGTGAACCTTCTTCCAGGGTACGCAGGGCTTTCTGGTAAGCCTCGCGGGCGGCTCCGGCCTGACCCAGGGCAAGCTGGGCATCACCGATGATTTCCAGCGCATCGGCATCTTCGGCCTTGCCCAGCAGTTTCAGGGCTTCCTCATGCTTGCCGGTATCCACCAGCAGGCGCGCGATACGGCGTTCAACCACGCGGCTTAGAGCCGGGTCTTTGCTTTCAAGCCCACGCAAAGTCGCAATTGCCTCATCCAGCTTTCCGGCATCCACCTGCACCTTGGCAAGCTCAAGCCCGGCCAGCACCTGATAAACCGTCCCCCGGGGCAGCTCGGCATAGTTTTTGGCAACGGTATCCATATCCCCGCCCAGCTTTTGCTGGAAGCTGTCATAGGCCATGGCCTCCGCCGCCTGGTCGGCGCTGCGCTTGTCCTGCCACCAGTGCCAGCCCCAGACCAGGGCCAGGCCGACGGCCACGCCGCCAATCAGGCCAGCGGCATTGCGTTGCAGCCACGAGCGAACGCGCTCACCCTGCTCGTGTTCGTTCAAAAGTTCATCCATAGGGAATCCGCTTGCAAGAGTCAAAGCCCCGGACATGGGGGCGGGAAATCAAAATCGGGGGGAATTTTGCCAAAGGCTTATTCACCTTCGGCAAAACTGCCGTCAGAGGATACCGCAAAGCGGGCGACATTCGAGCGCAGCCAGGGGCTGATATCCACCGGCTGACCGGCACGCAGCACACGCACCTGCGAGGCATTGCCCAGCACCACACGCCCCAGCTCGCTGCTGCTGAACTGGCGGCTGTCACCGGCCTTCATCAGCCCTTTTTCCAGCAGCTCGCCCCCGGCATTGTGGAACTGCACCCAGCTCTCCCCATCAAACTCAAAGCTCAGCAACGCCGTGGGCGCGGCTACGGGTTTGGACAGCGGTGTCATCGAGGCCGTGACCGGGTTGCGCATATTGCCGCTGTTTGCGCTTTCCAGCCGCAACTGCTGCGCGGCAAGCAGCTCGCTTTCGGGCACTGGCGAACGGTTCAATGCCATCCAGGTGGGAATCACCAGACCCAGCGTCATCACCACATATACGGTTTTCATGCCGAGCTGGTTGATGAAGCGTTCCCAGGAGGAAACATGACTGCGGCTGACCAGCTGCACCGGCTCGGCCGGGGTCAGCAGCTCGGCCTCCGCCAGCACGGCCTCCACGTCCAGCCCCAGCAATCTGGCATAGCTGCGCAACTGGCCGCGCACGAACACCGGCGCGCCCAGCGATGCCCAGTTGCCCGCTTCCAGCGCGCGCAATACCCGCACCGGCATATGCAGACGGGCACTGACATCCTCCAGCGACATGCCTGCTCGCAGCCGCGCCTGTTGCAACGTCTGGCCCTGGGCGATATGGCTGTCCGGATTGGCATGACTCATCGGTTCAATTCCCGGTAGAGGGGTTGGAGGGAAAGTCGCGCTGCAAACGCTCGCGGTAACGTGCCGCAGCACGAGTATCGCCCATTCTGAGCTCGATTTGTTCGGCGCTTTGCAAAAGTGCGGCAGTCACCGGCTGCAGCGCCAGCCGGCGTTCAATAAAGGCGCGCGCCTCCAGCAACTGCCCTTGCGCCAGCGCATGCGTGGCGAGCGTCTCCAGCGCCAGCCGGTTCTCTGCATCCAGTTGCAGCGACTGGCGCAGATAAGTGACCGCACGCCCGGCATTGCCCGCACGCAGGGCGCAGGCGCCAGCATTGGCGAGCGTGTCGGCGCGGCTTTGCGCATCGCCCAGCCGTTCAATGGCATAGTCCAGATAGCGCAGTGATTCCTCAAAACGCTGCTGGCCGCACAGCCAGGCGCCGTAATTATTGGCCTCGGCAGCGCCGCCGCCCGATACCTGCATCGCCTTGAACAGCCAGTCGCCAGACTCGGCCTCGCGGCCACGCCGTGCGGCAATCGCGCCCATCAGGGTATGCGCATCGGCAGAAGCAGGGTCGGCCTTGAGTGCCTCGCGGCTGAGTCGCTCGGCGGCTTCAAAATCATTGCCCTGCAAGGCGGAGGTCGCGCGCACCACCCAGTCATGCGCCGACATGCGCGCCTTGTCCTGCTGGCTGTCGCGCGCCACCACCGGCCTTCTGGCCTGCTCCACCTTGCCCTTGCCAATGACATCCTGGCGGATAAAGGTCAGCCGGTTGCAGGCCGAGGTCGCCAGCAGCATCAGCAGCAATACGCTGGCGGGCAAGGCGCGCTCAAGCCGCAGCATTGAGCCCTCCTGCCGCTGCCAGACGCTTGGCGTGCTCGGCCTGGCGACGGGTGCGGTCCAGCACCTGCCCCTTGAGCTGGCCGCAGGCGGCGTCGATATCGTCGCCACGGGTACGGCGCAGCGGCGCCACCAGCCCGGCATTGTTCAGCACCTTCTGGAAAGCGCGGATTTCCGTCTCGCCCGAGCGTTGGTAGCGGGCGCCGGGGAAGGGATTGAACGGAATCAGGTTGACCTTGGCGGCATCCTTCATCTGCACCCGGCGGTCGAAATCGCGCATCAGCTTCGCCAGTGCACGGGCATGTTCGGGCTGGTCGTTGACCCCGCGCATCAGGGTGTATTCAAAGGTGACCGATTCGCCTTTCTTGCGCAGCGCATAGCGCACGCAGGCATCCATCAGGGTGGCGATATCGTATTTGCGGTTCAGCGGCACCAGCTGGTTGCGCAGCTCGTCAAACGGCGCATGCAGCGATACCGCCAGCGATACATCGCTCTCGGCGGCCAGCCGGTCAATCATCGGCACCATGCCAGCGGTGGACAGGGTGACGCGCTTGTTGGCAAGCCCATAGCCCAGGTCATCGCGCATCACGCTCATCGCGCGCACCACGTTGTCGAAATTCATCAGCGGCTCGCCCATGCCCATCATCACCACATTGGTGAGGCGGCGCTGCTGGTGCGGCACATTGCCAAGATGTTTGCCCGCCACCCAGACCTGGCCAATGATTTCGGCGGTGGACAGATTGCGGTTGAAGCCCTGGGTAGCGGTCGAGCAGAAGCTGCAATTAAGCCCGCAGCCGACCTGCGAGGACACGCACAGAGTGCCGCGCCCCTTGTCGGGGATGTAAACGGTTTCGATGGCATTGCCGCCATCCATGCCCAGCAGCCATTTATGGGTGCCGTCTTCCGAACCCTTGTCGAACAGGGTATTGGGCACCACGATTTCGGCAGCGTCTTCGAGCTTGGCGCGCAGCGCCTTGCCCAGGTCGGTCATCTCCTCGAACGAGGTGACATGGCGGTGATGAATCCACTTCATCACCTGCTGGGCGCGGAAACGCTTTTCATCCAGCGTTTCCACAAAAAACTTTTCAAGCCCGGCCCTATCCAGGTCGAGCAGGTTTTGCTTGCCCGAGCCCGCAGCCGCCAGCGGCACCCTGGCGGCGCCTTGTGCTTGTTGCGGCTGTGGGTTCTGGCTCATCGCACGCTCTCTTGGCTTAGCCGCGCGCGTACACTTCGGTGGCCGGGAAGAAGTAGGCGATTTCAATCGCGGCATTCTCCAGCGAGTCCGAGCCGTGCACGGCATTGGCGTCGATGGACTCGGCAAAATCGGCGCGGATGGTGCCTGCTGCCGCTTCCTTGGGATTGGTCGCGCCCATCAGCTCGCGGTTCTTCAGCACTGCGCCTTCGCCTTCGAGCACCTGAATCATCACAGGACCCGACACCATGAAATCCACCAGAGCGCCGAAGAACGGACGCTCACGGTGCACGGCATAAAAACCTTCGGCCTCGGCACGCGAGAGCTGGGTGAACTTGGCCGCGGCAATCTTCAGGCCGTTCTTTTCAAAGCGGCTATAGATTTCGCCAATCACATTCTTGGCAACGGCATCGGGTTTGATGATGGACAGGGTGCGCTCAAGCGCCATGGGATTCTCCGGTTTTCTGGATGCGGGCAAGCCCCGCAGGGGGACAAGGCTGCGCACCCCGGCAAGGCCTGCGCCCTGCAAGATGACAGCCAAAATTTGGGCAAACATTCTAGCCGAATTTCGGCCAAGGCGTTTACAGCCTGTTCAAAGACCCGGCGCGCGCGCCAACTCTGGACTTACAGCGCCTGCAATAACGCCCGGATGAGGCCCGGTACTTGCTGCATGGCGGCATCGACATTGGCCAGCACTTCTTCCATGGTGATGACCTCATCCGGGTCAGGTCCGGCGCCGGCCGCCCAGTTGGCCACAATCCCGAGGCTTGCGTATTCCAGCCCCAGCTCGCGCGCAAGTCCGGCTTCGGGCATGCCGGTCATGCCGACCAGGTCACAGCCGTCGCGGCGCATCCGGGTAATTTCCGCACGGGTTTCCAGGCGCGGCCCCTGGGTGGCGCCATAGCAGCCTGTTTCGACCAGCTCGACTCCTGCCGCAGCCCCGGCCGCCAGCAGGCGGCTGCGCAATGCAGCACTGTACGGCTCGCCAAAATCCACATGCAGCACTTCGCTGCCCGGCTCCTCGCACAGGGTGGAAATCCGCCCCCAGGTGTAGTCGATGACTTGGTCGGCCAGCACCAGGGCGCGCGGGCCGCAGCGCCCGGTAATGCCGCCCACGGTATTGAGCGCCAGTACCCGGGTTGCGCCCAGCGCCTTCAGCGCGGCCAGATTGGCGCGGTAATTGATTTTGTGCGGCGGAATGGAATGCCCCTCGCCGTGACGCGCCAGAAACGCCACCCGCTTGCCCGCCCATTGGCCGATGCGCACCGGCCCGGAAGGCTCGCCATAGGTGGTTTGCGGCTGCTGGGTTTCGACATTTTCAAGGGCGGCCAGGCGGTACACGCCGGTACCGCCAATGATGGCAAGGTCGATGGCAGCTTGGCTCATCATTTCACTCCGTCTGTGTATCAGTCTTTCAGGGCATAAATGGCCGGCAGATTGCGGCCCTGTTCGTGATAGTCCATGCCGTAGCCAAATACATAGCGGTCAGGGACTTCCAGCCCGGCATAGTCGGCACAGATGCCCGGCACGCAGCGCGCATGGCGTTTCACCGCCAGCACCGCGATGCGCACCTCGGCCGCGCCCTGGGCTGCGCACCAGTGTTTGACCTCCAGCAGCGTCTGCCCTTCGTCCAGAATGTCATCCACCAGCAGTACACGCCGCCCGGCCAGCGACACCTCCGGCTGGCGCAGCCAGTGCAATTCCTTGCCGCGGGTGTCGCCGCGATAGCGGGTGGCGTGCAGATAATCCAGCTGCAAATCCAGCCCGCGCGCGCCGAGCGCCAGTGCCAGCTCTGCGGCAAACGGCAGCGCGCCATTCATCACGGTCAGAAACAGCGGCGGCTGTGCATCCTGCTGATAATCGGCGTGAATCCTGCCTGCCATCTGGGTGATGACCTGCTGGATATCCTGGTGCGAATACAGCATTTCGGCGTTTTGCAGCGCGATTTTGATATCGGCACTCATGCCAGGCTCCCGTTGTCATAGGCGCCGGACTGACCGGCTGTGGGGGTAATGCCTCCCAGGGCATCTTCAAGACGCTGCTGGGCAGCCTGATAGCGGCCATCGGCCAGCAGCTGGCGCCAGCCCATCGGCCCGCGCCCCATCAGCCCGACCAGTGCCAGGGTATTGAGTTCGCGCCCCTCAACCGCAGCCAGACCTTCCGGCACCAGCGCCGGGTCGCAAACCAGTACCGCATCGCAGCCAGCATCCAGATGCGCATCAATACGCGCCTTGACGCCCCCTGCGGAGAAACCTGCCGCCATGCCGATATCATCGGAGAACACTGCGCCAGCAAAGCCCATTTGCTGACGCAAAATCTCACCAATCCAGCGCGACGAATAACCGGCAGGCTCGGGCGCGACCTGCGGATAGAGCACATGCGCCATCATCACCGCATCGGCACCGGCATCAATCCCCGCGGCAAACGGCAGCAAGTCCAGTGCGCGGATTTCTTGCAGGCTGCGGTTGTCGATGGCCTCATCAAAATGCGTGTCTTCCAGCACCGAGCCGTGACCCGGGAAATGCTTGAGCGTGGCGGCCATATCGACCTCGTGCATGCCTTCGACATAGGCACGGGTGAACTCGGCGACGATTTCCGGCTCGGCAGCGAATGCGCGGCTGCCGATGGCACGGTTGCCGCGCCCTAAGTCCACCACCGGCGCAAAGCTCAAATCCACGCCGCTGGCACGCACTTCGCTGGCCATCAGCCAGGCATGCTCGCGCGCCAGTGCCAATGCGCCTTCCCGGTCGCGCCGGTACAGGCTGGCAAAGCCTTCCAGCGCCGGCAGCTTGCTGTACCCCTCCCGGAAACGCTGCACGCGGCCGCCCTCTTGGTCCACGCAAATCAGTTGCGGGAAGCGCGCCGCCTCGCGGATGGACTGGCTCAGTTCCGCCACCTGGTTGCGGGAGGCAAAATTGCGGGCAAACAGAATCACCCCGGCGCAGGCATCGTGCTGTAGCCAGTCGCGCTCCCGGGGGCTGAGTTCAGTACCGGCAATGCCGATTATGAGCATGTGTTTTCTCCCTTGGCATCGTCCGCCCTGCGCTCGGCCTCGCTCCAGACCGAGAACGGGCGCGCAGTCAGATTGAGATTGTAGTAACGCAGCAAATGGGTGACTTCCACGCCTGCCCATTCGGGCAGGGCAAAGGCTTCGTCCTCGGCGCTCAATTCCACCTCGGCGACGATAAGCCCGGCGTTATCGCCGAAGAACTCGTCGATTTCCCACTCATGCCCTTGATGGCGCACGAAGTGGCGGCGCTTTTTCAGCACCGGCCCCACGCACAAGGCCAGCAGCGCCCCGGCATCTTCTATCGGAAGCGGGTAATCGAATTCCTGCCGCGAGGCACCGATTTGCCGCGACTTGATATTGAGCCGGGCCTCATCGCCCTCCAGCCGGATGCGGATGGAGCTGTGCTGCGCGCCGCTGGCCACCGCCTGGCTGTCGTTGAGATAGCCCTGCGCCATCTCCAGGGTTTTCCACGCCTGCTCACGCCAGACATCGGACACCACCAGAAATTTGCGCTCGATTTCGATAGCCATGCGTCAGTCCCGTTCGAATACCGCGATGGATTCCACATGGGCAGTATGCGGGAACATGTCCATCACCCCGGCCTTGCGCAGCTTCCAGCCGCGTTCGTTGACCAGAAACCCGGCATCGCGCGCCAGCGAGCCGGGATGGCAGCTGACATAGACGATGCGGCGGATGCCATCAAGCGGCAGCTGTTTCAGCACTTCCAGCGCCCCGGCGCGCGCCGGGTCCAGCAGCAGCTTGTCAAAGCCCTTGCCGAACCACGGCTCATGGCGCAGGTCGGTGGTGAGGTCGGCCATATGGAAATATGCATTATCAAGACCGTTGCGCTCGGCGTTTTCGCGCGCCCGCGCCACCAGCCCGGCATCGCCTTCCACGCCGACCACTTCCGCCGCGCTGCGCGCCAGCGGCAGGGTGAAATTGCCCAGCCCGCAGAACAGGTCCAGCACGCGCTCGCCGGGCTGTACATCCAGCAGCTCCAGTGCATGGGCAATCATTTTTTCGTTGAGACCGCGATTGACCTGGATGAAATCCAGCGGTCGGAAGGCCAGTTCCACATCCCAGCTCTCCAGCCGGAACGCCAGTTTCGGCGGCGGCGCATCATCCAGCGGATGCACCGAGTCGATGCCCTTGGGTTGCAGATAAATGGCAAAGCCGTGCTCGGCGGAAAAATCGCGCAGCTTTTGCAAATCGCCCTCGCCCAACGGCTCCAGATGGCGGAATACCAGGGCGCGCGCCTCATCACCGGCGATGAACTCGATTTGCGGCAGCACCCGGCGCGCGTCCATCGAATCCACCAGACGCGAAAGCTCGGCAATCTTGAAGCCGATTTCCGGCACCACGGTATGGCATTCGCGCAAATCGGCGACAAAGCGCGGGTCCTGCTCGCGGAAGCCCACCAGGGTCTTGTCCTTCTTTTCCACCCGGCGCACCGAGAACCGCCCCTTGCGGCGATAGCCCCAGGCGGCATCGGTCAAGGACGGCAATACCTGTTGCGGGCTGACATGGCCGATGCGCTCGAAGTTCTCCAGCAATACCCGCTGTTTGGCGTGAATTTGCCTGTCTTCGGCCAAGTGCTGCAAGGTGCAACCGGCACACACGCCAAAATGCGGGCAGCGCGGCGTTACCCTCTCGGGCGAGGCCTCCAGCACTTCCAGGGTTTTGGCTTCATCAAAGCTGCGCGAGCGCGCGGTTTGCTCGACGCTGACCAGCTCGCCGGGCAAGGCGCCGGACACGAACAACGCCTTGCCGGCATGCGGCCCATCCTCACGGCGGGCAACGCCACGGCCATCGTGGCTAAGGTCGAGAATGCGAACTTGGAACGGAGTCTTGTCGATACGGGCCACGGTTGCTGGCTATAGGCTGGCAAAGAAAGGGGCGGCATTGTCGCATGCCGCCCCGCTTGCTTGTGCCGGAATGTTACTTCTGCTTCCAGCCGCCGCTGCTCTGATACCACCAGCCCGCATGGGCGCGCTCAATCCATTGCCGGGCAAACACTTCGCGGATTTGCCCTTCCCATTCCGGATGCCCGTTGGCCACCGCCACTTCGCGGTACAGCGCCTTGCGGTCGCGGTTGTCATCGGCCACGGCGGCATTCATCGCCACCCGGTCTTTCAGCTCCAATTGGCCGGCATCGCGCACCGTGACCATGCCGTCCTGGGTAAAGCCGAGCGCCCCGGAATCAAAACCGGCACGCAGCGTGCTGTCAAAACGGCTCTGCATCTGGTTCTGGATGGCGCGAATGGCCGGGGTATTGATGCTGATATCCGGCGCAGACTGCGCATAAGCCGAGCCAACCCCCAGCAGTGACCACGGGTCGATACGGCGCAGCAGCATCGACATGCCGCCGCCAGCCTCGGGTTTTTCCGGTGGTGTGTTCTCCACCGGCGCGCCTTCTTCGCCAATCACCTTGTCCACGAACTCACGGGCGGCCTCACGCGCTTCGGCGGCCGGGAAATACACATTGATGGTGACGCAGGCGGTCAGCGCCAGGGCTGCGGGAAGCGCAAACCAGTTTTTAATCGCCATGAAACTCTCCTCTATTCAATGACAGGTTCAATCTCGCCGCTGCCTGCGGCCTTCAATCGCTCCAGCAGGGTCGGCCAATCCACGCGGCGATTGTGCCCGATGACTTCAAGGCGTGGCAGGCCACTGCCCTTGACGATAGTAAACCCGGCTCCGGCTGAATCTGCCGTAGCTGCCTCATCCAGCCCCGCCATCAGGCAGACTTCGTTTTCCAGCCGGCAGGCAATGCCGATACGCGCATAGCCAAAATCATCGAACAGGCCAATCAGCCGGTTTTGCAGGCTGGTCATGAAGCTGGCATCACCGACACTGGAAATATTCTGCACCGCGCGCTGGCTGATGCGCTGGCGTACACCGGGCTTGCGGTCGGTGAGCAGCCGCGCATCAAAACGCACCGGCTGCCAGTCCACCAGACGCAGGCCATGCAGATGACCATCCAGCCGCCCGCTGATGCTGCCAAATCCGAAAACTTCGGTCAGGCGCAAAAGGTCAAGGTCGTTGAAATCAATATCGGCACTCAGCGTGGGCGCCGTGCCAAACGGGCGCTCCATCGACAGCGCAGTGATTTGCACGGCACCGCCAAAAAGGCCGATGGCAAGCCCGCCATCAAAATCAATACGGTCATTGGCATATACCACGCGCGGGATTTCGCCATTGAGCTCGCCGCGAAACTCGGGCAGGCCAAGGCTCCTGGACATCTTGCCGATGTCGATATGCTGCAAGTCAAGGCCAAATGCCATCTGCATCGCGCCCTCTCGGCCTGCCGGTTGCAGGCGCAAGTCATGCAGCCGCATGCGGCCACCGAACATCGGCAGCTCGGCGCTTTGCCGCAAGCCCAGCACGCCCTGCTGGCTGCGAAAACCCAACTTTGCCGGGTCAAATACCAGCCCCAGCACTTCGGCGCGCTGCCAGCCCAGTGTTGAATCGACGTTTTCATCAGCAGAAAGGGCAATATCGCCTACCAGTTTCTCAAAGCCGAAACGGCGCTCCGGGTCCTGGATATCCACATCATCAAACCGGATATGCAAGCCTTGCAGTTCAGCGTCCGCCCAGTCCAGCCGCGCCTGCAATGCGCCCCGCATCTGCAAATCGGCAAGCCCAAGCTGTCCCAGTGCGCCGCCCAAATAACGCGCAGGCAGGCTGGAAATATCCGCACTTTCGGCGCGCAGATGGATATTTTCAGGCTCAGCCGCCGCATTCAATGCGATGCGACCTTCGGCCTCAAGCACGTTTTCGTCTTTCCAAAACAGGCGCGGCAGCTGCCAGATGCCTGCTGCATCCTGCTGCATTTGCAACGCCAGATGCACCGGCTTTTCAGTCAGCGCCAGATAATGCGCGCCATAAAGCAGCTCACCGGAAAAATCCGCCTGCACGTCCATTTCCGCCGCGCGCTTGTGGCGATAGTCGAACTGCAAACGCCCGCCCAGCCCGGCCACTACAAGAGCGCCATCAGCACTTTGCAGGCCGATGTTTCCAAGCTGCAAATCCGCTTTGGCCTGCAAAGCGGCGCCGCCCATCAGAAGCGCCACCTGGCCATCGATTGCGCCGCTTTCCACCTGCGCCCCCTCCAGCATCGTGGCAAGCCAGCTTTCCAGCCATTTCAGCGGCAGTTGTTGCAAGTCAATCTGCGCCAAATCCGGGTTTGCATGGCGCATGGCAATACTGGCCTGCTGCCGGCCACGGCCAAGCCGGCCCCATGTTTTTTCATCATCCAGATGCAGCGCCAGTTGCAGCGGCGGCATCTCACCGGCACGCAACTGCCCGGCGCAATGCCAGCCATTGTGGGCCGCCCGCCGCAATGGGCAGTGCCAGTGCAGATTCTGGAAGTTGTAGCCCAATGCATCGGCATTGAGCTTTTTGATATGCAGCTGCAACTGCCCCTGGGCCGCCCCTTGCGGCCATTGCAGCCGCAATTCCAGCCCCTCAAGCTGCGCCATATCGGTGCTGACTTTTGCCACTTTCATGCTTAACACCTGCGCACGGGCGGTGCCGGGCAGTGACAAACCAAGCAAAATCAGCAGTAAGATGCGTGCAAGCATTCTGAAAGGATACGAAAAATGCTGCCCGATACGATGAAGCCGCGCCTGCTGCTGGTTGAGGATGACCCGGTAAGCCAGGCGTTTTTATCCGAAGCTGCCCGCAGCCTGCCTGCCGAGGTGTTATGCGCCGCCACGGCCCAGCAAGCCCTCCAGCTCGGCCACAACCACGCTTTCGATGCCTGGCTGATTGATGCCCGCCTGCCCGATGACAGCGGCGCTGGGCTACTTGCACGGCTGCGCAAGGCGCACGGCGATACAACGCCGGCACTGGCACATACCGCATCGCAAGCCCCGGAAAGGCTGGCCGGACTCAAGGCCGCCGGGTTCAATGCCGTCGTCGTCAAACCGCTGCCCGCCGATGCCTGGCGCGATGCACTGAAACAATTGTTACGCCTTGAAACCCGGAGCAGCGCAACCGTTGCTGCCGACTGGGACGATGCCAGTGCCTTGCGTGCACTCAATGGCAACCACCAGGCACTCGAAACCTTGCGCAAGCTGTTCCACCAAGAACTACCGCAACAATACCGGAAAATCATGACTGCCCTGGATGCTGGCGATAGCAACACGGCTTTAGCCGAGCTGCACCGCATGAAGGCCAGCTGCGCCTTCGTGGGCGCCCGCGCCCTGCAACACGCCGTCATCGCCCTGCATGCCGCCCCTGCCAACCCATTGGCACGTCAGGCATTCGTAACGGCGGCTGGAAAAATCCTGGCAATACCATCGCCAGAATAAGTAGCCCCATTTTTGCTTCAAAGCATATGTGAATCGTCACTCAGTCCATACTGACCGGCCAGGCGCGCCAGCGCGATATTGTCTGTCACTGACAACTTTTCAAACAGACGCGATTTATGGGTACTGACCGTTTTCGCACTCAAACTCAGCTTCTTGGCAATCAAGTCCTGCTTGACTCCCTGCACCAGCAACATCGCCACTTCCAACTCGCGCGGTGAAAGTTTGTCGAACGGCGAGGCTTCGCCATCAAAAGCGGACAGCACCATGTTCTGGGCGATATTACTGCCCAAATAACGTCGCCCTCGGGCCACCTCACGCACCGCCCGCACCAATTCCGCTGCATTCCCGGCCTTGCCCAGATACCCCTTGGCACCGGCATCCAGCAAACGCTTGGGCAAAGGTCCATCCTCCAGTACCGAGACGATAATGACCTTGCAATCAGCACTGCCCTTGCTGAGCCGCTCGGTAATTTCAAGTCCGCTGATGCCGGGCAGATGCAGGTCACACAACACCACATCCGGTTTCAGCTTCCGAATCATCGGCAGTGCATCCTCACCCGAATCCGCCTCCCCAACCACCTGAATATCCACTTCCTGTTTCAGGAGCAGGGCCATACCCGTGCGTACCAGCACATGGTCGTCAATCAAAAATACCCGGATTGCCATTTCACACTCCCAACCTTCCCCGCCAGGGTAAGAGGTTAGGATGACAAATTCACAATCTCAAGTCGGAAGTGAAGTCCCTTTGTTGGTTTTCCAGTTTCATCACTCGGCCATCCCCGCGATGATGGCCAAGAGCCTGTTCATATTGAAACAGCAACAGCCATCTTTTCCATACGAAATCCCCGGTTTTACCAGGGATTTCCTGATGCGTATCCGGAATTTGAAGCGCAGCCTACCGCTCAATCTGCCCAGCGACCCAGGGCAGTAGACTGTGGCAGCACCTTGGCGGCCAGTGTCCGGTCTTTTTCCAGGAGGCGTGCGGCATCGCCGAGGATGGCGGCGGCTTCACGCAGGAACGGGTCGGGCACTTTATCGGCCAGTTTGTCGCGTTCGGCTTCTTTGGCGACATCGCGTTCGATGCGTTGCAGGCCATCATCCAGGCGCTCCTCGGCCAGCGGGTCTGGGGCCAGCCCCAGACGCTCGCGCTCGCTCTGCCGGAATTTGCGTTTGGCGTCTTCCTTTTCACGCTCTGCACGGCGCTCGGCCAGGTTCAGGCTGACCGATTTCTTTTCGCGCTGCTGGCGGTATTCCTCGGCATCTTGCAGTTGCCATTGGTATTCCACATCCTGGGCGGCGCGCGCTTCATGCAACTGGGCAAGCTGTGGCAACAGCCCGGCAAACTGCCCGTAGGTGATATGCGTCACTGGCGCAACGGTGGAAAACGGCAGGGCATTGTCATAGGTGTTTTCGCCGAATTCCTTGGGGTCAAGCGTGGCCGGGAACAGGATGTCCGGGGTCACGCCCTGGTTCTGGGTGCTGCGCCCGGAGGGCAGGAAGAACTGCGCCACGGTCAGTTTCACATCGCCATAGCGGGCTTTTTCAGCGCGCGCCGGGACGATGCGGTCAAGGCTGACCATCGCCTGCACCGTACCTTTGCCAAAGCTGGTTTCACCAATGACGATGCCACGCCCGTAGTCCTGGATGGCGCCGGCCACGATTTCCGCAGCCGAGGCCGAGGCGCGGTTGACCAGCACCGCCAGCGGGCCATCCCAGTCCACACCGGCCTTGCGGTCATGGCGGGCGTTGATGCGGCCACCACTCTGGCGCTCCTGCACCACCGGGCCGCTGTCGATGAACAGACCCGTCATGGTCACCGCTTCATCCAGCGAGCCGCCGCCGTTATTGCGCAGGTCCAGCAGCACGCCATCGACTTTTTCCTGGCGGAACTCGGCCAGGATGCGCGCCACATCGCCGGAGGCCGAGGCGGCATCTTCATTGCGCGCACGGCGGGCAGAGAAATCCTGATAGAAGGAACTGAGCTTGATGATGCCGATGCGCCGCGCCGCCTCGCCTTCCGTTGCCGGCAGCTGGATGATTTCGCGCTTGGCCTTGGCATCGGCCAGCACCACTTTGTCACGGGTCAGCTGGATGCGGTTGGGTGTGCCATCAGGCGCAGCGCCCGCCGGCAGGATATCCAGCCGCACCACGGTGCCTTTGGGGCCTTTGATTTTGGATACCACATCATCCAGGCGCCAGCCGACCACATCTTCCATTGCGCCGTCACTGCCCTGCCCGACGGCGATGATGCGGTCACCGGCCTTCAGGCGCCGGTCGCGGTCGGCAGGCCCGCCAGCAATCACCTCCATGATGGTGACCATCTCGTCACGCTTTTGCAGTTGCGCGCCGATGCCCTCCAGTGACAGCGACATCTGCTCGGTGAAACGCTCGGCCGAGCGCGGGTTGAAATAGCTGGTATGCGGGTCGATGGAGCCGGTATAGGCATTGAGCGCCATCTGGAACACGTCCTCGGCTTTCAGCTCGTTCAGGTTTTTGCCCTGATTCTGGTAGCGTTTGTCCAGCGTCTTACGGATTTCATCCGGTTTGCGCCCGGCAAGCTCCAGCCGCAGCCAGTCATAGCGCACCGACTGCCGCCATTGCTGCCGGAGCGCGGCCTCGTCCGCCCAGGGGATGTCCTTGCGGTCGTAGTCATAGCTGTCATTGCCGGTGAAGTCGAAAATATCCTGCCCCAGCAGGCTGCGGGCGTATTCGGAGCGTTCGGCAACCCGCTGCCGGTACAGCTCAAATACCCGGTAAAGCGGGTTGTAGTCGCCACTTTTCACCGCTTTCACCATCAGCGCGGCGCCATCGCCAAAGCCCTGCACATCGGCAGCGGTCAGATACATGCGCAGCGGGTCGAGTGATTCCAGATAACGTTTCCAGGCTTCTGCACCCAGTTCGCTGTTCAGCGGCCTTGGCCGGTAGGCATAACGGCTGTCAGAGAGCAGGCCATGCACCAGGGTCGAAGTGTCGCGTTGCTCGCCGCTGGTTACAAAAGCAGCCGGCGGGGCGGCAGTGTGCCCGGCCGCAGCACGCGGCATCGGGCTGTCGGCCATCGCCAACAGGGAAATGGGGGCGGCCAAGGCCAGTGCCAGCATGGAATGACGCAGTTTCATCATCAACTCGCTTGTGAAATCGTTGCCCGGCAGGCATTGCCGGAAATTGTCAGACAGCGCAACAGTGCAACAAGTTGCAGGCAGCGCCAAGCCTGTTGGCGGCAAAGCTTAACCGGACGGCATGGCGGACGGATGAACGGCCGGGGAAAACAGCTGTTGCAAATCATCAGGCTGCAACAAACGCCACTGGCCTTGCGGCAACTCGCCCAAATCCAGCCCGCCCACGCACTCGCGGTGCAGAGCTTGGACATGATTGCCGACAGCCGCAAACATGCGCCGCACCTGATGGTAGCGGCCTTCGTACAGGGTGAGGCGCACATGGCGCGGCGCCAATACTTCCAGCGCGGCAGGCAGCAGCGGCGTGGTTTCGCGCTCCAGCATCAGTGTGCCACTGGCAAAAATCCCGGCTTCATCGCCGCGCAGGTCGCGGGCAAGTTCGGCCAGATAGACTTTCGGCAAATGCGATTTGGGCGCAATAATCCGGTGCAGCAGCTGGCCATCGTCGGTAAACAGCAAAAGGCCGCTGGTATCCCTGTCCAGCCTGCCGACCGGCGAAACCAGCGGGCTGCGCAGCCGGAAACGCCTGGGAAGCAAGTCATACACCAGCCGTCCCTGGTCTTTGCTGGAGCAGGTATAGCCGCAGGGTTTGTGCAGCATCAGCACCAAGCCGGGCGCCGGGTCCAGCCGTTCGCCGTCGATGCGGATGTCATCATGCGCACGCACATCATCGCCATACAGGCGCTCACCCTGCGCATCACTCACGCGACCATCGGCCAGCAGCGCCAGCACTTCGCGGCGGCTGCCATAGCCCAGATTGGCCAGATAGCGCAGCAGTTTGACCTTGCCACTCACCGGCGCACCTGACGGCATTCAATCACCTTGTAGCCCTGCGCTGCGGCCACTACGCGCAGGCTGGCAAAACGCTCGGCCAGCAGCGCCTCATAAGGCAAGTGCGCATTGGCGACCAGCCAGAAGGCGCCGTGTGCGGCCAGGCGCTCGGCAGCGGCGCGGATGAAGGCCTGGCCGATGCCCGGCTGCGCCGCCTTGCCGGTATCGTGAAACGGCGGATTGCTGACCACCAGCTCGTATTGCGCACCGGCAGGCAGTCCCGCCGTTACATCATGCCAGTGACAGGCGATTTCGGCGCTGTGCTGATGGCGGCGCAGATTGTGCTCAGCCAGCGCCAGTGCGCGGGCATCAGCCTCGAACACATCCAGCGCGCGCAGGCCGGGATTCTTGCCAAGCACGGCGTCGGCAAGAAACCCCCAGCCAGCGCCAAGGTCGGCAGCGCGTCCGCTGATGCCCTGCGGCAGATGCCCGGCCAGCAGTGCGGAACCGGCATCGACCCGGTTCCAGGCAAATACCCCGGGGCGGCTTTGAAAGCCGCCCTGAATCTGCCGCGGCGCATCGGCCAGGCGCCATTGGCGCAGCAGCCCGGTATCCAGCCGCGCAGCATCGCAGCGCGCCCAGAACACCCGGCAGTGATATTTGCCCAATTGCCCGTCAAGGCCACCTGCGAGCTTTTTGAAGTCGCCTTCGATGGCCTTGGCGCCCTCGTCATTGGCGACGCTGGCCAGCACCAGGCCGCCCGGCACGCAGGCATCAAAGGCCGCTGCCAGCAGGCTGCGAGCTTCCTCACGCTGCCGCGGCGGCAATACCAGCACCTGGGCAAAATCCTGCGCCTGTGGCACTTGTGGCTGCACCTTGAATCCGGCGCGGGTCAGCGCATCGGCCCAGGGCTTGAAGGGCTGCACGCATAGCGGTTCGAGCGCCCGTAGCGCCTGCAAGGCCGCGCCTTCGCGGGCGCGCAAAAACAGGGTATTGCCCTGGGCAAAGCTTACAAGCTGCTGCTGCAAGGGCAGTAGCAGGGCATCAAGTGCCGCGTCTTTTTTCATGGGCGATTTTTCTCAAGGCGGGCATAGAAAAACCCGTCCATATCGTCTTCTCCCGGCAGGCGCTGATGCCCATGGCCGGTATCGCGGCCAAAGCGCGCATCCAGCGGCAGCAGCCGGGCATCGGCGGTGCGCTGCAAAAATGCGGCGATTTGTCCGGCGTTTTCGGCAGACAGAATCGAGCAGGTGGCATACAGCAGCACGCCACCGGGCGCGAGCAGCGGCCAGAGCGCATCCAGCAGCCGCGCCTGCAAGGCAACCAGACGCGGGATATCGTCCTCGCGCCGGTGCAGCAGGACGTCCGGCTGGCGGCGCACCACGCCGGTGGCGCTGCATGGCGCGTCAATGATGATGGCGGCAAACGGCTCTCCATCCCACCAGCTTGCCGTGGCCGTGGCATCGGCGGCGCGCGCTTCAACCGCCAGCCCGGTGCGCGCGAAGGTTTCTGTCATGCGGCGCACGCGCCGGGCATCCACATCCAGCGCCAGGAGCCGTGCCGCCGGGTAACGCTCGGCCAGATGCGCGGCCTTGCCGCCGGGCGCGGCGCAGGCATCCAGCACCCGCGCCTCTGCCTGCAATGGCAAGGCATCCACAAGCCGCTGCGCACTGCCATCCTGTACCGAGACTTCGCCTGCGGCAAACCCCGGCAGCCTCTCCACTGCCAGGGGTTCGGGCAGTTGAACGGCATCGGGCAAATCAGCAGGCAAATAGTGCCTGATAGCCGCCTTATGCAGCTTTTCGGCATAGGCGTGGCGGCTGGTTTTTTGCCGGTTGATACGCAGCCACATCGGCGGCGGCATGGCGCTGGCGGCAAATATCGCCTCGGCCTGTTGCAGCCAGTCCTTGCGCACCCGCGCCGCCAGCCAGCGCGGCCAGGCAGCATCAGCACGCCTTGCCGGCAAGGGCTCGCGCAAGGCGCGGCGCAGGATGGCATTCACAAGACCGGCCTGATGGGCATATTTCAGGCTGCGCGCCGCATCCACCGTGGCCGCCACGGCGGCGTGTTCGGGCAGCCGTATCACATCCAGTTGCGCAAAACCGATATACAGCAGCGCACGCAGCAGGCCATCGCGCTTGCCGGGCGGGCGCGTCATCCAGCCATTCAGGGCATCGGCATAACGGCCATGCTCGCGCAAGGCCGCCAGCACCGCAGCCTCCACCAGCGCGCGGTCACGCAGGTCGGCAAGCAGTGGCAGCTGGCTGGCGAATTCGGCTTTCAGCGAGCGTCCCTGATGCAGCACCGCATCCAGAATTCGCGCCGCCGCCGCACGGCTTGCCGCGCCGTTATCGCGCTCAACCGGCATGTTGAGCCTTGCGGGCATTCAACCAGTCGGCTGCGGTAACCGGCCTGCCACCTTCGCGCTGCAGGCGCAGAATGCGCAATGCGCCCTCGCCGGTTGCCACATCAATGCCAGCGCGCGTAGCGCAGATGATGCTGCCCGGCGCATGGCTGCCATCGCTGGCCACGGCCTGCGCCTCATGGATGCGGACACGCTCGCCCTCCAGCAAGGCCTCGGCCACCGGCCAGGGGTGGAAAGCGCGCACCTTGCGTGCCAGTTGCTCGGCCGGCTGTTGCCAGTCCAGCCGCGCCTCGGCCTTGTCCAGCTTGTGGGCATAGCTCACACCGTCTTCGTCCTGCGCGCGGGCGCTGGGCAACAAACCCACCCGCAACAACCCCAGGCCATCACCTAGTACTTGTGCGCCAAGCATCGCCAGCCGGTCATGCAGACTGCCGCCGGTATCGGTATCGCTGATAGCGGTGTCCAGTTGCAGCATGACCGGCCCGGTATCCAGCCCTTTTTGCATGCGCATCAGGCAGACGCCGGTTTGCTTGTCGCCCGCCTCAATCGCCCGCTGGATGGGCGCGGCGCCGCGCCAGCGCGGCAACAGCGAGGCGTGCACATTCCAGCAACCATGCACCGGAATATCCAGCACCGCCTGCGGCAGAATCAGGCCATAAGCCACCACCACCATCAAGTCCGGCGCCAATTCGCGCAGCAATGCCTGGGCTTCGGGCGTGCGCAATGTTTCCGGCTGGTATACCGGCACATTGGCCGCCAGCGCGGCCTGCTTCACCGGCGACATCTGCACGCCGCGACCACGCCCGGCCGGGCGGTCGGGCTGGGTAAAAACCGCCAGAACTTCGGCTTTTTCACGCGCGGCATGAAAACAGGGGACGGCAAACTCGGGCGTACCGGCAAAAACGATTTTCATGCGCGGCTCAGGCGGCCTTCTTCAGCTTGGCGAGCTTTTTCTTCACCATCTCGCGCTTCAGCGGCGAGAGGTAATCGACAAACAGCTTGCCTTCCAGATGGTCCATTTCGTGCTGGATGCATACCGCCAGCAAACCATCGGCATCCATCTCGAAGGGCTGACCATCGCGCCCCAGTGCACGCACGCGAATCTGGTTGGCGCGGGTGACATCGGCAAAGATGCCCGGCACCGACAGGCAGCCCTCCTGATACACCTGCTCGCCATCGCGGGCGATGATTTCCGGGTTGATGAATACCAGCGGCGCATCATGCGCCTCGCTGACATCAATCACCATGAAACGCTGATGCACGTCCACCTGGCTTGCGGCAAGGCCAATGCCCGGCGCAGCATACATGGTTTCAAACATGTCATCGAGCAGGGTCTGGAATTTTTCGCCGACCACTTCGGCGGCCTCTACCGGCAGCGCACGGGTGCGCAAACGGGGGTCAGGGAACTCTAGAATAGGAAGCAAAGCCATATTTCGAACCTCGCGCCAAACCTTGCGGGCGGCATTAAAAAATCGTTGAATCGGGACGCGATTCTAACGCTATACTTGTGAAATACTGCAAAATGTGATCTAAATGGCGTATTGACTGGGGAATCTGGATACAACAATGGCTGCCAAGCTTGCAAATGCTGCGCACAAACTGCGTACCGCGTTCTTTACCGCCGCCCTGACCGCCGTGGCAGGCCTTGCCATCGCGCAGGAATACCGCGCCGACCACCCGGATACCTATGTGGTTCAAAAAGGTGACACCCTCTGGGGGATTGCTGGCCGCTTCCTGAAAAAGCCCTGGCTGTGGCCGGAAATCTGGCAAGCCAACCCACAGGTCAAGAATCCGCACCTGATTTATCCGGGTGATGTGCTGAGCCTGGCCTATCTCAACCGGGGGCAAGTGCAGGCCGAAGGCCCGCGCACTGAGGCACCGATTACCGGCGTACCGCTGGATCAGGTTGAAGCCTTCCTCAAGGATATGCGTATCTACGAGCAAATCGACGATTTGCCGTATGTGGTCGGCCTGGAAGAAGACCGCCCCCTGGGCACCCAGGGTCAGTCAGTCTATGTCCGCGGCCTGGGCACCAGTGCACAGCCCGGCCAACGCTATGCGGTGATGCGCCCGGTACAGCTCTATACCATGGGCATGCGCCGCGGCAGCAATGGCGCATTGACCCGCCGCGCGCCGCTTGACCGCGCCGGTCGCCGCACCGACTACCCGGCCGATGCGCAGGCATGGAGCGAATTCATGCTGGCGCGCGATGGCATGGAAAAACTCGGCTATGAAATGCGCCGCGTCAATGCCGGCGTTATCACCCTGGGCGAAGTCGGCGGCATCGAAGCGGCCACGCTGAAGCTGGACGACCAAAACTATGAAGTCCGCGTAGGCGACAAGCTGGTACCGGTCGAGTCGATTCCGTATGACCTGCAGTTCTTCCCGCATCCGCCCAAGAACCAGTTCCCTTACCGCAAGGCGCAAATCCTGGCCGTGGCCGATCGCAGCAATGTCGCTGGCTCCCGCGACGTGGTGGCGCTCTCGGTCGGCGCACGCGATGGCGTGGATAACGGCACGGTGTTCTCAATCTGGCGCGTGGGCAGCAATGTGGTCGATCGCGTGCAAGTCCCGCGCCGCGACAGCGAACTGGTCGGCAATGGCAGCAAGGTACGCCTGCCTGACGAGTTTGCAGGCCATGTGATGGTGTTCCGCACCTTTGACAAAATCAGCTACGGCCTGGTGATGGACAGCGTCAAACCGGCACATACCGGCTACGAACTCAAGCACCCGGACGCGCCATACTGATTTTGCGGAAATTTCCGACACGCTTGCAGGACGGCACCCGAGGGTGCCGTTTCTGTTTGTGCGCCAAACTGGCGGCATGTCCTGTGATAACGCCACCCCTGCCCTGCTGCGGCTGATTTTTGTCCAGGGTGCCAGTGCACCCCGGCGGCGTCTGCTACAGCACTTTGGTGGCGATGCGGGCAAAGCACTGCATGCCGGTAGTCATGCCTGGCAAGAAGCCGGCTTGAGCACCGCACAAATCGCCCGGCTGCGCAGTCCGGACAAAACAACCCAGGTATTGCTTGAACGCAGCCTGAGCTGGCTTGAAGCTCCAGAGCATCATCTCATCATCTTTGGCGATAACGACTATCCGCCACTACTGGCGCAGGCGCCCGACCCGCCAATGGCCTTGTTTGTTGCAGGTGAGCCGGGTCATTTATGGCAGCCACAAATCGCCATCGTCGGCAGCCGTCACGCCAGTGCCGGTGGCCGCGACAATGCCCATGCCTTTGCCCGGCAATTGGCCTCGCAGGGCTTTGCCATCAGCAGCGGCCTGGCCGCAGGCATAGACCGCGCCGCGCATGAAGGCGCGCTGTCCTGTGACGGGGGCCTGACATTGGCAGTCTTGGGCTGCGGTATCGACACCGCCTACCCGCGCAGCCATCGCGCACTGATGCAGGCAATTTCCGCGCGCGGCGCGGTTATCAGCGAATACCCGCCCGGCACACCGCCGCTGCAGCACAATTTTCCGGCACGCAACCGTATCGTGGCGGCGCTTTCGGCGGCCACCCTGGTAGTGGAGGCGGCCGAGCGTTCTGGCGCGCTGATTACCGCACGCCTGGCCGCAGAGGCCGGACGCGAAGTATTCGCCCTGCCCGGCTCCATTCATAACCCGATGGCGCGCGGCTGCCACCATTTGCTGCGCAATGGCGCGACCCTGGCTACCTGCCCCCAGGACATTGCCAGCGCGGTTCTGCCCATGTTGCAGCATCTGGGACAAGTCCTGAAAACCCGGCTGGCTGGCGAAAGGGCAGCAAGCCCAACGCCCGATACCGGCCTATCTCCCCGGCAGCAAAGTATCTTGCAGGCGATTGGCTATGACCCGGTAACCCTGGACACGCTGGTTGAGCGCAGCGCACAGCCGGTTACCGAACTTGCACCCGTTTTGCTGACGCTGGAACTGGAAGGCCATATCCGGGTGGAACATGGCCGTTATACCCGCAGCCACTGAGAGCCTGTTCAAAGTCTCTTCTTGGCGCCCGTTGCTTCGCAAAGGCGGCAGATGCAAGGCGCAAAGCGCAGGCGGGCTTGGTGGCCCGACGAGCATTTGCAACAGCGCAGATGCCGCCTTTGCGGTGCAACCCATTGGGCAAGGCAGCCCATGCACAGGGGCTTTGTTGCACACCTTGCCAAGACAGCCAGTCTTGGCGGCGGCGTGCGTCTTGCCCCTGCACATGGGCTGCACTTGCGGGTACCGAGAAGAGGCCTTGAACAGGCTCTGAGCATCAACCCAGCAACACCGGCAGTGGCCGGGTACGGTCAAGTCCCAGCCCATAGCGCAGGCTCTGGGCAATGCGGCGAGCATGTTGATACAGCACATCGGCCTTGGCCTCGCCCAGCTCCTGTTGCGCGGTTTGCTGCCAGAGCGCCAGCCAGTGCCCGAAGTGCGCATCAATAATCGGCCAGGCGCGGTGCACCGCCATCGGGTTGCCGCGATATTCGCGCGTCCCCAATGCCACCGACGACCAAAACCGCACCAGCATCGCCTTGTGCGCGGGCCAGTCGTGCACGGCATCATTGAAGATTGGGCCGATGACCGCATCGGCCTGCACCCGGTCATAAAACACATCGACCAGACGCACGATGTCATCGCGCTCCAGACCTGCGGGATTGTCGCGCTCACGCATGCTCATCTGTCCTCTGGGCTTTCAACAGGGAAACGGCAAAGCCGCCAATCAGCAACACTGCCACAATCAGGATGACCCACAGCAGCAATGGTTTATTGTCGCGCGCCACAGTCAGGGCATTGCTGTCGGCAATCTCGCCCTCGCCACTGACTTCGGCCATCGCAGGCCGCCACTGGGTGCCGTAGTTGCCGCGCATCTGTGCCAGCACATCCGCAACCGGGGCATCCTGGCGCTGCTGCGTGGCACTGCCTGCCACCAGCCGATACGGCGGCTTGCCCGTGGCAACAAATATCAGCACTTCCGGGCGCCAGCCCAGTTGCAATTGCGGCATATCATGCAGCGGCCTGTCGGCTATCAGCCGCCAGTATCGCTGCCGCAACGGTGCAAACTGCTGCGCTGCCGAGCGCGCCTCCTCACCGAGCTGATACTGCATCCAGGGGCCGGCGCGATGCTGCCAGGGCTGCTGCGGGCTGTCACGGCTCTCCAGGCGGAAACGCGCCAGCGCGCTGCCGGGCAAAATCACATCCACACGGTCAAATGGCTGGCGGCCATCCACCTCGAACTCGAAGCTGAGCCGTTCCTGGTCGGGTTTGCTCTGGTAGCGTTGCCATGCGCGCTCCGGCTCGACATGCGCTGCAGGCAGTTCTGCCAATACTGCCTGCAAGACGGCCTCTGCCCCCTGCAAGGTCAGCCGCAGATAGCGCGCCTGCCCCGCCAGTGCAATCCGGGTTTGCACCATGCGCGCATCCCCTTGCTGGAGCTGCAATACCGCGATTTTGTCATGCAGTATCGCCCAGCTCTTGAGGTCATCGCTGCCTTCCACCCGCATGCTGGCGCTGAACTGCGCCTCCGGCGCAAATTGCAGCAGCAAGGCCTCGGGCTTGACCGGCAGGGGACTCATATCCACCAGCCAGCTATCGCCATCTGCGTCTGCCCTCCTGACTTCCCGGGTCCTGATACGCAGCAGCTGGCCGCTTTCATCGCGCTCGCTCATCATGTCCAGCGTGGCCGCAGGCGCTTTGGGCAGTGCAAACCAGCGCAGCGGCTGTTGCCCTGGCGCTTGCGCGGTCGGCGCATCGGCGGCGAACAGCATCGCTGGTACAGGCCGACCATCGGCATCAATGACTGCCACATCACGCAGCGCGATGTCCCGGGCATGGCGATACACCGCCTCGCCAAGCTCAACACGGTAAGCCTTGGCCTTTTTATCAATGGTTGCAATCGGCCATTGCCGCAACCAGCCGGCAGCGCCGGTCAATAGCAGCAGCAGTGGCAACAGGCAAAGCAGGCTTTTGCCGGGTTTCATGCGGCATTCTCCTTTTGTTCGCGGGGCGGCGCTGGCGCCAGATAGCCCACTACCGTGCACAGCAAGCCATACACAATGAACGAGCCAATGCCGAGCAGGTTGCCCAGATGCTGGCGGTCAATCAACAGCAGCTTGAGCAGCACCAGCCCCATCAGCAGCGCCCCCATCAGCCACAGGCCGCGATGACTGCGGCGCGAACCGGCCACCCAGGCAGCCATGCCCAGCACGCTCCAGAGCACGGTCAGGCTGGTCTGCGCCAGGGAGAAGTGGAGCATCTGCACGCCCCATGGCAGGCCACCCCAGTGATGGGTACTGCGCAAGACCATTTGGCTCACCCAGAGCAGCGCCAGCACGCCCAATGATATCTGCGCCCACCGCCCCAGCCGGTAACGGCGCTGGCCATCGACCAGCAACAACAGGGCAAGAAGCTGCAACAGCTCCAGGGGATTGAGCAGCGCAATCCACGGCAGCGGCGCGGCCTTGCCCAGACTCAGAAAACCAAGCGCAAACCCGAGCACCACCGGCACCGCCAGCGCCGCAACCAGTCGCGGCCGCCAGGCGGCGAATGCAGCGCCCAGGGGCTGCATCACCACCCTGCCAGCACGCAGCGCCACTGCCAGTGCCGCCAGCCATGGCAGGAAGTAAAGGGCAAAAATCCAGCCGTTATCCAGATTCCGCCCGCTACCCAGGCTGGACAGCCCCAGGCTCAGCAACAGCGGCCAGCTCAACCACCACAGCAGCTGCGACCCGCCAGCTTCGGGCAATGCACTGCCACGCAGCGCCTGCAAACTGCGCCAGCCGAGCACGCCATGAACCAGCCAAGCCAGCCCGGTCAGGCCCAATACCCGTATATCCAGGGTAAACGCCGACAGATTCAGCAGCAGCACCATCAGCAGTGCCAGCGGCACGGTAAGCGCCAGCGCCCGGCCCTGCCAACGCCGGAAAGCCTCGGCAGCAAGCCAGGCAGTGCTGCTCGCCAGCAGCAGCTGCCAGGCCAGACGCGCAACAGCACCATCTGCAAACCAGGCGATTTCCGCTGCCCAGGTGCCCAGCCAGTGATACAGCCCCCAGCCATACAGCAGCACGGCCAGCAGCACACGCTGCCGACGCCACAGCAGCAAGGCACTGCTGAAACCCGCCACTGCCAATATCAGCCCACCCATTGCCAGGGCGTTCAATACCGGCCATGCCATGGCTGCGTTCAACCCGTCACCATATTGCATGCCGCGCAGGCTGGCATCGCTACGCGCTCCCCAGTGCAGCAAGGCGGCAACAAGCTGCAGGCCAAGGCCGGCATACAGCGGCAGGGCACGTTGCTGCCGCAAGCCAAACCAAACCAGCAGCGCGCCCTCCACCGCCAGCAATGCACCACTGACCCTGGCCGAGAACGCCAGCGGAATTGCCAGGGTGACAAAGCCCGTTGCCAGCAAGACATAAGCATCAAACAGCACCCGGTAACGCGCATGGCCGCGCAGCCATGCGCCCAGCAGCGCATAGATGGCTGCCACAGCAACGGCGACAAAGGCCAGCGACATCCGTTCAGCGGACATCAGCCCTGCCTGCAATGAAAACGCCAGCAGTGGCGTGGCAAACAGCAGCAGCCCATTGATGACATCCCCGCGTACCGGCAACTGCCGGCGGGCGTGCAGTACCGGCATCAGGAGATAGATAAGGAAGAACAGCACTAGAAACGTCTGCGCACTGGCATACAACTCCGGCCGGTAGCTCAATACGGCCCAAAGTATTCCGATGCCCCAAGTGAACACGAAGCCCAGCAGCATCAATACCCGCCACGGTTTTAGCCAGACCACGCCAAAAATCGCCAGATTGAGGATGGCGTAATAGGTAAACAAGACCACATGATTGCCACTCCCCGAAGACAGCCAGAGCGGCGCGCAGAAACCTGCCAGCGTTGCCAGAATCGCCAGCGTGCGCGAATCCTGCAACACCGCCAAGACCCCGGCAGCAGCAATCAGCGCCACACTCAATGCAAAAGCCAGCTCCAGTGGCAACACGCCATACATTTTGCTGGCGGCAAAAATGGTCAGCAGCAGGGCGCCAATCGCCCCGCCTTGCAGCGCCAGCGCAAACTGCGGCCTGCGCGCGCGTTGCCGCCAGCCAAATACCACGGCAGCACTTGCCACAGCGGCCACCCCGGCAAGGCGCAGTTCGATGGGCAATTGCACCCAGCCCTGCTGGCCGGCATAGCGCAGCAGAGCCACGACCCCGGCCAGCATCACCAGCATGCCGACCTTGACCGGCAGGTTGCCACGGGTAAACCAGTCCTTGATGCCGCCCAGGATTTTTTCCATCACGCCCGGAACCGCTACGGCAGCCTGGGGGGCAGGCCGCAACGGCGGCGGTGTGGGTATCGGTGTCGCCGCTGCAGGCGGCGCGACATCAGAAAGCGGCGGCGGTACCGCCTGCCTGGCAGTGACTGCTTCACGGGCAAAAACCGCAGGCGGCCCATCATCTGTTTCGGCTATCGCAGCCGCGCCGACGCCGGACGGCAGCGGCGCGCCTTCAGTCTGCGGCAGCGGTTCTGTCACAGCCTCTGGCGATAGCTGACCCGGCGGCCAATGCGCCTGAAGCTCGGCAAGCTGTCGCTCGACCTGGCTCAGCCTGCGCTTTAGGCCGCTGACCGAGAGCAGTGCAGCAATCAACAGAACCGGCACACTGAGTACAAGTACAGCCAGCACCAGAAAAATCAGCCCTGTTTTCATTAGTCACCCCCGATTGGCTCGCAGCCGCACACTAGCGCGCCGCATGGGTCGCAGGCAAGAGAAAGCCCCGCAATGCGGGGCCTCTCCAGTCAAACTTCGCTTACTTGGCGGCCACGACTTTGGCCATTTCCAGACACTTGTTGCTGTAACCCCATTCGTTGTCATACCAGCTCACCAGTTTGACAAAGCTGCCATCAAGCTGGATACCGGCACCGGCATCAAAAATGGAGGTGCGCGCATCGCCACGGAAGTCGGTGGCGACCACGCTGTCTTCGGTATAGCCGAGCACGCCCTTCAGCGCGCCTTCGCTCTGTGCCTTCATTTCTGCCTTGATTTCGTCATAGCTGGCGGACTTGTCCAGCTCCACGGTCAGGTCAACCACCGAGACATTGCTGGTCGGCACGCGGAACGCCATGCCGGTGAGCTTGCCCTTGAGCTCCGGCAGTACCACGCCCACTGCCTTGGCAGCGCCGGTGCTGGAGGGGATGATGTTTTCCAGGATGCCGCGGCCACCGCGCCAGTCCTTGCTGGAGGGGCCGTCCACGGTTTTCTGGGTGGCGGTGGCTGCATGCACGGTGGTCATCAGGCCGCGCTTGATGCCCCATTTGTCGTTCAGCACCTTGGCAATCGGCGCCAGGCAGTTGGTGGTGCAGGAGGCATTGGAGATGATGGCCTGACCGGCATAGGTTTGGTGGTTGACGCCATATACGAACATCGGCGTATCGTCCTTGGACGGCGCCGACATGATGACTTTCCTGGCACCGGCGTCGATATGCTTTTGCGCGCCTTCCTTGGTGAGGAAGATGCCGGTGGACTCGATGACCACATCGGCGCCCACTTCGTCCCATTTCAGGTTGGCCGGGTCTTTTTCCTGGGTCAGGCGAATCTTCTGGCCGTCGATGATGAGGGTATTGCCCTCGACTTTCAGCTCGCGGTCAAAGCGGCCATGCACGCTGTCGTACTTCAGCATGTAAGCCAGATATTCCGGCTCCAGCAGGTCATTGATGCCGACGATTTCGATTTCACCGGCAAAGTTCTGGAATGCCGAACGAAGCACGTTGCGGCCAATACGGCCAAACCCGTTGATACCGACCTTGATAGCCATTGATTTACTCCTGGTTAGAGTGCTGGGGAAAGATTCGGGAGTTTAGCAAATTCACAGTTGTTTCCCCGCCATTCAGCTACCCATCGCCATGATTTAACGGAATTTTGATTTTCATCAATCATGCTGCCGCGAACACTTGGCATCATGAACCCCATTCACCTTTCACCCTTTAATCAGGAGAAATCATGATGATTCGCAAGATTGCACCGCTGGCCGCCGCCGCTGCCCTGTTTGTGGCCGCCCCGGCCTTTGCCCAGTCCAAGGGCGAATTCACCCTGGGCGTGGGCGCCCACCAGGTCGCCCCGAAGTCCAATAACGGCAAGCTGGCCGGCAACACCCTGGCCGTGGATGTGGGCAACAACATCCGCCCGACCATCACCGGCGAATACTTCATCGCTGACAACCTTGGCATTGAAGTCATCGCCGCGCTGCCGTTCCAGCACGATATCAACATCAAGGGGCTGGGCAAGGTCGGCACCACCAAGCACCTGCCGCCGACCCTGAGCGTGCAGTACCACTTCGGTGAAGTGGACGGCAAAATCAAGCCGTTCGTCGGCGCTGGCGTGAACTTCACCTGGTTCTACGGCGAAAAGACCCACGGCGGCCTGGCAGGCAATGAGCTGCGTCTTGGCAACTCCTGGGGTGCCGCCCTGCATGCGGGCGTGGACTTCGCGCTCAGCGAAAACAGCGCCATCCGTGTGGATGCCCGCTGGATTGACATCGACACCAAGGTCAAGCTGAACAAGGCGCCGATTGGCACTGTCAATGTTGACCCGCTGGTGTACGGCGCTTCTTACGTGATGAAGTTCTAATCGGACTGCCATTCACCACGACAAGGCCATGCCGGAAACGGCATGGCCTTGTTTTTGGCTGCGGAACAGGCTCAGCAGTGCTGCTGCCCGCCATCCTGGCAGCGCGCAGCCAGGGCAGCCTGCACCGCAGTTTCGGTGCTCTTCATCCCGGCCTTGCGGCCAAGCTCAAGTGCGGCGGCCTGTTCCTGACCTTCGTTCAATGCCGCCATCAGCGCCAACAGGCCACCGGCGCGATTGGCGCTGCCACAGTGCAGCAATACCGGGCCATCGGCATCCTTCAGCAACTGATGCAGGCGTGCGGCGTTGTCGGCATTGATGGCGCTGCCATCTGCAATCGGCAGCTCCAGGTACTTCATCCCGGCGGCAGTGACTTCCGCCCGTTCATCACGCCCGGCCAGCTCATCCGGGCCGCGCATATTGACGACCGTGGTGATGCCTTGGGCGGCAAAAGCCTGCCAGTCCTGCGCCGCAGGCTGGCCTGCGCTGTAAACCCCTGCGCGCGGGTTGAATACCGGAATACTCACGCTGCTGGCGCTCCCTGCCTGATGGATGACAGCGGGCGCCGCTGCCTGCTCACGCTTCGGGGGGTCAACACAGGCGCTCAGGGACAACAGCGCCGGGGCCAGCAGGCCAAGCCGGATTGCATGCTTCACACGATTCTCCTCAATTGGAAACAACAGGGTCAGATGGTACTTCCACCCAGAGTGCACCGCGCAAGTCACCTGCCTCAAAGCCGGTCGCGGTATCTTCGGGATAGTTTCTGGCCAGGGCATCACGCACTGGCCCTGCCAGTTGTTTGCCGTGGCAGGCCAGACAGGCAGGCTGCACTTCGATGGCTTTCATCATGCGCAGGGCGATGCCTTCGGGCAGCTGTTCGCTACTGCTATGGACAAGCTCGGCCACCGGCGTGGATGCCGCACGCGCCTGAAAGTCGGCCAGCACCCCGGCCTGCCAGCCTTCAATGGCATTAGCCCGGTTGCGCACCTTGCCCGCTACCGGGATGCGGCCAATGGCCACGCCATGCTCATCGGCCACCGCCGCCGCAATCGCGGGCGCCTGTGTCTTGCAAAAATCAATCGCCGCAACCGGGCCTTCTGCGCCCATTTTCTGTTTCAGCGCGCTCTGTAGCCGTTCGGAAAACGCCTTGGCGGCCTGCTGGGCACGCTGCCTGGCGGCCATATCCGCCTGTTCAAGCGGCGCCTGTCCACTCTGCACCGCCTCCACTGTTGCCGTTTTTTCCGCCTGGCAGCCAGCCAATACCGGCAGCAGCAGCCATCCTGCCCACGATTTCATCAAATCACCTTGCATAAGAAAAATCTTAATTAAGTGTATCATCCACATCCCCTGCCAATGAGGAGCCCACCATGTCCATGACTGCCGCCGAACTGGTCGCCCAGGCCAGACTGCGTATCCGTGAAATCTCGCCTGCGGATTTTCATCGTGACAATGCAGCCGCACTGCTGGTTGATGTGCGCGAGCCTGCCGAATTTGCTGCCGGTCATATTGAAGGCGCCATCAATATCCCGCGCGGTGTGCTGGAGTTCCAAATCGGCGCCCATCCTGCCGCCGGGCAGGATGCCAGAATCGTGCTGTATTGCCGCACTGGCGGGCGCGCTGCCCTGGCGGCGGACAGCCTGCAACAGCTTGGCTTTACCGATGTGCACTCGATAAGCGGCGGCTTTGAGGACTGGACTGCGGCCAAACTGCCCATCGTCCTGCCATGAGCGCAGCGGACGAAGCCGCAATACAGGCGCATGTGGGCGAGGCCACGGCATTATTGAAGGCGCTGGCCAATGAAAACCGCCTGATGCTGCTATGCAGGCTGGTGGAGGGCGAGCAGTCCGTGGGGCAGCTCAATGCCGGCATTGATTTGAGCCAGTCGGCGCTTTCCCAGCATCTGGCCGTGCTGCGCAGCGAAGGCCTGGTCACTACCCGGCGCCAGGCGCAGACCATCTATTACGCGCTGGTTGATGGCCCGGCCAGACATATCCTCGACACGCTCCACGCTATCTACTGCGCCCCCAAATCCTCCGGTTGACGCTCATGCACGCTCAAGTACACCCGTTTTTCCATGACGATAGCAATACTTGGAGCTATATCGTCAGCGACCCGGCCAGCGGGCAGGCCGCCATCATCGACAGCGTGCTGGACTTTGATTTCAAGTCTGGCCGCACCGCCACCACAAGCGCAGAAAAATTGCTGGCGCATATTGCCCAGCATCGGCTGCATGTGGCATGGCTGCTGGAAACCCATGCCCATGCCGACCATTTTTCTGCCGCCCACTGGCTGAAAAGCCGGCATTTCCCGCAGGCCAAAATCGCCATTGGCGAAGGCATTGCCCGCGTGCAAAAAACTTTCCGGCCGATATTCAACCTGGGCGAGCATTTCCCGGTGGATGGCTCGCAGTTTGACCATCTGTTCGCCGCAGGCGAGCGTTTTGCCATCGGCGCGCTACAGGCCGAAGTCATTCCGGTGCCGGGACATACCAATGACAGCAATGCCTTCCTGATTGGCGATGCACTGTTTGCCGGCGACTCGCTGTTCATGCCCGATGGCGGCACTGCACGCTGCGATTTTCCCGGCGGCGATGCCGCCACCCTGTATCGCTCCATCCAGCGGCTATATGCCCTGCCTGATGCCACCCGGGTATTTGTCTGCCATGACTATGCGCCGGGCGGGCGCGAGTTCCGCTGCCAGACCAGCATTGGCGAGCAAAAACTTGGCAATATCCATGTGCGCGCCGATACGCAAGAGGCCGAGTTTGTCGCCATGCGCACGGCTCGTGATGCCAGCCTGGCAATGCCGCGCCTGCTGCTGCCTGCGGTGCAGGTCAACATCCGCGCCGGCGCCCTGCCCGAAGCGGAAAGCAACGGCGTGCGCTATCTGAAAATCCCGCTGGATACCCTGTAACCCTTTAGTCAAGGTGAAATCATGATGACTTCTTTCACGCCCTGGCCAGCACTGCTTGGCGGCGCATTGATTGGGCTGGCCGCGCTGCTGTTGCTGGCCGGTATTGGACGCATTGCCGGCATCAGCGGCATCCTGAACAACGCCCTGGAAAGCCGCGAGGGACGCGGCTGGCGAATGCTGTTTTTGCTTGGGCTTATCATCGGTGTGGCGCTGCCTGCACTGTTGGGTCAAGTGCAATACCAGGCTTCTCCGGCCAATTGGCCACTGCTGATTCTGGCCGGTTTTCTGGTCGGCTTTGGCACCCGCCTTGGCAATGGCTGCACCAGCGGTCACGGTATCTGCGGCCTGGCGCGGCTTTCACCACGCTCATTGCTTGCCGTGCTGACCTTTATGGGCGCTGGTTTCATCACCGTGTATCTGCTGCGTCATGTCCTGCAAGGAGGCTTGTCATGAAGCCAATCATTGCCCTCATCGCCGGTCTGCTGTTTGGCCTTGGCCTTGCCATCTCCGGCATGGCAAACCCGTACAAAGTGCAGAACTTCCTCGACCTGGCCGGTCATTGGGACCCATCACTGGCACTGGTGATGACTGCGGCGCTTGCCATCACCACCCCCGGCTTCTGGCTGTTGCGCCGCCGTGAGCGCGCCTTCAGTGGCGATGCCATGCCCACACCGGCCAGCGGCGAAATCAGCAGGCCGCTTCTCATTGGCAGCGCCCTGTTCGGTATCGGCTGGGGCCTGGCGGGCTACTGCCCCGGCCCTGCGGTTGGCAGCCTGGCCTTTGTCTTGCAGGACGCGCTACAGCAGCTTGGCGGGAATACCAGCAGCTTCAGCAGCCTCAATATCCTGTACTTCATCATCGCCATGCTGGCAGGCTCGCAACTGGCGCGCCTTATCGGCACCGGCAAGACTTAAAGCGTTACCGCACGGCCATTGATTTGCCGGAACTCGAAGGTCATTTTTTCCGACCACGGCAGGGCTTCGGCCTTGCCGTCCTGCCAGCGTATCAGCGGGGAAAAGCGCCAGCGTCCCACGGCTTCGACCACCGCATCAATAAAAGCCTGCGGCACGGCTTCCTCCCCCATTTCCGGCAGCACATGACTGACCGCGCCTTCCGTATCGACAATCACCCGCACCGTGACGGAAACCGGCGGCAGGCGCGCTGCAAGCAAATGCCCGGGATACCTGGGCGATGTGTTTTCTGCATCGGCAATAAGCGGCTCAAAACGCACACCGGCTATCGGGTAACGCGCATCCCCAGGCGATTGCTGCACGCTTTGCCGCACCTGGCCATCAGCCTGCCAGCCCTGCGCCCCGGCTGTAGTCACAAGCGGTTTGCGGCTTGCACAGCCGCAAACCATGACCAGTAGCAACAGGACGGAAGCGGCGCTGCGCATTATTTGTCCTGCACAAAGGCAATTTCGATATAGCCACTGCTCTCCCTGCCCTGCGGTGCAAACAGCATTTCCTGCACCGCCGTCAAAGCTGCCTCATCGAACACCCCGGCAGGCTCTGACCTGCCGACCCGGGCATCCTTGACCGTGCCATCAGCATTGACATCCACCAGCACCCGCACCCTGCCCTCGATTCCGGCGCGCAACGCTTCGGGGGGATATACCGGCAGCGGGCGCTTGATAACCGTATGCAGCAAATCACGGCTTTGTGCTGCTTCCCCATTCAATGCCTGTGCTTTGTTTCGCGCAGCTTGCATATCACGCGGCGTGACCGATACCGACAATGTCAGCGCACCTGCCTCGCCCATCGTGCGCAAGCTGCCGCGCTTGCCCGGCTCAACCAGCAACATCACCGGCGCGCCGCCTGCCTGTCCTTGCCGCTGGATATTTCCATCCATACGGAATGCCAGCTTTTCGCCCAAAAGCACCGGATTTATTTGCCCTGCGAAAGCCAACTCACCTGCATCAGTCTTGACTTCAAACCCGCGGCCATAGCCTTCGTTGAGAGTAAAACGCTGCGCTTTTCCACCATCTACTGCCAACTGGATTTCGGCGCTGTAATCATTTTGCGCGCTGCCTGCCAGCTGGCTTGTGGCTGGCTGCATCGCCCAGGCGGCAAAGCCGGAGGCCAGGGCCAGTGATACTGCCAGCGCCATCCCCGCTGCACGCAGGGGTTTTTGCGGAAGTTTTCTCTGCATTTGCATGACTCGCTCCTTCAGTGGGTGTGGGCTGCCCCAATGGCAGCCCACGGGTAGTGAAACGTTTGCGATATGGGTTTTCAGCATCGCCCCGGCGTAACGGCGGCGCGCCTGTGGCTGCTGCTGCAATACCCGCGCATCGCAGGCCAGCTCCTGGTCATGGCGGAAGCGCGCAGCGGCAAAATGCAGCAGCGGGTTGAACCAGAACAGCACCCGCAAGGCGGCGGCGAGTGCATTGCCGGGCATATCAAAAGACTGGCGATGGGCGTTTTCATGCAGCAGCATCAGCCGCTGTTCTTCTGCGTCGTAACGGACATCGAAGTCCAGAGGCAGCACGATGCGCGGGCGGAAAATCCCCATCAGCGCAGGCAGTCCGGCCTGCGCCTCGGCCAGCCACAGGCCATCATCGCGGCGCTGCAAGCGGCCAAGGCTGCACAGAAAACGCCCTTGCTGCCAGACAAGCCAGGCCAGCATCAGCAACATGCCGCCCAGCCACAGTCCGATAAAAACCGCCGAATCATCGCTGGCCTGGGACAAATGCAGGGCGCTATCGCTGCCGATAGTCAAGGCCGCCAGTAGCGCAGGCGCTGTCTCGGCGGCGATGAGCTTGCGTGCCGGTAGCAGGCTGCCAGCAAGCGCCAGCGGCAGCAGCCACCACAGGGCATAGGCGGCCTGTGCGCCCAGCCAGCGGCGCAGCGGTTTGCGCAGCAGGAGTATCAGCGCGGTGGCGGCACTGCTGATAAAGGTGGCGTATTTCAGCCAGGCAAGCACTTCAATGCTGCTCATCATCCAGCTCCTCAATCAGGCGCCTCAGCTCGGCAATATCCTTGCGGCTCAACTGTCGTTGCTCGGAAAAATGCGCCACCAGCGGCGCTACCCGGCCACCAAACAGGCGCTGCAAAAGGCTCTGGCTCTCCCCGGTCAGCCAGTCCTCGCGGCTTAGCAGCGGCGCATACAGATAACGCCGCCCTTCGCGCTCGGCACTGACCGCGCCCTTGTTGAGCAGGCGGTTGAGCAAGGTTTTGATGGTCGGCTCCTGCCAGTCATGGCTCCGGGCAAGCGCGGCGACGACTTCATCGGCGCTTTGTGGCGCTTGCTTCCACAGCACTTCCATCACGGCAGATTCGGCTTCGCTGATTTTCATGGCTTCATTTACATCTGTAATTGCAAATGAAATTACATCTGTAATTTTTTTCTGTCAAGGCCGCCAAACAAAACGAGCCGCACGCGGCGGCTCGTTTCAGGCTGGATTGCGTCAGGCTCAAAGCATGCTGGCTGCATCCAGCACGGCTTCCACGGTAAAGCCGTAATGCTTGAACAGTTCACCTGCTGGCGCGGAAGCGCCGAACTCGCGCATGCCTATCACCCGGCCTTGCAGGCCGACATACTTGTACCAGTAGTCGGCAGTACCGGCCTCGATGGCGATGCGCCGGGTGCAGGCTGCGGGCAGCACTTCCTCGCGGTATTCGGCGCTCTGGCGCTCGAACACTTCCACGCAGGGCATCGACACCACGCGCACGCTATCGCCCAGTTTTTCTGCCGCCTGCATGGCCAGCGCCACCTCCGAGCCTGTGGCAATCAGAATCAGTTCCGGCGTACCGACGCTGTCCTTCAGCACATAGCCGCCGCGGAAGATGCTGGCGAACTGTGCTTCATCACGCGGCTGATGCGGCAGGTTCTGGCGGCTGAACACCAGACACGAAGGCCCGTCCTGGCGCTCGATGGCGCTGAACCAGGCGGCAGCCGATTCCACCGCATCGCAGGGGCGCCAGACATCGTTATTAGGGATATGGCGCAGGCTGGCGACATGCTCGACAGGCTGGTGGGTCGGGCCGTCTTCGCCCAGGCCAATCGAGTCGTGGGTATAGACGTGAATCACCCGCAGCCCCATCAGCGCACTCATGCGGATGGCATTGCGGGCATAGTCGCTGAACACCAGGAAGGTGGCGTCATAGGGAATGAAGCCGCCATGCAGCGCCAGCCCGTTGCTGATTGCGCTCATGCCAAACTCGCGCACGCCGTAGTAAATGTAATTGCCACCGGCCTGGCTGCCATTGGCATCGCGGCTGCCACTCCACAGGGTGAGATTGGAATGGGCAAGGTCGGCCGAGCCGCCGATGAGTTCCGGCAACAGCGGCGCAAAGGCTTCAATCGCCATCTGCGAGGCCTTGCGGCTGGCCACCACCGGGCCTTCGGCCTGCAATCGCTGCATATACGCCATTGCCTTGCTTCCCCATTCCCCGGCAGCGATTTCGCCATGCATCCGGCGCAGGAATTCGGCCGCCAGCTCAGGATACGCCGCCTGATAGGCATCAAAGCGCGCCTGCCAGTCTGCTTCAAGCTGCTGCCCGGCAGCGCGGGCATCCCAGGCAGCGCGAATCTCCTGCGGGATTTCAAACTCGCCATACGGCCATTGCAGCGCCTCGCGGGTCAGGCGGCTTTCCTCCGCACCCAGCGGCGCGCCGTGAACCGACTCCTTGCCTTCCTTGTTGGGCGAGCCAAAGCCAATCACCGTGCGGCAGCAAATCAGCACCGGCTTGTCGCCGGACTTTTTCGCAGTCTGGATGGCGGTTTCGATTTCCACCGGGTCATGGCCGTTGACATTGCGAATCACCTGCCAGCCATAGGCCTCGAAGCGCGCCGGGGTATCGTCGGTAAACCAGCCCTGCACATCGCCATCAATGCTGATGCGGTTGTCATCCCAGAATGCCACCAGCTTGCCCAGCTTCCAGGTGCCAGCCAGCGAAGCCGCCTCATGGCTGACGCCTTCCATCAGGCAGCCATCGCCCAGGAATACCCAGGTGCGGTGGTCAACGATTTCATGCCCTTCGCGGTTGAACTCGCGCGCCAGCAGCTTTTCGGCCAGCGCCATGCCAACGGCATTGGCAAAGCCCTGCCCCAGGGGGCCGGTGGTGGTTTCAACGCCGGGGGTGATGAAGTTTTCCGGATGCCCCGGGGTCTTGCTGCCGAACTGGCGGAAGTTTTTCAGCTCATCCAGCGGCAGGTCATAACCTGCCAGATGCAGCAGCGCATATTGCAGCATCGAGCCATGACCATTGGAGAGCACGAAGCGGTCGCGGTTCAGCCAGCCGGGGTTGCCCGGATTATGCTGCAAATGGTCGCGCCAGAGCACTTCGGCAATATCCGCCATGCCCATCGGCATGCCGGGGTGACCGGAATTGGCGGCATTGACCGCATCAATGGCAAGAAAACGGATAGCGTTGGCAAGAGCCTGGCGACTGGGCTGCGTCATGACAAAGAGTTTGGGATACCCCGCAATTCGGGGGCGCTATTGTCCCATGTCAGGCGCGGCCGTGCTTGGCTTAATGTGACGGCAGCTCGCGCTCCCCGGCCTCGATATCCGCCGTGCCTTCGGCCTCGGCAGGCTCGCCCCGGGCGACCACGGTGGAAAGCACCAAATCGCCGGTGACATTCACCGTGGTGCGGCACATGTCCAGAAGGCGGTCCACCCCGAGGATAAAGGCCAGGCCTTCGGCCGGGATGCCGAACATCAGCAGGATGCTGGCAATCACCGGCAGTGAGCCGCCGGGCACGCCCGCAGCGCCAATACCGCCCACCACGCACAATGCCAATACCATCGCCTGCTGGGCCAGGCTCAACTCCACGTTGTAGAACTGCGCCAGGAACAGCACGGCAATGCCCTCGAACATGGCCGTGCCGTTCATATTGGCGGTCGCCCCCAGGGTGCAGACAAAGCGCGACACCCGGCGCGGCACGCCAAGGCGCTCTTCGGCACACATCAGGGTGGTGGGCAGGGTGGCGCTGGAAGATGAGGTGGAAAACGCGGTGACGATGGCCGGTTGCGCGCCACGCAAAAATTGCAGGGGCGAGCGCCTGGCGATGAGCCACACCAGCAGCGGGAACACCAGCGCAAAATGCACGCCCATCGCGCCTACCGCTGTGGCAACGAATTTGGCAAGCAGCAGCAGCACATCAAGGCCGAGCTTGGCGGTCACGCTGAACAGCATCGCCGCCACGGCATACGGCGCCAGACGAATCACCCAGTCAATCAGCTTCAGGCAGATGTCATACACCCCCTGGCAGGCCAGCACGAAGTGCTCGGTGGCGCGGTTGCGGATAAGCGTGGCAGCGATACCGAACAACAGCGCAAAGAACATCACTGCAATCAGGTCGTTATTGGCCGCAGCGGCAATCGGGTTGCGCGGCACGATGTTGAGCAGCACATCAATGCCTGAGAGCTTGTGCGCGGCCTCGGTCGCACTGGCAACGCGGTCAGCGTGTTTGCCGGCTTCTTCCATCAGCTTGGCGCGTTGCTCGACACTCAGCCCCGCGCCGGGCTTGACCAGGTTCACCGCCACAAGCCCGACGCTGACCGCCAGCGTTGTCACCGTTGCCACCCAGAACAGGGTGCGCCCGCCAATGCGCCCCAGCGATTTGGGCTCGCCAATTTCCACCACCCCCAGAATCAGTGCAGAGAACACCAGCGGCACCACCAGCATGAACAAAAGCCGCAGGAACAACTGCCCTACCGGGTCGGCCACATAAGTGGTGATGGCGCTTAGCCAGCCGGCATCGGCTGCAAAGAAATTGGCACACAGTCCCAGCGCCGTGCCGCCTACAAAGCCAATCAGCATTTTCCAGTGCAGGGGCAAACCGTTGTTCTTGCTGTGCGCGTCAGACATACAGGCTCCGGGAAAGGGGTCGGTTACGGCCACTGGCCGCCAGTCAAACGGCGAGCCTAACCGATTCTGCCCGCCCCTCCAAGAAAATCAGCGTTCCGGATACAGCGGCGGCAATAGCGGTGCGCGCTGCTTGCCGGGTTGGCGCAAGACCCGGACATCGGCAAATGCTGCGCGCAACTGTTTGCGCGCGGCCTCGACATCGCCGCCGCCCCAGAGCGCCTGCTGCAACAGGTCAATGGCCTCGCGCTGCGCCTGGCAGGCAAGCCGGGCGCGCAGCGCGGACAGGCTGGGCGCTGCCGGGCTGGCAACGGCAGGCAGGCACTGGGCAATGGCGGGCAAGTCGCCAGACTGCAACGCATGCTGGAGCGCCCTGCGCATCTGCCGCTGTGCAATGCGCTGCTTGCGCCATTGCCCAAAAGACTTTGAACAGGCTCCAAGCGGGCCTGGGCGGACAAGCCCGCACACCAGCAGTATCAGCAGCGCCAGCACCAGCCCCCAGCCAAGCCAGCCCCGCCATGCCGCCGGGGTCTTGCTTGGGCGCGCCTGCGCCTCTGGCCTTGCCTGCCCTATCAGCGGCGCAGGCGGTGGCTGGAGACTGCCTGCGGCGATATTCAGGCGAATCGGCGCCAGCTCGGCGCGATGCATGCGCTGCGCGCTCACATCCCACCAGCTTATCGGCTTGACCTGCACCAGCAGCTCGCCTTCGGCCAATGGCAGCAGTGTGAACTGGCGGCTTATCGTGCTCTCTATCCGGCCTTGATATACGCCTTCTGAACGCTCAACCGGCTCGGCAAATACCTGTAGCTGCGGATGCGGCTCAAGCTCCAGCGGCGGCAATTGCGAAGCCGTTGCACCATCGGCATGCAGCGCCAGTTTCAGCGCCATGCCCTGCCCGAGCTGTCCTTGTTGCGCCACATCCAGTACACGTAGCGACAGCTTGCGCGCTGGCAGCCAGGGCGCTGCGGCGTTTGCCGGAATCGGCCGCACCGCAAGCCGCTGCGCCGGTGCACTGGCCTGCACCTGTACCCGGCCCTGGCCAAACCAGCCACCCGTACCGATGCGCTCGCCCTCGCCACGGAACCATGCCGCTGGCAGCACCAGCTCGCCGCTGCGCTCGGGTATCAAAAGATAATGCCGCGCCAGCACCCGGTATTCCCGGCCATCAATCACCCGCTGGCTCCGGCTATCACTGCCAAACGGCACCAGGCTGGCATTGGCAGGCATGGGCTGCTGCAACTCGCCGCTGAACAGGTTGACCGCATAATGCAGGCGCAAGGTCAGCAATACCGCCTGTTGCACATAAGGCGAGCCATCGCTGATATCCGTTTCCAGAAATACCGCCTGCCCGGCCTGTGGCTGGTGGCTACCTGCCTGTGCCACATCGGCCACCTGCAAGCGCAAAGGCCGGGTAGATTGCGTCCCGACCTTCAAGGCCGGGATTTCAATCCGGCCACTCCTGCGCGGGCGCAGCTCCACCGCAAACCGCTGCCGGGTATGAAACCTGCCACCCCGGATTTCCACCTGCCTGCCGCTGTCCATGCGCAGCACCCTGAAATCAGCCTCAAGCGGCGCCAGTTCAGGCGTAGCGCGCACATTTTCAAGCTCGATATTGAGGGTGACCGTTTCACCGGCCTCAATGCTTGATTGCGAAAGACTGGCGCGCACCTGTGCAACCGCCGGTACTGCCAGCAGCATGAGCAGCAGCCACAGGCCGCGCCAACCAATGGCTGCATGCTTCATTGCCCATCGCCTCCTGCACGGCGGCGCTGATGCTCCAGCCAGAATTTTTGTCGCAGCCAGTCGCCGGGGGTATCGGGCACGCGCCTGAGCCAGGCTTCCAGTGCCTGTTGTTGCTCATGCTGCGCGGCTGCGCCGCTATCTGCTGCCTTTTCCGGGCTGTGCTGTGCAGTCTTTGCACTCGTGCCTGCTGCTGCCAATGCCTGATTCATTGCCTGCCGCTGCGCCTGCCTGGCCTCTGCTGCCGCTTGCTGCGCGGCGGCCTGAGGCTGCAATTCTTGATTCTGGTTCTGCCCCTGAGGTTGCGAATTGCCTTGCGCGCCTGGCTGTTGTGACTGCCCGCCTGCCGATTGCGGCGGTGATTGTTCACCCGCCGATGACGAAGGCTGCTGCTGTTGCTGCTGTTGTCGCAGCAGGCGCTCAACCGCCGCCCGGTTGGCACGGGCATCCTCCATTTGCGGGCGGTATGCCAGCGCCTCGCCATAGGCGGCAATCGCCTGCTGATATTGCCCGCTTTGCGCCAGCGCATTGCCAAGGTTGTAACGCGCCTGTGCGCCCGGCACTTGTGCATAGGCCTGTGCCGCCCTGGCATAGTCGCCAGCGCGATAGGCGGCATCAGCCTCGCGCAAAATCCGGTACTGCTGCTGGTCAGGCCGCAGCCACCAACTGCGCCTGGGCATCTCTTGCGCGACGACAGGCGCTGGCAGCCCAGTTGCCAGCATCAGCGCAAGCGCCACCGCCAACAGCGCACTACGGCGCAATAGCAGCAGGGACAGCAGCAACAACGGCAGCAGCAGCCAATAGCCTTCGTCCTGAGGCACCTGGCCACTGCGCCCGCCTGCATCCGGCTTGCGCAAATCGGTGCTCTCAAGCAAGCCCAAGGCCTGCAAATCACCCGCATCATGCCGTAGCGGCAGCATCGCGCCCTGACCGGCTGCCGCCAGCTGTTTCAGGCTGGCGCTGTCCATCCGTGTTTTGAAGATGCGGCCATCGCCCATGCGGATTTCACTGCCACTCTCACTGCCAAGAGCAATCACCGACACTTTGAAACCCTGCGCTGCGGCATCAGCGGCGGCACTGATTGCCGCAGCATCCGCAGCCGAAGTCAGCAGCAGGATATCGCCTTCCTGCGCGCCGCCCTGACGCAACAGCTTCACCGCCAGGGCAATCGCGCGCGCCGGACGCTGCCCATCCTGCGGCATGATGTGCGGCGCAAGCGCCTCGATAAACAGGGCGATATTGGCATGGTCGTCGGTCAAGGGCGAAACCATATGCGCATCATCGGCAAACACCAGCAAGGCCACCTGCCCGCCACTGCGCTTTTCCAGCAATTGCGCCAGTTTGGCGCGCGCCTGTAGCAAGCGGGATGGCGGCAGGTCCTGGGCCTGCATGCTGCTGGACAAGTCCATCGCCACCACCAGCGCCCGGCCATGCTGCCAGAGTGGCTGCTCAAGCTGCCGCCAGCTAGGGCCTGCCAGTGCCAGAATCGCCAGCGCCGCCGCCAGCGGCCAAAGCCAGGCAGACGTCAATGCCTGCGCTTTGCCCGGGCGCAAAACATGCGGCTGCAAATGTGCATCAATCACGCCATGCCAGGGGCTCTTCGCCTGCCGCTTGCGACGCTGCCACCACCACAACAGCGGCAATAGCAGCAATGCCCAAAGCCATTCCGGACGCAACAATTGCAGACTCATGCGCGCCTCCGCCATTGCCCGGAAACCCCGCCCAGCATGGCCATCAGCGATGCGGCCAGTAGCCAGCGCCAGTAATGCTCGATGCGCGGCCGCAATGCCTGCCCTTCACTGCTGCTTGGCTCCAGGCGGTCGATTTCGGCATAGATGCCGGCCAGCGACTTGGCATCACGGGCGCGGAAAAACTGCCCACCTGTAAGCGCCGCCACCTGTTGCAGGCTGGCCTCATCAATACCTGCCTGCATGCCCGGCAGCGAAATGGCAATGCCCAACACTGACAGGGTATCGCCATCGCCGCCAAAGGCGATGGTATGGATGCGCACGTTTTCGGCCCTGGCAAGCTCCGCCGCCTTGGCCGGGGTCAATACGCCTGCGGTGTTCTCCCCGTCGGTCAGCACAATCAGCACACGCTGCTCGGCAGGCTGGGCGTGCAGGCGCTTGATGGCAAGGCCGATGGCATCGCCAATCGCGGTTTCCCGTCCGGCCATGCCAACCATCGCCTCGCGCAACTGGCTGCGCACGCTTTCCCGGTCGCGGGTCAGTGGCGCAATGGCATAGGCGCGCTGACCAAACACAATCAAGCCCACGCGGTCGCTGGCACGACGCTCAAGAAAGTCCTCAAGCACCGCTTTGGCTGCTGTCAGCCGGTCAACGGCACGCCCCCCCAGACGCATATCCTGCTGCGCCATGCTGCCGGAGATATCCACCGCCAGCATCAGGTCACGCCCGGTCTGTGGCGGCGCCTGTAGCGGCCCCAGGGTCTGCGGTCTTGCCGCCGCGATGCATAGCAACAGCCAGGCGATAGCCGCCAAACCATTGAAGCCCGGGCGCATTTTCGACACACCCGGCACCACCGGGAGCTGCGCCGCCTGTGGCCAGCGCAAGGCAGGCAGTGCCTCATCCGGCCGGGCAGGCCACAACCTGCGCAGCAGCAAAGGCAGCGGCATGAGCAGCAGCATCCACGGCCAGGCGAAATACTGCAACAGGCTCTGCCAGATAGCCGTCATGGCCGCACCCCCATCCACAGCAGAAAACGCCGCCGCGCAGCCTGCTGCAAAGCCTGCAACTGCTGCGCATCGACATCGCGGCGAAAACCACCCTGCTGCAACAAGGTGGCGATTTCACCCCGAAAAGGCGTATCGGCCAGACCCTGATTCAAAAGCGCAAGCCAGGCCGCGCCTTCCAGCCTGTCGGCATTGCCCTGATGCCGGCGTGCGGCGCGGCGCAGCAGGGCGGATATCGCCAGCACTTTGTCCGGATTATTACTGGCTTCTGCCAGCGTCCCATCAAATAGCCGCAGCACCGCCTGCCGATGCCGGTAGCGGCGTACACCCCACCACAGCAGCCACAAAACCAGCAACACCACAGTCGCCGCCAGCCACCACCAGCCTGGCGCTGGCGGCCAGAAGGCAGGCGCTACGGCTTGGTGAATATCGCGCAGCTCAAGCGTTTGCGACTGCATCAGGCAGGCCTCCCAAGCGGCAAGGCATCTAGCCAGCCGGCACTGTCCGCATCACAGGACAGGGTCACAACATGCACGCGCAAAGAGCCGAGCATCGACTGCGCCGCCTGTAACGGTGTCACGAAATGCTGTTGCCAACTCACCCGTTGCGCTTTTCCCGTCAAATCCAGCCACTGCCGCGCATCGCCTTGCCAGAACGGCAAACATGCCTCCGGCGGCGACTGCTCGAACGGGTCAGTCATCAGCAGCACGATGATATCCGCACGCTGCGCCAGCGCCGCCCAGAGCGCCGCTGGCACCTCATTGACACTACTGGGTTCGGCCACCACCCAAAGCCGCGCGCCGCCATGCAGATTGCGCTGCGCGCGCTGTAGTGCAAAGGCCAGGCCCTCATCATCCTGCGGCGGCTCGGCATACCAGCGGCACAGGGCATGCAGCACCCGGAAAACCGCACGCACACCCGCTGCCGGCGCAATCGCTGCCTCCTGCCGGCTGCCACGCAAGGCGCCGACACGGTCACCATCTTGCAAGGCCGCCCAGGCCGCCACAGCCGCCACACGCGCGGCCTGCACCGACTTGAAGCGCAAACGGCTGCCAAAATACAGCCGTGGCGAGGTATCGGCCACAATCAGGCTCAGCCGGTCGCGCTCGGCCTGGAACAGCTTGGTATGTACACGCCCGCTGCGCGCACTGACGCGCCAGTCGATATGACGGGCATCATCTCCGGCCACATACTCGCGCGATTCGGCATATTCCATGCCGCGTCCACGCCATGGCGAGAGCGCCCCCCCGGAAGTACCATGCCGCCCCCGTCTTGCCCGCGCCCTGCCCTGCACCCGGCCACGCAATGCCAGCAGCGCGGGCAAAGTCGGCGCGGTCGTGTCTTCTGGAAGCAGGCGGCGGGCAGGCATCGGCGACACCGTTACGGATGCGGCACGCGGGCGATGATTTCATCTACCAGGCGCCCACCATCCCAGCCTTCGGCACTGGCCTCGAAAGTCGGCAATACCCGGTGCCGCAGCACGTCAGGGGCAACCTCGCGGATATCATCGGGCGTCACATAATCACGCCCGGCAAGCCAGGCATGCGCACGCGCACAGCGCTCCAGTGCAATCGAGCCGCGTGGACTGGCGCCCCAGGCAATCCTGCGCGCCAGTTGCGCGTCATAGCGACCGGCATCACGGCTGGTTAGCACGATTTCCAACAGATATTGCTCCAGCACCGGCGCCATATGCAGTTGCAACACGGCTCGCCGTGCCGCCTGTATTTCCGCCAGCGTAATGCGCTCTGCCTGCATCCGGTCCTGGGCCTGCTCCCCCAGGGCGCGTGCCCGTTCCAGGCGCAGAATTTGTGCTTCACTGGCGGCATCCGGATAGCCAATCCGCACATACATCAAAAACCGGTCAAGCTGCGCTTCCGGCAGCGGGAAAGTACCTTCCTGCTCAATCGGGTTTTGCGTTGCCATCACCAGAAACAGCGGCGGCAATGGATAGGTCTTGCCACCCACCGTCACCTGACGCTCGGCCATGGCCTCAAGCAAGGCCGACTGAACCTTGGCCGGTGCGCGGTTGATTTCATCGGCCAACAGCAAGGAGTGAAACAGCGGGCCTGGCTGGAACTGGAAGCATTCCTGCTGTGCCCGCCATACTTCGCTGCCAGTCAAATCCGCCGGCAGCAAGTCCGGCGTGAACTGCATGCGTGCAAACCCGGCCTCAATCCGCGATGACAAGGCACGGATTGCCATGGTCTTGGCAAGGCCCGGCGCACCTTCCACCAGCAGATGACCATCCGCCAGAAGCGCCGTCAACAGCCGCCCAATCAAGCGCGACTGGCCGACGATTTCCTGTTGCAGCGATTGCTGCAAAGCGCGAAAACGCGCATGCAGCGCCTGATGGTTGGCTGGCAATTCGGGCGGTATGACAGGGATGGCATCCATCATGCTTTTATCTATCGGCAAGGAGGCAGGCGCCTAATTTGACCACTTTTTGCATAAACGGTTCACTTGCGCAAAGAAAACGGGACCCGAAGGGTCCCGTTTTGCAAGGCATCACACAGCTCAGTGCATGCGCTGCTGAACACGCAGAATTTTCGGCGTCATGAAAATCAGCAGTTCAATTTTCTCGTTGCTGCGATTCTTGTTCTTGAACAAGTTACCCAGCACCGGGATATCGCCCAAGAGCGGCACTTTGGAAACCGAATCGACATCAGTGAATTCATACACACCGCCGACCACCACAGTCTGACCATTTTCAATCAGCGCAGCGGTATTGATTTCCCGTTTGGCAATGGTCGGGATACGGCCAATCGAAGACTCGAACCAGCTATCGACTTCATTCTTGGTCACGTTAACATTCAGGAACACGCGATCATCATGGGTGATGGTTGGCGTCACTTTCAGCTCCAGCAGCACATCCTTGAAGGCCACTGTCGGCTGCACCATGCCCCCGGTCGAAGCAGTAATGGTGACATAGCCCACTTCCTTGCCCTGACGGATGACCGCTTCACGCTGGTTGGTAGTCAGAATGCGCGGATTGGACAGCACTTCACCCCGCTTGTTCTGCTGCATGGCGGAAAGCTCCAGATCCAGCGAGAAATTAGCGCCCAACAGCGTATAGGCCAGGCCAGCAGCCGTACCCGAAACCGGACTGGCAGGCATATTGAAGTTCAGGCCACCTGGAACATTGGTCACACCATTTTTAATGATGTTTTGGTTGTTCTCCAACGAACCGCTCAAGGCTCCCCGGTTATTGCCAGTACGACGGCCGGATACACCAAAACGCGCGCCCAAATCACGAGCAAAAGATTCAGTCGCCAAAACAATACGCGACTCAATCACCACCTGATCCACCGGGCGGTCGATCTCATTGATGAGCCTGCGCATTTCCTCGATTTTCTTCGGAATGTCACTGATCATCAGCGTATTGGTACGCTCATCAGCCACCAAACGACCACGCGGCGACAAAAAGCCGCTATCCACATTGGCCTGACCTTGATTTTGCTGCTCGCCACCAGCTCCCAAGCCTTTGGCCTCGGTCAATGCCTTGAAGATAGCTTCGGCACTGTGATAGTTGATACGGATATATTCTGTTACCAAGGTCTGGCGGTTTTCCAGCGCAATGCGGGCATCTTCCTTGTCCTGTTCAAACTTGGCGATCTCCGCCTGCGGCGCAACCCAAATCACATTGCCCTGGCGACGCTTGTCCAGCCCCTTGGACTGCAAAATCAAGTCCAGCGCCTGATCCCAGGGCACATCCACCAGGCGGATAGTGACATTGCCAGCCACAGTATCTGCAGCCACGATATTGAGACCCGATTCTTCTGCAATCAGCTGCAGCACCGGACGCACCGGGATATCCTGGAAGTTGTAGTTGATCTTGCTGCCACGATAGACAGGCTCGGCGTTAGCCTTAGCTGTGGCAGAGATACCCGAAGACACTGCCCCCTGGGCGACTTCGGCGGCCTTGGGGGTGATTTCGACTATATATTCGCGACCACGCTGATAGGCCATGGAATCGAACGCCCCCTGGGCTGCCAGCACAATTCGCTGGCCACTTGCGTCAATACTGCGCACCGGCGTTGCAAAATCAGCCACATTCAGCACTTTGGCCAAGGCTTGCGGCAATTGTGCGCGTCCCAAGTCCACGACCACACGCCCTTCCTGGGTGCGCAGGTCAGGCGCAGCGCCTTCGCCGTTGAAACTCACCACCAGACGACCTGCACCATTATCGCCACGACGGAAGTCGATATTGGCTACGCTGGGCGCGGTGATGGCAGTCGTGGCCGGTGCAGCGCCCAGCTGCTGGCTATCTGTAGCCGGTGTTGCGGCATAAGCTGAAGCGGCCAGAATGCCGCAGACAAGGCCGGTGAGCACCGTCTGGCCAGGACGAAAGATACGATTGGACGGCATGTTCAACCCCTTCATTATTGATTCTCCAACGTGATCGTGACCGGACGCTCCAGCCATCCACCAATGCCATCAGACACCAGCTCGATCAGCTCAATTCGATCTTCATAAACCGCGACTACACGGCCATCATTCTGACCCAGATAATTCCCTGGAGTCACTTTATAAGCCACTTTGTCAGGCCCCATTATCACCCCAACAAGTCCTTGTCTCCTACCCAGAGTCCCTACCATGGCCAGAGAATCCAGCGGAAACGCTTCCAATGGCTGCCGGCGACGATTGGAGTTGGGGCGAGCGACAGCAGCCGCTTGCTCCACGGCGTGAATATCAAACGGATCACGCATGCTCGTGCCGTCAAATTGAAAGCTTTCAAACGGCTTGATAACCGGCACTGGCTCCAGCGGCGGGGCAGGACGCGCCTTCACCTGGGCAATCCATTCTGTCAGGTTAGGTGCATCTCCCGGCGTGCTATTAATACCGCGGGTACAAGCCGAAGCTGCCAGCATGGCAGTTCCCAACACCAGGACATTACGCCAAAAAGATACGGAAACACTCATTGATTGCCCCCCGCACGCTGCTGCTCCATTGCATCCAATGCCTTTTTGTCCTCAGGATCATTCTCATCAAGATAGCGGTAAGTCTTGATCGTACCCTCCATCACCAATACACCGGTTTTCTCGCGTGGTGTCAGCGTGATGTTATGCATGGTCATAATCACTACGCGCGGCAGCGAAGCCACGCCGCTCATGAAAGCTCCGAACTGGTGGTAATTACCCGCCATTCTCAATTGAATAGGCTTCTCAGCATAAAACTCACGCGCGACTTCTTCCTGTGGGCGGAATACTTCATTGCGAATCCCCGAAGCCAAAGCCGTTTGGGAAATATCGGTAATGATGTCCGGCATTTCGGTCTTGGAAGGCAGCTGCCGCAGCATCTGTTGCAACTCTTGCTCCATCTGCGCCAACTGCTGCTTGAGTGCATCCAAGTTTGCAGCCTGTCCTTGCTTGGTTTCAAAGGTTTGGCGCAAGCTGGACTCTTGAGACTCCAGGCGTTGCAGCTCCTCTTTCTTCCCGCTAAACACAAATAGCCAGGCCAAAAGCAAAATCAGCAGCATACTGAAGACACAAAACACCAGCTGCATGTTGCGAGGCCAGCTACCGATATTATTGAGATCAAGTTTTTGCTTTTTCTTGCTCATTCCGCCTTCTCCATGCCCTGGTTCGGCTGTTCCCCGGCTGCATCGGAAACCGGTGTCAACGGCTCAATGACTTCAGCCTTTACCGGAACTGGATCCGGCGCAGGCGCAGCATTGGGGTCGCGAGGATCTTCCGGACTCCCCAGTGTCACCCGCATGGTGAACATATAAGGCAGTGCTGTTGCTGCACTATCAGCAGATGCCGCTGGTGTAGTGCTTTTAGATGCAGCAACCTCAATCACGCTGACATCCGGATCTTTCATCCAGCCCGAATTTTCCAGATTGCGCATATAGGTTGCTACTCGCGTATTGGATTGAGCACGCCCCTCCAATGTCAACGACTCACCGTCCTGCTTCAAATTGGTAAGAACCAACCCTTCAGGGACTGTACGCATCAGGGAATCAAACAAATGCACCATACGGAAGCGATTAACCTGCAGCTCCTCAATCACTTGCTTGCGATTGAGCAAGGATTCGCGCTTTTGCTGCAGGGTTTCGATTTCTTTGATTTCCTGCTCAACCTTCTGGATTTCCTGCTCAAGGAAGGCATTACGCGCCTGCTGTCCGGCAATTTGACCGTTGAACCACATCCAGCCCAATGCTGAAAGTAGTACCCCCGCTACAGCCGCTGCCCCTTGCATTACATAAAAATCACGCTGACGCTGTTTGCGACGCTCTTCACGCCAGGGAAGCAAGTTGATCTTGACCATTAGTCGAAACTCCTCAGCGCAAGGCCACAGGCGATCATCAAGGAAGGGGCATCCTGAGCCAACTCTTGTGCCTGAACACGCCCATTCAGCGTCATTCGAGCAAGCGGATTGGCCACCATGGTTTGCATCCCCAGATGCTCTTCAACTTGCTGCGCCAGCCCAGAAATAGACGCACCGCCGCCAGAGAGTACAACCTGATCAACCCGACTGTACTCGCTACTGGCATAGTAAAACTGCAACAAGCGGCTTATCTGCTGCACCAAGCTTTCACAGAACGGCTCCAGCACTTCTTCTTCATAAGCTGCCGGCAAGCCACCGCTGCGCTTACCTCTTTCAGCCTGTTCCCAGGACAGACCATAGCGCCGCATGATTTCTTCAGTCAGCTGTTTGCCGCCAAAAGCCTGCTCGCGCGAGTACAAGCTGCGACCATCCCGAAGAATGTTGAGCGTAGTCGAATTGGCACCAATATCAACCAATGCCACCAGCCCCCCCGTCGGCAGATTCAAGTCTGGTGCGATCAGGGAAAAGGCATTTTCAACAGCAAAGGACTCCACATCAATAACGCGCGCCTTGAGACCTGCCGCTTCCAGCACGCCTTGACGTGCTGCCACCTCTTCGGATCGTGCAGCAACCAGCAACACTTGCTGCATATCAGGTGCACCAGGCATGGGACCGACGGCTTCAAAGTCGATATTCACTTCATCAATCGGATACGGGATGTAGTTGGCCGCCTCCAATTCCACTTGCGCTTCCAACTCGTCCTCAGACAAGTCTGCCGGCATAGGAATCAGCTTGGTGATAACCGAAGCCCCTGCCACCGCTGCCGCGGCCGTCTTGAGCGAACTCCCTGCACGCGCCAAGGCGCGCTGCACAGCTGCCACTACCTGGTCGAATTCCACAATGCTCTTTTCCACCACCGCATTAAAGGGCAGTGGCTCCACTGCGTAATGCTCTACACGGTAGCGTTCACCTGAACGCGAAAGCTGCAACAGCTTGACAGTTGTTGAGCTGATATCAATACCGAGCAGCGCCGCTTGGCTCTTTCTGATGAGTTTCACACTCTAGTCTCCCTGGACAACACCATCAGTGTTGCATCTGTCACTACATTCATAACGAAGTTTTCACGGCAACACAATACCCCAAAACAATCAGACAGTTCCAGTACATTGTTTAACCTGCACTGCAGGCAACATCACATCACAGATATCGTGTAGCCGACACTATACTTTGAAACCTTTCTCATCACCTTGCTGGGAATACAGGACAATGTCCATTTTTCGCCGTATCCGCCGCATTCTGCTTTGGTTTCTGGCAATTGCCGTGCTGCTTGCCATTGCCGCCAGCATTGCTGTAGGCACCCTCTATCACCAGGTCTCCAAAGACCTGCCCGATGTGCAGGCACTGCGTGGAATTGAACTGCACGAGCCCTTGCAGGTGTTCTCCAGTGATGGGCGACTGATCGCCATTTTTGGTGAAAGCCGCCGCTATCCGGTCAAATTCGAGGATGTTCCCCAGGAGGTGAAAAACGCATTTCTGGCAGCAGAAGATGCCGAGTTCTATCGCCACGAGGGCATCGACTTCAAAGGCATTGCCCGTGCCGTCTGGCTGATGGCCACCACCAGTGACCAACGCATTCCCGGCGGCTCAACCATCACCATGCAGGTCGCCAAGATGTTCTACCAGGAAGGACAAAAGCGCGACTACGAAGCCAAGCTGGCGCAGATGCTGCTGGCGCGCAATATCGAGCAGACACTCAGCAAGGATGAAATTTTCGAGCTGTATCTCAACAAGAGCTTCTTTGGGCACCGTTCCTACGGCATTGCCGCGGCAGCCGAGTTCTACTACGGCAAAACGCTCGACGAATTGACGCTGGGCGAGATTGCCACTTTGGTCGGCACACCGAAGTTCCCATCCACCGCCAACCCACTCAGCAACCCTGAGCGCAATCGCGAGCGCCGCAACGACTATATCCTGCCGCGCATGGTGCAGTTGGGGATGATTTCGCAATCACAGGCCGACGAGGCCGCCGCAGAGCCAATGCATGCCAAGCCTCATGAACGCCCGGTGGAGCTCCATGCGCCCTATATCGCCGAAATGGTGCGTCAGGAAATGATTGCCCGCTATGGCGAGCAGGCATTGACCAGCGGCTTTCGCGTGACCACCACCATCGACCCGGAACTGCAAATGGCAGCCGATGCGGCTGTCGCAGCGGGTCTGCGCATCTATGACCGTCGCCATGGCTTCCGTGCAGTTGAACAGCATTTTGCGCTGAGTGCCGGCGAAAGTGACGCTGCCATTGCTGCACGCCTTACTGAAATCCCTCCCCAGTCTGGTTCTTTCCCGGTGATTGTGGTTGAAACTGGACGGGACGGCAGTGCCACCGTGGTGGATCGCAACGGCAATCGTTTGCTGCTGCCCGCCTCCGCCGCACAGCCCTGGCCTGGCAGGTCACCTGCGCAGCTTTACAAGCGCGGTGATCTGGCACGCATCCGCAGGGCAGATGCCGACAGCCCGTGGAAGATCGACCAGATTCCGCGCGCACAATCGGCACTGGTTTCGCTTGACCCTGAAAGCGGCGCCCTGAAGGCGCTGGTCGGCGGCTTCAGTTTTGCGGGCAATAAATTCAACCGTGCCACCCAGGCCAAGCGCCAACCCGGTTCCAGCTTCAAACCGTTCGTCTACGCTGCCTCATTCGAGCGTGGCTATCACCCGGGCTCAATCGTGCTGGATGCGCCAGTGGTATTCCGCCAGGGCGGCGGCAAGGTCTGGCGTCCGCAAAACGATGGCGGCCGTTTTGTCGGCCCGATTCGTATCCGCGATGCACTGGTACAGTCACGCAACCTGGTCTCGGTACGCCTGCTCGACAGCATTGGGCTTGACTACGCGCGCCGCTACATCAGCCACTTTGGCTTTGATGAACAAGAGCTGCCACGCAACCTCACCATGTCGCTGGGCACCGCTTCGCTGACGCCATTGTCGGTCGCACGCGGCTATGCCGTATTTGCCAATGGCGGCTCACGGGTGGACGTGTGGTTCATTGACGAAATCAAAGACCGCAACGGCCAGCTTGTTCACAAAGCCAATCCTCCCCTCGCCTGCCGCGGCTGTGGCGGAATGAGTGCCGGCAGTAGCGCGCACACCGCAACGAGCGCCGATAACGAACCGCAAGTGGTGGATGGCTTCAACTTTGGCGCAGCCACACCGCCCAAACGTGCAGAAGCGGCCAAGCCTGGAGAAACCCCTGCCCAATCCGATAAGCCCGGCCTGCCTGAAGGCGCCATGCCCGCCCCCCGTGCGATTGATGAACGTGTGGCCTGGCAGATGCAATCGATGATGGCCGATGTGGTCAAGCGCGGCACCGCCACCGCTGCCAGGGTGCTGAAGCGCGATGATATCGGCGGCAAAACCGGCTCCACCAACGAATACCGCGATGCCTGGTTTGCCGGTTATGGCGGCCCGTTTGTCACTGTTGTCTGGGTGGGGCGTGATGACTTCAAGAGCTTGGGACGCGGTGAATACGGCGGCCGTGCCGCACTGCCCATCTGGATCAGCTATATGAAGGCCGCACTGGAAGACAAGCCGGTAGAAATGCGCGAGCCTCCGGAGGGTATGGCCAAGGGCAAAGACGGCGAATGGGTCAAGGTCGAAGACCTGGAACGGCTGCAAAGCGAATCTGAAGCCCTCTACAGCGAGAGTATTGACAGCGATAACTCCAGTAGCGCCCAGGAAAGCGCCTACGATATTTTCTGAGCCTGCTGATGAGCTTCGTGCAGCCGTTTTTCAAGGAAAAATCGTCCATGCAAGGCGGAAATACGCGCAGGGCTGGAAACCCTGCAAAGACTTTCAACACAAACGACGCGGTTCATGACCGGGAACACGGACATCATGGAGATTGCCAAAGGCGCTAAGCGCCTGTTCAAGCTCTAAAACACCTTGCTGCCCGGGTCTGGCCGGGCAGCTCACCGGCATGCCAGGCTGCATCATTCATGAGTAAAAAGCACAAGTCTGCTGATATGCGTCAACAGCAAACCCGTCAGCATCTGGCGTGGGAAGCTGCGCGCATCATGAGCGCAAGCGGTATCCACGATTTTCGCTATGCCCAACACAAGGCCGCCACTCGACTGGGCATCAGCAACCCCGCATTGCTACCGGACAAAAGCGAGATTGAACAGGCACTGCGCGATTACCAGCGACTGTTCCGTGACGATGCAAAGCAGCTTGCCTTGTTGCAAACACAACGCCAGGCTGCCCTGCAAGCCATGGTGTTTTTTCAAGCCTTCGAGCCACGCCTGACTGGCGCTGCCCTGGAAGGTTATGCCGATACGCATAGCGCCATTTGCCTGCACCTGCATTGCGACACCCCGGAAACGGTCAGCGTATTTCTGCATGAGCACGGCATTCCTGCGCAATCGAGCATACGCCGCATCCGCCTTGACCGGCAGCACACTGCGGATGTCGATGTATGGACTTTCACGGCTGACCAGATTGCTTTTGAGCTTGTCGTGCTGCCACTTTCCGCACTGCGCCAGCCGCCACTTGCAGAATATGATGACCGCCCTGCAAGACGCGCCAGTCTTGCCCAATTACGCAGCTTGCTGGCGGGCGATTGAACACAAGAAAACCCCGCACACTGGCGGGGTTCTCCTTGCAAAGCTCAATGGAAATCAGCGTTTGTCGATGGCGACATAGTCGCGGCGGGCGCTGCCGGTATACACCTGACGCGGGCGGCCAATCTTGTTTTCCGCATCGTTCTGCTGCTCCAGCCAGTGGCTGATCCAGCCCGCGGTACGGGCGATGGCAAACATCACGGTGAACATTTCGGTGGGGATGCCCAGCGCCTTGTAGATGATGCCGCTGTAGAAATCGACGTTCGGGTAGAGCTTGCGCTGCACGAAGTAATCGTCTTGCAGTGCGGCTTCTTCCAGCTTCATCGCCACATCCAGCAGCGGGTCGTTGATGCCCAGCTCGTTCAGCACCTTGTAGGTCATCTCGCGGATGATGGTCGCGCGCGGGTCGAAGTTCTTGTACACGCGGTGACCAAAGCCCATCAGGCGGAAGCCGGAGTTCTTGTCCTTGGCCTTGTCCACGGCGCTCTGCACATTGGCGGTGGAGCCGATTTCTTCCAGCATTTTCAGCACCGCTTCGTTGGCGCCGCCATGTGCAGGCCCCCACAGGGCGGCCACACCCGCAGAGACGCAGGCATACGGATTGGCGCCGGTGGAGCCGACCAGGCGCACGGTGGAGGTGGAAGCGTTCTGCTCGTGGTCGGCATGCAGGATGAACAGCAAGTCCAGCGCCCTGGCGGCGACCGGCGAGAGTTGCAGCGGCTCGCTCGGCACTTCAAACAGGGTGTGCAGGAAGCGGCTGACGTATTCCAGATTGTTCTTCGGATAAACATTCGGCCAGCCGATGCGGTGGCGATAGCACAGCGCGGCGATGGTCGGCACCTTGGCAATCAGGCGGATGGCAGCCAGACGACGCTGCTCCGGGTCAGCATAGTCATGGTCGTTGTGATAGAAGCTCGCCATCGAGCCGACCATGCCCATCAGCATCGCCATCGGGTGGGCGTCGTAGCGGAAGCCCTGCACGAACTGGGTAAAGCGTTCGTTGAGCATGCTGTGCTTGGTAACGTCGTGTTCGAATTTGGCGAACTCGTCCTTGCTGGGCAGCTCGCCATTCATCAACAGATAGGCCACTTCCAGAAAGCTGGATTTTTCTGCCAGTTGCTCAATCGGGTAGCCGCGGTACATCAGCACGCCTTCGTCACCGTCGATATAGGTGATGGCGGACTTGCAACTTGCGGTGGCGGTAAAACCGTTGTCGTAGGTAAAGCAGCCGGTTTCCTTGGGCAGTTTGCCAATGTCGATGCAAGGCTGGCCAAGCACCGGCTGATGCACCGGCAGAACAACGGTTTTGTCAGCTGCACTCAGGCTGACTTCCTTGAGGTCGGACATGGGGTTTCTCCTCGATTGCGAACCGGCAGGGCACGTCCCTGCGGGTCAGTGGATGTGATGCGATGCAGCATTGTCTCACAGTCGCCCGCCTGTCCGCGAGAACGACCAAAGCCCAGGGGCTGCGACAAATACGACAATGGCCGCACAAGGCGGCCATCATCATGTTCGACAGGCGGCCAGTAGCAGGCCGCAAGCACGGCTTACTTGGCGTAGCGGCGCTTGAATTTGTCGATGCGGCCAGCGGTATCGACAACGCGATTCTGACCAGTGTAGAACGGGTGCGAAGCGGAAGAAATTTCCACTTTCACCAGCGGGTATTCGTTACCGTCTTCCCACTTCACGGTTTCCTTGCTGGAAAGGGTGGAGCGAGTCAGGAACTTGAAGTCCGAGGTGACGTCGTGAAACACGACTTCGCGGTATTCGGGATGGATGTCGGCCTTCATCGTGGCACCGGATAGCTGTGAGTAAAGAGAGCCGCGCATTCTAGCCTGCCCGCTGGCAGCTTGCAAGCCCGCGCCCCGTGCGCCTTTGCCAAGGCTACAATGACGCCCCCTCGCAATGCATTCATGCAATGACTGCCCGCAAGAAATACTGGCTGATGAAGTCCGAACCTTCGGAGTTTTCCATCGACGATTTGCAAGCCGTGCCCACCGAGCCGTGGAGTGGGGTGCGCAATTATCAGGCACGCAATTTCATGCGCCAGATGCAGCCGGGCGATGGCGTGCTGTTCTACCACTCCAATACCGATGTGCCGGGCATCTACGGCCTTGCCGAAGTGGCCAGCCTGCCCTACCCCGACCCGACCCAGTTTGATACCTCAAGCAAATATCACGACCCCAAGGCCACGCCAGAGGAGCCCCGCTGGCAACTGGTGGACGTGCGCTATGTGCGACATTTGAAGCGGCCGCTGGCGCTCAATGAAATCCGCGAACACCGCGATGCACTGGGCGAAGAATTCGCCCTGATTCGTACTGGCTCGCGCCTGTCGGTGATGCCGGTGACAGCCGCCCAGTGGAAACTTTTGCTCTCACTCGAATAAAGGGAATCCCCATGTCCGAAGCCAAACGCCTGGCTGCTGAAAAAGCCCTGCAATACGTCGAAGACGGCATGATTGTCGGCGTCGGCACCGGCTCGACGGTAGCCTATTTCATCGACGCGCTGGGACGCGAGCCCAATCGCATCAAGGGCGCGGTGTCCAGCTCCGAGCAAAGCACGGCACAGCTGAAAAAACACGGTATCGAAATTCTTGACTTGAACCACACCGGCGAGCTGGCGCTGTACGTGGATGGCGCCGATGAATGCAACCCCGCCCGGCAGCTCATCAAGGGCGGCGGTGGCGCGCTGACCCGCGAAAAAATCATTGCCGAGGCCAGCCAACAATTCGTCTGCATTATTGACCCGTCAAAACAGGTCGATGTACTGGGACGCTTCCCGCTGCCGGTGGAAGTACTACCGATGGCGCGCAGCCTGGTTGCCCGCGAAATTCTTGCCCTGACCGGCGGCCAGCCGGTGTTCCGCATGCAGTCGGAAACACAGGCGTTTGTCACCGATAACGGCAATCACATCCTGGACATCCATCACCTGCGCATTGACGAGCCGCTGGCACTGGAAGCGGCCATCAACCAGATTCCCGGCGTGGTCTGCGTGGGGCTGTTTGCCCGCCGCCCGGCGGATGTGGTGATTGTCGGCGGCGAGCCACCGCAAGTGCTGCGATGAGTGTGGCCATCCGCTTCGATGATGGCGCCGCCTATGCGCAATACATGGGCGCCTGGAGCCAAATCATCGGCGCGCAGTTTCTGGACTGGCTGAACCTGCCCACCCGGCTCGACTGGCTGGATGTGGGCTGCGGCAATGGCGCGTTTACCGAACAGATTGAGGCGCGCATGCAACCGGCGCAACTGGCCGGGATTGACCCCTCGACCGCACAACTGGACTACGCCCGCAGCCGTCCGCAACTGGCCCGCGCCACGCTGCTGCAAGGCGATGCCATGGCACTGCCGTTTGCCGATGACCGCTTTGATGTAGCGGTGATGCCGCTGGTGATTTTCTTCGTCCCCGAACCGGCACGCGGCGTTGCCGAAATGTTGCGCGTGGTGCGCCAAGGCGGCACGGTCTGCGCCTATGCCTGGGACATGCATGGCGGCGGCTTTCCCTATGCACTGCTGGCCGATGCATTGCGCGAAGCCGGGCACCCATCGCCCGCGCCGCCCAGCGTGGCTGCCTCGCGCCCGGAGGCGCTACAAGCCCTTTGGCAACAGGCCGGCCTGACCGATATCGAACTGCGCCGCTTTGATGCCCGCCGCAGCTTTGCCAGCTTCGATGCGTGGTGGCATATCGCCACCCTGCGCTCCACCACCCGCGAACGCCTGGCTCAGATGGATAGCGCCACACGCAATACACTTCAAGCCCGGCTGCGCGAGCGCCTCGCCGAATTTTCCGACCCGCATGGCCAACTGCATCTGCACGCCCACGCCCATGCCATTCGCGGACGCGTAGCGCGATAGTCGCCTCACCTCACAAAAAACGGCGGGTACCCGGCCCGCCGTATGGATTGCAATCGTGATGGGTCAATACCTGGTTCAAACCTTGTAGCCGGTGTGGATGGCGACGATGCCGGCGGAGAGGTTGCGGTAGCCGACACGGGCAAAACCTGCCGTCTGCATCATGGCCTTGAGCGCCTCTTGCGGCGGGTGTTTGCGGATGGACTCGGCCAGGTACTGGTAGCTGTCGGCATCATTGGCAAACAGTTTGCCAAGACGCGGCAGCACCTTGAAGGAGTGGAAGTCGTAAATCGGCCGGAACCATCCGGCGGTGACTTCGGAAAACTCCAGTACCCGCGCCTGGCCGCCGACTTTCAGCACGCGCTGCATTTCCCGCAGCGCCGCGTCCTTGTCAGTGACATTGCGCAGGCCAAAGGCGATGGTCACCAGGTCAAAGCTGGCATCAGGAAACGGCAGTTTCTCGGCATTGCATTGCACGTATTCAAAGCCGCGCACCTGGCCGCGATTGGTCATGCGCTCGCGACCGACTTTCAGCATCGAGGCATTGATATCCCCCAGTATCAGGCTGCCCTCATCGCCCACACGCGGTTTCAAAAGCGTGGCGATATCGCCGGTGCCGCCAGCCAGGTCCAGCACCCGGTCACCGGGGCGCACCTGAGAGGTGGCGACGAAATAGCGTTTCCAGACCCGGTGGATGCCCAGCGACATCAGGTCGTTCATCAGGTCGTAATTGCCCGCTACCGAGGAAAACACCCCGGCCACCAGTTTTTGTTTTTCAGCCACCGGCACATCGCGGAAGCCGAAATGGGTGGTGCGCTTGTCGTATTCGCTCATTGCATCACTCCACTGCCCCGGCAGCCGGGGCAGTTTCATCAAGCCTTGCGGCTTATTTTTTCTTGGGGATGTACAGGTCGGTAATGGTGCCTTCGTACACTTCCGAGGCCATGCCAACCGATTCGCCCAGGGTCGGGTGCGGGTGGATGGTATGGCCGATATCGGCCGCTTCGCAGCCCATTTCGATGGCGAGGGCGATTTCGGAAATCAGCTCCCCGGCGTGCGGGCCAACGATGCCGCCACCAATCACGCGGTGCGTGGCTTCGTCGAAAATCAGCTTGGTGAAGCCTTCGGTGCGGCCAAGACCGATGGCGCGGCCACTGGCTGCCCAGGGGAATTTGCCCACGCCCACCTTGAGGCCTTTTTCTTTCGCTTCGGCCTCGGTGACGCCCACCCAGGCGATTTCCGGGTCGGTATAGGCCACGCCCGGAATCACCCGCGCCACCCATTCTTTCTTCTCGCCTGCAGCCACTTCTGCGGCCAGTTTGCCTTCGTGGGTAGCCTTGTGCGCCAGCATCGGCTGGCCGACCAAATCACCGATGGCGAAGATATGCGGCACATTGGTACGCATTTGCGCATCCACCGCAATCAGGCCGCGCCCGTCCACCTTGACCCCGGCCTTGTCGGCATCGAGCTTGCCGCCATTGGCACTGCGCCCCACCGCCACCAGCACGCGGTCGTACAGGGTGGTCTGCGGCAGGCTGGCGCCTTCAAACACGCATTCGATGCCTTTCTTGCCGGCCTTGGCCTCCACCACCTTGGTGCCCAGATGCACGGCCACGCCCTGTGCCTTGAGGCGCGCGGCCAGCGGTTTGACCAAATCGGCATCGGCACCGGGTACCAGTTGGGGGCCAAGCTCGACCACGGTGACTTCGCTGCCCAGGCCGCGATACACGGTGGCCATTTCCAGGCCAATGATGCCGCCGCCGACCACCAGCAATTTGCCCGGCACGTCCGCCAGCTCCAGCGCATCGGTGGAGTCCATCACCCGCGCATCGTCCCAGGGGAAGCCCGGCAGCTTCACCGCCTGCGAGCCCGCGGCGATGATGCACTGCTGGAATTTGAGGATTTGCGTCTTGCCGCCGTTTTCGATGGCAAGCTCGTTGGCCGAGATGAACTTCGCCGTGCCCTCGACCACCCGCACCTTGCGCTGCTTGGCCATGCCCGCCAGACCCTTGGTGAGCTGGCCGACGACTTTTTCCTTGTAGCCGCGCAGGCCGTCGATGTCGATTTTCGGCTTGGCAAAATGCACGCCGAAATCACTGGCATGGGCAGCGGCATCAATCACTTCAGCCGCATGCAGCAGCGCCTTGGAAGGAATGCAGCCGACATTCAGGCACACCCCGCCCAGGGTCGGGTAACGCTCCACCAGCACGGTATCCAGCCCGAGGTCGGCGGCACGGAAGGCTGCCGTATAGCCACCGGGGCCTGCGCCAATCACCACCATCCGGCACTCGATATCGGCCTGTTTGCCGCTGGCCGCAGCCGCCTGCGGCGCCGGGGTTTCGGCAGCCTGCGGAGCAGCAGGCGCAGCAACGGGAGCAGCCGGCGCGGCTTCGGCGCTGGCCATCGCTTCGCTTTCAAGCACCACCACTACATCGCCTTCGCTGAGCGTATCGCCAAGCTTCACTTTCAGCTCCAGCACCTTGCCAGCCGCAGTGCTGGGCACTTCCATGGTGGCCTTGTCCGATTCCAGGGTGATGAGCCCCTGGTCCACGCTCACCCTGTCACCTGGCTGCACCAGCACTTCAATCACCGGCACATCGCTGTGGCCGCCAATATCGGGAACGCGCACTTCAACCCTTGCCATTGTTATTTCTCCGTCTCTTGGTTCTGTCGGTATGGATACACGGCATCACTTTCTTCGATTTCGCGCTCGGCATCCATCCGCGCATCATTGCGCGCCAGTTGCGCGCGCTCCTCTTCGCTCAGTGCATGCCGTATCCGCCGCAGTCGCGGTGATACCGCCTGCGCGCCACGCAGCACGTTCAGCGCATCTTCGCCTTCCAGGCCGAACAGGCTGCGGATATTCAGGTCGCGCTGCGGGAAGGGGATTTCGATACCGTATTTTTTCAGCGTGGTTTCCAACTCCCACAAATATGCCGCACGCACACTCACATTCCGCCGCGCCGCCGCTTCGGTCAGCCAGACGGCAAGAATGAAGTCCACGCTGCTATCGCCAAAATTGACCAGCCAGACCTGCGGCGCCTTGCTGCCTTCCATGCTCAGGGTAAAAGGCACCCGTGAGGCGGCTTCCAGGGCTGCCTTTTTCACCAGCTCCTTGTCCACCCCATAGACCACCCCGAATGGCACCCGGATGCGGCGATTGACCGATTGATAGGTCCAGTTGGTGACCCGGCCACTGACAAACTCCGAGTTCGGCACCAGGATGTCGATATTGTCATTGGTGGTAATCCGGGTAGAACGGATATTGATGGCCTTGACGATGCCGCGCACATCATTGTCAATCTGGACAAAATCGCCCACTTTCAGCGAACGGTCGAACAGCAGAATCAGGCCGGAAACAAAATTGTTGAAGATTTGCTGCAGGCCAAAGCCAAGCCCCACGCCCAGCGCGCCGGCAAACACGGTGAACTTGCTGACCGGAATCCCCAGCGCATCCAGCGCCCAGATAACCCCCAAAGCCAGCAGCACGTAGTGGACGATGCGCGATACGGTGTACAGCGCCGCCGAATCCCCCCGGCCGCTGCGCACGCCAAAGCGTTTGATTGCGCGCCCAACCAGTTTGGAGACCACCACCATCAACAGCACGACCGCGAGCGCGCCCAGTATCCCGCCCACGGTCAGCACATTGCCGCCGACTTCAATCAGGCGGAACTCCAGCACCCGCTGCAAACCGCCCAGCCAGGTAAGCGGGCTTTGCATCTTCGTGGCAGCGCCTTGCAAGGCCACTTACAGCAGCACCCGGCGCATATCCGCCAGCAGCGCCGCAAGGCTTGCGGTAAAGCGCGCGGCGGCAGCGCCGTCAATTACCCGGTGGTCATAGCTCAGCGACAGTGGCAGCATCAGGCGCGGGGCAAATTTCTTGCCGTTCCAGACCGGCTGCATTGCCGATTTGGAAACGCCAAGAATCGCCACTTCCGGGGCGTTGACAATCGGCGTGAACGCGGTGCCGCCAATCCCGCCCAGCGAGCTGATGGAGAAGCAGCCGCCCTGCATGTCGGCAGGCCCGAGCTTGCCTTCGCGCGCCTTTTTGGCAAGTGCGGAGGTTTCCCGGGCGATTTCAATCACGCCCTTCTGGTCGCAATCGCGCACCACCGGCACCACCAGGCCATTGGGGGTGTCGGCGGCAAAGCCGATATGGAAGTATTTCTTCAGCGTCAGGTTTTCGCCCGTTTCATCCAGCGAGGCGTTGAATTCCGGGTATTGCTTCAGCACCGCGACCACCGCCTTCATCAGGAAGGCCAGCATGGTGAGCTTGATGCCGGCTTTTTCGTTTTCGCGGTTGAGCTGCACGCGCAGGGCTTCCAGCTCGGTGATATCGGCCTCATCGAACTGGGTGACATGCGGAATCATCGCCCAGTTGCGCGCCAGATTGGCGCCGGAAATCTTCTTGATACGCGAGAGTGGTTTGACTTCCACCTCGCCGAACTTGGCGAAATCCACCTTCGGCCAGGGCAGCAGATTAAGACCGCCGCCCGCAGCCACCGTACCGCCGGATGCGCCGCCCGCCAGCGCCGCCTTGACGAATTTCTGCACATCCTCGCGGGTGATGCGCCCCTTCTCGGCACTGCCGGTGACCTTCATCAAGTCCACGCCCAGTTCGCGGGCAAACAGGCGTACTGCCGGGCTGGCGTAGGGCACCTTGTCCGGCAGCACTGCATCGGCCTCAAAGCGCAATGGCGGCTGGCCGCTGCTGGCAGGCGCTGTCACAGGCGCTGCGGTCGGTGCCGGGGTGGGCGCAGGCGTTGCCACAGGCGCGGGGGCCTCAGCCTTGGCCGCAGGCGCCACTTCTGCGGCCTTGCCTCCTTCGGCCACTTCAATCATGGCCACCAGACTGCCTTCAGAAAGCGTATCGCCCAGGTTGACCTTGAGTTCCCTGATGACCCCGGCAAACGGCGCTGGCACCTCCATGGTGGCCTTGTCCGATTCCAGCGTAATCAGCCCCTGGTCCTGGCTGACGCTATCGCCAGGTTTCACCAGTACTTCGATGACCGGGACATTCTCATGCCCGCCGATATCCGGGACGCGCGCTTCCTTAAGTTCAGCCATAACCACTCCGGTGCAATGTTCAGTGAACGACTATTGTGGCGGCAGAACGGGGCGCAAGCCACACCCCGGCGATGAAATTCAGGTTTTTTTGTTGCCGAGGGGCTCTGAGCGCCCCCCCTGAAGCCGCCTGTGCAGCCCCCAGCAGCAGCGCCGCCACCGCAAAGCAGTATCAGCACCGGCATCAGGGATGTTCCGGCGCCACTTTGACATCTTTCTCGCGGCGCAGCAGATACAGGCCGCTGGCGACGATGATGGCCGCACCGGCCCAGGTGATGGCATCAGGCAGGGTGCGCCATACCATCAGGTCAATCAGTACCGTCCACAGCAGCGCGGAGTATTCCAGCGGTGCGATTTTGGAAGCCTCGCCCAGGCGGAAAGCCTCGGTCACGGCCACCTGCCCCAATGCACCAAACAGCCCCATCAAGGCAATCACGCCGAGCTCTTGCATGGAAGCGATGGCCACCCAGCCGGGCAAGGCCATGGCGCCTGCGGCAAGCCCCAGCAACAGCAGAAACCACACCACCATCGCCGGGGTGCTATCGGTACGGCTCAGCACTTGCACGCTGATGACATTGGCCGCATACGCCAGGGCTGCCACCACCACCGCCAGCGCCGCCCAGGAAAAATTCCCCACGCCCGGCCGCAGAATCACCAGCACGCCGACAAAGCCGATGGCAATCGCGCTCCAGCGCCGCGGCCCGACCTGCTCGCCCAGCAGCCATACCGCCAGCACCGTCACCATCAATGGCGCGACAAAGAAAATGGCATAGGCCGTGGACAGCGGCAGCTGTGACAGCCCATAGACAAAGCCGCCCAGCATCAGGATGCCAAACCCGGCACGCAGCAGATGCAGCCCTGTATTGACCGGCTTCAGGCTGGCCCAGCCATAGCGGCTCACCGCCCACAGCAGCACCAGTGGCAGTGATGCAAAGCCGCGCAGGGCACTGACTTGCAGCGGCGGATAATGCGATGAAAGCTGTTTCATCGCCGCATCCATCACCGCAAAGGCCAGCAAGGCGGCCAGCATCAGCCATACGGCGCGATGGGATTGTGTTCGGGAAACGCTGGGCATGAGGCAAAACCGTTTTTGGCATGATGCCATAGCCCCCGGACAGTCTTTTGCGCAGCCAACAGGCTATCCTTTGGGTTCATTCAAAATGAATCCAATCGCGCATGCCTTCTTTCGATATCGTTTCCGAAGTGGATACCCACGAGCTGACCAATGCCGTTGACCAGGCCAACCGCGAGCTTGGCAACCGTTTTGACTTCAAGGGCGTGGATGCCGGATTTGCGCTGGAAGACCAGCGCATTGCCCTGCATGCGCCCAGCGAATTCCAGCTACAGCAAATGCAGGACATCCTGAAGGCACGGCTGATTGCCCGCAAAATCGACCCGCGCGCCACCGAAGCGGGCAACATCGACACCAATGTCGCCGGTGCACGGCAGAGCATCACCGTCAAGCAGGGCATTGGGCGCGAACTTGCCAAAAAGATTCAGGCCGAACTCAAGGCCAGCAAGCTGAAAGTGGAGAGCCAAATCAATGGCGAAAAGCTGCGCGTGACCGGCAAGAAGCGCGACGACCTGCAACAGGCCATCGCACTTTTGCGCGGCCAGGAATTCGAGCTGCCGCTGCAATTTGAAAACTTCCGCGACTGATGCACAGCGACCACGCCCACGTCGAAGCCGCCACCCGCCGCTGGCTGCAACGCGCAGTCATCGGCCTCAACCTATGCCCGTTTGCCAAGGCGGTGTATGTACGCGGGCAGGTGCGCATCCATATCTGCGATGCCGACAACACCGACCGCCTGAAAGCAGTGCTGCGCGCCGAACTTTTGCAGCTTGCGGCAACCCCTGCCGAACACACCGACACCACCCTGCTGGTACACCCACAGGTATTGCAGGATTTTTTCGACTACAACGATTTTCTGGATGAGGCCGATGCACTCATCCACGCGCTGGATTTGGAGGGCGAAATACAAATTGCCAGCTTCCACCCGGATTACCAGTTCGCTGGCAGCCATCCGGATGATGCCGCCAATAACACCAACCGCGCGCCCTACCCGATGTTGCACCTGCTGCGCGAAGCCAGCATCGACCGCGCCGTGGCCGCCTACCCCAGCCCCGATGGCATCATCGCGCGCAATATCGCCATCATGGAAAAACTCGGCCACACAGGCTACCGCAAGCTGCTGGCCGAGGACTGATACGCCGGGAGGCGACAGGGTGTTCAGGCCACCCCGGCTTCTTTGGCCGAACGGTCGGCATGGTAGCTGGAGCGCACCATCGGCCCGGAGGCCACATGCCCGAAGCCCAGCTGGTAGCCATAGTCTTCCAGCTGCTTGAACTCTTCCGGCGTCCAGTAACGCAGCAGCGGATGATGCGCGGGCGAGGGTTGCAGGTACTGGCCGATGGTCACCATATCCACATCGTGCGCGCGCAAATCGCGCAAGGTGGCTTCGACTTGTTCCATGGTTTCTCCCAAGCCCAGCATGATGCCGGACTTGGTGGAAACCTCCGGGTGCTGTGCCTTGAATTTTTTCAGCAAGGTCAGCGACCACTGGTAGTCCGCCCCGGGGCGGACATTGCGGTACAAATCCGGCACCGTTTCGATATTGTGGTTGAACACATCCGGCGGTGCGGCAGCCAGGATTTCCAGCGCCCGTTCCATGCGCCCCTTGCCACGGAAATCCGGGGTCAGGATTTCCACCTTGATACCCGGCACACGGGCGCGGGTTTCGCGGATGCAATCGACAAAATGCTGGGCACCGCCATCGCGCAGGTCATCACGGTCAACACTGGTGATGACCACATACTTCAGGCGCATATCAGCGATAGTCTCAGCCAGCCGGCGCGGCTCGTCCACATCCAGCGGCTTGGGACGGCCATGCGCCACGTCGCAAAAACTGCAACGGCGGGTGCAGACATCGCCCATAATCATGAAGGTGGCGGTGCCGTGGTTGAAGCATTCATGGATATTCGGGCAACTGGCATCCTCGCAGACCGTGACCAGTCGATTTTCGCGCAGCCGTGACTTGAGTTGCTGCACCGCATTGCCTGCCGGGATGCGCACCCGAATCCAGCTGGGCTTGCGCAGTACCGGCGCTTCCTCAAACTTGACCGGGCTTTTGCCAATCTTGTCCGCAGCCAACTGCTTGGCGCCGGGGGTAAGCGAGCTGGCCTCATCGACCACGGAAAGGGGAATGCTGCGGGATACGTTCATGACGTGATTATCGCCGATTAGCACACGCCCCACCATGCACCATCAAGTTAACCTCAAACAAACCGGCAAAGTCCTGACTAAACAATCAGGCTGACAGCTTGCGCTAGAATCCGTTGCCAGGCAGATGTGACATCTGTCGTTTTTTACTGCCCTCAACTATGGAAAGGGGATTTCCCACAATGAATCACACTACTCGCCTGCTGGCGCTTGGAATTGCCAGCGCACTCACCATCGGCTTTGCAGCTCAGCCACAGACTGCCGAAGCACAACGTCGCAGCGCCCAGCAAACCCGTGCGCAAAAGATGCAGGAAATCCCGACCTGTTCACGCAATCTTGGCAGCATTACTGTGCTGGATCCCGAATACGCCTGGTGGCGCGAGTGGGAGCTGGCCTCCCCCGAAGCTCTCATCAAGCTGTACGTCAACCGCTCACGCTGCTTTACCCTGGTTGACCGCGGTCGTGGCCTGAATGCGGCCATGGCCGAGCGTGGCCTGGCAGCCGACGGCCAGCTGCGTAACCGCTCCAATATTGGCCGTGGCCAGATGCGTGCTGCCGACTACGCCATTACGCCGGACATGATCAGCCGCAACAGCAACGCCGGTGGCACCAATATCGGTGGCATCGTCAGCGGCCTCTTGGGCGGACGTGGCGGCAGCGCCGTGGGTGCGTTGGCAGGCAACCTCAACCTGCGTCGCAAAACTGCCGACGTGATGCTGACCGTCACTGACCTGCGCTCCTCCGAACAAGTTGCCATGAGCGAAGGGCACGCCAAGAAAACCGATATCGGCTTTGGTGCAGGCGGTGGCGGTATCAGCTTCTCCAGTCTGCTTGGCGGTGCAGCGGGCGTCTCCAGCTATGCCAATACCGAAATCGGTCAGGTGGTTGCACTGGCCTACCTCGAAGCCTATACCAAGTTGGTGCAGGAGCTGGGCGGCCTCTCCGACAATCCGGCAGCCAGCAATGCCCATCAGGCACTGGTGGTGCAGCGTCCGGCCACCATGTACAAGAACGCCAATCGCCGCGGCGGCACGGTGCGCTCACTGAGCGTGGGTATGCAGTTGTTCCCGACCGGCGTGAAAAACGGCACCATGTGGGAAGTGGAAGACGAACTTGGCAATACCGGCTGGGTCGATTCCACCTTGACGGGATTGGATCGCTGAACCATCCACATTGCTCACAAACAAAAACCCCATGTCAAACATGGGGTTTTTGTTTTGCATGATTGCAATTATCCCTGCCTTCAGCCCTCGGCGCGCTGCAAGCGCAATCCAAACTGCCGGGCAAGCTCGGCCAGTAGCACCGGTTTGACAGGCTCCATACCCCCTGCCCCGCCGACATCCGCCATATTGATAACCTGCATGCCCGCATAGCCGCAGGGATTGATGCGCTGGAATGGCGACAAATCCATATTGATATTGAATGCCAGACCGTGAAAGCTGCAACCGCGCCGCACCCGGATGCCCAGCGCGGCAATCTTGGCCTCGCCCACATACACGCCAGGCGCGCCTTCACGGCGCTGGGCGATGATGTTCCACTCCAGCAAGGTATCAATAATGGCCTGCTCGATTTTGCAGACATATTCACGCACACCGATTTTCAGCCTGCGCAAATCCAGTAGCGGATACACCACAATCTGACCCGGGCCGTGATAGGTCACCTGACCGCCCCGGTCCACATGCAGCACCGGAATATCGCCGGGCATCAGTACATGCTCAGGTTTGCCGGCCTGCCCCAGGGTAAATACCGGCTCGTGCTCTACCACCCAGATTTCATCAGCCGTGTTTTCATCACGCGCATCGGTAAAAGCCTGCATGGCTCGCCAGACCGGCTCATACGGCTGCCTTCCCAGCTCACGCACCCAGGCCAGTGGCAGCTCACCGGCCTGGCTCAGATGGTCCATTTCACACCCGGGTGCTGGCGCAAAACTTCATGCGCAGCCTGATATTGCTCACGGCTGGCAGCCTTGAAGCTCAACTTGACCTGGATGAATTTGCCGCCAGAAGATTCACGGGTAGTCAGGCTCTCATGCAGCACTTCGATACCTGCATCAACCAGCAGGACGGGCACGGCGGTTTCAAGACCTGCATCCACCGGCCCCATCACCGAGATTTCAAAAATACCGGGAAACTGGAAGCCGTGTTCTGGATTGTCTGATTTGATTTCCATGCGCGTCATTATGGAGATAGCCTCCGGTAAACCCAAGTACAAAAACATCCTGCCCACAATATTTGTGAGCAGGATGCCTCACGCTAAAACAGGGCCAATTACAGTGCGGCCCACCACATGCGGATTTCGTGCCAGAGGCGTTTGAAGAAGCCGCCTGGCGCCACTGCCTCCAGGGCAACCAGCGGGGCGCTGGCGATTTCCTTGCCTTCCAGGGTCACCCGCACCGTGCCGATGGCCTGCCCTTTTTCCACCGGGGCAACCAAGGTGGTGGGCACATCCATGGTGGATTTCAGGCTTGGCACGCTGCCGCGCGGCAGGCTGACAACCAAGGGTTGCGCCACGCCCAGATTGACTTCATTCACCTGGCCCTTCCACAACCGCTGTACGGCGACAGGCGTGTCGGCTTCGAACAGGCGATGGCTTTCATAGAAGCGGAAGCCCCAGTTCAGCAGTGCCTGCGAATCGGCAGCGCGCTGTTCCTCGCTGCTGCCGCCAAGAATCACCGTAATGAATCGCTGGTCGCCACGCTTGGCCGAGGCCATCAGGCAGTAGCCTGCCGCCATGGTATGCCCGGTTTTGATGCCGTCCACCGAGCCATCGCGCCACAGCAGCAGATTGCGGTTGGGCTGGGTGATGGGGCCGACGGTGAACTCCTTGAGGCTGTTATAGCTATAGGCCTCCGGGTAGTCGCGCACCAGCGCCCGGCCCAGCAACGCCAGGTCGCGGGCACTGGAGACATGCGCCTCGTCGGGCAGGCCGGTGGCATTGACAAAATGCGTATTGGCAAGCCCGAGCTGTTTGGCGTAGCTGTTCATCAGGCTGGCAAAGGCCTCCTCGCTGCCGGCCACATGCTCAGCCAGTGCGATGGCGGCATCATTGCCCGATTGCACCACCATGCCTTTTTCCATCTCAAGCAGTGGCGCGGTCTTGTTGACCTCAAAGCCGCTGTAGCTGCCGTCGGTGGCCGCGCCGCCCTTGCGCCAGGCGTTTTCGCTCATCATCACCGGGTCGTCAGCCTTGAGATTGCCCTTGGCCATTTCCGCCGCAATCACATAGCTGGTCATCACCTTGGTGATGCTGGCAGGCGGCAATTGTTCATCAATATTTTCACCGGCCAGCACTTCGCCACTGGCCGCGTCCATAATCAGCCAGGCTTTGGACACCCGTGGCACGGGCGCAGCCGGGATGGCGATTTCAGCCGTTTGCTGCGCTGCCGCCGCCACATTGGCCGATGCCGATGCAGTCGCAGGCTGGGCAGTATTCGCCGTTTGCGCATTGGCGATTGCAAGGCCGATAAAAACCGTCAACGCGGCGGGGGTCAGGGCAAAGACAGTCAGGGATTTGAGTTTCATTTTCAGTCTATGGCCGCAACAGCGGCATGCAAATGGGATAAAGCGTGTTATTGACGTATGCGGGTGGGCTGGCCAAAGCCGAGGCTGGCAATCTGTGCCACGCGCGCGGCTACAGCACTCTCCTGCAAGGGGCCTACGCGCAGCCGCCATATCCGCCGGCCATTGACCGCAGCATCCATCAGCCGCGCTTCCGGCACCCCGGCGCCACGCAGCCTGTGAAGTGCGCGCTCGGCGTTATCCATGCTGGCAAAGCTGGCGACCTGCAATTCGATGCCATTGGCGGCCACCGGCTGGGCAGCCGTTGCCAGCACCGGCGCTGTTGGCGGCGCAGCTATCGCAGATGCAGCCGGGGCAACTTGTGCAGCGGGGTTCATCACCGGGTCGGGCTTGCCCGGCACCCCGGTGGCGATGCGAATCTGCCGCGCGCGCATCCAGGCATCGAATTCATCGGCAGTCATCGGCCTGCCATTTTGCTGCATGTCAAAACGGCTGCCCTGGCGCGCGCTGGCCGCAGGCGCCACCACCACGGCTGCTGCGGCAGCCGGGGTTTGCGCGGCTGCCATGCTCGGATTCATGTCTTCAGGCAGCAGGGCGCGCACTTCCACCCTGGCCGTACCAGCTTCGCGGAAGCCCAGCTTCACGGCGGCGGCGTAGCTGAGGTCAATCAGGCGGTTTTCATGAAACGGGCCACGGTCGTTGACGCGCACGATGACCGATTTGCCATTCTCCAGATTGGTCACGCGCGCAAAACTTGGCAGCGGCAGGCTGCGATGCGCGGCTGTAAAGGCATACATGTCATACACCTCCTGGTTGGAGGTGCGGCGGCCATGAAACTTGTTGCCGTAATACGAAGCGCGGCCTTGTTCCACATAACCGCGATGCTCGTCCATCACCGTATAACGCTTGCCCAGCACGGTATAGGGCGAACGGTTGCCTACCACCGAGCGCGGCAAATGCACGACTTCCGGCTCGGGGATGGCCTCCACATCGGGGATATAGTCCGGCACGCTGTCTTTCACCCCCGGTGCATACAAGCCACCGGCCACATAATTGCCGCGCTTGGCCGGGTCTTCCTGTGCCGGGGCATAGGGCGATTGCCGCCGGCCACGCTGGGCATTCGCCGTCTGCGTGGCACTATCCGATACCGGCTTGCCCGCAGCAGGCGCGGAGGCTTTTTCCGGGCTGCTGCTACAGGCGGCAAGCAATACCGCAAACCCTGCCAGTACTGGAAGCCGCAGCGTGCTCATTGGCGCTCAACTCCGGCGCGAATGGCCTGCGCCAGCTGATACACCGCCATGGTGTACATCGGTGAATGGTTGTAGCGGCTGATGACATAGAAATTGCTGTACACAAGCCAGTGTTCGCGCCCCTGGCTGCCCTCGAAGTTCAGCACCGTGGCACCCTCATGATGCCATGAACCGTTATGATGCCATCGCTCGCCGGGCGCAGGACGATAGCCGCGCTCTCTTAGTTCGCCCATCGTGAAAACAGGCTCGATGTTCTCCGGCTGCCACTCCGGCATGTCCGGATTCTTGTCAGCCCGCGCCGCCACCGGGCCACTGCGCAGCCAGCCATGCACTATGAAATAATTGGCGATGGAAGCAAATACATCGGATTTTTCGGTCAGGATGTTGCGCTGGCCATCGGCATTGCCGTCTTTGGCCCAAAGGCGATAGCTGGACGGCATGAACTGCCCCATGCCCATCGCCCCGGCATAGCTGCCCTTGATGGCGGTGATATCCAGATGCGGCTCAGCTTTTTGCAGCGCGAACAATTGCGCCAGTTCACCGGCGAAAAACGGCGCGCGACGCGGGTAGTCGAAAGCCAAGGTATAGAGCGCGTCCAGCACCCGATAGCTGCCCATATTGCGGCCATACTGGGTTTCCACGCCGATGATGGCGACGATATATTCAGCCGGCACGCCGGTTTCGGCGGCTACTTTTTCCAGCGCGGCGCGGTTTTCACGATAGAAGGCGATACCGCCATTGATGCGCGCATCGTTGATGAAAATCGGGCGGTAATCCTTCCACTGGCGCACCGCCTCTGCCGGGCGCGAGATGGCCGCGACAATCCGTGGCTGCGGCTTGGCCTGCGACAAGATGGCACGGATATACAGCGGGTCAACGCCATAGGTTTCGGCGGTGTACTGGATGAAATTGGCTTCGCGCTGTTCACGCGGGATGGCCGGGTTGACCACATTATCCGGCGCAACCGGGCGCTTTTCCGGCTGCCGCGGCAAGTCCGTGTTTGGGCGCACGGCCTTGGGAAAATCCTGCACAACAATGGTTGCAGAGGTTTGGGGTCTATCGGTTGCCGTCGTGGCTGTAGCCGGTGGCACATGGATGGCGCAAGCGGCCAGTGCCAAGGGAAGTGTCAGAGTAGGCGTGCGTCGAGTCATGCCTGCGAGGTTAGCATGCCTGTCCGAAAGCGACGAGTACGCAACCCGCGAAATCTGCCCCTGACATTCAGTTGCAGCTCGTTTCAGGGCTTGATGATTTTGCCAAGCGCCGCCAGTAGAAAGCGCGTGCCAATCAGGGCAAACACTGCCGCGCGCGCCCACAGGCCATGGCGCGGCGCATCGAACTTGCAGAAATAACGCCACAGGCCGCGATGCTTGTGCCATTCCACAAACAGTGGGTTGCTGCGCGAGGACACGCCGCGCAGATGCAGCACCTCTACGTGATTGGCGCAGGCGACCGTGGCACCGGCTGCGCGCACGCGGCGGCACAAGTCCAGGTCTTCGGCATGCAGGCGGTAACCCTCATCAAAGCCGCCGACTTGTGTAAACAGGCTGCGCGGCAGCAGCAGCAGCGCGCCGGAAACTGCGGGCACGGGCTGTACCGGCTGCGCCGCATCACGGGCGATGGCAAGATTTCTTGCTGCGTGCCTGCGCAGCATGGCGACAAAATCCGGATCGCGGCGACGGGCAGCCGCATCGTGTACGCCCGCCTCATCATGCAGCTCGGCGCCAAGCAGGGCCGTACCCTGCTGCCGGGCCGCATCCCGCAGCCGCAGCAGGCTATCTGGCTCGACCATCAAATCCGGGTTGACGAAGGCCAGCCACGGCGCCGTGCTCGCCGCCGCGCCCTGGTTGCAGGCCACGGCAAAACCGGGGTTATCGGGGTTGGCGATAAAACGCAGGCGGTTATCAGCCAGCGCCAGCCGCTGCACGATGTCCAGGCTGCCATCGGACGAGCCGTTATCAATGACCCGGATTTCGGCAACATCCTGAGCCTGCAATAAACGCTGCAGGCAGGCTTCAATGGTCGGGGCGCTCTGGTAGCTGACCACCACCACGGCGATAGCGTCTGCATTCATGCAAACAGGTCGTCCTGTGGCGAGGCTTCCGCTGCCTGCGCATACAGCGCCTGCAACTGCTCACGGCTGCCGCGCAGCGGGTCTTCGGTCAGGAATTTGTACAGTCTGGGGCGGTAGTCCGGCCAGCGCACGGCCATCACCTCCTGGTCGCCTTCGCCATGCCGGGATTCATGGTCGCGGATGACAAATGCGGTTTCGCACAGCACATTGCGCCAGCCCATCGCTGCCAGGCGCAGCGAATAGTCGGTCAGCGCCGCCGCCCAGCTGGCAAAACTTTCGCCATCGAGTGCGCCACTGCGCTTGCGCGGCGTACCGCGCAGCAGCACCGCATGCGTTCCGGCATTGGGCAGTTCCTGATGCAGTGGCGGCATTTTTGCAGCAGCGGCGGCAATACGGGCAGGCTCGGCAGGTTCGGGCTGAACCCTGCCCATCTGCGGCCAGCCCGCATGTTCACCGGCATTGCTCCACGGGGTAGCGGTCGCGATGGTGGGGTCGCGGCGCAAGCAGGCGGCCAATTGCGTCAGCCAGCCCGGCGTGGGACGCACATCCGGCGCCAGTACCACGATGTCCAGGTCGCCGCAGGCGCGCACGCCCTCGGCCAGATGGGCTGCTTCGCCCACCGGCTGCTGGCGGCGGGTGTATTCGGCTTGCAGGCGGGTGGATTGCAGCCAGCGCCGGATGATTTCCATGCCGCGCGGCCCGGCCTGGGCATCATCCAGCAGCCATACCCGCGTGCCCGCAGGCGTTGCCTGCTCAAGTGCCGCAAGGCAGGCATCCAGCGCGGCATCATCACTGCCAATCGGCAGCAGCACAACAGGCAAGTCTTGCGGGTTCATGTCGCCAGCTTAACGATTACGGCCTGCCGTATCCACGGCAGGCCGCCTGCATGTCAGCCGACCCAGGCGCGGGCGTTCTGGAACAGCCGCGCCCACGGTGAGGCATCGCCCCAGGCTTGCGGATGCCAGCTGAAGTTGACCGCCCCCAGGGTGCGCTCCGGATGCGGCATCAGGATGGTGGCGCGGCCATCACTGCTGCAAACACCGGCAATACCGTCCGGCGAGCCGTTCGGGTTGGCCGGGTAAGTCTCGGCCACACGGCCATCGCCATCGACATAGCGCGCCACCACCGGCACGGCGGCCTGGTCCAGGCTGCTGGCAAACTGCATGCGGCCTTCGCCATGCGCCACGATGACCGGCAGGCGCGAGCCGCCCATGCCGCGCAGCAGGATGGAAGGCGAATCTGCCAATTCCACCTGCACCAGACGGCCTTCGTACTGTTCGGAAGCATTGCGCAAAAGCTCCGGCCAGTGTCCGGCGCCGGGAATGATGGCCTTGAGCTGCGCCATCATCTGGCAGCCATTGCAGACCCCGAGGCTGAAGGTATCGCTGCGGGCAAAGAACGCGGCAAACTGCTCACGCAGCGCCGGGCGCTCCAGAATGGAGGTCGCCCAGCCGCGACCGGCGCCGAGCACATCGCCATAGCTGAAGCCGCCACAGGCGGCCAGCCCGACAAAATCCTGCAACTGGCTGCGGCCTGCAATAAGGTCGCTCATATGCACGTCATAGGCATCAAACCCGGCGCGCATGAAGGCCGCCGCCATCTCCATATGGCCGTTCACGCCCTGCTCGCGCAGGATGGCGACTTTCGGCCTGGCGCCAGTGGCGATGAATGGCGCGGCGATGTCTTCCTGCGGGTCAAAGCCGAGCCTGGGATTCAGGCCGCTGGCGTTGAAGTCACGGGCGCTTTGCTGCTCCTCATCGGCGCTTTCGGGGTTGTCGCGCAGCCGCTGCATGGCGTGCGTGACCTGCCACCAGGCATCAAACAATTCCTGCCATTGCCATTCGGCCTGCACTTCGCCCGCGCACAGTACGCGAATGTCGTCGGCGGTATGCGGGCGAGCCACGCGCTGCGCGCATTCCACCAGCCCGTGCCGCGCCACCAGGTCGGCAAATTCGGCGCGGTTCTCGCTGCGAATCTGCACCACTGCGCCCAGTTCTTCGTTGAACAGGGCTTCGAGCACATTGTCCGTATGCTTGTCCGCCCAGTCATCCAGGATGATGTCTAGCCCCATATGCGAGGCGAACGCCATTTCCGCCAGCGTTGCAAACACGCCGCCATCGGCGCGGTCGTGATAGGCCAGCAGCAGGCCAGCCTCGCGCGCATCACGAATCAGCTCGAACAGGCCGCGCAGGCGACCGGCTTCTTCCACATCCGGCGCTTCACCGGCAAAGGCCTGATAGCACTGCGCCAGAATCGAGCCGCCCATGCGGCGGCGACCGGCGCCCAGGCCAATCAGCCACAGCTCGGTGCCTTCTTCGCGCACCAGCAGCGGGGTGAGCTGCTGGCGCACATCGGCCACCGGCGCAAACGCGGTGACAATCAGCGATACCGGCGAGACGCTCTTTTGCGTCTGGCCCTCATGCTGCCATTGCGCCTGCATCGACAGCGAGTCCTTGCCCACCGGGATGGACAAATCCAGCGCCGGGCACAGCTCCATGCCCACTGCCCTGACCGCATCGAACAGTTTGGCGTCCTCGCCCTCATGGCCTGCGGCGGCCATCCAGTTGGCCGAAAGCTTGATGCGCTCAAGTGATTCCAGCGGCGCGGCGCACAGGTTGGTAATCGCCTCGCCCACTGCCATGCGCGCAGCGGCGGCGGCATCAATCAGCGCCAGCGGGGCGCGCTCGCCAATGGCCATCGCCTCACCGGCAAAGCCTTCATAACCGGCCAGGGTAATGGCGCAATCGGCCACCGGCATTTGCCAGGGGCCGACCATCTGGTCGCGCGCGGTCAGGCCGCCCACGCTGCGGTCGCCGATGGTGATGAGGAAAGACTTGGCGGCAACGCTCGGATGCGCCAGCACGCGCAAGGCAGCCTCGCGCAGCTCGATAGCGCCGGTATCCAGTTCCGGCCAGCGGCTGGCCGCCGGGCGGCGGGTATCGCGGTGCATCTTCGGCGGTTTGCCAAACAGCACGTCCATCGGCAGGTTGATGGCGGCATCGGCGGGGATATGCCCCGGCACGGCGCCATAGCCCACCACCAGATGCTCGGCTTCGGTGGCATAGCCGACCACCGCAAACGGGCAACGCTCGCGCTGGCAGAGCGCGGCAAAGGCTTCGATGTGTTCGGCTCCAATCCCCAGCACATAGCGCTCTTGCGACTCGTTGCACCATAGCTGCATCGGCGAGAGCGAAGGGTCATCGCTGGGCACGGCATCAAGGTCGATGATGCCGCCCACGCCCGAGTCGTGCAAAAGCTCGGGGATGGCATTGGACAAACCCCCGGCGCCGACATCGTGAATCGAGCGAATCGGGTTGGCATCGCCCAGCGCCACGCAGGCATCAATCACTTCCTGGCAGCGGCGCTCCATTTCCGGGTTGTCGCGCTGCACGCTGGCAAAGTCCAGCTCCTCGGCGGTTTCCCCCGAAGCCACCGAGCTGGCCGCGCCACCGCCCAGACCAATCAGCATCGCCGGGCCGCCCAGCACAATCACCGCATCACCGGGCACAAGCCGCTGCTTTTCCACCAGCGCGCGGTCAATCGCGCCCAAGCCACCGGCAAGCATGATGGGTTTGTCATAAGCACGCACCAAAGCTTCGGTTTCGGGCTGCTCGAAGCTGCGGAAATAGCCGGTGAGATTGGGGCGGCCAAATTCGTTATTGAACGCGGCCGCGCCAATCGGCCCTTCCTGCATGATTTCAAAGGCGCTGGCCATGCGTGGATTGAGTGCGCGCGGCGCTTCCCAGGGCTGGGGCAAGCCCGGAATGCGCAGATGCGACACCGAAAAACCGGCCAGACCGGCCTTGGGCTTGCCGCCGCGCCCGGTCGCGCCCTCATCGCGGATTTCACCACCCGCGCCAGTGGAGGCACCGGGGAAAGGCGAAATCGCCGTGGGATGGTTATGGGTTTCCACCTTGATGGCGAAAGCCGACTCAGCCTCGGGCTGCAAGACATACTGCCGCGCCTGGCCTTCGGCACGCAGGCGGCGGCTGGGGTAGCCCGCCACCACCGCGGCATTGTCGCTATAGGCCGAGAGCGTATGCTGCGGGGTTTTCGCATGGGTGTTTTTAATCATGCCAAACAGCGAGCGCCCCTGCCCTGCGCCATCAATAGTCCAGTCGGCATTAAAGATTTTGTGGCGGCAGTGCTCGGAATTGGCCTGCGCGAACATCATCAGTTCGACATCGTGCGGGTCGCGTCCCAGCGCCTGATAGCGCGCCTCCAGATATTCGATTTCATCCTCGGCCAGCGCCAGTCCCAGACGCTGGTTGGCGGCGCGCAAATCGGCCAGCGCAATCACCTGCAACTGGCCGCGCCCGGGGCTTGCGAAAAGACCGCTGGCCGCATCGGCATCGTCCAGCAGCGATTGCGTCATCGCATCGTGCAACAACCGCGCCAGCGCCTTTTGGCTTGCGGCATCCTCCGGCCAGGCCAGCAAATCCAGGCGCATGCCGCGCTCCGCGCGCTTGACGGCAAGCCCCGCACCGCGCAGCAGTTCACCGGCCTTGCTGGCCCAGGGCGAAATGGTGCCAAGCCGCGGCGAGATGAACTTTGACACCGCCCCTTCAACCTGCGGCGCGCGGCTGACATCGGCCTGCAGGATGCGCCCGAGCTTGGCGGTATCGACAGCCTGTCCTGCTTCAGGCTCCACCCAGTAGGTGAACCAGGCACCGGCAACTTGAATGGCGGGATGGACGCTGCGGAGGCGGGCTTCAAGGCGTTCGCGGCGGAACGGCGACAGGGCATTTTGCCCTTCGAGCACAATCATGCTTGCAAAACCAAAGGTTTACGGGGCGGCTATTGTAGCCTGCCGCAGCCTGCAAAGCCCGCCCAAAGAAACAGGCCGGGAAGCCCCGACCTGCCTGACTGCATTACTTCTGCGTCGCTTCCAGCCATTGCAGCAATTGCTCTGGCGGCATATAGCCGGGTGTGTTCTGTCCATTGGCGCCGATAATCATCGGCGTGCCTTGCAGGCCAATCTGCTGTCCCAGCGTCCAGTGCGACATCACCGGATTGGTGCAGCGTACCGCCTGCGGGTTCTTGCCATTTTTGGAGTCGGTGAGTGCCTTGTTGCGGTTATTGGAGCACCACACTGCCTCCATGATGGCGAAATCCGGGCTGGACGGCCCCATCCGCGGGAAGGCCAGATATTCGACGCTGATGCCCAGCTTGTTGTATTCCTCCATGGCATTATGCAGGCGGCGGCAATAGCCGCATTCCACATCGGTGAACACCGTCACCACATGTTTGGGGTTGGCAGCCGGGAACACGATGCGCTCACTTGCCGGCACCCGCGCCAGCAGCCGCTGGCGCATCTTCGCCAGCGCATCGCCACTCAAATCCCGCTTGGCCTGCATGTCGAACAAGCTGCCCTGCAGCAAGTAGCGGCCGTCATTGGAGATGAACAGCGTCTGCCCGCCGACAATGGCCTGCTGGAAGCCCGGCAACGGCGCATCGCTCACATCGTCGACCTTGATGTTCGGGTTGAGGCTGTGGATGGCCTGCACTGCACGTTCACCGGCGCTGCCTGCTGCGGGTTTGATGGCATTGGCTGCCTGCGCCGCTGCGATGGCGGCCTGGGTTTCCGGGGTGGTTGCTGCGCTCTGCCCCTTGTCCTGGGCGCAGGCCAGTATGCTGATGCTGCCAAGCACGGCGGTAATCAGGGCTTTTTTCATGAAATGTCCTTGAGGCATGGAAGTTTTTCAAAACCAAAGTGGCGCGCATTGTCGCACGATGCGCAAAACAAACGCGCCCACGCCTTTGCCCGGGCTTCAGCCACGCGGGTGATGCGTCTTGTGCAGGCGCTTGAGCTTTTCTTTGGCCACCAGGGTGTAAATCTGGGTGGTGGACAGCGTGCTATGCCCGAGCAGCAGTTGCAGCGCGCGCAGGTCGGCGCCGTGGTTGAGAAGATGGGTGGCAAAGCTGTGGCGCAGCACATGCGGGCTGATTTTCTCTGCCGCAATCCCGGCAAGCTGCGCCTGCGCCTTGACCTGCTGCCAGCATTGCTGGCGGCTCATGGGCTTGCCCTTGCCATCGACAAACAGGCTTTCGACAGGTTGCTTGCCCACTAATGCCGGACGCGCATCTTGCAGATAGCGTTGCAGCCAGTGCAGGGCTTCTTCGCCCACCGGCACCAGCCGCTCCTTGCCGCCCTTGCCACGAACCCGCAACACATTCTGGCGCGGATTGACTGCAGTGGCTGGCAAATTGGCCAGCTCACTGACGCGCAGACCTGCGGCATACATCAGCTCCAGCATGGCGCGGTCGCGCAGGCCCTCGGCGCTATCCACATCCGGCGCTGCCAGCAGCGCCTCAATCTGGCTTTCCGCCAATGCTTTGGGCAGCCCCCCTGACAGCTTGGGCGAGACCAGCAAGGCCACCGGGTCGTCTTTGCGCAGGCCGCGCTGCGCCATCCAGACAAATAATGTACGCAGCGCCGAATGCAGTCGCGCATCGCTGCGACGGCTATAGCCATGTTCGGCGCGCCAGCGCAGATAGGCGAACAAATCTTCTCGACTGGCGCCCTGCAAGCCGCCCTGCGGGCAATTGCGCCACCTGGCAAATCCGGCCAAATCACGGCGATAACTTGCCAGCGTGGCACTTGCCAGCCCCTGCTCTGCCCAGATGGCATCCAGAAACTGCGCTATCAATACCGCATCGGCCTCGGGCAGTTCGGGCAATTGCTGCGCCAGCTGGCGACGGTCGGCGGGGGTGGCTCTGGACATGGGCGCAATGTATCGACAGATAGCATCGACTGCCAGCGGAAAAGCCCTCCGCTTGCCTGCTGCCCATACAAGCCGGGTGCCTGCGCTGACACCCGGCTTGCGATGCGTACGGCATCTGCGCTGGCAATCAGAACTGATAGCGCAGGTTGAGTGCCAGATAACGCCCCGGCTCGCTATAGAAGTCGCGGTTGGCGCCGCGGGAGCGAATCCAGCGCGAATACTGGCGGTCGGCAACATTGTAGATGCCGCCACTCAGGCTGAACTGCTCGCCAAGGCGGTAATGGCCAATCAGGTCGACCACGCCATAGCCCGGCAGCGGCGAGATGCCCTTGGGCAAATCCGCGGCCTTCTTGGCGGCCGCAAAGTTCAGCCGTGCCTGCACTCCCCAGCGATTGTCCGGCTTGGCATAGCGCAGCGCCAGGCGGCCATTTGGCGGATTCACCCGCCCCAGCGGCTCGCCATTGGCGCTCTTGCCCTTGACATGGGTGGCGGCCGCATCCAGGGACAGCCCTTGCGGCAGGCCGAATGCCTCCAGCGCCAGACTGCCCTCCAGTTCGACACCATACAGCTTGCTGTGACCATCGACATTGAACACATCGCAATAGCCATCGGCATTGAAATTGCCGTAATCGCAGGTGACATCCACCATGTCGTTGTAGCGGTTGTAGAACAGCGCGGCCTTGTAGCGGCCAAAGCGGCTGTAGTTCATCCATGCCAGTTCCAGCGCATCGGCGGTTTCCGGCTTGAGGTCGGGATTGGGACGGCCAAGCCAGTGACCATAGCTCTGGGCATTGGTTTCGCCATAGGCCGGCAACCGGGTGGAATGCTGGTAGCTGGCGCTAAGCAGATTGTGCTCACCCAGCAGCCAGTCGAGCACCAGGCCGCCACCCAATGCCGTCCTGCTGAACTTGGCGGTGCCTGCCACCGGCTTGCGGTAATCGCGCACTTCCGGGTGATTCACGATGCGGTTGACATGCAGCGACGGGGTCAGGCTGATGCCGCTACCGGCAAAGCTGATTTGGTCGGCCAGATGCAGCCCGCCCTGCCATTGCTTGGTCTTGGGGAAGAAATTGCGCTCCCGCGAGATTGCGCCGCTGCGAGCCAGCGAATATTGGTCAATGCTGCTGTATTGCAGCTTGGCGCCATAGCTCAGCGCATGCTCGATGCCGCCGCTGTCGCCAAATGCCTTGCCGAAGTCCGCCTTCAGGGTGTAGTGATTGATGCGGAAATTATTGTCATCGTGACTGATACCCCGGCCGGTGCGCGGATGACTGCGCTCATAGCTATTGAAGCCTTCGCTGCTGGTGCGCTGCACCGCTGCCTGCCATCTCAAGGTATCGAACGCGGCGCTGCGGCTTTCCAGCTCGTGCAGCAGCGACAGCGCATTGCGCTGGTTCTTCTGGGTATTGCGATAGAAGAAAGTCTCCACGCCGCTGCGCGGATTCTTGCCGACCTGATTGAGCAGCTCGCTCTTGTTCTCGACAGTGAAATGCTGCAAGGCCAGGGTGAACTTCTGCGCCTCGCCGGGCTTCACCACCCACTTGCCGTTCAAGGAATGGCTGTTGCCATCCAGCGGATTGGACTTGGTACGCCCCGTGCCGGTCACATCCAGGCCGCCCTTGTTGTCCAGCTCCTGATACTGGCGGCGGGTATAGCTGAGCGAGGCGCTCTGGTTCTGCCCAATCAGGGTGGCCAGGGTCAGCCCGACAGAGACATCGCGGCTGTCGCCGCTATAGCCCAGGCGCACATCGCCGCCCAGCCGGCGACCTTCGCGGATGTAATCTCCCGGGTCCTTGGTGCGGAACTGCACATTGCCAGCCAGCCCGTTGGCGCCCGGCCCCTTGTGGATGGTGACGGTCTTGAGGTCGGCCGGGTCAAAGTACTGCCGCCCATTGCGCATGTTGTGGCCGAAGCTGAAGCTCTGGCTGACATCCATGCCATCCACCTCCAGCGTCACCCGGTTGCTGGCATTGCCCATCATCGAGCCCATGCCGCCCATGCCGCGGATTTCGATATCGCCGAGCTGACCTGCGCCGGTCTGGGAAAACTCCACGCCAATGGTGTCATCAAACAACCGGCGGATATCCTTGGGCGGCTCGTTTTCCATCTGCTTCTGGTCAATCACCGTTTCCGAAGGACTGCGGCCACGCACGATGATGCGCGGGAAATCCGGCTTGGCCTCCTGCTCGCTGCTGCTGGTGACCGTGGCCGTTTGCAGCGGCGCCTGCACCTGGGCTTGCGCAACCAGGGGCAGGCAACAGGCTTGGGCAATCCAGATTGCCAAAGGTTTGCGCACGAATCTCAAAGACATGGATATCTCCTGTAAAAATCGGCCTTATGGCCGGTGTTGGCATGCGTTGCCCGCGACCGGCAAAGCCGGCCACGGACAAAGTTGAAAGTCGCTCAGAGCCCGTTCAAAGTCCCGGCAGTCAGGCAGGCGTATCGGCTGCGCGGCCGCCTGCACATCGCTTTGCTTCGGTTTTTCTTTTTCTGCTGATAGCAAACACGCAACATCGGCAGACAAGCGCCATGCTGCAAACGGCGCCGAGCCAACTGGCCAGTTGTTCATCGCTCCTCATCCCGGGCAATAGTGACAATCGGCTTGCACTGACCGATGAGGCGGCCGGCTGGCTTGAATCGGCCATTATATAGTGATTCTCATTATCTTTTGTTCGATTTTCCCTATCGCAATCACGCCAGAACG
>JAUMYP010000030.1 GCA_030528565.1 Pseudomonadota bacterium
GCCTTCCATTCGGGGGAGAAAATTGAACCTTCAAAGCGTGGGACTATACATCTAAGAGGCTCTCAGAAAGGTTTGGACAGGCTGTCGGCCCAGGCACGCTGCACTTCCAGCAGGGTGGCGTGTTCTTCCGCCCGCCATTCTGGCAGCAGGGCAGACAAGTCGGTCGGGGCTGTCCACTGAGCCGGTTCGGTGCGTACCGCAGCGGCATACCACTGGATGGCTTCTGGCTTGCGATCGAGTTTCCACAGCGCCAGGGCCAGGGTCGGTGGCATCCATTGACCGCGGACAGCACCGGCAGAGACCAGCTCCGCCCATTGTTGCAGGGCGGCCTGCGCATCGCCTGCGCGATACAGCGCCCAGCCGTAATGCCAGCGGATACTGCGGCTCAGGCCATGGCGGTCACCGGCGCCGGCCAGGGCGCGCGCATAAAGGTCGCGGCCTGCTTCCAGCCGGCCACTTGCAATGGCGATATCGCCCAGCCGCGCCATCGCGCCCCAGGCGCGCGGGTCGCGCTCGATGCTGCGCAACAGGCGGCTGACCAGGGCATCGCCTTCGCCGCGCTGGTTATCCAGTACACGCTGCGCTGCGCGGTCTTCGTCGAAGTAGAACTCTGCCGGGGTGGGCAGGGTCTGCGCCTGCAAAACCAGTGGGGACAACAGCAGGCTGCCAGCCAAAGCCAGGGTATGGAGCTTGAAAATTTTCATCATGCAAAGGTAGCAGACCTGTAGCAGCGCAACAATGTGAACACCCGCTGTCTATATACTTGCCGGTTCCCGTTGACCGGGACTTCCAACCGCCAGCCCGTCAGAGCCATCGCCATGACCAGCACCGCCGAACTTTCTTCGCCCGCCTCCGCCGGGCTTGCCCTGACCCATGGGCTCCACGACCCCGATTACACCCTGGAGGACAAATACCTCCGTACCGAGGGGCGCATCTATCTTTCCGGGGTGCAGGCGCTGGTGCGCCTGCCGATGATGCAGCGGTTGCGCGATGTGGCCGCCGGGCTCAACACTGCCGGCTTCATTTCCGGCTATCGCGGCTCACCGCTGGGCGGCTTTGACCTGGAGCTGTGGCGCGCCAGGAAATTTCTGGAAAAAAACCGGGTGAGCTTCAAGCCGGGACTGAATGAAGACCTGGGCGCCACCATGGTCTGGGGTAGCCAGCAGACCAATCTGTTCAGTGGCGCCAAGGTCGATGGCGTGTTCGGCATGTGGTACGGCAAGGGGCCGGGGGTAGACCGTTGCGGCGATGTGTTCAAGCACGCCAACGCCGCCGGGACTTCGCGCCACGGCGGTGTGCTGGCGCTGGCCGCCGATGACCATGCCTGCCGCAGCTCCACCCTGCCGCATGGCTCCGAGCATGAATTTGTCAGCGCGATGATGCCGGTGCTAAACCCGGCCGGGGTGCAGGACATTCTGGAAATGGGGCTGCTGGGCTTTGCCATGAGCCGCTTTACCGGGCGCTGGGTGGGCTTCAAGACCATCGCCGAAACCGTGGAATCCTCCGCTTCGGTGGATGTCAATCCGCTGGCGCAGACCATTATCCTGCCCGGCGATGAGGATTTTGAAATGCCCGAGGGCGGGCTCAATATCCGCTGGCCGGACCCGCCGCTGGAGCAGGAAATGCGCCTGCACCGCTATGCGGTGAAGGCTGCGCAGGCGTTTGCCCGTGCCAACCGCATTGACCGGGTGGTGATGGATTCGCCCGCCGCGCGGCTGGGCATCGTCACCACCGGCAAGAGTTATCTGGACGTTTTGCAGGCGCTGGAATATCTGGGGCTGGACGAGGCCGCCTGTCGCGATATCGGCATCCGCATCTACAAGGTGGGCATGACCTGGCCGCTGGAGCCGGTCGGCCTGCGCGCCTTTGCGCGCGGCCTTGAGGACATCCTGGTGGTGGAGGAAAAGCACAGCTTCATCGAAAGCCAGATGAAGGAGCTGTTCTACAACTTCGAGGGCCAGCGCCCGTCCATCGTCGGCAAATACGACGAGTCCGGCGAGTGGATTCTGCCCTCCACCAGCGAACTGACCCCGGCGCGCATCGCCCATGTCATCGCCCGCCGCATCCAGCGTTTCCACCATTCCGAGCACATCGGCCAGGTGCTGGCATGGATGGATGCCAAAGAGGGCGAGCTGGCGCTGCCGCGCGCCAACTTCCCGCGCGTGCCGCATTACTGCTCCGGCTGCCCGCACAATACCTCCACCCAGGTGCCCGAGGGCAGCCGCGCGCTGGCCGGTATCGGCTGTCACTACATGGTGACCTGGATGAACCGCGATACCGATACCTTCACCCACATGGGCGGTGAAGGCGTGACCTGGGCCGGGCAGGCGGAGTTCACCGAAACCCCACATGTGTTCCAGAACCTGGGCGATGGCACCTATTTCCACTCCGGCTCGCTGGCGATTCGCCAGTCGGTCGCGGCGGGCGTCAACATCACCTACAAGATTCTCTACAACGATGCGGTGGCGATGACCGGCGGCCAGCCGGTGGATGGCGTGCTCACGGTGCCGCAGATTGCCCATCAGGTATTGAGCGAAGGGGTCAGCACCATCGTGCTGCTTTCCGACGATATCCAGAAATGGAGCTTGCAGCGTTATCTGTTTCCGAAAGAAGTGGAGTTCTGCGACCGCCGCGATTTGGACGAAGTGCAAAAGCGCCTGCGCAAGGTCAAGGGCGTTTCGGTGCTGATTTACGAGCAGACCTGCGCCACCGAAAAACGCCGCCGCCGCAAGCGCGGCAAGATGCCGGACCCGCAAAAGCGGGTGCTGATTAACTCGCTGGTCTGCGAAGGCTGCGGCGACTGTGGCAAAAAATCGTTCTGCGTCAGCGTACTGCCCAAGGACACCGAGTTCGGCCGCAAACGCGATATCGACCAGAGCAACTGCAATAAAGATTATTCCTGCGTGGAAGGCTTCTGCCCCAGCTTTGTCACCGTGCATGGCGGCCAGCTGCGCAAGGGCAAGAAGGTCAATGCCGCCGCGCGGCTGGAGAACCTGCCCAGACCGGCGATGGCCAGCGACCTCTCGCGCCCCTGGAACATCCTGATTACCGGCGTGGGCGGCACCGGCGTGGTCACCATCGGTGCCCTGCTGGGCATGGCCGGACACCTGGAAGGCAAGGGCGCAACCGTGCTCGACCAGACCGGTCTTGCGCAAAAGGGCGGTGCGGTCACCACCCATATCCGCATCGCCAACACCCCGGCCGATATCCACGCGGTGCGCATCGCTGCCGGCGAGGCCGACCTGGTGCTGGGCTGCGACATGGTGGTGGTGAACGATTACTGGGCGCTGTCCAAGCTGCGCGCCGGACGCAGCCAGGTGGTGCTGAACACCTACGAAGCCATGCCCGGCAGCTTTACCACCCGCCCGGACATACAGTTCCCGGCGGCGGATATCGTGGCTGCGGTGCGCACCGCGCTGGGTGGCCGCGAACCGCTGGCCGTGGATGCCACCCAGCTTGCCACCGCACTGATGGGCGATGCCATCGCCGCCAACCTATTCATGCTCGGCTTTGCCTGGCAGCAGGGGCTGGTGCCGCTATCGCTGGAATCGCTGATGCGCGCCATTGAACTCAACGGCGCGGCGGTGGCGATGAACAAGACCGCCTTCGCCTGGGGGCGGCTGGCCGCCATCGACATGCCGGCAGTGATTGAAGCGGCCGGCATCGTCCGCAACACGCCGACCGAGGCGGAAAAAACCCCGCACGCACTGCCGCTACTGGCCGCCACCGCCAATGAAGGCCATGAATCCGGCCTCTCGCCGCAGGAGGCGCCCTATCAGGAAAGCGAGCTGCGCCATGTGCCCGAGCATGACAACGGCGCTGTCACTTTCCTGCCGCTGGACGATGCCCGGCTGTCGCGCTCGCTGGATGAAATCATCAAGCGCCGCAAGGCGTTCCTGACCGATTATCAGGATGCCGCCTATGCCGAACGCTATCTGCGCCTGGTAAGCAAGGTGCGCCAAGCCGAAGAACAGCATGCGCCGGGCAGCACCGACCTTTCCGAAGCGGTCGCCCGCTACTTCTTCAAGCTGATGGCCTACAAGGACGAATATGAAGTCGCCCGGCTGTACACCTCGGCCGAGTTCCGCCGCCAGCTTGAGCAGAAATTTGAAGGTGATTACCGCCTGCACTTCCATCTGGCGCCGCCACTGTTTGCCAAAAAGAACGCCAGGGGCGAGCTGCTCAAGCAGGAATACGGCCCGTGGATGATGCGCGTGTTTGCCCTGCTGGCCAAGATGAAGCGCCTGCGCGGCGGGCCGTTCGACATCTTTGGCCGCACTGCCGAGAGGCGCATGGAACGGCAACTGATTGCCGACTACGAGGCCACCCTCCACACGCTGCTGGAAACACTCGACGGCGGCAATATCGAGCTTGCCACCGAGATTGCCTCCATCCCCGAGCACATCCGCGGCTTTGGTCACGTCAAGGAAGCGCATGTGGAGCGCGCCAGAGCGCGCCAGGCCGAGCTGCTCAAGGCATGGCACAACCCGCTACGCATCGTACAGCAGGCGGCGTAAGCCCCAAGCAAATGACACGAAAAACGCCCCAAAAGCCGGATGGCTACCCAGCTTCTGGGGCGCGTTGCTCAAATTCCGGGGCTTCTGTCACTTATTGAACAATTCGGCATGCGAGCCAAGTCGAATTAACTGCAAAAGCTGGACGCTGCCATCATCCGCTTTCTTGTAGACAAGCAACAAATCCGGTTTCAAATGGCACTCGCGAAAACCTCGCCAATCACCCTTTAGCTGATGGTCTAGAAAAGTGGCTGGCAAGGGAACATCATCAACAAGAAAGTGAACGGCTTGCAGCAGTGGAACAGCCAAAGTCTTTGCGTGCTTGCCTTTCAGTTCACGTCGCATGTCACGCTTGAAAGCAGACGACAGCTTAAGTGTTCTCACTCGCAAGCTCTTTTAAAAGTGCAGTGAACTCATCAAGCGTATAACGCTCGCCACCGCCTGCTTCAAGTTCTCGCATTGCTTCCAGGGTCTCGGCATTAGGTACACGAACATCAAACGGCATTACGCCCTCATCGGCCACGCGACGCAACAACATCCGAATCGCATCGCTCACAGTCAAACCCATTTTTTCGAGTGCAGCACTCGCCGCCCCTTTTGTCTCTTCATCAATACGCGCCCTTACATATGTAGCCATAAGCACATCTCCAAACTTGATGTAGTCATATCGTAGTCACAGTGCAGTCAAAAGCAAAAGCAAGTCTTCAGGCAGACATGCCTGCCTTGCTGCCTATTGCGCCGGCACTCGGCACGCCAGAGCAGGGCAGAAGTCAAAAGTGACAGCAGCAATCAAAGTGCAGCAACGGTATGGATGGGCAGACCACCCTCCATCATGCGCCGGGCATCGGCGATGATGCGCTGTGCATCCACGCCCGTGCGGCAGCTGAAGTAACGCGAGCTACGCAGCCATTCATCGTGTTCGGCATAGGCAAACAGCAGTTGCGCTTGTTTCAGGTCATCAATTACCTGCCGGGCAATGCCATGACGCAGTGCCGGGCAGCCCTGGCTGCGCCCCAGCCTGCCCTGTTTGGCAATCAATTCCGGCTCGGCATACCAGGCGCCGTGCATCACGATGGCGCGCTGCCGGGCAGCATCATTGAAGCCCTTGTCCAGCCCGTCCAGACGCAGCGAATAGCCATTGGCGCCGATATAGGTTTCGGCGGTGCGGTACAGCCCCAGGCTGGTTTGGTAGCTGCCTTCGATATTGGAAAAGTTTGTTGCGAAATTCTCGCCGCTGCCCTGCCCGTGAGTGACATGCTCGTGATACAGCAGCGTCTCACTGGCAAGGTCAAACACCCACAGCCGTTTGGCGGTGGAGGGCAGCGAATAATCAATCACCGCCAAACGCTCGCCAATGCCCTGCCCGCCCCCGCCGATGGCGCAGGCACGCGCTTCCAGCGCCAGCGCCAGCACCCCGGCATTCAGCGTCGGCGCCCGCTGTTGCAGGCGGCGCAGCTGTGCCCAGCGCGGATTGGACTGCGGCCCGGTTTGCAGCTCGGGCATCGGCAGGGTTTGTTGAACGACTGCCGCCGGCGCGGCAGGACGCTGCGGTGCGCTGCTGCAACTGCCCAGCGCCACCGCCGCCAGCAGTGTGAAAGCTATGTGAAATTTCATGCACGCACCATACACCGCAAATTTCGCGGCTGCATGAATAGCAGGATTGACCCATATCAAGGCTTGCGCGCGTGCAAAACGGCATCCTGCCCGGCATGCACACGCCGCTATCTCCCCCGACCGAGCTGCTGCGCCGCTATGACCAGCCCGGCCCGCGCTATACCTCTTATCCCACCGCGCCGCAGTTTTGCGCCAGCTTCGATGAGGACGCACTGCGCCAGGTGATTGCCCACAGCAATGGCGACCCGGTGCCGCGCCAGTTATCGCTATATGTGCATGTGCCGTATTGCCAGAGCCCGTGTTTTTACTGCGGCTGCAACCGCATCATCAGCCGCGACCGCAGCAAGAGCGCACCGTATATCGACCGGCTGGGGCGCGAAATTGGCATGATGGCGGCGCTGTTTGACCGCGACCGCGAAGTCATCCAGCTGCATTTTGGCGGCGGCACGCCCAATTTCTTCAGCCCTGCCGAGCTACGCGATATCGTCGATGAAATGCGCAGCCAGCTGCGGTTTTCCGATGCGCCTGACCGCGATATTTCCATCGAGCTTGACCCGCGCTTTGTCACCCCGGCCGAAATCGCCGAGCTTGCCAGCATCGGCTTCAACCGCGCCAGCCTTGGCGTGCAGGATTTTGATGCAGGGGTTCAGAAAGCCATCAACCGCATCCAGGGCATTGAAGAAACCCGCGCCATCATCGAAGCCTGCCGCGCACACGGCTTTGCCTCGGTGAATATCGACCTTATCTACGGCCTGCCCAAGCAGACCGCAGAGGGCTTTGCCAACACCCTGGACAGCGTCATCGCGCTACGCCCCGACCGGCTGGCGGTATACAGCTATGCGCATCTGCCCGAATTATTCCGCCCGCAGCGCCAGCTCAACGCCTTCGACCTGCCCACGGCAGAGGAAAAAATCGCCCTGCTGCGGCTTGCCATCGAAAAACTCACCAACGCTGGCTATGTGTATATCGGCATGGACCACTTCGCCCTGCCCGATGACGAGCTGGCGCTGGCCCAGGCGCGCGGCAGCCTGCACCGCAATTTCATGGGCTATACCACCCATGCCGACAGCGACCTGATTGGCTTTGGCGTGTCCTCCATCAGCCATATCGGCCAGAGTTTCAGCCAGAACCCGCGCACCCTGCCGGAATGGGAAGCAGCGATTGATGCCGGCCGCCTGCCGGTGTGGCGCGGCCTTGCCATGAGCGAGGACGACAGCCTGCGCGCCGACATCATCCAGCAATGGATGTGCCATGGCCGTATCGACAAGGCGCAGTTCGAGCGTCATTACGACATCGACTTCGACGCCTATTTTGCCGATGCCATCGAGCGCCTCGCACCGCTGCAAGCCGATGGTCTGGTGCAGCTTGACCCCGCGCAAATCAGGGCCACCGCCCAGGGACGCTGGCTGCTGCGCAATGCTGCCATGTGCTTCGATGCCTATCTGGGCGCAAAGACTGCCACACGCCCGGCCTATTCCAAGGCGATTTGAGACCTCAAGGCGGCATCTGCGCTGTTGCAAATGCTCGCCGGGCCACCAGCCCGCCTGCGCTTTGCGCCTTGCATCTGCCGCCTTTGCGAAGCAACGGATGCCAAGAAGAGACCTTGAGCAGGCTCTCAGCGCCGACTTTCGATAAAGCGCAGGAACTCGTTGCGGGTGCGGGCATCCTCGCGGAACACGCCGAGCATGGTCGAGGTCATCATGCTCACCCCGCGCTTGTGTACGCCACGGGTGGTCATACACTCGTGCGCGCCTTCCACCACCACCGCCACCCCGGCCGGGTTCAGCGCGCGCTGGATGCAGTTGGCAATCTGCGCGGTCATTTTCTCCTGCACCTGGAAGCGCCGCGCATAGGCATCCACCACCCGCGCCAGCTTGCTGATGCCCACCACCCGGCCATTGGGTAGATAACCCACATGCACCTTGCCGATAATCGGCGCCATGTGGTGCTCGCAATGGCTTTCGTATTCGATATCGCGCAGCACAATCATCTCGTCATAGCCCTCGACTTCCTCGAAGGTGCGCAACAGGTATTCATCCGGGTCGATGGCATAACCGCTGAACCAGTCGCCATAGGCCTTCACCACCCGCTTGGGGGTATCCAGCAGCCCTTCGCGCTGCGGGTCTTCGCCCGCCCAGCGCAACAGCGTGCGCACGGCAGCTTCGGCTTCATCGCGGCGGACGCCATTGCGGCTATCGTTATTGGCAGAATCGGATACGCTCACGGATAGAATTCAGTGCAACTAAAGGGGCGGCCATCTTATACGCTTGCAGATGAAGGCACAGCGTTTTGCCCATTGCAGCCGCCATTCAGCTTTTGCCGCGCATCATTTACCGCTATTTGGCCAGTCTTTGCGCGCTTTTGAATAGCCCTCCCGCCCCTGCTGTTTTGCTGGACAACGTGCGTCTGGTGCGCGGCGGGCGCACGATTGTCGATGACATCAGCCTGCGCGTGGACACTGGTAGCATCACGGCGGTGCTGGGGCCTTCGGGCTGCGGCAAATCCACCCTGCTTTCAGCACTGACCGGGGAATTGCGGCCTGCGCGCGGCCGGGTGGAGGTTTTCGGCCAGGCCGTGCCGCAAGCGCCCAAAGCGTTGCTGGAAATGCGCAAACGGCTGGGGGTGCTGTTGCAGGGCAATGGGCTGTTGACTGACCTGACTGCGGGCGAAAACATCGCCCTGCCGCTGCGCACGCATACTGATTTGCCGCAGCCGGTGCTGGACAAACTGGTGGACATGAAGCTGCACGCAGTGGGGCTTCTGGCCGCACGCGATTTGTACCCGCGCGAGTTGTCCGGCGGCATGGCGCGGCGCGTGGCGCTGGCACGGGCGCTGGCGCTGGACCCGCCCCTGATGATTTATGACGAGCCGCTGACCGGGCTGGACCCGATTGCCTCGGGCGTCATCATGAGCCTGATTGCCCGGCTCAACCGGGCGCTGGGCCTGACCAGCATCGTGGTCAGCCACCATGTGCATGAAACCCTGCCGATTTGCGACCATGTGGTGGTGCTTGCTCATGGCCGAATCATGTTCGATGGCAGCCCGGAAGCATTGCAGCGCAGTGACCAGCCGTTGCTGCGGCAGTTTTTGAATGGCGCGCCGGACGGCCCCATCGCCTTCGACAGCCCGGTGAGGAAACAGGCATGAAGGCACTGGCCGAGAGTATCCGCAGCATTGGCCGCGCCGGTTTGTTCGCGCTGGCGGTATTGCGTGCATCCAGGCCCAGCCGTGCGCTGTTTGCAGAGTTGGTGCGCGAAATTTACAAAATCGGCGCACGTTCGCTGCCGATTATTGCTGTTGGCGGCGCGTTTGTCGGCCTTTCGGTGATTCTGCTCGGCTACCGCGCGCTGGATACCTATGGCGCCAGCAACCAGGTCAGCGCCATGCTGGGGCTGGGGCTGTACCGCGAACTGGCGCCGGTGCTGACCGCGCTGCTGTTTGTCGGCCGTGCCGGCTCCTCCATCGCCGCCGAACTTGGCCTGATGCGCGCCACCGACCAGCTCACCGCGCTTGGCCTGATGGCGATTGACCCGGTGGCCAAGGTGGTGGTGCCGCGCTTCTGGGCTGCGGTGATTGCCGTGCCGCTGCTCACCGGCTTTTTCATCAGCTTTGCGATGCTCGCCGGCTGGTTCGAGGCGGTGCATGTGCTGGGGCTGGATGCCGGTACCTTCTGGCAGGTGATGAAGGACATCGTCGATTTCCGCGAGGATTTCCTCGGCGCTTTCCTGAAAGCCGGGGTATTTGGCGCGGTTACCGCACTGGTGGCCGCACATGCCGGTTTCCACTCCGAACCCACCATCGAAGGCACCTCGGTTGCCACCACCCGCGCGGTGGTGAATGCCTCGCTGCTGGTGCTGATGTTCAACTTCGTGCTGTCGGCACTGATGTTCCGATGAACCCCCGTTTCTGCAAGGAGTCCCCATGAGTATCCGTGGCCCGCGTCTTGAGTTCGCCGTCGGTGCTTTTTTGCTGCTGGCGCTCGCCACCCTGCTGGTGCTGGCGATGGCCTCCACCAATGGCAACTTCGGCTTTTCGTCCAAGACCTATCCGCTGACCGCCCGTTTTACCAGCATCGGCCAGTTGCGCGTCAATGGCCCGGTGAAAATCGGTGGCGTGAATATCGGCCGGGTCGCAGCTATTGAGGTGGACCCGGTGAAATACGACTCGGTGGTCACCCTCGCCATCGACAATACCTTCAAAAACCTGCCCGCCGATACCAGTGCGGGCGTGTTCACCAGCGGCCTGCTGGGTGAGGCCTATATCGGCCTGCAACCGGGCGGCGACCCGGAAACCCTGCAACCGGGCGAGGAAATCGCCTTGACCCAACCCGCGGTGGATTTGCTGCAACTGGCCGGCAAATACATGTTCAGCGGCGGTGGTAGCGGCAGCAGTGATGATTCCGCAGCCGCTGCCGAAACCGAAACTCCCTGACTTCCATTCCAACCGTTACGGAGGGCTTGCCATGACCCGTATTCTTGTTTCCCTTGCCATCACCGCCGTGCTCGCCGTGGCCGCCAACCCGGCTAATGCCCAACAAGCCGCGCGCGCCGCCGCACAGCCGGCCACCAACAGCGCCAGCCAACTGGTGCTGGACAACAGCACGCGCATCCTGAGCACGCTGGAGTCGCGGCGTGCCGAATTCAGCCGCGACCGCGCCGCGCTCAACCGCTTCATCAACAGCGAATTCAACCAGATGTTCGACCGCGACTACGCCGCGCGTCTGGTGCTGGGCCGCCATGCCCGTGGCGCATCCGATACGGATGTAAAGCTGTTTGCCGATGCGCTGGCCGACAACTTGCTGTCCCGCTACGGCGCCTCGCTGCTGGGCTTCAATACCCAGCTGCGGGTACGCATCAAATCCGAAGCCCCCCTGCCCGGCAACCGTGGCGTGCGCGTCTCCAGCGAAATGCTGCGCTCCGGCGGCGAGCCGGTTCCGGTGGACTATCTGCTGCGCCAGGTCGGCAACCAGTGGCAGGTATTTGATGTGATGGTGGAAGGCGTATCGTTTGTGCAGACCTTCCGTAACCAGTTCGACAACCCGCTGAGCCAGCGCGGCATCCGCGCGGTGGCAGCCGAACTCAAAAGCGGCAAGATGCAGGCCAATGCCAACTGACACGCTCAGCATCACGCGCCATGAAAAGGCGCTGGTTTTCGATGGCGCCTTGACCCGTCCCAACGCAGCCGCTGCCTGGCCGCAGGCCAGCGCGCTGCTGGCTGGCGTCGAGCAACTGGATATTCGCGCCGCCAGCGCCATCGACAGTGCCGGCATTGCCCTGCTGGCAGCACTGGCAGCGCGCCTGCCAAGCGCCGCAATCATCGGCCAGCCTGCCGGCTTTACCGAGCTGCGCGATGCCTATCGGCTGGATGCCCAACTGCAAACGTCCGTGAACTGAGCCCATGCGCCTGCGCCTTCCCCTGCTGTTGACCATCGCCCTGCTGCTGAGCGCCTGCGCCGGGAAAAACACGGCACCGGCGCTGGCAGCACAAGCCCCGCAAACGCTCACCAGCGGGCACGGGCACGAGTACGCCAGTCCGGAAGTCCCTGCTGAAAATGCGCAGCCTGTGGAAGTCGCCATCGCCATGCCGGTTGTGACCGATACCCAGGCCGCCAACCAGGAACTGGCTGCCACGGCAGAAAACAAAGCCGCATCCCCTGCTTCGGCCAGTGCCGAAGTTACACAAACCATCACACCGCACACCCAGGCCGAAGACGATTTCGTACTGCTCTACGGCAATGGCGAATACGACCCGGTAGCCGACCCCACCCTGCCTTCGGGCGTGGTCATGGCGCCGGTTCATGACCCCTGGGAGCCACTTAACCGCCGCGTGCATGCCTTCAACAATTTTGTTGACCGCTATCTGGTCACACCGCTGGCGCGGGCCTATGTGGCCGTGATACCGCGCCCGGTACGACTTGGCATCAGCAACTTCTTCAACAACCTGCGCCAGCCGCTTTCGGCGTTCAACGCCCTGTTGCAGGGTCGCCCCGCCGATGCCGGTTTTTCCCTGATTCGCTTCACCCTGAACATGACCCTGGGGCTTGGTGGCCTGTTTGACCCGGCCACACGCTTCAATGTGCCGCATATCAACGAAGACTTCGGGCAGACACTGGCCGTATGGGGCTGGCGGCAATCACGCTATCTGGAGCTGCCCATCTTTGGCCCGCGCACCCTGCGCGATGTGTTCGGCATGCTTGCCGACACGCCGTTCTCGGCGCTGCCGCATATCAGCAACAACAAGACCCGCGCGGGTTTGCAGGCCCTGCAACTGGCCGATATCCGCAGCCGCCTGTTTTCGGTGGACAGCATGCGTGAAGGCGTAGCGGACGAATACCTGCTGTACCGCGATGCCTGGCTGCAACGGCGCAATTACCAAATCCTGCGCGACCTGGAACAGCCCGACCTGCAACAGGACGGCCTGCCCGATTATTTGACTGAACCCGAAGACAACCCCAGCATCCCGGCAGACGGCATTCCGGTGGACATCCGCCCTTAAATGCCATCCCGTTCAAGGTCGCTTATCAATCCAGCACGCGGCAGAACACGGCTTTCAGATATCGCGACTCCGGCACCTGCGCCAGCCACGGATGGTCAGGCCCGGCCCCAGCCACCTTCAGCACCTGCACGGTACGCCCGGCGTAGAAGGCCGCGCGGCGCAGCATGTCGAGGAACTGCTCCTCGCTCACCAGGCCAGTGCAGGAGAAGGTGGCAAACAGCCCGCCGGGCTTGACCACGCCCAGCGCCAGCTTGTTCATGTCGAGGTATTTCTTCAGCGCGGCAATCACCTGTTCACGGTCGCGGGTCATCTTGGCCGGGTCGAGAATCACCACGTCGAACTGCTCGCCGTTATTGGCCGCATCGCGCAGCCAGGGAAAGATATCGGCCTGCACGAAACGCGGCCGCACCTGGTTGAGCCGCGCATTGCCCTTGGCGATTTCAATCACCGCCGGGTCGATATCCACGCCCACCACTTCCGCTGCGCCGCGCGCGGCGGCATACACGGCAAAACCGCCGGTATTGCAGCACAAATCCAGTACCCGCTTGCCCGTGCACTGATGCGAAAGCCATTCGCGGTTTTCACGCTGGTCGGCAAAGAAGCCGGTCTTGTGCGCCCCGGCCGGGTCGGCGCGGAACTGGATGCCATACTCGCTAATGACCGCCGGCTGCGTGCCCTGGGTATCGCGGTAGTCGAAGCTTTCCTGCTTCTGCACATGCTCATCGGCAAAACTGTGGAAACGGCAGCCGGGGAACTCGCCGCGCAGCGCATTGAAGATGATTTCCCGGTGCCGCCATGCCCCGGCGCTGAAGAACCCGACCACAATCAGGTCATCGTAACGGTCCACCACCAGCCCGCTGATGCCATCGCCCTCACTGTGGAACACCCGCCAGGCATTGCTGACTTCATCCAGCCGCAGAATCTCCCGGCGCAGCCGCACCGCCCCGGCAATCTTGCCGGCGAACCAGTCCGCATCCACGCGCACCGCCGGGTCGGTTTCCAGCACCCGCAGCGCAATACGCGAATGGCCGTTATAGAAGGCGTAACCGATAAATGCGCCATCTACCCCGCGCACCTCGACGATGCTGCCAGGCTTGGGACGCTCGGCAGGCTTTTCCACCAGACGCTGGAAGATCCACGGATGCGTGGATTTCCACGCGTTCTTGAGCCGGATAACGGGAAGCTGAGTATTCATCCGCGCATTTTACGCGGGCTGGACAGGCAGCAATGCGGCTTCTGAAAACACCGTTGCATGAATGCACGCCTGCGCCTGCTTGCATTTACCGCTTTGGGCACCACTTCTTGTTCATGATGGATATTCCGCACCATGACATCCCCGACACCCCCGAGCAGCGCGCGAAGGACCGTGGCCGGGCGCTGCGCGCCTTCAATCTCAGCCTGGCAACGCTGCTGTTGCTGGTGGTGGTGTTTTTCTCGCAGGAAAACTTCGACGCGCGCATCTTCAGCGTGCAGCCGCGTCTGCCCGAGGGCTTGTGGGGCATCCTGACCGCACCATTCTTGCATGGCAGCATCAAGCACCTGGCCACCAATGCGGTGGCGATATTGATGCTGGGCACATTGACAGGCAGCGTGTTTCCACGCGCCACGCTGCGCAGTCTGCCGCTGATTTGGTTCGGCGCGGGGTTGGGGGCCTGGCTCTTGGGACAGGCTGGGCAATATCATCTGGGTGCCAGTGGTATCACGCACGGCCTGGGTTTTCTGGTGTTTGCGCTGGGGCTGATTCGCCGCGACCGCGCCGCGATTGCCGCCGGCATGCTGGCCTTCCTGTTTTATGGCGGCATGATGCTCAGCATTCTGCCGCAGGAGCCGGGGGTGAGCTGGCAATCGCATCTGGGCGGCGCGCTAGGCGGGCTTGTGGCCGCTATCTTGTTCCGCCATGCCGACCCGGTTCCGCCACGCAAACGCTATAGCTGGGAGCTGGAAGAAGAAGCCGAGATTGAAGCAGAACGCCTGCAACAAGAAGGGCTGGAGCTTGAGCGCCCTGAATATGTGCCGGTGATTTGGCATCGTGTTCAGCCCGCTGAAATGCCCAATGATGAGCGCAAAGTGATTTCCTTCCGCCACCCCGATAGCAACGACTGAACGGCACAATCATCCATGGTGATGCCCTGCGGCGTATGCTTGCCAGCATCTTTCCCTCTCATCAAGGAGCCGTTTATGTCGCAGTGGTATTTCATCCAGCCCGGCCAGAACGAGCGTCACGGGCCGTTCGATACCGACCAGGCCTTCGGCCATGTCCAGCGTCACCCGGATGCGCTGTGCTGGCGGCAGGGGCTGTCCGGCTGGCAACCGGCGCGGGCGATGCCGGAGTTTGCCGAAGCCTATGCCACCGGCCTGCCCGAAGACATGCCGCCGATTCCGCCGCCGAACCAGTCCGCGCGCATGGCCAGTGACGATATCGACTACCGCATCGTCGGCAATGACATGCCGTTCGTGGAGGTGGAACTCGACCCCGGCGAAAGCGCGGTGGCCGAGGCCGGGGCGTTGATGTACAAGGATGCCGCGGTGCAGATGGACACGGTGTTCGGTGATGGTTCCAAGTCCGGCGGTGGCGGGATGATGGACAAGCTGTTTGCCGCCGGGCGCCGCGTGGTTACCGGCGAGAGCCTGTTCACCACGGTGTTCACCCATGCCGGGCAGGGCAAGGCCAAGGTGGCGTTTGCCGCGCCTTATCCGGGCACGGTGCTGCCGCTGCGGCTGGCCGAGCATGGCGGGCGCATCATCTGCCAGAAGGACAGTTTTCTGGCCGGTGCGCGCGGGGTGAAGCTCGGCATCTTCTTCCAGAAGCGCATCCTCACCGGGCTGTTCGGCGGCGAGGGCTTCATCATGCAGCAGCTCGATGGTGATGGCTGGGTGTTTGTGCATGCCGGCGGCACCCTGGTGGAGCGCGACCTGGCCGCTGGCGAGCGGCTGGACGTGGATACCGGCTGCGTGGTCGCCTTCCATCCCACCGTGCAGATGGATATCCGCACCGTCGGCGGCATCAAGAGCATGCTGTTCGGCGACGAAGGCATGTTCCTCGCCACCCTGACCGGCCCCGGCAAGGTCTGGCTGCAATCGCTGCCGTTCTCACGCATGGCCGGACGGATGCTGGCCGCTGCCCCGCAGGCTGGCGGCAAATCCGTCGGCGAAGGCTCGGTACTCGGCGGTCTGGGGCGCCTGCTCGATGGCGACAACCGCTTCTGAACCGGGACTTGCCGGTTTATCGTCCCCCAGGCCAACAGCATGACTGTATGAACATCCTGAACCTGCGTATCTGTCTGCCCCTGATGCTGGGCGCACTGGCTGCCGGTTGCGGCGGCAAGGCGGTCAAGCCCGAGCCGCCGCCCAAGGCAGTGCAAAGCCCGCCGCCGAAAATCACCGTCGGCTTGGCGCTGGGCGGTGGCGCGGCCAAGGGCTTTGCCCATATCGGCGTTATCAAGATGCTGGAAGCCAATGGCATCGAGATTGACGTGGTCGCTGGCACCAGTGCTGGCAGCGTGGTCGGGGCGTTATATGCCAGCGGCATGACGCCCTACCAGATGCAACAACATGCCTTTGCCCTGGATGAGGCCAGCATCCGCGATGTCAGCCTGTTTTCCGGCGGCCTGGTCAAAGGCCAGAAGTTGCAGGACTACGTCAACCAGCTACTCGGCCCAAAACCGATGGAGCGTTTTCCCAAGCCGTTCGCCGCCGTCGCCACCCGGCTCGATAGCGGCGAGCGCACCGTATTTGTGCGTGGAAATCCCGGTCAGGCGGTACGTGCCTCCAGTGCGATTCCCGGCGTGTTCGAGCCTGCCCCGATTGGCCAGCACCGCTATGTCGATGGCGGCATCACCAGCCCCATCCCGGTGGATGCTGCCCGGCAACTGGGCGCGGACATGGTGATTGCCGTGGACATCTCCAACAAGGCCGCGGGCAATCGCCCCGGCAATATGGTCGGCATCATCAACCAGTCCATCGTCATCATGGGGCAGCGCCTGGGCGAGGAAGAAATGAAGCGCGCCGACATCATCATCCGCCCGCGTGTAGGCCAAATCGGCCCTGCCGATTTCGAGCACAGAAATGTCGCCATTCTGGAAGGCGAGCAGGCGGCCCAAGCCCTGATTCCACACATCAGGGCGCGCATCCGTGAGCTTCAGGCCGCCCGCGCCCAGGCCGCTGCTGTCAAACCCGAACCCGCGCCAGCATGTGAAAGCAGCTGGTTTGAACGGCGGCTGGGACGTGATGATTGCAAGCGCAATTAAGGCCGTTTTTTGCATGGGTTCACGCCCAATAAACGCTTAATTTCAGCGTCTTTTCAGGCTCGTATTCAGCTTTCGGCCACCTTGTTTAACCCCTTGTTTACGGCGGACGGCAAACCCTTTCCATTCGCCAACATCTGAACCACTATCCCTGCACCGGCCCCATACCGGGGTCGATGGAGAGCAATACAGATGTTCAAGAACAACAAAACCCTCCCCCTGCTCGGCACCGCCTTGGTAGCCGCCCTGGCCTGCGGCAGCGCATTTGCACAATCGGCCAGCAACGGTCAAGCCTTTGTCCGTGGCGAAGTTGGCCGCACCCATCTGGACAACCGCGATAACAGCGGCCGCCTGAAGGACAATTCCTTCGTGGTCCGTGGCGGCTACATGTTCACCCCGAATGTGGGTGTGGAAGGCTTCTATGGCCGCTACTACGGCAAGAGCCACAAGTTTGCCGGCTTTGACCATAACAATGATGTGGACGGTTACGGCATCGGCGCAGTCGGCAAGCTGCGCTTTGGCGACCAGGCTGCCGACACCGGCTTCTTCGGCATGGGCCGCCTCGGCTACATGCGTTCGAGCTACCAGGCTTCCAGCCACGGCACTGTTGATGGCGTGGATATCCGTCGCTCGCGCAGCACGCATAGCCACCAGCCGTATTTCGGCATCGGTGCCGGTTATGACTTCACTCCCAATATGGGCGTGAGCCTCAACTACGACTACTTCCGTGGCAATGACACCCGGCTGCCGACCACCGGACAGAAGCTGCGCTACAGCAACCGCACTTTGGCGGCAGGTTTTGAATACCGCTTCTAATCCCCTGTTGCTGTGAACCTGAAAGCGGCCATCTGAGGATGGCCGTTTTCATGTCCCAGTCCTGCACACCTATTGACCATGCCCATGAAAAAACGCTCCATCCTGCTGCTGTGCAGCCTGTTCCTTGCACCACTGGCCGCTGGCGCAGCCGATGCCGAAACCGAGCATCGCCTGGCGCGGCTGGAAGCCGAAGTCCGCCATTTGCAGGCGCGCATCCAGTTGCTCGAAGACGAACGCCGCTATTACGGCCGTTTCAATACCGATACGCTGCATGTCTGCCGAATCACGGCCTTCACCCGCAGCTATGAAGGCGAATCAAGCAACCCCGGAATTGCCAGACGGCAGGCACAAAAAGCCTGTGAACGCGAGAACGACGCGATGTTCTGCCGTACCGAGAACATCCGCTGTAGCCGCTACTAAACATATCCGGCCGCGCTGGCAGTATCGGCGCAGCTCAATCTTTGCCAGCCGCCCCACCGGCAGATGCTGCGGGGCGGCTTTCCCCGTGCAGTAACTGCTGCATCAGCGCCACGGTTTCGGTTTCAATCTCGCGCATCTTTTCCGCCATTTTTTCGTTGGCATACTTGGGCAAATCCGGCTCGTGCACATCGGCCAGCGCCTGCATGCGGTATTCGCTGCGCCGGGTGTACAGCTCGGCAAGCGCCTGTGCCTTGTCCGGAGCGATGCCGAGCGCCTCCAGCGCCAGCCGGGCGCTGCGCATTGCCGCATCGAAGGTTTCCCGGATTACATGATTGGCTCCGGCGCGTTGCAGTTCATGGCCGTGATGCAAATCGTAGGCGCGGGCGATAATCGGCAGCTCGGGATAATGGCGCCGCACGAAGCGGATGATTTCCACCGCGCGGCTGCGATCATCAATCGCCACAATCAGCAGCTTGGCCTCATGCAGCCCGGCCGAGGCCAGGAGTTCGGGACGATTGGCATCGCCGTAATAGGTTTTCAGGCCAAAGCGGGTCAGGCCCTCGACGGTTTCGGCGTGGTAGTCAATCACCGTCGAGTGGAAGCCACAGGCCGCCAGCATGCTGTTGATTTGCACCCCGAAGCGCCCATGCCCGAGCAGGATGATGGGCTTGTCCTCGCCGATTTCATCCTGCGGTCGCTCCGCTGCCTGTTGTTGCCGGGCACTGCGCGTAGCCAGCCAGTCATGCAGCAGGAACAGCAATGGCGTTGCCAACATCGACAGCGCAATCACCAGCAGCAGACGGTCAGCAATCAGTCGCGGCAGCAAATGGCTTTGCTTGCTAATCGACAACAGCACGAAACCGAATTCGCCCGCCTGTGCCAGACTGAACACGAATAATTTATTGGCCGGACGCGAAAGCCGGAATACCCGCCCCAGCCCGTACAGCACCAGCATCTTCAGCAGCAAAAGACCCAGGGTCAGGCCGAGAATCAGCCCCAGTTCCGCACCCAGCAGCCTGAAGTTGATGCCGGCGCCAACGGTGATGAAGAACAGCCCGAGAAACAGCCCCTTGAACGGCTCCAGATGGCTTTCCAGTTCATGCCGGTAGGCACTCTCGGCCAGCGCCACCCCGGCGATGAAGCTGCCGAGCGCAGGCGAAAGGCCAATCACTGCCATCAGCTCGGCGATACCGACCACCAGCATCAAGGTGAAGATGGTGAACATCTCGCGCAATCCGGTACGGCTGATATGCCGGAATGCTGGCGGCACGATACGGCGCACGCCGAACACAATCAACCACAGCACCAGCGCAGTGACCAGCGCCTGTAGCCATACCGGCTCACCTGCCAACAAATTGATGGAGTGATCCACGCCCTCGGCCTTGGCTGCGGCACCGGCAGCCCCCAGCAGCGGCAGCAAGGCCAGCATCGGGATTGCGGCCACGTCCTGGAACAGCAGCACCATGAAACTGGACTGCCCGCCCTGACTTGGCAGCAGTCCCTTCTCGCCCAGGGTTTGCAGCACAATCGCGGTGGAAGACAGCGCCAGGATGCAACCGACAGCTACACCGACTTGCCAGCTTTGCCCCAGCAGTACCGCCATCAGGCTGATGAGTGCCACGGTCAGCCCGACCTGCAAGCCGCCGAGGCCAAGCAGCTTGTGCCGCAAGGCCCACAGTTTGTGCGGCGCCAGTTCCAGCCCGACCAGGAACAGCATCATCACCACACCGAATTCGGCTACCTGCTGGATGCTTTCCACTTCCTTGCCGACCAGCCCCAGCACCGGGCCGATGGCGATGCCGGCCATCAGATAGCCCAATACCGAGCCCAGCCCGAAACGCTTGGAAACCAGCACCGCAGCCACGGCGGCAAACAGATAGATAAAGGCGTAAAGCAGGATTTGGCTCATGAAACACGCTCGTTGACAGCCTCGACAGGATAGCCAGGGCGGCACAGGCGGCAAGTCTTTGCAGGATGGACACCATGCTTTTGCCGGATACCTCGCTCTGGCACTAGAATCAGGTTATGAACAGCACACCCCGCCGCGTAGAAAACATCATCACTGACAAGGGCAAGGTGCCGGTGTATGCCACCGGCATCGTTGAGCAGCCTTGGGACGACTACACCGCCGAAGAACATGCCACCTGGCGCACGCTGTACCTGCGCCAGCGTGAGCTGCTGGTCGGTCGCGCTGCCGATGAGTTTCTCGCCGCGCAGGACGCGATGGGCATGGGCGAAGCGGCCATCCCCAAGTTCAGCGATATCAACCAGGCGCTGCAAAAAGCCACCGGCTGGCAAATCATCGGCGTGGAAGGGCTGTTGCCGGAGCTGGATTTCTTCGAGCATCTGGCCAACCGCCGCTTCCCGGTGACCTGGTGGATTCGCCGCCCCGACCAAATCGACTACATCGAAGAACCCGACCTGTTCCACGACCTGTTCGGCCATGTACCGCTGCTGATGTTGCCGGTGTTTGCCAACTACATGGAAGCCTATGGCCGCGGCGGGGTGAAGGCGCACGGCATCGGCCCGGAAGCCCTGATGCACCTGACCCGGTTGTACTGGTACACGGTGGAGTTCGGCCTGATTCAACAGGCTGACGGCCTGCGTATCTATGGCGCCGGGATTGTTTCTTCCAAGGGCGAGAGCCTGTATTCGCTGGAATCGGATGCGCCCAACCGCATCGGCTTCGACCTTGAGCGCATCATGCGTACCCGCTATCGCATTGATACCTACCAGAAAACCTATTTCGTCATCGACAGCTTCGAGCAACTGATGAACGCCACCTGTCCGGATTTCACCCCCATTTATGCGCGGGTTGGCGCCCTGCCCGCCATCCCCGCTGGTGATGTACTGGAGGGCGACACCGTGATTCACCGTGGCACCGGCGAAGGCTGGGCTACCGACGCGGATGTTTAATCTAATTAAAAATCTATTCAAAAACTCCAAACAGATTCTTACAACTTCTTGAATTAAAAATGTTTAATTCTTGAAAATCTATTCATGCCTTGATTCAATCAAGGCATGAATACTGATGCCCGCCAACACGCACTTGTCCTCTGGCTGCGCCAACATGGTCCGGCCAGTGCGCGCGCCATCGCCACCGCACTCGGTGTCAGCCAGCCCACGGTTTCGCGGCTGATTCAACGCACCCCGGAAGTCATCGCCATGGGACAGGCGCGCGCCACCCGTTATGCACTGGCGCATACGCTGGGACGTGAAGGCAGCCGCTGGCCGCTGTACCGGCTTGATGCCAACGCACGCCCGGAGCGTCTGGGCGAGCTGCAAGCCTTGCACGGCGGGGGCTTCCATTTCCAGCCGGATCAGCCGCTGCCCGCTTTCACCCACGGCGATTTCCACAGCGGCCTGTATCCGGGGCTGCCGTGGTTTCTGGATGACTTGCGCCCACAGGGCTTTCTTGGGCGCGCTTTCGCAAGGCGCGTAGCCAGCCAGATTGGTGCAGTGCCCGACCTCAATCTCTGGCGCAGCGATGACATCGTGCGCGCACTGCTGCATTTTGGCGGGGATTTGCCCGGCGACCTGATTCTGGGCGATGAGGCATTGCAGGCAGCGATGCGCGCGGTATTGCAAGCTACACATGTCATTGATGCTGCTGATGCCGCCGCGGCCTTCGCCGGACTGGCGGAAAATGCCCTGCGTGGCGAAGTCATTGGTTCATCCGCAGGCGGCGAGCAGCCCAAGTTCACCGCGACCGTGCGCGAGGCTGATGGCCAGCCATATCCATCCATCGTCAAATTCAGTGAACACCGTGACAGTGCCGCTGGCAGGCGCTGGGCGGATTTGCTCGCCTGCGAACAGCTGGCTGCACAGCTGTTGCAGCAATATGGCATTCCCGCCAGCCATACCCGCCTGCTCCACCACCAGGGCCGTACTTTTCTGCAAGTACGGCGTTTTGACCGCAGCCCCAATGGTGGACGCTATGGCTTTGTTTCACTGGCGGCCGTGGATGCGGCGTTCTACGGACATGGCCGCATTGACTGGTGGCGTTTTGCTGATGAACTGCATGGTGATGGCTGGCTCAGTGCCAACGATGCCCGGAAGCTGCGCATCATTGGCTGGTTTGGTGCGCTGATTGGCAATAGCGACATGCATCCGGGCAATGCCGGACTGATGCTCGGCAACAACCGCCCGCTGGCATTGGCTCCGGTCTACGACATGCTGCCGATGCTGTGGCGGCCCAGCGCACATGGCGAGGTGGTGGCACGTGACTTCCAGATTGCGCTCCCCAGCCCACAACACCTTGAAGATTGGCGCCTGGCCGCGCAAATGGCTCTGGCATTCTGGCAGCAGGCGCAGGCATTGGCGCCCCTGTCGCCGGACTTTCACCAGATTGCGGCCATCTGTGAAACCCGCCTGCATCAGGCCATTACCCGCTTTGGCTGATGCATTTGACAGCAGCCCGGTGCATACCAGCCGCTACAATGGCAGCTCGCCTTCCGGAGAACTTTTCATGCCTCAAGACCATTCCCCCGTTCCATTGACCCGCTTCTTGATTGAAGAAGAGCGCCAGGGTCATATCAACGCGCAATTGCGCCTGCTGATTGAAGTGGTGGCGCGCGCCTGCAAACGCATCTCGGTATCGGTCGGCAAAGGCGCATTGGGCGGCGTGCTGGGCGATGCCGGTACCGGCAATATCCAGGGCGAGGCACAAAAGAAACTGGACGTGATTGCCAATGACGTGCTGCTGGAAGCCAATGCCTGGGGGGGACATCTGGCCGGGATTGCCTCGGAGGAAATGGATCACAGCCAGCCGATTCCCGATGCACATCCGCGCGGCAACTATCTGCTGCTATTTGACCCCCTGGACGGTAGCTCCAATATTGATGTGAACGTCTCAATCGGTACCATTTTCTCGGTGCTGCGCTGCCCCGAGGGGGTGACCGTGCCAGAAGACGCCCATTTTTTGCAGCCCGGCCGTGAACAGGTAGCGGCTGGCTACTGCGTGTATGGCCCTGCGACCACGCTGATTCTGACTGTCGGTCACGGCGTACACCAATTCACCCTGGATCGTGAGCAGGGCAGCTTTGTGCTGACCCAGCGTGGCATGACGGTACCGGAAGAAACCAAAGAGTTCGCCATCAACATGTCCAACAAACGCCATTGGGAAGCGCCAATGCAGCAATATGTGGATGACCTGCTGGTCGGCAAGGAAGGGCCGCGCGGCAAGGATTTCAACATGCGCTGGATTGCCTCGATGGTGGCCGATGTGCACCGCATCCTGACCCGCGGCGGCATTTTCATCTATCCCTGGGACAAGAAAGACCCCGGCAAGCCCGGCAAACTGCGCCTGATGTACGAGGCCAATCCGATGAGCTTCCTCATCGAGCAGGCCGGTGGTGCCGCCACCAATGGCCGCCAGCGCATCATGGATATTGCGCCTTCCGAGCTGCACCAGCGTGTGCCGGTGTTCCTGGGCTCGAAAAAGGAAGTGGAAGCAGCCACCCGCTATCACCGCGACCACGACGCGAAAGCGCAATGAGCCACGCCGATTTCATTGAAGTCTATGCAGATGTCCTGCCCGCAACGCTTTGCGGGCAGATTATCGAAAGGATGAAAACCGCTGCACTGACACCCGGCCAAACCGGGGGCGGCGTGTTTCCCGAGCTGAAGAACAGCCGTGACCTTGCCATCGACAACCAGCCGGAATGGCAGGCGGTCAAGCAGCAAATCAATCTGGCCATGCTGGGCTGTTTTCGCCAGTACCTGCGCCGCTATCCGCAGGCATTGATTGCACCCCTGATGCTGCAAGTACCGGGCAGGGACGGCCAGCCCAAACGCCTTGCCGCAGAAGATTTCGCTGACATCTCCGACGAACTGCTGACCGCACTGATTACCCGCTGTTTCCAGCCCGGCGGCATCAATTTGCAGTGGTATCAGGCCGGTGTTGGCGGCTATCCATACTGGCATTGCGAGCTGTATCCACGCGATGCCTCGGCACATACCCTGCATCGCCATCTGCTGTGGACGCTGTATCTGAACGATGATTTTGCCGAAGGCGAAACCGAATTTTTATTCCAGGCGCGCAAAATCGCCCCAAAAACCGGCAGCCTGCTGATTGCGCCGACTGCCTTCACCCATACCCATCGCGGCAACCGCCCCGAAGGCGGCGACAAATTCATCGCCACCAGCTGGATTGAATTCCGGCCTGCCTCACAAATCTACGGCAGGCGCTGATTGCCCCTCGTGCCCGGGCAGCAGCAGATGAATGCTGCACCCTTTGCCGGGTGAAGATTCCACCCAAATCTGCCCGCCATGCCGGGCAACGATGGTTTGCGCAATGGCAAGCCCAAGCCCATCTCCCGCACCCTGCTTGGTGCTGTGCAGGCGCTGGAAGGGTTCAAATGGCTGCCCGGCATCGCGCAATTCCATGCCAATCCCCTGGTCGCGGATTTCCACATGCAGTCCCCCGGGTGTATTTTCACCACGGATACAGACATCCACGCGGCCCTTGCCTGCAGAAAACTTCCAGCTGTTTTCCAGTACCTTGAGCAACAAGGTTTTCAGTAGCGACTCATCACCGCAGACCTGCAAGCCAGGCTGGATATCCAAACCAACCTCCAGTTGCGGCCAAAGTGCACTCAAGTCCATGACCACCCAGTCGACAAGAAAATCCAGTGCTACCGGCTGATATTTCAGTGTTGCGCGCCCCACGCGCGAATACTCCAGAAGTGCGTCTATCAAGGCGCCACTCCTGGCTGCGGCATGGTGGATTTGCTCGATACTGCGCTCCACCAGGGCCGTGTCCTGTGCCTGCAAACCCTGCTGCAAACGCAGGGCAAAACCCTCAATGGCGCGCAGCGGCGCACGCAAGTCGTGCGAAATGCCAAATACCAGTGCCTGCTGCTGCTTTTGCAGCGCGTGCAGCTGCGATTCGGCGGCCTGCAAGCGCCGTTCAAGCGCAAGCGGCGCTCGCGTCTGTTTACCCGTTGTATCGGTATCGCTTTTCATCAGTTAAAGCTAATACAACATGCGGTTATGCTGCGTGAAAACGGCAAGCCCATCCCGTCCGGCATACACTCTTGTTTCCCTGCATAGCCGCCATGCTCATGTCTGCAACCTTCTCTGCCTTGCACGATTTATGGAACGCTTTCTGGCGCATTCCGCATATCACCGCCTGGATAAGCGCGATATGGGTTTGCTATCTGGTCTGGCTGGCCGGCTGGATTGTGCTGCAAAAACGCGAACCTGCCGCCACCCTGAGCTGGCTGCTCAGCCTCGCCCTGCTGCCCATTCTGGGCTTTGTCATCTATTACTGGTTTGGGCCGCAAAAAATCAAACGCCACCGGCTGCGTCGTGACAACTGCAAGGTGAATTTATGCCCTGCGCCAAACAAAAACGACAATCCCGAATATGCCGAGCTGCAACATATGGTTTTTTCCAGCACCGGGCTTCCGCCAAGCTCGGCGCAAAGTGTGCAGATGCTGGTCGATGGCGGCGGCAAATATCCACGGCTGCTTGAGGATATTGCCGCAGCACAGCAGCTGGTTCATATCGAGTATTACATCTACCAGCCCGACCAGAGTGGCACCGCCCTGCGCGATGCCCTGACAGATGCCGCCCGGCGCGGCGTCAAGGTCAGGCTGCTGGTGGATGCCGTCGGCTCGGCCAAGGCTTCGCAAAAATTCTTCCAGCCCCTGGTGGAAGCAGGCGGCGAAGTGGCGCGCTTTCATCCAATGCGCTTTGACGGGATGTTCCGCTTCTGGAAACGCCCCTGGCTGAATCTGCGCACCCATCGCAAAATTGTGGTGATTGATAACCACATTGCCTATGTCGGCGGCATCAATATCACCGATGAGCAGGATGAGCGCCTCAATCCGCTGGCCTATCGCGACCTGCATCTACGCATTGAAGGCAATGCGGTGCTGGAGTTGCAGCAGGTGTTTGCCGAGGACTGGATGTATGCCTGCCCCGGCAAGCACGCATGGATGGATGAAATGGCCAGGCAGCCTGCCACTGCGGCAAGTGGCGCAATCGCCATGCAGATTATCGCCTCCGGGCCGGATTCAGACTGGGAGGCCATCCACCGCGCGCATGTCTCGGCCATTCATGCGGCCAGAAAACGGGTGTGGCTGACCACGCCTTATTTCGTACCCGGTGAGGCCGGAAGAATGGCGCTCACCTCTGCCGCACTGGGCGGGCTGGATGTGCGCCTGCTGGTGCCGAAAATGAGTGACAACCGCTTGGTCACCTATGCTGCCCGTTCCTACTATGCCGAGCTGCTGCGTGCCGGCGTCAGGATTTACGAATACGGCCCCAGGCTTTTGCACAGCAAAACCCTGCTGATTGATGATGACCTGGCCTTGATTGGCACCGCCAATTTCGACCATCGCAGCTTCCGGCTGAACTTCGAGGTACAAGCCCTGATTCAGGATGTGGGGGTTGCCGCGCAACTGGAAAAACAGCTTGAAAGCGAATTTGCCCATACCCCCCAAGTAAAACTTGATGAAAGCAAAAAACCGCTGCTAAGCGCCCGCCTGCCAGAGGCCATTGCCCGGCTGATGTCACCGCTACTTTGAGGCGCCAAGCGCCTGCCCAAAGGCGCTAACGGCGGTTTTCAGCGACTCAGTGGCCCTGCGGCCTGCATCGCAAATCGTTACACTCTGGTTTTCCGTTGTGGAAACTTTCCATGTACTGGTCATTGCTGCCCGTTGCCGGCATTTTCTTCTGGCTGGCCTTGCGTACCCCTTCAGTATCACTGATGGTGATTTGGCTGCTCCTTACCATGGTCTGCCTGCTGGCCTGGGGCTATCTGCATTACCGCAGACTGTTTCCAGAGCAAAACCGCGAGATGCAAATCACCCCGCTGGATGCACAGCAGCTTGCGCTTATGCGCCAGCAAAAGCAGCCCAATACCCAGCCGCAAAAACCCGTGGAAGATGCTGCTGCAAGCAAGCCTGCGCCTACCCCTGTCCCTGCGCAGACTCCGGCACCCACGCCTGCTCCGGCGGAACGCCCCATCACTGGCCGCGCCGTATTCATCCTGCCGGACGACGAGCCGCCACCGCCACCACGTGAACATACGCCACCGCAATGACCAAGCTCTCTGTCAACGTCAACAAGGTCGCCGTACTGCGCAATTCGCGCGGCGGCAGTGAACCCGACGTAGTGCGCGCCGCCCGCGTCTGCCTGGATGCCGGGGCACATGGCATCACCGTGCACCCCCGGCCCGATGCCCGCCATATCCGTGCCGATGATGTCCATGCCCTGGCGGTGCTCTGCGGCGAATACGAGGTGGAATTCAATCTGGAGGGCAACCCGTTTGCCCCACCGCGTCCGGGCTATCCGGGCTTTATCGAACTCTGCCGCGCAGTCCGCCCGGCGCAAGCCACCCTGGTTCCCGATGGTGAGGGTCAAATCACTTCCGACCACGGTTTTGATTTCAATAACGACATGCCCGCCCTGACCCCGCTGGTGGCCGAGCTCAAATCCTTGGGTTGCCGGGTCAGCCTGTTTGCCGATGCCGAGCATCCGGCCATCGCCCGCGCCACCGAATGTGGTGCAGACCGTATCGAGCTATATACCGGACCCTATGCCGCCGGACATATTGAAGGCGATACCACCGCGTTGCAGCACTGTATTCAGGCCGCACAAACCGCACAAGCCGCCGGCCTGGCGGTCAATGCCGGGCATGACCTTTCCCAGGACAACCTGGGCGACTTTTTGCGCGCCATCCCGAGCATACAAGAAGTATCCATCGGCCATGCCCTTATCGGTGAAGCCCTGCATAACGGCCTTGCCAACACCGTACGCGCCTATCTGGACTGTATCGCCAGCGCCACGGGTG
>JAUMYP010000005.1 GCA_030528565.1 Pseudomonadota bacterium
TGGATGCGTTCACCGCCCAGGGCGTCGGCGCTGGCTTCTCGGTCTGGGCGGACTATCAGAGCCGTGGCGGCTCGCTGCAGGGCGACTTCAACACCGCTTACACCCGCTATGACGGCCAGCAATGGCTGGTGGGTGGCGACTACCAGCTGGAGAACGGCATCCGCCTGGGCCTGTTCGGCGGCAGTGGTCGTCTGGATGGCCATATCGGTCATCGAGCCAGCAAGTTTGAGGTCAGGAACAACAGCCTCGGCCTGCATGTCGGCGGCCGCTGGAACGGCTTGGGCGTGTTTGCCGGCTATACCCATGGCAAACAGGACATCGACGTCACCCGCACAGTGAACTTCGCGGGCTTCAGCGCAAGTCTCACCAGCGACTACAGCGCCAAGACCCGCCAGGGCTTTGTGGAACTGGGCTACCTGTTCGGCGGCGAACGCTTCCAGGCTGAACCCTATCTGCAATACGCCGATGTGCGCGTGAAGACGGACGGCTTCAGGGAAGCAGGCAACAGCCTGGCGGCGCTCAGCGCCACAGGGCAGAGCAACCGGCTGAAGCTCACCACCGGCGGCGTGCGCGCCAGCCTGAACCTGGCGGGCAGCCAGCAGGAAGACACCTGGCTCAGCCTGCGTGCGGGCCTGGGCTATCGCCAGGCCTCGGGTGATTTGTCTGCAGCCAGCGTGCAATCGTTCAACGGCAGCCCGGCATTTACCGTGCTCGGCGCACCGGTGGCGAAGAAAGCCACCGTGGCTGACCTGGGACTTGCCGCCCGCCTGAGCGCGCGCAGCCTGCTGGAAGTGGGCTATAGCGGCCAGTATGCCGATGAAGGCAACGACCACGGCGCCCACGCCCGCTTTACCTTCAAGTTCTGAGCCTGACAGGCAAGAGAGCACCACAAACCCCGGGAGGAAACTCCCGGGGTTTTTGCTGACTGCCCATACCAGCGCGGCTGCGGCAGCTGCAAGTCGCTTCCGTACAGGCGCGCATGGCGGGGTTGATTGCCTAAACTCGCGCCTTTCCTTATTTGTTGCAGGATGATGCCCATGACTCGCCCCTCTTGTTTCGACCGCGAAGCCCTGTTGGCGTGCTCGCGTGGCGAGTTGTTTGGAGAGGGCAATGCCCGCCTGCCGGCGCCACCGATGCTGATGTTCGACCGCATCACCGAAATCAGCGAAACCGGCGGCGCCTATGGCAAGGGCGTGATTCGTGCCGAGTTCGACATCCATCCCGGGCTCTGGTTTTTCGACTGCCATTTTGAAGGCGACCCGGTAATGCCCGGCTGTCTGGGGCTGGATGCGATGTGGCAGCTCACCGGCTTTTATCTGCCCTGGCTGGGCGAGCCGGGGCGTGGCCGGGCACTGGGGGTGGGCGAGGTCAAGTTCACCGGGCAAATCCTCCCCGGCGCGCGTCTGGTGCAGTATGAAATCAATATCCGCCGGGTGTTGCGCGGCAAACTGCGGCTGGTGATTGCCGATGGCCGCACCCTGGTGGATGGCCGCGAGATTTATACCGCCAAAGACCTGCGTGTCGGACTGTTCCAGTCCACGGAGGATTTCTGATGCAGCGCCCGGCCTCCCAACGTGTGGTGATTACCGGCTTCGGCATTGTTTCGCCGCTGGGCAATAGCGCAGACGATGTCGCCCGCGCCCTGCGCGAAGGCCGCAGCGGTATCCGCGCCATGCCCGAATATGCCGAAATCGGCATGCGCTCGCAGGTGGCAGGGGTATGCGATATCGACCTTGAGGCGCGCATCGACCGCAAGCAAAAACGCTTTATGGGCAATGCGGCCGCCTATGCAGCAGTGGCGATGGAAGATGCCATGACGGATGCCGGATTGGCGCGTGAAATGCTCGCCAGTCCGCGCGTGGGCGTGATTGCCGGTAGCGGCGGCGGCTCGCCCGAGTGGCAAATCGCCACCGCGGACTTGATGCGCGAAAAAGGCGTGCGCAAAGTCGGCCCCTATATGGTGCCGCGCACCATGTGCAGCACGGTGTCGGCGGCGCTGGCTACGGCCTTCAAAATCAGGGGGGTGAGTTATTCGCTGTCTGCGGCCTGCGCCACCTCTGCGCATTGCATTGGCGCGGCGGCCGAGCTGATTCGCCATGGCGCGCAGGACATCATGTTCGCCGGTGGCGGTGAGGAATTGCACTGGGGCATGAGTTGCCAGTTCGATGCCATGGGCGCGCTGTCCACCCATTTCAATCAAGACCCTGCGCGTGCCTCACGTCCGTATGATGCTGGCCGCGATGGCTTTGTCATCGGCTCCGGTGGCGGCATGCTGGTGCTGGAGAGCCTGGCGCACGCACAGAAGCGCGGCGCCCGCATCCATGCCGAACTGCTCGGCTATGGCGTGACCAGTGATGGCGCCGACATGGTCGCGCCCAGTGGCGAGGGCGCAGTGCGCTGCATGCAGATGGCGATGGCAGGCATTGACCGCCCGGTTGACTATCTCAATAGCCACGGCACTTCCACGCCGCTGGGCGATATCACCGAACTTGCCGCAATTCGGGAAGTATTTGGCGCTGCCATGCCGCCGATTTCTTCCACCAAGGCGCTGTCCGGCCACTCGCTGGGCGCGGCCAGCGTGCATGAGGCGATTTATTGCCTTCTGATGATGCGCGATGGCTTTATGGCCGCTTCCCACCATATCGGCACACTCGACCCGGCTTGCGAAGGCTTTCCCATCCTGCGCGACACCCGCCAGGCGCCGCTTGACACGGTGATGTCCAACAGCTTTGGCTTTGGCGGTACCAATGCTGCACTGCTGCTGGGACGCATGCATGGATAAAGCGGCAGCAGGTTCTCAAGGATATCGTTTCTTTTTACGCTGAGTTATGATGCCCGGCGGTCTTGATAGGGGGAAGCATGACCCAGAATGGGGTACTGACCCGTAAAGAAAAATTTCTGGCTCGGTATTTGCCGTTCCTGATATTGCTGACTCTGGGGCTTCTGGGAACCTGGTTTTGGGAGACTACACGCGAGCGCAGGATGCTTTCTGCACAAAGTGACTTTGAGCATCATGCAAACAGGACTCTGGAAGCATTGAAAGTACGGCTGGGCTCGTATCGCCGCGTACTCCTGGCTACGCGCGGCGTGCTGGCCGCCTCACCGGATATCAGTCCTGGTGAATGGAAAAAATATGGCGGTCATCTGGATATTCGCAATAATTATCCCGGCATTTGGGGCGTGACCTGGGCGCCTGTTGCCAGTCCGGACAATATCTCGGTGCGTTATGTCACGCCATTGGATGACAGTACCCGCAATATCATTGGCTACAATATGCAGGCCGAGCCTATTCGCAGTGCAGCGATGGCGCAGGCGCGCGATACGGGGCAGCCGGTTCTATCTCCGCCGCTTCACGTGCAAGCGATGCCCGAGGCGCTTGCCAGAAGCCTGAGCCTGATTTTGTTTGTGCCGGTTTACTCAAACAGTGAAATACCGCAAACCGTGCAGGCGCGTCGCGAGCAAATAATTGGTTTTGTCAATGCCGGCATCCATATTCCGACCATGATGCAGTCGGTGGTGAATTTGCCCGAGGGCATGCGCCTTTGTCTGTATGAAGGCACAGAAGTCAATGGCGACAAGGTGCTTTACAGCAGCGCGAAGCACAACCCGGATGTAGTACCGACTTTCTCGTATGTAAAGCAAGTCGATTTCAACGGTCATCCATTCACATTGAAAATGGAATCAGGCGCCTTGCAGGTGATGCCGCAGGTATTGGGCATGGACTTGACACTGTTTTCCTATTGGCTGCTTGCTTTCATGCTGGCGGCTCTGATTCGCGAGCTTGTCAGCATGCAGTTCCGCGCCAAGAGGCTTGCTGCCAAAATGAGCGCCAGGGCGCTGCAAAGCGAGCATGAGATGCGCCTGATTATGGACAATGTGCCGGCCATTATTACCTATATTGACCGCAACAATCGCATCGCTTATGCCAACAGGCGCCATGCGGACTGGGCGCAAACGGATTTGGAAGGGATTATTGGCAAAACCCTGGATGACAATTTTTTAAGCAGCCAGGGCGATAATCCGCATTTGCAGGCCATTGCCAATGCCATGCAAGGTGAAATGCAGCGATACGAGGCTGAAATCCTGCCCGACCGGGTGCTGGATGTCAGCATCATTCCCAACGAACGGCGTGGCAAGGTGGATGGCGTATTCCTGTTTGCCAGCGATATCAGCGAAACCCGCGCCATGGCCAACCGCATGTCGCATCTGGCGCAGTATGACCATCTGACCCAGTTGCCCAATCGCGCCTTGCTGCAAGAGCGCCTGCAGCAGGCCATGCTGCATGGCAAGCGTGATGGGCGATATATCGCACTGATGTTTATTGACCTGGATAACTTCAAGAACATCAATGATTCACTGGGGCATGCCTTTGGTGACCGGCTATTGCAAAAAGTCGCCAAACGCCTGCGGAGTGCAGTCCGTGAGAACGATACCGTCAGCCGCCTGGGTGGCGATGAGTTCGTCATCTTGCTGACCGGCATGACCTGTGCACTGGATGCCAGCCACGTAGCGTTGAATATCCTTAGCAAAGTGGCGCGCCCGGTTTATGTCGATGGGCATGAACTGCATGTGGGCGCCAGTATCGGTATCAGCCTGTATCCGCAGGAAAACACCACGGCGGATGATTTGATGAAGCAGGCCGATACTGCGATGTATTATGCCAAACGTGATGGTCGTGGTTGCTACCGGTTCTTCTCCGAGGAAATGAGCATCGCCGCTGACCGGCGTTTGAATTTGGAGCGCGCCCTGCGTGCGGCGATTGGCAATGGCGAGCTGAGTGTTTATTACCAGCCCAAAATCCGGGCTTCTGACAATGTCCTGATTGGCGTAGAGGTTCTGGCGCGCTGGTATTTGCCCGATGGCAGCGAGGTTTTACCTGCCGAGTTCATCCCGCTGGCCGAAGAAACCGGCCTTGTGCGCGAGCTGGATGCCTGGGTATTGCGCGAGGCTTGCTATCGTTGCAAGCAGTGGCATGAGCTTGGCTGGACGCATTTGACAGTGGCAGTCAATATTTCGTTGGCGAGACTGGATATTGAAAGCCTGCATTGCGCAGTTCAGTCGGCATTGAAAGAAAGCGGACTGCCGCCGGACAAGCTGGAAATCGAACTGATTGAAAGCGAAATGCTGCGCAATAGCGAAAGCAATCACGCCTGGCTAAACAAGCTGAAAGAACTGGGCGTGAAAATCGCCATTGACGACTTTGGCGTGGGTTATTCCAACCTGTCTTACCTGCAGAACTTCGGCTTTGACGTGCTGAAAATCGACAAGAGCTTTGTGCAGGCGCTGGAATATTCTGCCGACACTTACCACCTGATTCGCGGCATTATGGCCATGTCACATGCACTGGGGTTGCAGGTTGTAGCAGAGGGCGTGGAAAGCGAGTACCAGGCCGCTATCTTGCGTAATGAAGGTTGTGACATGTTGCAGGGCTATTTGTTCTACATGCCGATGCCTGCCGGAGAACTGGAAGACTTGCTGAAGTCGGCCAGTGGCAACCCCAATAACCCGGAACCCGGAACCCGGAACATTATAACAAAATTAATCGGAATCGAAGCTGGTTGTAACCGCGATTTGCCCGTATCCGGATATTGGGCTTGAGCGTTTGCGCCCTGTTCTGCAATTTTGGGGAAAGGCAGACTCTTACTTCCGTTTCAAGCCCGGTGTGTAGTCCATGGCGGCACGGGGGACTTGGTCAAACCGTATGTGTGATGAGACTTGAGTTTCAATCTGCGAATACGCCCGTTTCCAAGGTGCTTTCAAGCCTGCCGGTGCAGGCCGCCAGCTGGATGCTGCGCTCATCGCGCCAGCCCGCGTCGTACAAGGTGGCGGTATAACGCTCGCCACGGTCGCACAGCAAGGTGACGATACTGCCGGTTTCACCGGCCTGCTTCATTTCTGCGGCCAGTTGCAGGCAGGCCACGAAATTGGTGCCGGAGGAGCCGCCATAGCGGAAGCCGAGCAGGCGCTCCAGCAGCAGCATCGCGGCGATGGAGGCGCTGTCGGCAACTTCAACCACCCGGTCCACCACATCGAACTGGAAGCTGGGCTCCACTTTTTGCCGGCCAATGCCTTCAATCAGGCTCAGGCACTCCACCTGCGCGCCACGGTCGCGTGCTTGCCAGCCCTTGGCAAACACCATGCCCTCGGGCTCGGCCACGCAAAGCTGTGTTGCCAGGCCACGATAGCGCAGGTAGCGGCCAATGGTGGCGGAAGTGCCGCCAGTGCCTGCGCCGCAGACAATCCATGCCGGATGCGGATGGGTTTCCTTTTCCAGCTGGCCGAGGATGGACTCGGCGATATTGTTGTTGCCGCGCCAGTCGGTAGCGCGCTCGGCAAGACCAAACTGGTCAAGAAAACAGGCACCATCAGCAGCGATTTCGCGCGCCCGCGCCTGGGTGCATTTGCCCGGCGGGGTCAGGTCAGCCTTGCCGCCCAGTGCGCGCACTGCCTCGATTTTTCCGGGCGCGGTGCAGTCCGGCATCACTGCGGTGAACTCCAGCCCCAGCATGCGCGCAAACCAGGCTTCGGAAATCGCCGTGCTGCCCGATGAGGCATCCACCACCGCCTGCCCCGGCTTCAGGCGGCCATTGCACAGCGCATACAAAAACAGCGAACGCGCCAGACGATGCTTCAGGCTGCCGGTAGGATGCGCAGCCTCGTCTTTCAGATAGAAGTCAATGCCGGAAAAACCGGGGAAACGCATATGCAGCAAATGCGTATCAGCCGAGCGCGCGGCCTCGCGTTGCAGTGTGGCGATGGCTTCAGCCACCCAGCGGCGTTGTTCGGAAAGCGTCATGGCAAACCCTGCATGAGTGAAGGTCTGTCATGTTAAAGCCTGTTGGGCATACAGACAGGTGGCGGCAGGAAAGTAGTGGGGCTAACCCAGTAATTGTTGTATCCGGGCTTTCAGTTGCAGGCCATGCTCACGCAAGTAGTCGCGTTCGTTGCGCCAGGTGGGAAAGCGCTGCTCGACTTCATGCCAGAACGCGGGCGAGTGGTTGTGGTGAATCAGGTGGCATAGCTCGTGTACCAGCACGTATTCAAAGGCGCTGGGGCGGGCAAGTATGAGTGCCAGGTCCAGCGCCAGGGTGCCATGCCATGACAAGGAGCCCCAACGCGAGTGGGTGCGTTTGAACTGGATGCGGCTGGGCGCTTTGGGCAGGCCATCACGGTAGCGCGGTAGCCAGCGGGCGACATCGGCACGGGCATGCGCCTCATAAAAATCACCCAGGGCGCGGCGGATGGCCGGTGTGCTGTACTGCCCTTGCAGCGCCTCCAGGCCGCGCACCTCAAAACACAAGGCATCGCCCTGCTGTTGCAGGCGGGTGATGCGTCCCGGTTGCCAGTGCAGCCCTAGCTGCTCGCCCCGCAATGGCAATTGCCGGGTTTGGCCGATGCAAAGTGCTGGGGCGTGTGCGGCCTGTACATCGTGCCAGTGCCGTGCCAGCCAGCCGCGGTGCGCGTGCAGAAAATCCAGTGCCTGGGTCAGGCTGCCGCGCACCGGCAGGGTCAGGCGCGCGCCGCGCTCATCCACGCTGAGCTTGAAACGCCGCGCCTGCCGGTGGCGTTGGATAGCGACAGCCAGCCGCTGCCCATCGGGCAATAGCAGCTCAACGCTTTCTGCCGCGGTTTGCGGCTTTGCTACGCGCCAGTCGGGCATGTGTCAGCAGTTTCAGTCGGCGCGGCTTAGCTTCAGTGCGCTTTCAAGCACGGCAAAAAGTTGTTTGAATTCACCAGCCATCAGCGCAAAGCGCGCGTCCAGTTCGGCACGCATATCGTCGTTTTCGCTGCCTTCGAGCTGGTCAATGGCGCCATCAAGCAGTTTGAACTTGCGCACGACGATATCTTCGCCCAGCACAAAGCTCAGATGCCCGTTCAAATCCAGCGCCAGGCGGCTGACCTGTTTGCCTGCCTGCAAATGGGTGTCGATTTCTTCACCGGCCAGCTCCATGCGCTGCACCTTCACCACCGCGCCGGTATCGGCCGGGTCGCGCAGTTCGCATTCATCACCCAGCACAAGACCATCGGGCAGTTCGTCGCCAGCAATCCAGCCGGTCATGACCGCACGCGGCGCGATTTCGGCATTGACCGGTAATGCCGGGAAGCTGCCCATCGCTTCGCGGATTTGCGAAACCACCGTTTCTGCGGTTTTGCGCGAAGAAGTGTCCACCACCAGTACGCCCAGCCCCAAGTCCAGCATGGCATCGGTGCGGCTGGGGCGCACAAAGGCGCGCGGCAGGAGCTCGGTGATGAGGTCTTCCTTCATCTGCTTGCGCATCTTGCTGCCGGGGCGGCGCTCGTTTTTCTGCTCGAATTCGGCAATCTTTTTCTGCAACAGGTCGTTCACCACCGCGCCGGGCAGGATTTTGTCCTCGCCGCCCAGGGTGAGCCAGATGCAGTCCTCGATACGGTGCAGCAGCGGGGCATCGGCTTCGCCACGGCCAAACGGCGAAATAAAGCCGCGCGAGGACAGCTCCATGCCGCCCACAGGTTTCAATGCTGCATCGGCCAGCTGGGTTTCCAGCTGGGAAAAATCCAGTTGGGTGGGGAAGCGAAACAGGGTGAGATTGCGAAAAAACATCGGCGTTCCAAAAAATCAGGCCTGCGGCTTGTCGCCACCGGCAAGCCAGTCATGGGCGCTGGGGAGCGCATTGCTGCGGCTGCCCAGCGTGAGGAAGTCAAACAGCTTGCCATCGGAAAGCTGCGAAGGACGGATATCAGCCAGTGCGCGCGCGATGGTTTCAATGCGCCCCGGGGTTTCGCGCTCCCATTGCCGCAGCATCTTCTTCACCTGCGCCCGTTGCAGGTTTTCCTGGCTGCCGCACAGGTTGCAGGGAATGATGGGAAAGCCCTTGTGTGCGGCGTAGGCTTCAATATCGGCTTCGGCCACATAGGCCAGCGGGCGGATTACCACATGCTTGCCATCGTCGGAGAGCAGCTTGGGCGGCATCCCGGAAATCTTGGCGTGGAAGAACAGGTTGAGAAAAAAGGTATTCACCAGGTCATCGCGGTGGTGACCCAGCGCAATCTTGGTAAAGCCGTGTGCCTCGGCATAGGTGTACAGCGCGCCACGGCGCAGGCGCGAACACAGCGAGCACATGGTCTTGCCTTCGGGAATCACCCGGCTGACCACCGAATAGGTGTCCTGCTCGATGATGTGGTAGTCCACGCCTATCGAGGCCAGATATTCGGGCAGGATATGCTCGGGAAAGCCCGGCTGCTTCTGGTCAAGATTCACCGCGGTGATGGAAAAGTTCACCGGCGCTTTCTTCTGCAATTGCAGCAGCACATCCAGCAGGGTGTAGCTGTCCTTGCCGCCGGAGAGGCAAACCATCACCTTGTCGCCATCTTCAATCATGCCAAAGTCGGCAATGGCCTTGCCCACCTGGTGGCGCAGGCGTTTGCCGAGCTTGTCGGCCTCGCGCTTGGCATGGCGGCTGGCCGCCGGCGAAGTCGCAGACGGGTTTTGGGTATCGAGCAGGGTTAAAGGTATGGCGTTCATCGAACCTGATATTGTAGCGGCGCATGTCGGCAGACATGCAGGCCTTGGCAAGCGCGGCTCCGCTATGCATGCGGGCAGGCAGCCAAGACAACAGGCACACACAAACCGGAAGGCTTCCCATGCTCCTGCCCATCAATGATCTTCAGCGTCATATTGCCCCCTTGAAAGACATGCTTTCGAGCTGCGCCAAGCAGGTCATAGAAAGCGGTTATTACGTCCTTGGGCCGGGCGTGGCGCAATTCGAAGCCGAATTTGCCCGCTACTGCGGCGCGGCGCACTGCATTGGCGTTGCCAATGGCACCGATGCCCTGGAGCTTGCACTCAAATCCGTGGCTGTTCAGCCCGGAGATTCCGTTGGCGTTATCGCCAATGCCGCCATGTATGGCAGCAGCGCCGTCCTTGCCAGCCATGCCAAGCCGGTATTTATTGATGTCGAGTCTGAAAGCGCCAATATGAGCCCGGCATATTTGCGAAAAGTGCTATCAGCGCATAAATTGCGCGCCATTATCGTCACGCATTTATATGGCCGTCTTGCGCGTATTAATGAGATTATTGAAATATGCGCCGAGCATGGCGTTGCCGTTGTCGAGGACTGCGCCCAGGCGCATGGCGCGCGCCTTGATGGCAAGGCCGCAGGCAGTTTTGGCGATGTTGCCGCGTTCAGTTTTTATCCAACCAAGAACCTGGGTGCGCTGGGCGATGGCGGGGCCGTGGTGACTTCCTCCGATGAAATTGCTGAGCGCAGCAGGCAGCTTCGCCAGTATGGCTGGACAGCCAAATACACCAACACCTTTGCTGGCGGCAGGAATAGCCGCCTGGATGAAATCCAGGCACATATGCTGCTGAAGATGCTGCCGCTGCTTGATAGCTGGAATGACCGGCGCCGGGAAATTGCCAATTTTTATTCTGCCAATATAAAAAATCCAAGAATCTGGACGCCCGCCGTATCCGGCAAGGAATACGTCGGTCATCTTTATGTCATCCAGACCGAACACCGCCAGGCATTGCGCGCGCATCTGCAAGCAAACGGCATATCCACTATCCTGTTCCAGACCATCAACAGCCTTGCCACCGCAACGCTTATGCAGATATCTGTCTGCCTGTAACCGAAAAACTGGCAAAAACCGTGCTTACCCTGCCCTGTTTCCCTGAATTAAGCGATAAAGAAGCGGAGCAGGTAGTTGCAGCATGCAACCAGTTTTAAGAGCCTGCACCTTGCTCATTCCAGCTTATAAAAATTCCGGGAATATCAGCGATGTTTTCCCAGCCGGCATGTCCGGAAAGCCCGCTATCTATTTGGAGCACGCAGCACAATGACTCGACCCTCACAGGAAGCTTCGCCAGTTGCGCAGTCGGCCCATATTGCCGACACTGCCCGGATTGGCAGCGGCGTCATTCTCAATGGCAAATGTACGCTTGGCGAGCACTGTCAAATTGATAGCGGGGCGATTCTCGAAGCCGGAAGCGATGGTCATATCGTTATCGGCGAAAACGCCCACATCCAGGCTGGCGCCATTATCTGCGGCACAGTGACGGTGTCCGGCAATGCGCTGGTGCAGGCAGGCGCCGTCGTCAGCCGGGATGTGCCTGCCCATGCCATCGTGGCGGGTAATCCTGCGCAAATCATCGGCTATACGCTAAACGCGGAAAATCGCAGCCCGCCAGCGATGATGGCGCCAAAACAGAACGGGCAGAGCGCCACTACGGTTCGCGGCGTCACCCTGCACCGGCTCCCGAAAATCATCGACTTGCGTGGCAATCTCACGGTCGGCGAGTTCGGAAAAACCATTCCCTTTGATGCCAGGCGCTACTTCATGGTATTTGGCGTCCCTAATGCCGAAGTGCGTGGCGAGCATGCCCATCGCACATGCCACCAGTTCCTGATTTGTGCCCGTGGCAGCCTGGCCGTGGTCGCCGATGATGGCCAGAGGCGGGAGGAATTTCTGCTGGATGACCCCTCAATCGGGCTGCATCTGCCGCCACTGACCTGGGGCATCCAATACAAGTATTCAGCCGATGCCGTGCTGCTGGTATTTGCCTCTGAATACTATGACTCGCAAGAATACATCAGGGATTATGCCGAGTTCATCCAGCTTTGCAGTGAGCGCAGCCACCATGAATAATGAGATTCGCCCAATTTTTGAAGCATATTCACGCGCCGAAATTCACCATGAGCTTTCAGCATCTGGCATCCAAGGGGCGCATGGCTTCATCAGGGAACTCAATCCGGAATATGACCGGGAAATAATGCTGAATCATTGGCTGCGTCCACTGGCACAGGCAGATGACTTCCGCTTCCATGTCGCCATTGATGGCAAGCCGCTATGGATATTGATGGAACGGCTGCCCTGGGATTCGGAATTTTTCTCAATGCAGATTGCGCGGCTGAACATGATTGCCCGCCCGGGGCCGGCATTCAGCCTGCGGGAAAGCAATCAATCCGCAATCAGGGCGCTGCAAATAGCCCTTGAACATGCAGCCCGGGCAGGTATTGAATATGTGCTCGCACAGGTTTGCGCGCAGGATACGCACGCCATCCGGACACTTTGTGGCAGCGGATTCGACCTTATCGAAACCCGGGTGCATTATCACAGCGCCATTTCTCCGGCCGCTGAGCGTTATCCTTCAAGGCTTGCAACCGATTCGGATATCCCCTCACTGGCGCGCACTGCGCGCATCATGGTAAACCCGTTCGACCGCTTCCATTCCGACCCTGAAATCAGCACATCGCTGGCCGACAAAATGATGGAAAAATGGGTGGAAGCCTCCATCCGTGACGGCTTTGCAGATGCCACCATTGTTCCCGATGAAGCATCGCCCGAAGCCTTCTTTACCCTGAAAGCCCATAAACAACACTGGGACGGCTGGGGACTGAAGCTGACCCAGCCGGTACTCAGTGCCGTGGCTCCCAGGCACAAGGGCTGGTATATGAAACTCATCTCCGAGGCCAACGAATTTTTCCGTGAGCAAGGCGCGCAGCACAGCTTTATCACCACCCAGGTTACCAATAATGCCGCAATCCGCTCGCTGGAAAAGCTGGGCTATCGCTTTGGCAAGGGTGAGCATGTTTTCCGTAAAAAAATCTAGCTCCCACCCAGGCGGGCCATTCGCCGGCAACGGCCAGAAGGGTCTCAGTCCTCCACCTCTGTCTTGCTTTTTGCCGCTTCCGGGCTGACTTTTTCAATGGTGTGGCGCAGTTCACGGCTCAGGATGGTGCGTGCGCCGCGCGCCCATTGGCTGAGTCGTTCATCGAACATCAGCTTGGCGTTGTCATCCGTCCAGACCAGTTCCAGCTCGCGCAGTTTCTGGATAAAACCACGGAACAGCGATTTGTCGAAAAATTCCGGCGCGGTCTGTGCGTACAGCAGCGACAACCGCTGTGCGGCCAGTTGGCAGAGCGTTTCCAGCTCGCCTGCGCTCAAGGTGCCGGGGCCGTTTTTGACCAGCACTGACAGGGCGATGTAATAGCGTTCAAACGCCTGTTGCAGCGGGTTGCCAAGGCCGCGCAGGCGGAACAGTTCATCGCTCTCACCGGCGCTGCGCATCAGTTGTTCATCGCCTTCGCCGTTTTGCTCCAGCAAGCCCTCGCGGATAAAGACATCAATGGTGCGCGAAATGCGCTCGGCAAACTGCGCTGCCGTCCACGGCAGGAACAGCTCGGCTTGCAGGAAGGGATAGACGTTTTGCGCCAATTGCATCAGCGACTGCCGCGAAAGGCGGCGATTGTGCTGGAAGCACACCGCAATCCAGGCCGAGGAGGTAAACAGGTGCAGCACGTTGTTGCGGAAGTAGCTGAGCAGCACGGCATTTTCGGCGTCCACTTCCAGCACATCGCCCAGTGGGTGACGGATGCGTTGCAGCACCTTGATTTCTTCGCCCTGGGCGACGACTTCTTGCGGGCTGTGCGGGGTGACGGTCACCCAGTCCGAATAGGGCACTTCTGCCAGCAGTTTTTTGGACAGGGTAATTTGTGCCAGCAGGTCGGCCTCGCCCATGGCGTTCTTGGGGGTGGACAGCAGCGCCAGCGCCAGCAGGTTGATGGGATTGACGTCGGCGGCGCGGTTGATATTGACCTGGATTTGCTGTGCCAGGCTGTCAATGGTGTTGGAGAACCATTGCGGCTTTTCGTCTTCGCCGACCGGCTTGCCGTCCCAGCCTGCGGCTTTTTCGGCCAGTACCTGGGTGAGCCGGATTGGCTCGCCAAAGTTCACCACCACTTGTCCGTAATTGCTGCGCAGAACGCGCGGCAGGCTGGTCAGCAGCTGCCAGATGGATTCTTTCTCTTTGGGCTTGCCGGAGAGCTCGTCCAGATAGCTGCTGCCTTCCATCAGTTTTTCGTAACCGATGTAAATCGGCTGGAACAGCACCGGACGGGTCGGCTGGCGCAAGTAGGCGCGCACGGTCATCGCCAGGGTGCCGCCCTTGGGCTGCAATAGCCGCCCGGTGCGCGAGCGTCCGCCTTCGATGAAGTATTCGATGGAATAGCCGCCGGAAACCAGCAGCGCCATGTATTCGCGGAATACCGCCGTGTACAGGGCATTGCCGCGGAAGCTGCGCCGCGCAAAGAACGCCCCGCCCTTGCGCAGCAGGGTGCCGACCACCGGCAGGTTGAGATTGATGCCGGCAAAGATATGCGGCGGCACGATGCCCTGCGTGTACAGCATGTAGGACAGCAGCAGATAGTCCATATGGCTGCGGTGGCTGGGCACATAGATGATTTCATGCCCCGGCGCGGCGGCCTTGAAGGCTTCCAGATGGTTGACGCGCACGCCGCGATAAATGCGGTTCCAGATGGGGGTCAGCAAAAAACTGGCCGAACGCACCACCGGATGTGAATAGTCCGCAGCGATTTCCCAGGCATAGCCATGGGCTTTTTTCCAGGCCGCCCTGTACTGGCCTTTTTGTTTGCCGCCTTCGCGGCGCGCCTGGTCGGCAATCGCCTGTTTGACCGAATCGGCGGCCAGTACCCGGTCAATCAGCATGCGCCGGGTGGAAAGGTCAGGGCCGATAACGGCGGTACGGATACGCCGGAAGTGGGTGCGCAACACCCGCGAGAGCTTGCGCACGGTGCGCTCCGGCGGCAGCGCCTCATCGACGATTTCGCGCAGCGCCACCGGCGGCGAGAAGCGCACGAAGGTGCCGCGACCGTTGAGCAAAATGGCCAGCAGCTTGCGGAAGCGGCCAACCAGCGTCCAGTTTTCCGAAAACAGCACCGAAAACCAGCCGCTGTTCTTGTCCGGCGCGCGGCCGACGAAAATCGACACCGGCACCAGTTGTACATCCAGCTCCGGGTTGTCGCGGTGCGCCTGCAACAGCCGGGCCAGGGAGCCTGAATGGGTTTTGTGCTCTGCGCCCGGGGTCAGCCCCAGGGCGCTGACATGGCGGCGCGACAGCGCCACATAGGCGCGCTTGCGCCCCAGCAGGTCGCCTTGCAGCGGCTTCAGCGGCGAAGGCAGCCCGGTTTCACGGCAGGCGCGCTCCAGAATCAGCGCATTACTGATGCCATAGTCTTCCAGCACATAGCAAATGGGGCGCTCATCGACATGCTGGGCGGGGCTATCCGGCTCAATCTTGAGTGCAATCCAGGGCTCCAGCAGCTTGCCCAGCAGGCGCGCCCAGAGTGGACGCGCAGCCGCGCTGTCCGGCTTTGCGCGGTGCTTGGATGAGGTGTTTTTTCCGGGCGGCAGCGGCTCGGGGAGTGGCAAAGAATTCTGGTTCGACATCAGCGCCATTATCACCCAGCCGGAGCATCATCGGGGGCGGCTGGCACGGGTTCATCGGTGGTTTGTGCAGGCGTTTGGGCATCAAGACTGGCGCGTGCGGCCTGCAGATAGTCGGCCAGATACCAGCGCCCCTGCACACGCACCGCCTGCATCACGGTTTTGACTGGCCGCCCGGCCAGCGTGTAACTGACCCGCAGTTCGGCCTCGTCACCAGCTTCGCTCACTGTTTCCACGTTGACGCTGGCGAGCGTCTGGTTCACATCCAGCCCGTAAAGCTCCAGTATTTGCTTGATGGCGACGTACAGCGGGGTCAGCCCTTCAAGGCTGGCAGCAAGCCCCAGCCGGGAAAAATCCTCATCGCCGCTGATGCCCCCTTCTGTGGCGGCCTTCACCAAAAGCCCGATGCTCTGCCTGCCGCGCCCGGCATCGCCCAGCGGCGCACCGGCCGCCCAGCTCGAAACCACGTCAATCAGTTGCGTGTAATGCTGGCGTTGGGACAGGTTGTAATGGCCTTCGCGGCCCAGGTATTCCTTGCCAAACACGCCCAATCCGCGCGCCGCATCCTGCATGGCGCGGGTTTGGCCGGATAGCTGCTGGCGAAAGCTCTGCTGCAATGTTTGCTCGGCATTGGCCTGGGTCAATGCCGCCAGCATCTTCGGGATACTGTCATCCAGCGGCAGCTCGGTCAGCGGCCAGCGGCTGCGTCCGTCTTGCCAGGCCGCCTCCACCTCTGCGTGCAGCCCGGCAGGCAGCGCAGTGCGGGCAATCGCTGGCAAATCGTCATCGCGCAAATGCGCTATCAAATCGGTCACTGCGGCATTGGGCGAATCTGCGCCATGCACGGCGGCATGCCCGGGCTTGTCTATTTCGTCGTGAAAAACTGCGCATGGCGAACACGACGAGCATGCCTGTAGCAGGCCGCAGGCCAGAAGCAGCGCCAAGCCCTGCCAGTAGTGGCGATGAAATCTCTGCATGCTTGGGTATCCATCAGCACGATTGTGTGCATCTTGACCAAAGCCGGTGCCTGTCGGCAAGCGCCATGCAAAAAGAAAGGAGACGCGAAGGTCTCCTTGAAAGTCCGGCAACGCCGGAGGACATGTTGTGGCAGGCGAAGATTACCCGTGCCACCAACTTTATGCAACACCTAAAGTTTCACTGGGTAACCCATTGATTTACTTGTCGTGGCGCAGGGATTCGCGTTTGATGCGCCGACGCACCTCGCGCGCTGCACGGCGGCTTTCGCCAAGCAAGGCCGACTCCCAGCTGCCATAGCTCGGATTGGGCAGCATCCACCAGCGTTCCCCCCACCAGGTGCTGTATTGCCGGGACAGCGCCGCGCGTGCCCCGGGGGTATTGCTGCGAATTTCGGCGAAATCCCCCAGCTGGTCGCCAAACTGCATCACCACCCGGTAGTTCTGCGAAACCCATTGGCGGCGGCAGCGTTTTTCGCTGCCGATTTGCGTGCAGCCGGGCACTTCCATGCCCAGCCCCAGAAACACGGTTTCGCCGGCTTTCACCGGCAGCCCCGCAGCGCGCAGGTTTTCCAGCGTTTCGGCGCTGAGCGCGGCTTCGCGGTTGGAGATGTAAAAAATGGTGATGCCGCGCGCCGCCGCTGCCTGGGTGAATTCCAGCGCACCGGGAATCACCCGGGCTTTTTTCTCCGCCACCCAGGCATTCCAGCTACCGCTGTCGAACTCACTGCCTTCTGCCAGCAAGCGCGCCTGATAGGGCGAGTTGTCCAGCACGGTTTCATCAATATCCATGATGATGGCCGCTGGCAACGCATGGCGCTCACCCGGCTGGCGTTCATTATCGGCCAGGGCTTCCTCACCGGAGGCCAGGACAGCATCCAGCCGCCCGGCGGCGGCGCGGTACAGGCTGCGGGTGGCGGCGGCATATTCGTCCGAGTGCTGCATCCACACCACGGCATTGAGATTGTCATCCGCAGCCACCCCCTGAACCTGCCGCGCAGCGGGCTTTTCCGCCACATGCTGGCAGGCAGCCAGCCACAGCGTGAGGGCTAATACACCGGTTTTGCGCAAATTGGACATGGGATTCTCGACATTGGGGGGCCACGAGTTTAGAGCGCACTCAGGACTGCGACACCGCAGATGCCGCCTTTGCGGTGCAACCCATTGGGCAAGGCAGCCCCTGCACATGGGCTGCACTTGCGGGTACCGAGAAGAGACTTTGAACAGGCGCTTACGGTGCAACGCGGCAAGCGGCGCAGGGTTCAGCCGGTTTAAACATCCACGCGTTTGCCGATGTCTTTCAGCTTGGAATACTCCTCCACCAGTCGCGGCCCATCATCCAGGCTGGTGGCGAATGTCCACATATAGGTGATGACGGCATAGATATGACCGGCGCTGCCATAGCCCTTCAAGGTAAACAGGGTCAGGGTCGCGCCGAACAGCACGCACATGGCAAGCCCCAGGGCGAAATAGCTCAGCGCCTCGCGGTTGGAGATGAGGATGCGTAGCCGTGAAACCAGTCCATAGTGTTTGACCAGCCTGTGGCGCCGGGCGTGTTCAATCAGGTCGACTTCTTTTTCCAGGCGATTGTTGAGCCGGAAATACAGGCGGTCGTTGGCTTTCATATAGCGCGGCAGCACGCTTGCAAAGCCAAGCAGAATCAGCAGGGCAATCACGCCCGACCAGAACTCGATGACAAGCAGCATCAGTACAGAGCCTGCGATGGAAAACAGGGCGGTGATGAAAGTGGGCAGGTGGTATTCGAAGAAATCCACAAATTCGCGCGACAGTGCCACCCGCGCCGCCGTGGTGGAAGTCGAGTGCTGGCTGTTTCTCTGGTTGAGAATGACAGGCACGGCAAGGTCGGCATAAATCCGTACGAAGGCGCGGGTATCCACCGCCCGGCGCGCCGAGCCGATGCCCCAGACCACCAGCACCAGCAGCGCGTAGCTCAGTGCCAGCCATAAGCTGCCCTCGATGACTGCATTGATGGCGATACCGGCGATGACCGGGTAAATCATCAGCAGCAGGTTTTCTGCTGCCACCAGCGAGAATGTGGAAAGCAGTTTTTTGCGATGGCTCCGGGCGATGTGCTTCAGGGTTGAAAACATGCCGGGGGCGGGCTTGGGGTGAGTGTCCATGGGCGGTACGGGTGGCAGAGTCTGGCGGTTTTCTCTGGCGGAAGATGCCTGCCCTGCAAGGGGATTTCAAGGCAAATGGCGCATTGGCGGCGACAGTTGCCAGGGCAAAGATGTCAGCCGCCGCTGCCTGCCGTTGACATGCCCTTGGCAGCGCACTGGCATCATGGGTTTTTATCCCGGAGGAGCAAAGCCATGCCCGAACATAGCCCTGAATTCATTGACCAGTGCGCCAGCTTTACCGATTTGTTCCTGCAACTGGGGCTGCCCAGCAGTCCCGGAGCGATTGCCGACTTCATTGCCGAGCATCGCCCGCTGGCGGGGGAGGTATTGCTGGCCGATGCGCCTTTCTGGAATGAAAGCCAGGCGCAATTCATCCGCGAGCAAAAGCGCATGGACGAGCCGCCGTGGACGATTCTCATCGACCAGCTCAGCGAGGCGCTGCGCTGAAGTTCTGGCTTGTTTTCAGAGCTTCATATGCCAGAATTCCGCTGCCGGTAAGTAGCTGGATAGGCGAGTTTCTCCCGGTACCCTGTATGAGCTCACTCGGTGCCTGATAAGTCATTTTTCATTCCGCATAAAGACCAATACGAAAATTATTTTCAATATGCTGACCCGTAATCTTTCCGAGTTTTTCAACTATGCCCGCAGCTTGCCCACCGATTTTGGGCCAGCCACGGCGCGCGCGGTATTTCTGGTAGCCCCCGATGGTTTTGCGCGTGCGCCAGAGTCGGCCAGTGACAATCACTACATGGCCGAGGATGGTTTTGATGCGCAGCAGGCCTCGCAGCAACACCGGCAGTTGCAGCGTGCCATCAGCCAGGTGGTACCGGCGATTTGCTTCAGCGGCAACCCGGATACGCCTGATGCCTTGTTTCCCAACAATGTATTTGGCACAGCCCATGGCCGGGTGGTGATTGGCCGGATGCGCCACCCGGTGCGCCAGCGCGAGGCGCAGCGCAGTGATATCCGCAGTTTTTTCACGGATATTCTGGGCTATCAGCAGATTGACCTTGACCGCCAGCCGCACCCTTGCGAGTTGACCGGCGCGCTGGTGATTGACCGCGCCCGGGGGCTGGGCTTTATCGGGCTTTCCGAGCGTTGCGATGAAGAAGGCGCACGGCTGATGCATGAAGCTTTCGGCTTGCGCGCTTCGCTGATGTTTGATCTGGCTGCCGGTGAATATCACACCAATGTGGTGCTCTCCATCCTGGCTGGTCGCGCTGCGGTGATTTGCCCGGCAGGCTTTGCGGCGCCGGAAGTGGCTGAAGCCATCGCCGGGTTTTATCCGCAGGCGTTGCGCTGTGATGCCGCTGAGCACGCCGGTTTTGTCGGCAACTGCATCGCGCTTTCTGCCAATAGTGTATGGATGAGTGCCCGCGCTGATGCCGCGTTGCGGGCAGAAAGCAGGGCAGTGCTGGCTGCCGCCGGTTTTGAAGTGCGCTCGGTGGATTTGCATGCCATCGAAGCCGGGGGCGGCTCGCTGCGCTGCTGTATTGGTGAAATCTATTAAGCGCCTTTGAGCAGGCGCTAACGGTCGTCGCGGGTCCAGATGGCGCCGTTCAGGCGTTTGACGGGGAATTTGGCGACCGGGCTATAGGCCGGTGGGCTGAGTGCCTCACCGCTTTTGAGACAGAAGCGGGCGCCATGCAGTACGCATTCAATCTGGCCGCTGGCGGCATCCACCGGGCCTGAGGACAGCTCGAAGTCTTCGTGGCTGCACTTGTCTTCCACGGCGTAATACTCGCCGTCGAGGTTGACCACCAGAATCGGGGTGTCCTCATGCCAGAGGGTGATTTTCTCGCCGGGCAGCAGTTCGCTTTCCATGCAGACGTATTCCCAGCCGCGCAGTTCTTCATCGCTCACAAGGGTTTCTCCAAAATTGCAAAACGCAGGTCTTTGCGCCTGGGCTTGCCAAAGCGCGTATCGCCATAGGGGAACGGGCTGTATTGCCCGGTGGGGTGATAGCCGCGACGCTGATAGAAGGCGATGAGTTCTTCGCGCAGGTCGATGACCTGCATGCGCATCAGCGGCTTGCGGAAATCCTCGCGCACGATGCGCTCGGCCTCCAGCAACATCTGCTTGCCAATGCCCTGGCCTTGCAGCCTGGGGCAGACCGAAAACATGCCGAAATAACCGGCATCGGGCTGCATGGCCAGATGCGCGCAGGCGATGAGCTTGCCTGCATGCTCGCCCAGCAGAACCAGGCTGTCGGCAGCGTCAATATCAGCCGCCAACAGTTCGGCATCGGTGCGGCTGCCATCCAGCAAGTCGGCCTCGGTGGTCCAGCTCTGGCGGCTTGCATCGCCGCGATAGGCGGCCGTGACCAGCGCCAGCAGCTGGGGGATGTCGGCTTGCACGGCATGGCGGAAATCCAGCTTCATGCCAGCAGTTTGCGCACTTTGTGGATGGCGGCAACGAAGGCGTCGATGTCCTCGTGCGTGTTGTAGAAGGCCAGCGAGGCGCGGCAGGTGGCGGTCACGCCAAAGAATTGCAGCAGTGGGTGGGCGCAGTGTTGGCCGGAGCGCACGGCGATGCCTTCCAGGTCCAGCAAGGTGGCCAGGTCGTGGGCATGGGTGCCTTCAATCAGGAAGGAGATAATCGCCGCCTTGCCGGGCGCGGTGCCAATCACGCGCAGCCCGTCGATGCCTTGCATGGCTTCGGTGGCGTGCGCCAGCAGCTCGGCTTCACGCGCCTGGATGGCACTCATGCCGATGCCTTGCAGATAGTCGGCGGCGGCGCCCAGGCCGACAAAGCCGGCGATATTCGGGGTGCCAGCCTCGAATTTGTGCGGCGCATCGTTGAACGTGCTGCCTTCAAAGCGCACTTCACGAATCATCTCGCCACCGCCGATGAAAGGCGGCATTGCGGCCAGATGTTCGCGCCGGCCCCACAAAAAGCCGGTGCCGGTCGGGCCGCACAATTTGTGGCCGGTGGCGGCATAGAAGTCGCAGCCAATGGCGGCCACGTCCACCGGCATATGCGGTACGGCCTGCGAGCCATCAATCACCGTGGTGATGCCGCGCTTGCGCGCTTGGCGGCAAATCTCCGCCACCGGGTTGACGGTGCCGAGCACATTGCTGACATGGGCAAGCCCCAGCAGTTTGACTTCGGGCGTCATCGCCTGCCACAGAGCCTCCAGGTCCAGGCTGCCGTCAGGCAGGAGTTCAGCGACGCGGATGGTGGCGCCGCTGCGCTCGGCGATAAGCTGCCAGGGCACGATATTGGCATGGTGTTCCATGCGCGAGAGCAGGATGACATCACCAGCTTTGAGCCGCGGCAGCGCCCAGGAATAGGCCACCAGATTGAGGGCGAAGGTGGTGCCGGAAGTCAAAACCAATTCGTCGGCGCGCGCATGGATAAAGCGCGCCAGAGTCTTGCGCGCGCCTTCATACAGCGCGGTGGCCTCGCTGCCCAGCTGGTGTACGGCGCGGCTGACATTGGCATTGTGCTGGCGGTAAAAATCATCCACCGCGGTAATCACCGGCGCAGGTTTCTGGCTGGTATTGGCCGAATCCAGATATACCAGCGGCTTGCCGTGTACCTGGCGCTCAAGCAGCGGGAAATCCTGGCGGATAGTGGCCCAGTCGGTTGTGCTCATGCGGCTTCAATCCGGTCAAGGGCGGTTGCCAGCCGGGCTTCCAGCAGCGCGTACAGGGCGGGGTCTTGCACCTGTCCCAGCAGGTCGCGGCAGAAGGCGGCGGTCAGGATGCGCCGCGCCTCGGCCTCGGGGATGCCGCGCGAGCGCAGATAGAACAATGCCGTGGCATTGAGCTGGCCGACGGTGGCGCCGTGGGCGGCCTTGACTTCATCGGCATCAATCACCAGTACCGGCTGGGTATCCACTTCGGCCTGCGCAGACAGCAGGATATTGCGGTTTTGCAGGTCGGCCTCAGTACCGTCGGCACCGGCATGGATTTGGATGCCGCCATGAAATACCACCCGCGAGCGCCCGGCGGCGAGGCCACGCCACGGCAGTTCGCTGCGGGTATTGGCGGCGTGGTGATGGATGCCAAGGCGGGTATCCAGATGGCGGCGGCCATCGCCGAGCAGCACCCCGGCGGCCTGCACCTGCGCTCCCTCACCTTGCAGATGCACATTCAGTTCATGCCGGGACAGTGCCGCGCCCAGCTCCAGGTCCAGCCGCTGATAGTGGCTGCCTGCGGCAAGCTGCACATCGCTGCGCAAAAAGCGGTATGCGTGCGGGCTGTCGCATTGCAGGCGCAGATGTTGCAGCTGTGCATCATCGGCCAGGGTGATGCGCATATGGCCGGTATCCAGGCTGTGATGGGTTCCATCGCCCAGCTGGTGCTCCACCAGCGTCAGGCGGCTGCCTGCGGCCAGCTGGATTTGGTGATGCAGATGTACGGCTTGGTCGTGCTCGTCTTTTTGTTGCAGGCAGACCAGATGCAGCACTCCGGCATCGCCTGCAATTTCAAGACGCATGCCGCTGGCGAGCAAGTGGTTGATGCGCACAAACCAGTGGTCGCTGTCCGACTGCCAGAGGGTGGGTTTGCCGGACTGTGGCAGTGCGGCAGGTGCGCTTGCAGGCTCGATGTCCAGACGGATGTTGGCGGGCAGGTCATCAAGCCGCGAGAGGCTGGCATCAAAATGGCCGTTGACGAATACGATGCGCGGCGCAGGGATGTCCGCAAGCTGTGCGGCATCGGCCTGGGCGGCTGCGGCAGGCACAAAGCGGCGCTGCGCCAGTGCCCGCAGCGAGGTGTATTTCCAGGCTTCCGAGCGCGCACCGGGCAGGCCGTCAGCGCGGATAGCCTGCGCCTCGGCAGAGGTGTTTCCGTCCAGCAGCGAATCCAGCAGGGCACTCATCAGGCCGCCTCCGGGCCTTGCCGGTCTTTCAGCCAGGCATAGCCGTGTTCTTCAAGACGCAGTGCCAGTTCCGGGCCGCCGCTTTCCACGATGCGGCCATCGGCCAGCACATGCACCACGTCCGGCTTGATGTAATCCAGCAGGCGCTGGTAGTGGGTGATGACGATAAAGGCGCGCTCCGGCGAGCGCAGCGCGTTGACGCCATCGGCCACGGCCTTGAGCGCGTCGATATCAAGCCCGGAGTCGGTTTCATCCAGTACGGCGAGCTTCGGCTCCAGTACGGCGAGCTGGAAAATCTCGTTGCGCTTTTTCTCACCGCCCGAGAAGCCCTCGTTGACGCCACGGTTGAGCAGGGTGTCGGGCAGGTGCAGCACCTTGATTTTCTCGCGCACCAGCTTCAGGAATTCGACCGAATCCAGCTCGGCTTCGCCGCGCGCCTTGCGCTGCGCATTGAGCGCGCTGCGCAAAAAGTAAGTATTGTTCACACCCGGGATTTCCACCGGGTACTGGAAGGCCAGAAACACGCCGAGTGCGGCGCGCTCTTCCGGCTCCAGCGCCAGCAAATCCTGGCCTTCGAACTGCACGCCACCTGCGGTGATGGCATAGCCTTCGCGCCCGGAGAGCACATTGCCAAGCGTGGACTTGCCAGCACCATTGGGCCCCATGATGGCATGCACTTCGCCGGGCTTTACGTTGAGCGTCAGGCCTTTGAGGATGTCGCGCTCACCGGCGCGGGCGTGGAGGTTGTGGATGTTGAGCATGTCGGGAGTCCGGAATTACTGAAAGATGTGGGGAAGGGCGCGGCAGGCGGGCATCAGCCGCCCCTGTCAGGCGGCTGGCCAGACGATAGCGCCGCCAACGTGTCCAGGGCGTCGTGGCGTTGTGCCCAGGGCACGAACAGGTGGTCGTGAAAATAGGCCGATACCGCATTGCAGGGAATGTCGCGCGCAGCGAGCGCGGTGGCGATTGCAGCCATCATGCCAACAGCATCAAGGCTGGAATGGATGCGCAGGGTGATTTGTGCCCAAAGTGGTTCATCGGCATCGTTGGCCTCAAGTACCACGGTCATCCCCTCGTCTTCACGGAACAGCATAATCGCGTCGGAGTGCAGCGGCGCAGCATGCGCCTGGCTGCGGATTACACGCGGGTGTGGCGCCAGCGCGGGCGATAACCCGGCCAGCAGGCGTGGCAGACTGGTTTCGCCGGTGGGCATGCTCATGCGAACGCCCATGCGCCGGATGCGATGCGGATTGCCAGATGGTAGCCGCCGGGGGGCTTGACCTTGAGGATGTCGTGCTCACCGGCGCGGGCGTGGAGGTTTTCGATATAGAGCATGGATTTTTCTCAGGTGCAGGCGCCTTCCAGTGCCAGTAGGCGTGGATGGCCGGTTTCGCCATCGGTATAACGAAGGCATTGCAGATAGACGGAATTCTGGAATCGCTCCTGTACCGGCGCCGGGCAGTTGATTGATTCGGGGTTGCTGTCCTCGGCGCCTTTCTGATGAAGCCTGCCCTGGCTATCCAGCCATAGCGGGGAACTTGGGTCGGGCAGGTTGATGGAGAGCAGCTTGCCCCTGATGGCGAGTACCTGCGTGTCTACCGGTATGCGCCAGTGGTGCAGTTCCTTGCCGCTGGTATCGAATTCAATCACGAAGTCACTTTCGACAGCCGCGCTGTCGGGTGGCATATGCAGGGCATTGACGGTGATGGTGAGGCCGCAGGGGTGGGCATGGACTTCCCCCTGGGGAAGTGCGTGCTCCTCGTGCCCCTCGTTGACCCATAGGGTGATGGGCACTGGGCGGGTGAGTGGCGTGGTGTGTGCCGTTTTTTGCTGGCGTGGGGCGAGGCAGCCACAGAGTGCCAGTGCGAGGACAAGAGCAGACAAGACGGTTTTCATCCCACCGACCCTTCCAGCGAGACATCCAGAAGTTTCTTGGCTTCCACGGCAAACTCCATCGGCAGCTCGCGGAATACCGCCTTGCAGAAGCCATCGACAATCAGGCTGACGGCATCTTCTTCAGCAATGCCGCGCGAACGGCAATAGAACAACTGGTCGTCGCTGATTTTGCTGGTGGTGGCCTCGTGCTCGACGGTGGCGCCGGGGTTTTTCACTTCCACATAGGGGAAGGTATGCGCGCCGCAGTGCTTGCCAATCAGCAGTGAATCGCACTGGGTATGGTTGCGCGCACCGTCCGCACCACGGTCGATTTTCACCAGGCCGCGGTAGGTGTTCTGGCCGTGACCGGCGCTGATGCCCTTGCTGACAATCTTGCTCTTGCTGCGCTTGCCGATGTGAATCATCTTGGTGCCGGTATCGGCCTGCTGGCGGTGATGGGTGAGCGCGACCGAGTGGAACTCGCCCACCGAGTCATCGCCCAGCAGCACGCAGCTTGGATATTTCCAGGTGATGGCGCTGCCGGTTTCCACTTGCGTCCACACCACTTTGCTGCGCGCGCCGCGGCATTCGGCACGCTTGGTGACAAAGTTGTAGATACCGCCGACGCCGTTCTCGTCACCCGGATACCAGTTCTGCACCGTGGAGTATTTGATTTCGGCATTCTCCAGTGCCACCAGTTCCACCACCGCCGCATGCAGCTGGTTCTCGTCGCGCATCGGCGCGGTGCAGCCTTCCAGATAGGACACATAGGCATCATCCTCGCAGATGATGAGGGTGCGCTCGAACTGCCCGGTATGCCCGGCATTGATGCGGAAATAGGTGGATAGTTCCATCGGACTGCGCACGCCCCTGGGGATGAACACGAAGCTGCCATCGGAAAACACCGCCGAATTGAGCGCGGCGAAGTAGTTGTCAGCCACTGGCACCACCGTGCCCAGGTATTTTTTTACCAGCTCCGGATGCTCGCGGATGGCCTCGCTCATCGAGCAGAAAATGATGCCCTTCTCGGCCAGCTCCTTGCGGAAGGTGGTGCCGACCGACACCGAGTCGAATACCGCATCCACCGCCACCCCGGCAAGTTTCGCCCGTTCGTGCAGCGGCACGCCGAGCTTGTCGTAGGTATCGATAAGCTCCCTGGGCACTTCGTCCAGCGACTTGTACTTGGGCCCTTTCGGCGCGCTGTAGTAGGACAGCGCCTGAAAGTCGATGGGGGCGATGTTCAGCTTGGCCCATTCCGGCACCGGCATGGTCAGCCAGTGGCGATAGGCCGCCAGCCGCCATTGGGTCATCCACTCGGGCTCGTCCTTCTTGGCCGACAGCGCGCGGATGATGTCCTCATTCAGCCCCGGCGGCAGTGAATCGCTTTCAATCTCGGTGATGAAGCCAGCCTCGTACTTGCGGCCAAGGCGGGCGTGGATTTCGGCGTTTTGTTGTGGATTGTCCGCATCTGCGGGCAAGGGGACAGGTTGTGCGTTCATGTCGTTTCTCAAGCAGAAAGGCGCAGCGGGATGCGCTTTTCCGCGGCTGGGGGAGCGTTGCCGGGCAACATCGAATACAGGCTGACCGCAGCCAGCGCCTCGGCCACCACGGCATTGATGCGTTGCCAGTTGCTGCGCAGATGGCAGCTTGGCTCAAGCTCGCAATGGCCGTGGTCGATGCTGCATTCGGTCATCGCCAAAGGGCCTTCCATCGCGGTGACAATATCCGCCAGTGAAATCTGGCGCGGGTCACGGGCAAGGCGATAACCGCCATTGGCGCCGCGAAACCCCTGTACCAAACCGGCCGCCGCCAAAGGCTTCAACACCTTGGCCGCAGTCGGCAGCTCAATCCCGGCACGCTCGGCCAGCTCAGCGGCACTGATGACCGCCTCTGCATCTGGCGCAGCAGCCAGCACACTCATTACGAGCGTGGCGTAATCGGTGAGTTTGGTGACACGAAGCATGACGGCGTGGCGATGGCTGGCCGGTTAAACAGGACTGGAATTGTACTGATTAATCAGGGGCAAGCCAAGCCTGCCGATTTGGCAACACCTGCAAAAAGCTTCAATTTGTGTATGAGAGCTTGTTATACGGAGGGTAGCAAGGGGCGTACAATCAGCAAAATTCACATAAGGGGTTGGCTATGCGTAATGGGTCTATGGTGGTTGCGCTTGTTGCATTGGTATCACTAGCGGCATGCGACAAGTTGCAAGGAGTCATTAACAGTGACAAATCGAGTGGCTCTGATGCCATAGCGGCTGCCCAGCAGCGTACCGAGGATGTGGGTAAAACTGATCCGCTGCTGGAAAACCCGCAAGTGGGGGATCTCTATGCGGGCAAAATCAGCGCGATTTCGGCGGTCAGCTTCAGCAATGAGCGCAGCCGTGATACGGATGAAGAAGTATTTGGTCTTTTGAAGGTGGTAGAAGTCAAAGACGATTCGGTTGTGGTGATTACCGAAAACTCGGGCTGGCCGAATGCACGTGGTGCGCGTAATGACCTGCGTGGTGATCTCAAGGGTATCAGTTGGGACGAAGAAGAACGCATCATCCTGAAGCGTCATGAATTGCCTGCGTTGATGGCTAACGGTGACATTGTTGAAACTCGCCGCCTATAAGTTTTAGGTATAGCAAATGCGCAGCTTTGTGGCCGCGCATTTGCTGTGGCTGGGCCTTGGCGCCTGTTCAAGGCTCTTGGGTGGAAGTTAACTGATACCGTATTCGCGCAGCTTTTTGCGCAAGGTGGCGCGGTGGATGCCGAGCAGTTCTGCGGCGCGGCTCTGGTTGCCACTGCAATAGCTCAATGCTTCGATAAACAGCGGGATTTCCATTTCTTGCAGCATGACCTGATGCAGGTCGCCGCTTACGCAGCCATCCAGATCATTCAGGTAGCGACGAACGGACGCGGCAACGTGTTCGCGCAATGGGACGGGCTGGCTGGCTGGGGGGTGTGGCACGGGGCTCCTTTGGGCATCTGAGCACGCAAGGGGCGCGCAGTCTAACGCGATTTTTGCCCCATTTCACTGAATAGGCGCGGCGATGAAAGCAAACTGGAAGGCCACCGCTTCGCGCGCCGGTTCGCGCAGCAGCAGCTGGATGCTGACCGTTTGCCCGGCGCCGATAACCTCGGGATGGTCATCGGGCAGGTATTCTTCAGGCGTGAGGGCGCGTTGTGCCAGTGGCTGGCCATTGCTGTCCGAGAGGGTCAGCAGCAATTGCGGCCAGGCTTGCGGCCAGGGCGCTTCATTGCGGAAACCGGCCACCACCCGCAGGGCACCGGGGGTATCGGGCAGGCTGCGGATATCGTGCTCCAGCATGCGGAAGGCGCTGGCATCGCGCCACAATGGCAGGCGGCAGCCCAGAGTGGTACAGGCTTTTTCGGCCAATGGGCGGGTGCTGGCGGAAGCGGCCAAAGTTTCGCGTCCGGCCAGCAGAACCAGTAGCGCAAGACTGGTCAGCAGTACGCCACAGGCCAGCCAGATGGCTGGGCTGGCCTCAGGTGCCGGTGGCGTGTGTTCCTGCCCGATAAAGCGGGGCGTGGTGTTGTCCGTGGTCTGGCTCATGGCTGGCTCTTGCGGCGGGCGCTAATGCGAACCCAGTCCTCTTGTGAGGCAATCTGGAAGTCTTCGAACCATGGAGCATAACGCAGCAGCAACTCGTCTTCCTGGCCTTTGAGGATGCCGGACATCGCCAGCATTCCGCCGGGGGCAACCCGGGCGCTGATGACCTCGGCCAGTTCATCCAGCGCGCTGGCGAGGATATTGGCAAGCACCAGCGGATACGGGTGCGCTGGCGCGGCTTCGGGCAGATACACCTGCATTTGCGTAGCCAGGCCATTGCGCTCGGCATTATCGGTACTGGCAAGGATGGCCTGCGGGTCGTTGTCGATACCCACTGCACGGGCTGCCCCCAGCTTCAAGGCGGCAAGCGCCAGAATGCCGCTGCCGCAGCCAAAATCCAGCACTTCGCGGCCTTGCAGTGCACCGGCATCGGCCAGCTCATCCAGCCATTCCAGGCATAGTGCGGTGGTGGGGTGGGTGCCGGAGCCAAACGCCAGGCCGGGGTCGAGCCGGATGACGGCGGCATCCGGAGCCTGGGCCGCTTCGGGCAGGTTGTGGTTCCAGGGCACAATCCAGGTATGCTGACCAAAGCACATCGGCTGGAATTGATCCAGCCAGGCGCGCTCCCAGTCCTGGTCTTCCACGATTTCAAAGGCCACTGCCGACCAGTCCAGCGAAGGCGTGGCCTCAAGTTGCGCACGCAGCGCACCGGCATCGGTATCGCCTTCGAACAAGGCCGAAAGCAGCATTTGCTGCCACAGCGGGGTTTCCCCCACGCCCGGCTCGAAAATCGCCTGCTCATCCGGGGTTTCGGCATCGGCGTCTTGCAGTGTCACCGACAGCGCACCGGCATTTTCCAGCGCCGCCTCGTAGGCCGGGAACTGGGCTTGGGAAACGGGAAGTGTCAGTTGCAGCCAGGGCATCGTGGGGCAGGGTTGGGAGTGGGATGCCAATGATGCCAAAAACAAAGCCCCCGGGCTCGGCCTTCGATGGATGGACGCATGCGCGTATCGAGGACGTACTGCTGGGGGCGGAATGACGGCGAGGCTAAATGGGCCTGACTGGCAAGTCAAGCCGGGGTTTCTGTGGTGGGAGCTTTGGCCAGCCAGTCCAGTGCACGGTTGATGTTTTGCAGTAGGGTTTCTTGCCAGTCCTCGCGTTTTTCGCTGTCCAGTAACAGGTGGCGGGATTGTTGCAGCCAGCGGTGGGAGGCATCGGGCTGTCCGGTTTTTAGCAGCAGTAGGCCATAAAGCGCCTGTGCAGCGGCACACTCGGCGTATTGGCCAGGCTGCGCCTGGCTCAGCCATCGGTTTTGGCGTTGCGCGTATTCGCTGGCGATGTCCTGCCAGCGTGTGAAGCGTGCAAACCAGGGGAGTGCCTGTTGCCGGTACAGCTGTGCGACGGCTTGGGCGCTGCGGCTCACCTGGGCGCGATTGCTGCAGCCAAAGCCGGTGGCGCCTGCGCTGTTGCGCAGGACTTCATGCAGTAGCACCGGCGCTTGCTGCAATGGCAGGGGTGGCTGGCCGGGGTAAAGCGCAGTGGCCGCGATGCCGTAATACACGCTGAAAGCATCTTCGCCAGGGCAGCCGCCATGCAGCCAGAACACTTCATGCCAGCCCGCCGGGTGCAGGCGGGCAAAGCGGGTGCTGCCAAAGGGCATATAGCCCAGTTGCCCGGCCAGCGGGCGGAAGTGGATTTGGGCGATTCTTGAAAAACGGCGGTAGTCGCGCGTATTCATGGTGTTGGGGAGCCGGGCATGGCTTTTCATGCCCGGCTTGGGCGGTCAGCTCAGTTTCAACGAGCGTTCGCGGCTTTCGGCCAGGCGTTTTTCCAGGTAATGGATGTTCTGCCCGCCTGCGGCAAAGCCGCCATCGGCCATGATGCGCTGTTGCAGCGGGATATTGGTCTTGATGCCGTCAACCACCATTTCCGAGAGCGCCACCCGCATCCGGGCGATGGCCTCATCGCGGTTGCTGCCGTGGACGATGAGTTTGCCAATCATCGAGTCGTAATTCGGCGGCACCCGGTAACCCTCGTAGATATGGGTATCCACGCGCACGCCGGGGCCGCCCGGTGCGTGGAAGTGGCTGATGAGGCCAGGGCAGGGGAAAAAGGTATCCGGGTCTTCGGCATTGATGCGGCATTCAATGGCATGGCCGCGCAGCACCACGTCCTTTTGCTTGATGCTGAGCTTGCGGCCTGCGGCAATCAGCAGCTGCTCGCGCACCAGGTCGATGCCGGTGACCATTTCCGTGACCGGGTGCTCCACCTGGATGCGGGTATTCATCTCGATGAAGTAGAAGCGGCCGTTCTCGAACAGGAACTCGAAAGTGCCTGCGCCACGGTAGCCGATGCGGATGCAGGCTTCCACGCAGACCTTGCCGATTTCATCGCGCAGCTCCGGGGTGATGCCGGGCGCCGGGGCTTCTTCCACCACCTTCTGGTGACGGCGCTGCATCGAGCAGTCGCGCTCGCCCAGGTGAATGGCATTGCCCTGACCATCGGCCAGCACCTGGATTTCCACATGGCGCGGGTTTTCCAGGAATTTCTCCATGTACACCATGTCGTTGCCGAAAGCGGCCTTGGCCTCGCTCTTGGTGGTGGCAATCGCGTTCAGGAGGGCTGCTTCGGAATGCACCACGCGCATGCCGCGGCCGCCGCCGCCGCCTGCGGCTTTGACGATGACCGGGTAGCCGATTTCACGGGCGATTTTGATATTGGTTTCGCCATCATCCCCCAGCGGGCCGCCAGAGCCGGGCACGCAGGGTACGCCAGCGGCCTTCATGGCGCGGATGGCTTCCACCTTGTCGCCCATCAGGCGGATGGTGTCGGCCTTGGGGCCGATAAAGATGAAGCCGGACTGCTCCACGCGCTCGGCAAAGTCGGCGTTTTCGCTCAGGAAACCATAGCCGGGATGGATGGCCTGGGCATCGGTGACTTCTGCCGCCGCGATGATGGCCGGCATATTCAGATAGCTTTCTGGCGAAGGCGCCGGGCCAATGCAGATGGATTCATCCGCCATTGCCACATGCTTCAGGTTGCGGTCGGCAGTGGAATGGACGGCGACGGTGCGGATGCCCAGCGACTGGCAGGCGCGCACGATGCGCAGCGCGATTTCGCCACGGTTGGCGATAACGACTTTTTCAAGCATCGGCATGGCGGCTTACCCGATGACGAACATCGGCTGGTCGAACTCGACCGGCTGGCCGCTTTCGCACTGGATGGCGAGCACGGTGCCGGAAACTTCGGCCTCGATGGGGTTGAACATCTTCATCGCTTCGATGATGCCGAGCGTGTCGCCGGCCTTGACCGTGGCGCCGACGGTGACAAACGGCGGCTTGTCCGGTGCCGGGCTGGCATAGAAGGTGCCGACCATCGGCGCGCGCACCACATGGCCTTCGGGCAGCTCCGGGCCGGCCTTGGGGCTGCCGCCGGTGGCGGCCTGGACGGGCGATTGCATCGGCATCGCTGCGCTTGCCGCCGGGGCAACAGGCAATACCTGCGCTGTGGGGGCGGCGCTGGCGACGAAGCTGCCGCCACGGGATAGGCGAACTGACTCTTCGCCTTCCCTGATTTCGATTTCGTTGAGATTCGACTCTTCCAGCAGGTCAATGAGTTTTTTGATTTTGCGAAGATCCATGGGGAACCTCTTGGACAGGAGCGGGTGGAAATTAGCGATGGACAGCCTGTAGCCGTTCAATCGCGGCTGCAAGTGCGTATTGGTAGCCCGCCGCACCGAGACCGGCGACCACGCCTACGGCCAGGTCGCTGAAATAGCTGTGCTGACGGAACTGCTCGCGGGCGTGGATGTTGGACAGGTGTACTTCAATAAACGGGATGGCGACTGCCGCCAATGCATCGCGCAGTGCGACGGATGTGTGAGTGAAGGCGGCCGGGTTGATGATGATGAAGCCGGTGCCATCCTCGCGCGCGGCATGGATACGCTCAATCAGCTCATGCTCGGCGTTGGATTGCAGGGTTTCAAGGCGGATGCCGCAAGTACGCGCCTGGGCGGCAAGTGCCATATCAATCCCGGCCAGCGTGGCGTGGCCGTAAACCTGCGGTTCGCGGCTGCCAAGCAGGTTCAGATTGGGGCCATGCAGCACGAGGATTTTCGGCATCTGGAGCAAATACGGGAAGTCAGGCGCGCAGTGTGCGGCAAAGCGATGTTACTGTCCAGATCGCCGATGTTGGCAGAAGTTTAAAGTGCGCGATTGAATTGAGACTCCTGTCTCAATCGCTGGCAGGCTGTATTCCCGGGATGGCTGGGGTCAGATCACCAGGTTCTTTTCCACATCGGCAGTTTTCAGGCGCGCCAGTGCCAGATTGGCCAAATCCTTGCGCAATACCACATACAGGAAGATGCCGTCGCGGTTGCGGCTGGGGCGAATCACATGGTATTGGGTGTCCAGCGTAATCAGGATATCTTCGATTTTTTCCTTGATATTGAGCATGCCCATCATCTTCAGCTTGGCGCGCACCACATCGGTGATGCTGGCGCCGGCCAGCTCAAAGTCCATGTCGGTACCCCCGCTTTTATCCAGTACCAGACCACTGTGCTGATCAACTAAAGCTGCGGCGACGCAGCCTTCAATGTTCATGAGGGTATTGAGCGATTCACGGATATTGCTCATGGGTGAATGTCCTGGTACTTAGGGCGCAACGGCCGGGGTGAAAGAGGAAAGATCAATGGAGGCGCAATTGGCGCAGTGCAGGGTGCCGACGCGGTGCTGGTAACGTACCGGCTGCCCGGCAGGAATTTCGTTGCCGCAGGCATCGCAAATGGTATCCATGTCCAGCACACTGACTTCGTGGGTTTTGACCGGCTGCTCGATACCTGCGGAAATCATCCCGCGCGGGGCGGACTTGACGATTTCCGAGCGGAACAGCTCGTTGATTGCCATCCAGCGGCGGATCAGCGGGTCGGGGATGTCAAAGGCACGAATGGCTTTTTCCAGTAACGCCTCGTGGTGATCGAACATATCGTTGGAGATCACCATCCAGTGATGGGTATTGTACGGGTTGCGGCCGAAAAAGCCGGTTTCGCGGCCGAACAGGCTGGCAAAGAATTCGTACACTTTCTGCGCTACGAACTCCTTTGGAATGCCGTGGAAATAGGGCGAAAGCCGTTCATCCTCGTACACCATGTCATAGAAGTGCCTGAGGATTTGGCTGAGTTTTTCGCCGCGGCCCAGCGCCTTCCACAGCTCCGGCTGCGGCTCGATGCTGGCGATTTTCTCGGCATCGCGCGGCGTGGGCGGGTAGACGCTTTCAAATGGGTCCGCCAGGGTCAGGCGGCGGCGCGCACCCTTGAGCGCGGCCTGAAAGCGGGCATCTTCGACCATCAATGGGTTGCCGCACAGAAAAACGCCGTATTCGTCCAGCTCGCCCAGGTCGCTGACAAAGGCCTGGGTGATGCGGCCTGCGCGCATGCCTTCAGCGGCTTCGCCCTGGCTGATACAGGCCTGATATTGGAACTGCGGATATTGCCCGGCCAGTTGCTGCATTTCTTCCAGCAGGTAAAGCTCACTGGCCTGGCGCACGCCGTGGTAAAAGTGGATTGGCTCTGCATGTCCCTGGCTTAGCGCATCGCGGGCAATGGCCAGCAGCGCACTGCCGCCAGTGCCGGTGGCGAGCATCAGCAACGGTTTGTCAGCATGCAGTGCCCGTTCATAGTGACAGTTGCCGGTGGGGCCGACGAGCCGCAGCCGTTCGCCAATGGCAGCGTCATCGCATAGCCAGCGGCTCATTTGCCCGTCGGGCAGGCGGCGCAGGTGTATGCGGAAGAAAAAATCGCCATCGGCCTGGCTGGCAATCGAGTATTGCCGCGACAGCTCATCGCTTGGGCGGATCAGGCGTACATGCTGGCCGGGGCGGAAGTCAAGTTGCCGCATCGGCGCGATTTGCAGCTCGAAAATATCGTCAGTCAGCGGCCTGCGACCCATGATTTCGGCATCAATGGCGAGCGCGGTCATGTCGGCCGCTGCCAGCTGTATATTGCTCTTGGGATAAGCCACGCAGCACAGGATGTGGCCGCTGCCGGTAATGCCCGGATCAACCTGGCGGCTGTGCTCGACCTCGCCCGATTCCAGCTTGGTGATGCAGGTCAGGCAAGCGCCCTTGCGGCAGGAATAGGGGATATCCTGCCCCTGGCGCAGCAGGGCTTCGAGCACACTTTCCTGCGGCTCAATGCCAAGCTGCTGCCCCTGATACTGGATTTTCGGGCTGGCGGGCGTAGTCATGCGGATGGCTTCCGAGAAAGATTCGTCGGTGGCTTCCGTGGTTTAGAACGAACTGCCGATTTTCTGTGCGGCTGACATGGTGCGGCCAAGTACCATGCCAAGGCGGGCATTGTTGTTGGTGCGGACTGACAGAATCAGAATGCCGTCACTGTTGGGAATGGAGGCGATAAGCAGCTTGCCCTCAGTGCCGGTTACCAGCACATGGTCAAGCACGCCGGCGCGTAGTTCGCGCAGGGCGGTGGCGCCCAGGGCGTGCAGTGAGCTGGTAATGGCCGCGAGTTTGCCGCCATCAAGCGGAATCTTGCTGCGTTCCATGAACGAGTGGCCATCGCGCAGCGCCAGCATTACGGCGGTGACGCCATCGCAATTGAGCAGCAGCTCATTGATGGCTTCAGTACAGGTGTTGCGGTCAATATGGGAAAGGTCAACGGCAGTCAGGCTGGTTTTCATATCCGGGTCGCCAAAGTGTCTTGTTCGAAACCGTATTGAAGCTGGGTAAACAGCAGATGGAACAATAGCCCCATGTCCGTCATCTGGCGGATGTCCACATGCAGTAGCGGCACCGTCAAACGATAAGTACGCATCAGGCGCTGGCATTCCAGCAGGGTGTTCTTGATGGTGGGCGAATTTTTGTTGACAGCCACCACGCATGGCGCCTTGCGCAGTTCCACGGCATAGGCATCCAGGGTTTCCCTGAAGCCTTCAAGGCCGTCGGCTGCGGCGGCATCCACCAGCACGATGGTGCCGAGCAGGCCTTCGCGGACGATGCTGTACATATAGCTAAAGCGCGCCTGCCCGGGCAGGCCGTAAAGCAGCAGGCGACCATCGTCCTTCAGATCCATCTCGCCATAGTCGAATGCGACCGTGGTGGTGGGCTTCATATGGATGAGGTCGTCGGTACTGGCAACGTCGGTATCGACCGGAGCGATATCGCTGAGTGCGCGGATACAGGTGGTTTTACCCACCCCGGGCGGGCTGATAAAGGCAATCTTGAAAGAGGGGCGATAGGGGATCATGAGCCAAATCCAAGCAGTTTGCCCATTTTGGATGCCAGCTTGCGCCAGCCACTGGGCGGTGCGGCCGGCTCGTCGTCACCCTGGCGGAAGGTCGCTGCCGGGGTATTGGGATTGTTGGCAGTGCGCTCAATGCTGCCGATTTCGGCCAGCTGGCGGACAATGCTGGAAACCTCGCCTTCGGAAAGCTCGGTAGCTTTGACAATCTGCGGGATGGAGGCGCGGTAACGGGAGAGGAAGGCCAGCACGCGCCAGCTTTCCATCGACATTTGCTGGAAATCCAGCGGCCAGGAAAGCAGTTGGTAATTCCATTCAAGCCCGCCAGGCGGATCTTCGGCCTTCTTCTCGGGTTTGCTGCTGGCGCCGGATTTGTCGGTACCGGGGACCTTTTCAACAAAGTCGCTCACCACCGCCAGCATTGCCGAAGGCCGAATCGGGCGATGGATGGTGCCGGGGGCGTGCTCGCGGGGTCTGATTGAGCAGCCTACGACATACGCCCCTTCGGGCGGGGTGGCGGGTGTTTCCGCGTCAAGATTGACCAGATACAAGTCGCCTTCCTGGTCTGGGCCGGCAATTTCGCAGCGTCCGGGCAGAAAATTGACCAGCAGTTTGAGCAGGCCGCGTGCCGATTGCACTTCATCAGGTGGGAAATTCAGGCAGACAATCACCAGATGGCGATCCATGAGAACTCTCTCGACTTTGAAATCCTTGAAAACGACCCGAGTGCAGGAGACGGGGAGCAAATGCTCCCCGTGCATTCTGCTTACTTACATGGAGGCCTCAATGGCATTCATGGCCGAGCGCGAACGCACGATCACCATGCCGATATTGGCCGAGGCGCGGCAGACGAACACGGCAGCCTGGCCGGGATACTTCTTGGAGCGGATGAACACGTGGATCAGGTTGGTGCTGAACACCACGATTTCCTTGAAGTAGTGGTTGCTGGCATCGCGAGTAGTGATGCCGCGGGCCTTGTCAAACAGCTTTTCGATTTCCACCACGTTTTTGCCCTGGAACAGGTCGCCGGTTGCGGCGGCCACAAGGTCAAGGACTTCGCTCGGGTGCGAATCAACGGTTTTCACGCCAAGGAGCAGGCCGCTTTCCATGTCAACGTAACCAGTGGCAACGCATTCGGGGACATCAGCCTGGGCGGTGGCTAGGGCTTTATCAAGGGACATTAGTTATATCTCCGGGTTGTTGTAGCTGTGGTGGTGCGGGGGTGCTTCGCCAGCCGTGGATACGTTCGGCGAAGTCATGCAAGAACGCGACTTGCGATCTTGACTGAATGGCTTTGGGCTCATGGGTGCGGATAATGCTGATGGCATTTTCTGCAGTTTCTCCATGCCAGATCAAAATGCTGGCAAGGCCAGTGCCGGTGCGACCCAAGCCGCCACGGCAATGCAATACGATACCCTGATTATTACGGATGAGTGATTCTGCCAGACGACAGATATCCAGCGCCTGGTCAAAGCTGGGGGCAGACATATCCGGCATGGGAAAGTGCCGGAATTCGATGCCGGCATCACGCAACTCCTGGGATGGGTAGTGCACGGCTTCTTCCAGATTGATCAGCACTTTGATATTGGAGTTTGCCAGATAGCGGTATTGTTCGGTAGCGTCAGTCACCATTCCAGGGCGACTCATGCCGCACATCAGGCCACGTACAACCCACCAGATACCGCGAGGTATTTCTTTATCGTCAGCCTGGGGTTTGCGCGGCAGGTTGCAATTGCCAGTTTCCACATAAGTCCGGCCAGCTGCAGTGCTGGGTGCGGAGAAAAACTGTGCGGAAGGGGCAAATTCCTGCAATACGCCGCCGGCAATGAGTGCAACATGCCCACCCAATATCAGGCAGTCTTGGCGATTGTGAGTGGCGACAATCACGCTGCCCTTGGTGCTGGCGGCCTCGGCAATTGCTTGGCGTACCAGTTTGATTTGAGGCTCATCAAGGTCGGCAGTGGGTTCGTCCAGCAGCCAAAGATTGCCCGGCATCTGTAGTGCAACCAAGACCCTCAGTGTCTTGCGCACCTTGGGGCAGAGTGCCTTGGTGGGGCCGTTGGCAGCTGCGCGCGGGTTTTCCAGCTCCATTGCAGTGAGCCAGTCCAGCACCGTCTTGGGCATGAGTGAAGGTGCAAGGACGCGTAACTGGGTCATGAGTGGCGCAGTGCTTGGCTCGACCTGGGCATGCTGCGGGACATAGAGAACGTTCAAGTTGCCCGAGTGGATATTTTCGCCATTGAGCTCGACCTTGCCTTGCAGACGGAGTTCTTCGCTGTCAGCACCAGCCAGTGCTGCCAATGTGGAGGACTTGCCGGCACCGCCGGTCCCCATCAGCCACAGGATGCCGGGGCTTGGGCAGCTGAGCGACAGGTTCTCAATGACATTGAGATTGTCTCGAAGAACGGAGATTTGGTTGAAGGTGAGCATTTGTGGGGGGAGCCGAAGATATCTGCAATATTCACAAAGATAGCTGCAGGTTAAATACTAGCAGGCATCTGTTGTATTGCAGGCGATGTGAGTCATGGTTTTGGTATTGAATGGCTTGAGGATGGCGGATAAACAACGAGTTGAGCAGATGGCCTGCGGTTGAGACAAGACCAATCACTATGACCTGGCGAGCAGGCTGCTATTAATTAGCCACCTTGGCGCCCCCTAGTTAATGAGCCATGAGTTGCTGCCCCTATTCTGTGAAGGATATCACAAAGCTTTCATGGTCTAACTTGATGGGGAACACCATTGCGCTTGAAAGTCATCCTTTGGCTTTATGGGGCATGTCGTGGTGGGCTCTTATTTGCTTGCCGCATCAAGCAGTGCCTGCCGGGCGATGTCCGGGGTCATGACTACGGGCAGGATTTGCGGTGCGGTGCCGGAGGCGGGATAGACCACATACAGCGGCAGCCCGACTGCGCCGTGCTCGCGCAGGAAAGCCGAAATTTGCGGGTCAACATCGGTATGGTCGCCAACCATATAGACCACGCCCGTTTCGGCCAGGGTTTTCTGGAACGTCTCGCGGGCAAAGACTGCGCGCTCATTGGCCTTGCAGGTCACGCACCAGTCGGCGGTGATGTTGACGAACACCGCGCGGCCTTCGCGGCGCAGGCTCTCCAGCCGTTCGGGGGAGTAGCTGACCCGGGCAGATGTCGCGGCGCTGTTTCCGGCAGCCTCGCTGCGCGGCATCGGCAGGCGCTGGATGCCGTGCATTGCCCACAGGCTGGCAACCAGGGCGGGCAGGGCCAGTGCCAGCAGCCAGCGTTGTCCCAGGCTGCGCGCGCGCGTCCATGCCCACAGCGCCAGGGTCAGGGCGATGGCGGCCAGTGCCCACAGGCCAAAGGCATCGGCGCCGCGCTGCTGTACCAGTACCCAGACCAGCCAGGCGGCGGTGACATACATCGGGAAGGCCAGTAACTGTTTCAGCGTTTCCATCCAGGCGCCGGGCTTGGGCAGGAAGCGCGCCAGTGCGGGGATGAAGCCAATCAGCAGGAATGGCAGCGCCAGCCCCAGGCCCAGCATCAGGAACACCAGCATGGCGATGGCCGCCGGGGCGATAAAGGCATAGGCCAGGGCGGCGCCCATGAACGGTGCGGTGCAGGGGGTTGCCAGTACCACGGCCAGTACGCCGGTGAAAAAGTCGCCGGTATGCCCGGATTTTTGCGATAGCGCCAGGCCGGCGCGTGGCGCGGCGAACTGCGCGTACCAAAGTCCGGAAAGCGACAGGCCAAAGGCGAATACGACCAGTGCCAGGGCCGCGACTACCCACGGTGTTTGCAGCTGGAAGCCCCAGCTCATGCCATTGGCGAGCAATTGCTGGCGCAAGGCCAGCACGATGCCGCCCAGTAGCGCGAACGCCGAAAGCACTCCCAGCGTGTACCAGAGGGCGTGACGGCGGGCATGTGCCGGGCTTTCACCGCTTTGTGCCAGTGATAGTGCCTTGAGCGAAAGTACCGGCAGCACGCAGGGCATCAGGTTGAGAATCAGGCCGCCCGCGAGCGCCAGCAACAGCGCGGCCAACAGGCCAATCGGCTTGCGCTGGCTGCCCTGTGCGCTGCTGACGTTGCGTTCAGCAGCTGGCGCTGCGGCTGTGGACATGGCGCTGGCCGTATCGCCTGTATCCGCAGGCAGGCCGGAAGTTTGTGCGCTGTCATCAGTATCACTACCGGCGCTGGTTGCCGGTGCTTCCACGGCGAGCGCCTGCGCAGGGCGGTTATCGTCTGCGGCAGGCAGCGCCAGCCGGAAGGATTTGCGCATTGGCTCGTAACAGATGCCGTCCTGCTGGCAGCCCTGCCAGCCGATATGCAGGGTGATTTCCTGTGCCTGGCTGCCCGCGCCGCTGCGTTGCAGTGGAATGGGGATTTCTGCCTCGTCGAAATACGCCTTGACTGCGCCAAAGTGTTCATCGTGATGGTCGCGGGCAGACGGCAAGGCCGGCTTGCCAAGGCGGATGCCGGGCGCATTCTCCAGCCGCAGGCTGATTTTGTCGCGGTACAGATAATAGCCACGGGCGGGCGTGGCGCGCAGCAGCAGGCGGCTGCCGCCATCGGCAATCGCCTCCATGCGGAAGGCCTGCTCCGGCGGCAGTGGCTGTGCCTTGCCGCCGCCGAGGATATTCAGCCCCGCGCCCTGGCCGCCGCCGAGGCTTTGTCCGAGCGCGGCAAAACCGGCATCGGCCACGGCGGGCTGGGTCGCAGCGGGCAGGCGCACATTCACGGTGCGGGTTTGCGGCGGATAGCACAGGCCGATATCGGCGCAGCCCTGATATTTGATGCGCAGCGCGATGCGCTCGGCGCTGGCGCTGGCGCTGCCCGGCAGGCTGACTTTCAGCTCGTTCCGGTAGGTTTCCACATCGCCGAAAAATTCGTCGTGATGCTTTTCTCCGGCCGGGATTTGCAGTGCTCCTGCCGCAAAGCCGCCCAGCGGCTCGACCTGGGTGCGGTGGCGGTACAGGTAATAGCCCGGTGCGATTTGCCAGCGCACTTCAATCAGCTCGCGGCTGGCGGCGCTGGCAGTGGGCTTGAATACCGTATCCACCGGCGGCAGCTCGCCGGGGTCGGCGGTTTGCGCCGGGCTGGCAAGGCTGCACAAGGCAAAGGCAAGGGGGAGGAAAATGCGGCTCAGGAAAGACATCAGGATTTGGATTTATCAGGGAGTTTCGGCGCGTACCCAGTCAAGGTAGGCGGGCAGGCCATCGGCAGCTTGGACTGCGACAAGCTCGGGAAGTTCATACGGATGCAGCGCAAGCAGCCGGGCGCGCAGGGCATCAAGCTTCTCGCTGCGGGTCTTGATGATGAGCAGCCATTCTGTATCGCGCGCAATGCGGCCTTGCCAGCGGTAGATGGAGGTCAGCCCCGGCACGATATTGACGCAGGCAGCCAGACGCTCCTCAACCAGGGTCGAGGCAATCTGCTCGGCGCTTGCGTGCGTGGGACAGGTATTGAAGCAGACGAGGATGGACATCCGGCATAGGGTAAGGCTTTGCGCGTGCAGGGTGAAATCAATCTTGCTAATGAGAATTGTTATTGTTATCTTTTCTAGTTCAGTATTGCTGCCTGTTCCATCCTCATGGCTCCTGATGCTTCCACTTTGCCTTTCCTGGCATGTCCTGCGTGCTGCTGGCGGGGAGCCTGCTGATGCAGCGTGCCGATTTGCTGGCGCGCCAGCAGCGCCGCAGCTTCTGGCTGCGCCAGCTGCACCAGTGGCACTGGATAAGCGCGGCGATTTGCCTGGTGGCGATGTTGCTGTTTTCCATCACCGGCATCACCCTGAACCATGCCTCCAGCATTGAATCAGCGCCGCAGGTCAGCCGCAAAAACCTGCAAATGCCGGTGTCGGTGTTGAATGCGCTGGGCGCGCGTGAGGAAGGCCATGCGCCGCTGCCATTGACGGTCAGCCGCTGGCTCAATGAGGCGCTGCCGGTGCATATCGGCTCGCAGGCGGCGGAGTGGTCGGCCGATGAGGTGTATCTGGCACTGCCGCGTCCCGGCGGCGATGGCTGGGTCAGTATCGACCGCGAAAATGGCGAGGTGGAGGCCGAGTTCACCGACCGTGGCTGGCTGGCGTATTTCAACGACCTGCACAAAGGCCGCCATACCGGCGCGGCCTGGCGCTGGTTCATCGACCTGTTTGCCGTGGCCTGTGTGGTGTTCACCGTCAGCGGCCTGTGGCTTTTGCAGATGCACGCCAGACAGCGCCGTTCCACCTGGCCGTGGGTCGGCCTTGGGCTGTTGCTGCCGCTATTGATTGTGCTTGTTTTTGTTCATTAGACCTTTGGAGTGTCCTCATGCGTGTTATCCCTGCACTTGTGCTTTGCGCGTTTGCCGCGTTGCCGGTCAAGGCGGCAGAAGTCCGTGTTGATGTCCAGTTGCCGCAGTTGAATGTGGCCGAATATCACCGTCCGTATGTGGCGATTTGGGTGGAGGATGCCGAGCAGAATGCCAGGGCCAATCTGGCGGTCTGGTATCAGCAGCGCGGCAATAGCGAAGGCGCAGGCACCAAGTGGCTGCCCGACCTGCGGCAGTGGTGGCGGCGCAGTGGCCGCAACCTGTCGATGCCGGTGGATGGCGTCAGCGGCCCGACCCGCCCGGCCGGTACTCACCAGCTGGTGTTCAACGAGCAGCATCCTGAACTTGGCAAGCTGCCTGCCGGTGACTACACCCTGGTGGTCGAAGCCGCCCGCGAAGTCGGCGGACGCGAGCTTTTGCGCATCCCGTTCAAATGGCGTGACGCCAGCACAGGCAGTGCCCAGGGCAGCAGCGAGCTGGGGCGCGTCAGCCTGACGTCCAGCCGTTGAGCGAATCCGGTATGAAAGCGATGATTTCCCGTTCCGCTTTGCTGCTGGCGCTGGCGCTGCCATTTGCCGCGCAGGCACACAAAGCCTGGCTGCTGCCCTCGCAAACGGTGGTCTCCGGCAATGCGCCGTGGGTCACCGTGGATGCGGCGGTGTCCAATGACCTGTTCCACTTCAACCATGTGCCGCTGCGCACCGATGGCCTCATCATCACCGCGCCCGATGGCACCCGGGCGCAGGCGCAGAACCTGGCGACCGGCAAATACCGCAGCGTGTTCGATGTCGAGCTGAACCAGCCTGGCACCTGGCGGGTGGCGACCGTGAACGACGGGCTTATCGCGTTCTGGAAAGAAAACGGCCAGAACAAACGCTGGCGCGGGACTGCCGAGCGTTTTGCCGCAGAAGTCCCTGCTGGCGCCCAGGAGCTGCGCGTGAGCGAGGGCATTACGCGGATAGAAACCTTTATCACCCGGGGCGCTCCGAATGACACGGCGCTGAAGGTCAGCGGTCGTGGCCTGGAGATGCAGCCGATTACCCATCCCAATGACCTGTTTGCCGGTGAGGAGGCCCGCTTCCGGCTGCTGGTTGATGGTCAGCCCGCAGCCGGTGTGGCGCTGGAAATCGTCCGGGGTGAAACCCGCTATCGCAATGCGCAGGACGAAATCAGGCTGAAAACCGATGCCCGTGGCGAGTTCAGCATCACCTGGCCGCGTGCCGGCATGTACTGGCTTGAGGCGCGCAGCAGCGATGACAAAACCGGCGTCAAACAGGCCAGCCAGCGCCGTCTGACTTATGTGGCGACGCTGGAAGTGCTGCCGCAATAAAGCCCGATGAGTCGCAGTGCGCTAGGAAACAGCCTGCTGCTGTCGCTGCTGGCAGCAGCGGCGGTGGCATTGGGCTACTGGCAGCGCGAGCCGTGGTGGCAGGGCGCGCCGGATACGTCCCGGCTATGGCTGGCCGGGATGGCGGTTGTGGCTTTTGCACTGCTGTGCTTTTTCTGCCTGCGAAGCCGTGACAGGTTTTCTGGCGATGGTCAGGGTATCTTGTTGTTATGGGCCAGCCAGACCGGCTTTGCCATGCAATTGGCCGAACAGGGCGCCGCCGCGCTCAAGCAAGCAGGCGTACCCGCCCATGCCCTGCCACTGGAGGCCGCCAATGCCGACATGCTGCGCCAGCATCGCCGCGTACTGCTGCTGGCCAGCACCACCGGCGAGGGCGACTGCCCTGAACATGCCATGCCCTTTTTGCCCAGCCTGAAAGGGCAGGCATTGGCCGGTGTGGAATATGCCGTGCTGGCACTGGGCGATAGCCGCTATCAGGCGTTTTGCGCCTATGGCAAGCAATTGGATGCGGCCATGTGCGAGGCCGGTGCTGCGGCACTGTTTCCGCGCATTGAAGTGGATGCAGGCAACCCCAAGGCACTGGAGGCTTGGCACAATCAGCTCAGTGAACTGGCAGGCGGCGCGGCGCTTGCCGCTCCCATGTTTGCCGAGCCGCAACCCTGGCGGTTGATGGCACGCGAATGCCTCAACCCCGGCGGCGTAGCCGATAGCGCCTGGGCAATCACATTGACCGGCGAAAACATGGACTGGCAAGCCGGTGATGTCGCCGTCATCACCCCATGCAACGCCCCGCAGCGCGTGCGTGAATGGCTACTTGAAACCCGGCTCGATGGCGAAACCCGGATTGACCGCCACGGGACGCTTATTTCCCTGCAAGACCTGCTTGCCTACGCCCGCCTGCCCGCAGTTGAAAGCATTGCCGGGCAAAGTCTTGAAGAAATTGCCGCCCATCTGGTGCCACTGCCGATGCGCGAGTATTCCATCGCCTCGATTCCGGCTGAAGGCGAACTGCGGCTTTTGGTACGGCAGACGTTTGATGCGCATGGCCAGCTTGGCCTGGGCAGCGGCTGGCTAACCGCCCATGCACCACTTGGCAGCGAAATCTGGTTGCGCATCCGCAGCAACCCTGCCTTCCACGACAGCCATGCCGATGCGCCGATGATTCTGATTGGCAGCGGTACCGGCATCGCCGGCCTGCGCGCGCATCTGGCTGCGCGTGCAGCGCGCGGCATGGGACGTAACTGGCTGCTGTTGGGCGAGCGCCAGGCCGCGCACGATTTTCATTTCCGGGATGACTTTGCCCGCTGGCAGCAGCAGGGCATCATCGAGCATCTGGATACCGCGTTTTCCCGGGACGGCGGTGCGCATCGCTATGTGCAGCATGCCCTGGCCGCGCACAGTGCGCGCCTGCGGGACTGGGTGGCGCAGGGCGCGGTGATTTATGTCTGCGGCAGCATCGAGCGCATGGGCCCGGCGGTGGATGCGGTCATCCTGCAAACCCTGGGCAAAACCCTGCACGACCAATTGCAGGCCGAAGGCCGCTATCGCCGCGAGGTGTATTGATTGCATTACAGGTCGGGGCTCATTTCCGACATTCGGCCAGCGTCGCCAGCACTGCCTCGCCATAGCGATTGAGCTTGTTCTGGCCGATGCCGCCGACTTGCCCGAGCGATTCCAGGGTTTGCGGCGCATGCCGGGCGATGTCCTGCAAGGTGCGGTCGTGAAAAATCAGATAGGGCGGTACGCCCTGCGCGCGCCAACTGGGTGCGCAGGCTGCGCAGTGCCTGGAAATACCGCATGCCCTGCGCATCGAGCGACACACCGACAGTGAGGCGTGGTCCGGTGCTGCGCGGGGCTTTTTCCAGCCGGTCACGGCGCAGTTGCAGCGGCTGGCGCTGTTTCAGGATCTCGGCACTCCTGGCGGTCAGCCGCAGGCTGCCATGGCCTTCGGCATCCACGGCCAGAAAGCCGGCCGCCAATAGCTGCCGGAACACGCTGCGCCAGGTGGAAACATCCAGCTCGGTGCCGATGCCGTAGGTGGAAAGCTGCTGGTGACCGAACTGGCGGATGCGCGGGTTGTCGCTGCCACGCAGGATGTCGATCAGATGCCCGGCGCCAAAGCGCTGGCCGCTGCGATACACGCAGGAGAGCGCCTTCTGCGCCGCCAGCGTGGCATCCCAGCTTTGCGGCGGGCTCAGGCAGTTGTCGCAATTGCCGCAGGGGGCGGCCAGGGTTTCGCCGAAGGCATGCAGCAGCATCTGGCGGCGGCAGCGCAAGGTTTCACACAGGCCCAGCAGGGCATCGAGCTTTTGATGCTCCAGCCGCTTGCGCGCTTCCTCGGCCTGGCCCTGTCCGATCATCTGCCGCAGCAGCACCAGATCGCCGAGGCCATAGCACATCCACGCCTCGGCCGGTTCGCCATCGCGGCCGGCACGGCCGGTTTCCTGGTAATAGCCCTCCAGAGACTTGGGCAGGTCGATATGCGCCACGAAGCGCACATCCGGCTTGTCGATGCCCATGCCGAAGGCGATGGTCGCCACCATCACGATGCCGTCCTCGCGTAGAAAACGGCGCTGGTGTGCGGCGCGAGTTTCGGCCGCCATCCCGGCGTGATAGGGCAGCGCCGGAATGCCGTTTTGCTGCAGGAAGGTGGCGGTTTCCTCCACCTTGCGGCGCGACAGGGCATAGACGATCCCGGCCTCGTCGGCATGGCCGCGCAGAAAATCCAGCAATTGCCGGCGCACCTGACCCTTGTGCACGATCTGGTAGCGGATGTTCGGCCGGTCGAAACTGCTGATGAAATGCCGCGCCTGCCCAAGTTGCAGCCTCTCGGCGATTTCGCGCCGGGTGGGTGGGTCGGCGGTGGCGGTCAGGGCGATGCGCGGCACTTCGGGCCAGCGCTGGTGCAGCAGTGTCAGCTCGCGGTATTCCGGGCGGAAATCATGTCCCCACTGCGAGACGCAATGTGCCTCGTCGATGGCAAACAGGGCGATTTCCAGCCGCGCCAGCAGCGCCAGAAAGCGTGGACTCAGCAGTCGCTCCGGTGCCACGTACAACAGCTGCAACTGCCCGTCCAGCAGCTGCCGCTCCACTGCCATCGCCTGCTCGGCGCTCAGGCTGGAGTTGAGGTAGGCCGCCGCCACCCCGAGCTGGCGCAGCGCCTCGACCTGATCCTGCATCAGCGCGATCAGCGGCGAGATGACGATGGCGCATCCCGGCCGCAGCAGCGCCGGAATCTGGTAGCACAGCGACTTGCCGCCGCCGGTCGGCATCAGCACCAGCGCATCCTGGCCCGCCGCCACATGGCGGACGATTTCACCCTGCTGACCACGAAAGGCCGCATGGCCGAACACCTGCTGCAACAGGGCAAGCGCATGGGCATCGAGGTCGGTGGCGGGGGCGGGAGACAAGCGTGTTCCGGGGCAGACGGGGGCGGGCATTATCGCCCGTCATGCTGCCTGCCATCGGCATGCGCGCTGGCAACCTGCAGCTCGGCAGGGCTGGTGCGGATACAGTTGCGCCCGTCGCGCTTGGCCTGGTACATGGCCTGATCGGCACGGCCCAGCAGGTTTTGGGCCTCCTCATGGCGGTGCCAGCAGGCAATGCCGATACTGACAGTGGAACCGGCAGCCGCAGCGCGCTGTTGATAGGTTTGGCGGATGCGTTCGGCCACATTGGCAGCTTGCTGGCATTCGGTATCGGGCAGCAGGAGCACGAATTCCTCGCCGCCAAAGCGGCCGGGAATATCGCCGTTGCGGATGTTCTGGCGGATGCATTCGGCCAGCAGGCGCAGATAGTGGTCGCCCTTGGCGTGACCCAGGCTGTCATTGATATGCTTGAAATGGTCGATATCGAAAAACAGCAGGGACAGTGGCCGCTCTGTTTGCCGGGCATTGTCGATGGCGTTGTTGAGCTGCTGTTGCCAGTCACGGCGATTGGGCAACCCGGTCAGGGGGGTCGCGTTGAGCCAGATGCAAGGCGGCATCGCGGTCGCGCTGCAGCAGCGCGGTACGTTCGGCCAAGGCCAGTGACAGCACCAGGGTTTCGAAGATGGCGGCCAGCAGGATGCCGGTATGGCCGATGAGCGGCAAGTTGAGCAGCAGGCCATGAGTTTGCAGGTTGTTGGCGATGGCGGCACACAGGAGTGGCAGCCAACCAAGCAGGAAAAAGCGTGCATAGCGTGCGCCTTTCAGGGCAGTGCTGATGGCAGTCACCAGCATCAGCAGGCTGCCGGCTGCCAGTACCGGGTTGAGCAGTGGCCAGACCCTGGGATGCAGCGCGGTGAGGCTCAGCGCCATCAACATACCCAGCAGCATCAGATAGCCATGCAGCCAGCGGGAAAAGCCCGGATTGTAGTCCCTGATTTGGGCAAAGCGATGGAAGAAGGTAAAAGCCAGCACCGTGGTCATCAGTATGGCCAGCTTGATCAGCGGCAGGATGGCAGCCTGTGGGGCGTCAAGCCCGAGCGGGCGTGCCAGCAAGCCGGTTTGATAGGCGATCAGCGGCAGGTAGCTGAGCAGATAGCCGCTGTAATGCAGTAGCGTCCGGTCATGTAGCTGCAGTGCAAAGAACAGGGCAATCACTGCCATGACCAGCATCATGCCGCTGCAAACGGCCAGCAGCATCAGACCCAGTGCATCGTGGCGCCGGTAGTCGCGCAGCGATTTGGCATTGAAGCGGATCGGAAAGTCGCTTTGCCCCCTGGCATCGAGCAGTAGCTGTAATGGTTCGCCAGGTGCCGGATTATCCCTGATGACAAAGCCAAGCCGGTCATGTCCGCTGATTTCGTCGCTGGGCACTGGCTGCATCAGCGACTGCGTCCGATAGCGGCCTTCGGTGGTCAGCAGGTGCAATTGCTGGTAGCCGGTGGAACGTACTTCCAGCACCCAGGGGGGCGCTGGCCAGGTGCCATTGGCAGGATACAGCCGGATTTCCGTCAGGCCGCCGGGGCTTGGCAGGCGACTGGCGACAGCAGGCTGGAATGCGCTGAAGCTGGTTGTTTGTGGTGTGCCGAGCGCATCAAGGGCGCGCCACTGCCCAGACAAGGCCATCTCACTCATGGGAGTGGCAGCACCTGGCAGCAACGCCAGCAGACATAGCAGCAGTAGCCAGACCGGCCATGCCGGTACTGCGATTCCTTGCATCTGGACGAGGGCAGTGGCCGGACGGGACGGAGACATGGTAGTGGGCTGAATTTGCTTGCAACTTTAATATGTCAGCCCCTTGAAAGCAGCAAAGTCTGCCCCATCTACAGGGGCATCCGGCAGGGCGCGGTCTTGGCATTAGCGCCGAAAGTGCCGGGTTTTCCATTTAAATCAATCAGTTGAGAGATTCTGCATGAATATCAAGCCGCTGTATGACCGTATCGTGGTCAAGCCCATCGAAGCCGAGGAAATGTCCGCCGGTGGCATCCTGATTCCGGATAACGCCAAAGAAAAGCCGACCAAGGGCGAAGTGATTGCCGTGGGTCAAGGCAAGGCGCTGGACAACGGCCAGACCCGTCCGATGCAGGTCAAGGTTGGCGACAAGGTGATTTACGGCCAGTACGCCGGCAGCGCCTACAAGCAGGACGGCGTTGAATACAAGATTGTGCGCGAAGACGACATCCTCGCCATCCTCGCCTGATTGCCCCTCCACATTCATTTCTAAGGAATTCAACAATGGCTGCCAAAGACATTCGTTTCGGTGAAGACGCCCGTTCGCGCATGGTGCGCGGTGTCAACGTACTTGCCAATGCCGTGAAGGCCACGCTCGGCCCGAAGGGTCGCAATGTGGTGCTGGAAAAGAGCTTCGGCGCTCCGACCATCACCAAGGACGGCGTGTCCGTCGCCAAGGAAATCGAGCTGGCTGACAAGTTCGAGAACATGGGCGCGCAGATGGTCAAGGAAGTCGCCTCCAAGACCAATGACAACGCCGGTGACGGCACCACCACCGCCACCGTGCTGGCGCAGGCCTTCATCCGCGAAGGTTCCAAGGCCGTGGCGGCGGGCATGAACCCGATGGACCTCAAGCGCGGTATCGACCAGGCCGTGAAGGCGGCTGTCGAAGAGCTGAAGAAGCTCTCCAAGCCCACCGCCGACGACAAGGCCATCGCCCAGGTCGGCACCATCTCCGCCAACTCCGACGAATCCATCGGCAACATCATCGCCGATGCCATGAAGAAGGTCGGCAAGGAAGGCGTGATTACCGTTGAAGAGGGCAACAGCCTGGACAACGAGCTGGACGTGGTGGAAGGCATGCAGTTCGACCGCGGCTACCTCTCGCCGTACTTCGTCAACAACCCGCAGAGCCAGCAGGCCGACCTGGATGACCCGTTCATCCTGCTCTACGACAAGAAGATTTCCAATGTGCGCGACCTCCTGCCGGTGCTTGAAGGCGTCGCCAAGGCCGGCAAGCCGCTGCTGATTGTCGCCGAAGAAGTCGAAGGCGAAGCCCTGGCGACCCTGGTGGTCAATACCATCCGCGGTATCGTCAAGGTTTGCGCGGTCAAGGCGCCGGGCTTTGGCGACCGTCGCAAGGCGATGCTCGAAGACATGGCCAAGCTGACCGGCGGTACGGTGATTTCCGAAGAAGTCGGCCTGTCGCTGGAAAAGGCCACCATCCAGGATCTCGGCCGCGCCAAGAAGGTGCAGGTCAGCAAGGACAACACCACCATCATCGACGGCGCTGGCGATACCGGCGAAATCGAAGCGCGCATCAAGCAAATCAAGGCGCAGATTGAGGAAACCACCTCCGACTACGACCGTGAAAAGCTGCAAGAGCGCGTTGCCAAGCTCGCCGGCGGCGTGGCCGTCATCAAGGTCGGCGCTGCCACCGAAGTGGAAATGAAGGAAAAGAAAGCCCGCGTGGAAGACGCCCTGCACGCCACCCGCGCTGCGGTGGAAGAAGGCATCGTCCCCGGCGGTGGTGTGGCGCTGGTGCGTGCCCGCGAAGCCCTGAAGGGCCTGAAGGGCGCCAACGAAGACCAGACCCACGGCATCGAAATCGCCCTGCGCGCGATGGAAGCGCCGCTGCGCGAAATCGTCACCAATGCCGGTGATGAGCCGTCGGTCATCATCAACAAGGTCAAGGAAGGTAGCGGCAACTATGGCTACAACGCTGCCACCGGCGAGTTCGTGGACATGGTCGAAGCCGGTATCCTCGACCCGACCAAGGTGACCCGTTCGGCACTGCAGAACGCCGCCTCCATCGCCGGTCTGATGATTACCACCGAAGCGATGGTCGCCGAAATGCCGAAGAAGGAAGAACCGGCGATGCCGGGCGCTGGCGGCATGGGTGGCATGGGCGGCATGGATTTCTAATCCACCCCCTGTGTTGATGCTAGGCAGAACCCCCGCAACGATGCGGGGGTTTTGTTTGCTGGCAGGCTCAGGCCTTTGAGTTTTGTCCTGATGCGTTCGTGGTTGTAGTTGTCAATGTATTGGCAGATGGCGGACTGGAGTTATTCGGTGCATCCGAAGCGTCCCAAATAAAACAGCTCCGGCTTCAGCGCTGGTGTCTCACGTACATCATGCCCTCGCGCTGTGGTTTCGAAGCCTGACTCCCCTGATACGTAGTTTTGCACTACGCGAAGCTTGAAGGCCTCACTGTCTTGATATGAAAAACCCCCAAAGGTTGGAGGAATGTCCAACTTTGGGGGCAGTTCAAAATGCCGGGTTCTTTGTGGGCGAGATAACTTAGTGGTGATGGCCGTGGCCGTCGGCATGTTCGGGCAGCATGACTTCCAGGGTCAGGGCGGCGTTATGGCTGTCCCACTGGCCGGGTGCGGTATTGATGTGCAGGGTGGTGAACAGGAAATACAGCCCGCCGTGCTCGGGGCGGAAAGTAAACATGCCTGCGTTATCGGTATGGAGGTGGCCGGGGCGGGTGTTTTCCACGTCGTAGAAATCTTCTTTGATATGACGCGCATAGTGCTCATTGTCATGCCCGACCACAATGCGGGCATTGGCTACGGGCTTGCCTTGATGCAGCACTTGCAGGCGTAGTTCGCCGCCGACAATCAGGCGGTTGGGCGAGGTCAGTGGCAGGATTTCGATGCCCTCGCCGCTGGCGCGCATTTGATAGTTGGGCTCGCCCTTGGCCAGATACACATCGGCGCGGCTGTAATACTGCATCTGGGCGGGTTTGCCGGGGGTGCGCGGGATGTCATCGGCGAAATACAGCTTGCCGTTGCGCTCGGCCTCGACGGCGCGATACAGCGGGCCTTTGCGCACGCCAGTGGTGATGCGGTAGCTGCCATCGACGCTCAGCACGGGTTGCAGATAGACCGCCGCAGCGGTTTTGGCGGCCGCTTGCAGTGGTTGCTGGCTGCCATCGGGGGCAATCAGTGCAAAATGCGGCGAGTCCATGGCGAAATCTGCCTGGAATGGGGTTTCGGTAAAGGCCGATTCCACTTGCAGGCGCGGGTGCAGCACGTTGAACTGGTTGGGTTTCAAAAACGGCACATGCGCCTGGACGGAACTGGCAAAGCAGGCAAGGGCGAGTGCAAGCAGCGGGATGCGCATTAAGTTTTCCTTGTAATGAAAAAGCAAAACGCCGGTTGCCCGGCGTTTGCGTGTGACAAGCGGGATTATTCGCCCAGGGTCAGCAGGCTGGCATTGCCGCCCGCAGCCGTGGTGTTGATGGTCACGGTTTTTTCGGTGGCAAAGCGCGGCAGGTAGTGCGGGCCGCCAGCCTTGGGGCCGGTACCGGACAGGCCCTGGCCGCCGAATGGTTGCACGCCGACCACGGCGCCAATCTGGTTGCGGTTGACATAGATATTGCCGACCTTGGCGCGGTTGACGATACGCTCAACGGTGGCATCAATGCGCGAGTGAATGCCGAGGGTGAGGCCATAGCCGCTGGCATTGATGGCATCGACCACCTGGTCAAGCTCGTCGGCCTTCCAGCGCACCACATGCAGTGCCGGGCCGAATTTTTCTTCGCTCAGCTGCGCCATTGAGCGCAGTTCCCAGGCGCGCGGGGCAAAGAAGGTGCCATGCTCGGCCTCGGCTCCCAGCGGCGCGCTGGCAATCAGCCGTGCTTCACTGTCCATGCGCTGGGCGTGGGCATCGAGCACTGCCTTGGCATCGGCATCAATCAGCGGGCCGACATCGGTGGACAGCTCGCCGGGGTTGCCGACTTTCAGCTCGGCCATCGCCCCGGCCAGCATCTGAATCACCTTGTCGGCGATATCGTCCTGCACCAGCAAAATGCGTGCAGCCGAGCAACGCTGGCCTGCCGAGGTGAAGGCGCTGCCGATGGCATCTTTCACCACCTGCTCGGGCAGCGAGGAGCTATCGGCAATCATCGCGTTCTGGCCGCCGGTTTCGGCAATCAGGGTGGCAATCGGGCCAGCTTCGCGGTTTGCCAGGGCGCGGTTGATGAGGCGGGCGGTTTCGGTGGAGCCGGTAAAGCACACCCCGGCCACGCGCGCATCGCCGGTCAAGGCGGCACCGACGCTGGCGCCATCGCCGGGGACAAATTGCAGCACTTTCTCCGGGATACCGGCTTCGTGCATCAGCTTGACGGCAGCATGGCCAATCAGATTGGTTTGTTCGGCAGGCTTGGCGATGACGGTATTGCCCGCAGCCAGTGCGGCGGCAATCTGGCCGATGAAAATCGCCAGCGGGAAGTTCCACGGGCTGATGCACACGAATACGCCGCGGCCTGCCAGTTGCAGGGTATTGGCTTCGCCGGTGGGGCCGGGCAGGGCATCAACACGGAACTGCTTGCGTGCTTCCAGTGCGTAATAGCGCAGGAAGTCCACCGCCTCGCGCACTTCGGCCACGCCATCGGGCAGGGTCTTGCCCGCTTCCTTGGTGCACATCGCCATGTACGGGGCGATGCGCGCTTCCAGCAGGTCGGCGGCTTTTTCCAGCATCGCGGCGCGGCTATCGACCGGCGTTGCGTCCCAATCGGGCTGGGCGGCGACGGCGTTTTCCAGCGCCTTTTCCACGGCGGCGCTGTCGGCAGGCAGCCAGTGGCCGACCACTTCGCGGCGGTCAGCCGGATTGGTCACCGGGATTTTGGCGCCGCTGGCGCTGTATCCGGGCACCAGCGGGGCGGCTTCCCAGCTGCCGCTGCCGGCGTTGTTGAGTTCAGCGGCCAGTGCGCGCAGTTGTTCGTCGTTGGCGAGATTGATGCCCATGGAATTGTCTCGTGGCTGGTTCTGGCTGCGGTACAGGTCAACCGGCAGCGGGATACGGGGATGCGGGATTTGCTCGAAGGCGGCGACCACTTCAACCGGGTCACGCACCAGTTCGTCAATATTCACCGACTCGTCGGTGATGCGGTTGACGAAGCTGGAATTGGCGCCGTTTTCCAGCAGGCGGCGCACCAGATAGGGCAGCAGGTCTTCATGGCTGCCGACTGGCGCATACACGCGGCAGGGCACATCCAGACGGTTCTGCGGGATGACCTCGGCGTACAGGTCATCGCCCATGCCGTGCAGCTTCTGGAATTCGTAGCGGAAGCCATCGCCCTGGCGCGCGCCGCCGCCCAGCTCGGTTCTGGCCATCTGGTGGATGGCGGCGATGGTCTGCGCATTGTGGGTGGCGAACATCGGGTAGATGGCGTCAATATTCTTCAGCAGCCGCCGCGCATTGGCCTGGTAGCTGACATCGGTATTGGGCTTGCGGGTGTACAGCGGATAGCCGGGCTGGCCTTCCACCTGGGCGCGCTTGACTTCGGCATCCCAGTACGCGCCCTTCACCAGACGCACCGGGATGCGGCGGCCGAGTTCACGCGCCTTGGCAGCGATATAGTCAATCACGAACGGCGCGCGGCGCTGGTAGGCCTGCACCACGATACCAAAGCCTTCCCAGCCTTGCAGCGAAGCATCGGCCAGTACCTTGAAGATAAGGTCGAGCGAGATTTCCAGCCGGTCGGTTTCTTCGGCGTCGATGGTGAGGCCAATGTTGTATTGCTTGGCCAGTTGAGCCAGCTCCAGCAGCGCCGGAGCCAGCTCGCGCATGACGCGCGCATGCTTGGCGTGCTCATAGCGCGGGTGCAGCGCGGAAATCTTCACCGAGATGCTGGGCGCGGCAAACACGTCACGGAACGGCCCGGTCTTGCCGATGGCATGAATCGCCTGACGGTAGGCATCCAGATAGCGCGCGGCATCGGCAGCGGTCAGCGCGCCTTCGCCGAGCATGTCGAAGGAATAGCGGAACTTGGCGTTTTCGCCTTTTTGCGAACGCTCAAGCGCCTCGGCAATGCTGCGACCCATCACGAATTGGTGCCCCATGATTTTCATCGCCTGGCGTACTGCGGCGCGAATCACTGGCTCGCCCAGCTTGCCAATCAACCGGCCGAAAGCGCCGTGGGCATCGCGCTGGGTGGCATCGGAAAGGTTCACCAGCTTGCCGGTCAGCAGCAGCCCCCAGGTGGAAGCATTGACCAGCAGCGAATCGCTTTGGCCCAGATGCCGCCGCCAATTGGCATCGCCGAGCTTGTCGCGAATCAGTGCATCGGCCGTGCCCTGGTCGGGGATGCGCAGCAGCGCCTCGGCCACGCACATCATCAGCACGCCTTCCTCGCTGCCAAGGTCGTACTGGCGCATGAAGGCTTCAACGGTGCTCTGGTTTTCGGCGCGCGAGCGCACCCGGCGCACCAGGTCGGCAGCGGTGGCGCGGATGCTGGCGCGCTCGGCATCGCCCTGGCGGGCCTGTTCAAGCAGCCATTGCACATGCCGGGTTTCGTCAACGACCCAATGCTGGGTAATGGCAGCGCGCAACGCTTCGGGCGCTGCGGGGACTTCAGAAAGCAAGGTGGTACTCACGGTGGATTTGCGTTTGATGAGCAAGCTGCAAATTGTAGCGCCCGCTGGCAGGTTTGATACATGCAAGCTGGCAGCAGCGCTGGCTGGAAACGCCCCAGTTTGTCAGGTCACAAGCGGATTGTTTGCTGTGATGGGCCTATCCCAGCGCCAGGGTCAGCAGCAGGCCGCCAAAGACCAGATAGGCAAACAGCAGTGCGGCCAGCAGCATCGGTTTTACTCCGGCCTGGCGGATGGCGCCGATATGGGTGCGCAGCCCCAATGCGGCCATGGCGGTGGCCAGCAAGCAGGTATCAATCAGCAACAGCGTATCCACCACCTTGCTGGGCAGCAGGTGCAGGGAATTGAACGCGCCAACCAGCAGGAACAGTACCGCAAACCAGGGGATGACCAGTGCCGGTTTACCCGCGCTGCCCTGATGACGGCGGCGCATCCATACCGAGAGCAGCAGCAGGAATGGGGCGAGCAGCATCACCCGGATCATTTTTTCAATGACGGCGATATTGGCCGCCTGCTCGCCAACGGCGCGACCTGCCACCACCACCTGTGCCACCTCGTGGATGGTGGCACCGACATAGATGCCGTAAGTATGGGTATCCAGGCCGAACGGGGCTTTCAGAAACGGATACAGGAACATCCCGAGGGTGCCGAACACGACCACGGTGGCGACTGCGACCGAGACTTTGTGCGCCTGTGCCCTGACCACGGGCTCGGCCGCCATCACTGCCGCCGCGCCGCAGATGGAGGCGCCTGCGCCAATCAGCAGGGTGGTTTCTTCATCCATGTTCAGCGCGCGTCCCAGCCAGCGCGCAAGCAGGAACACGCTGCCGACGATGGTGATGGCGAGCACGATGCCATGCAGGCCGACAGACAGCATGTCCTGAAAGGTCAGCCGGAAGCCAAACAGCACGATGCCGGCGCGCAGCAGCATGGTGCGCGCGTAGTCCACGCCGCTGCCCATCTGCGCGGCGATGCGCGGGAACAGGCTGTTGCCGAGCACGATGCCGAGAATGATGGCAAGCGGCAGGGCGCTAAGGCCGATGGATTGCAGGGCGGGCAGCCGTGCCAGGCCGAGGGCGGCGATGCCAAGAGAGGCGGCAAATACAAGACCCGGCAGGCGGGTGGACCACACGGCGAATGACATTGAAGGCGCTCCCATTGCGAAACAGCCATTGCCTGCGGGCAGGCAGTGGCGCGGGATTCTAGCACCGGCCAGATAGCGGACACAGGCAGTAGCAGTGCGGCGGCAGCCAGGCCGGGATGATGGTTTCAGTCGCGTGCAGGCTGCATCTGCCGCAGTAGCTGTTTTTCTGCTTCGCTGAGACTGTGGATGCCGGTTTCACGGATTTTGATGGTCAGCTCGGCACGCTGCTGCTTCAGGGTCTGTTTCTCCAGTTGCGCCAGCGCATCGTGGAATTCGGCCTGCCAGGTTTGCGGCTCGCCGGGCAGTTCGGTCATCGCCAGTTTGTGCAGGGCCTGGCCTTCTTCGCGGTCTGCAAAAATCTGCAAAAGGCTGCTGGTCTGGATGTCGGGGCGTTGCCGAATCAAGTCCAGCAGTTCAATCAGCAGCGCAATGCCGCGCTGTTGCAGCCCGATAAACGGGTAGGGGACAGGCGCTTGCAGGGCGAGTTTGGGTTGTTGCAGCAGCAAGGTAATCACCTCACGTACCAGGCTGCGCTTGGGCGTGGCGGCGGCATGGCTATGCTGCGGGCGCGGTGCCGGGACAGGCTGCGTGCGCGCAGCAAGCCCGGTGAGTTCGGCAAGGCGCGCCTGCATCAGGTCGGCAAAGGCGCCTTCGGGGATTTGCGCAAGCAGCGGCTTGGCGCGCTCGGCCAGACGGCTTTTGCCTTCCAGGGTATGCAGTTGCACATCGGCGGAAAGCGCGTCAAAGAAAAACTGCGATAGCGGCAGCGCCTCTTGCAGGCGCTGGTTGAAGCCGGTGAGGCCTTCCTTGCGTACCAGCGAATCGGGGTCTTCGCCATCGGGCAGGAACAGGAAGAATGCCTGCCGGCCATCGCGCATGCGGGGCAGTACCGAGTGCATGGCGCGGCTGGCGGCGCGCCGTCCGGCGGCATCGCCGTCAAAGCAGAAATACACATCCGGCGCATTGCGGAACAAAAGCTCGGCGTGCTCGGGCGTGGTGGCCGTGCCCAGGGTGGCGACCGCTTCGGGCAGGCCGTGCTGGAACAGCGCCACCACGTCCATATAGCCTTCCACCACAATCAGCCGTTGCAGCTTGCTATTGGCCTGGCGCACCTGCCACAGGCCGTATAGCTCGCGGCCTTTGTGGAACAGCGGGGTTTCCGGTGAATTGAGATATTTGGGGCTATCGTCGCTGGACAGCACCCGGCCACCGAACGCGATGACCCGGCCACGGCGGTCGTGGATGGGAAACATCAGCCGCTGGCGGAATTTGTCATACACATGGCCGCGGTCATTGCGCGAGAACATCCCGGCTTTCTCCAGCAGCTGCATGCGTCGCTCGTCGGTGCCGAGTGCGTCCTTGAGTGCGGAAAAACCGGCAGGCGCGTAGCCGATGCCGAAGGCTTCAGCGGTGGCGGCATCCACGCCGCGGTCTTGCAAATACGCCTGGGCTTGTGCGCTTTGTTGCAGGTGTTTGCGGAAAAACCGCTGCGCCGCCTCCAGGGCATTGAACAGCGGCTGGGTATCGGGGTTGGCGGCTTTTTGCCGGGTATCGCGCGGAATTTCCAGTCCGGCGCGCTTGGCCAGTTCCTCGACTGCATCGAGAAACTCCAGCCGGTCGTAATTCATCAAAAAGCTGATGGCCGTGCCATGCGCGCCGCAGCCAAAGCAGTGATAGAACTGTTTGCCGGGCGATACCGTGAACGAGGGCGAGCGTTCATCGTGAAACGGGCAGCAGGCGGCGAATTCGCGTCCCTGTTTTTTCAGCTGCACGCGCGCGCCGACAATCTCGACGATATCGGTGCGGGCAAGCAGTTCGTCTAAAAATGCGTCGGGGATGCGGGCCATGGCCGGAGTTTACCCCCTGAGCTGGCGACGCTCGTCGATGATGGCCGTCAAAAGTGCGCCAGCGAAAAATACCAGTGCCGCGTAATACACCCAGACCAGCAGCAATACCAGGGTGCCCATCGAGCCGTAGGCGCTGCCGGGGGCGGCATGGGTGATGTAAAGCCCGATGCCCCAGCGGCCAACCACAAACAGCGCAGCGGTCAATAGCCCGCCAATCAGCGATTGCCGCCAGGCCACGCGCCGGTCGGGCAGATATTTGTAAAGCAGCGCAAATGCCAGGGTGTAGACGATAAGTGCGCCCAGATTGCTGGCCAGTGGCAGCAGGCTGGGCAGGCCACTCAGGATGAATTCCAGCGCGGTGTGCAGGGTGATGGACAGCAGCAGCAAAAAGCCCAGCGCAAACACCACGCCAAAAGAAAACACCCGCTTGCGCAGCCACGGCAGCACGCCGCCAAGCGCCTCGGCGTCGCTATGAAAAATCAGGTTGAGCGTGGCTTGCAGACGGGCAAACACCACGGTGGCGCCGAAAAACAGCAGCAGCGTGCTCCATGCCCCGGCCATCGAGCCGACGCTGGGGCGCTCTCTGGCATTGTGCAAAACGGTGGAGGCAATCTGCCGGGCTTCTTCACCGGCCAGCTGGTAAATCTGCCCCAGGAGCGCCGCCTGCGCTTCCGGGTATAGCGATGCGGTCAGCCATAGCAGCAGAATCAGCAGCGGTGCGAGCGAGAGCAGCGCATAGAAAGACAGCGCGGCGGCATGGCTCATCAGGTCGATATCGACAAAGCGCATCGCCGCCTCTGCCGGCAGGCTGCGCTGCAGTTTTTCGATGGCTCTGGAAACCGCAGCGCGCAGTCCGGCAAGGCGCGAGGCACTGCCCCTGGCTGGCAAGCCGTGCATCATCAACCGGCAAGCCGTGCCTTGATGAGCTTCGACACCAGGCCCATATCGGCCTGCCCGGCCAGCTGCGGCTTGAGTACGCCCATCAGTTTGCCGATATCCGCCGGGCTGGCGGCGCCGGTTTGGGCAATGGCCGCTTCAATGGCGGCATTGATGGCGTCCTCGCCCAGCTTTTCCGGCAGGTAGGCATCAATGATGGCCAGCTCATCGCGCTCGACCTGCGCCAGGTCCTCGCGGCTGGCCGCTTCATACTGGCTGATGGAATCGCGGCGCTGCTTGACCATTTTTTCCAGCACCGCGAGCACGGCGGTGTCGTCCAGCTCGACGCGCTCGTCCACTTCTTTTTGCTTGATGGCGGCATTGATGAGGCGGATGACCGCCAGGCGCGCTTTGTCGCCGGACTTCATCGCGGCCTTCATGTCATCGACAAGGCGGGTTTTCAGGGACATGGCAGGCTCCTTGGAGAATTTTTGCAAACACGAAAAGCCGGCTTGCGGCCGGCTTTGTCGCGGACATTGATGCCACGCGCAGCGCGCGTAACTATCAGTACAGGCGCTGACGCTTGGTGACGTCGCGCGCGGTGCGGCGAGCCTGACGCTTCACCGCAGCAGCGGCCTTGCGCTTGCGTTCCTGGGTCGGCTTCTCGTAAAACTCGCGCTTGCGGGTTTCGGCAATCACACCGGCTTTTTCGCAGGTGCGCTTGAAGCGACGCAGGGCAAACTCAAAAGGTTCGTTTTCGCGGACTTTGACGCTGGGCATAAGGGAATCTCGAAACGGATGATTCTGGCCATACGAGCCAGGGAGCCGCGTATCATAGCGATACTTCCCACCAAGATGCAAGTCCCTTACACAATGAAAGTTCTGGGTATTGAAACTTCCTGCGATGAAACCGGCGTGGCCGTTTATGACAGCGATGCCGGATTGCTTGCGCACACGGTGTACAGCCAGATTGCGCTGCATGCCGAGTATGGCGGCGTGGTGCCCGAGCTTGCCAGCCGCGACCATGTGCGCAAACTGCTGCCGCTGATTCGGCAAACCCTGGCTGAGGCCGGACTTGCCCTGGCTGATATTGACGGCGTGGCCTATACCGCAGGGCCGGGTCTGGTAGGGGCATTGCTGGTGGGGGCGGGCGTGGCGCGGGCGCTGGCTTTTGGCCTGGATGTGCCCGCCATCGGCGTGCATCACATGGAAGGACATTTGCTGGCGCCGCTGCTGGAGGCCGATGCGCCAGCGCCGCCGTTTGTGGCGTTGCTGGTGTCCGGCGGCCACACCCAGCTGGTGGAAGTGCGCCGGATGGGTGAATACCGCCTGCTGGGGCAAACGCTGGACGATGCCGCGGGCGAGGCGTTCGACAAGACCGCCAAGCTGATGGGGCTGCCCTATCCGGGCGGGCCGCAACTGGCGGCCTTGGCCGAGACCGGCACGCCGGGCAAGTTTGTATTCCCTCGGCCGATGACGCACAAGCCGGGGCTGGATTTCAGCTTCAGCGGCCTGAAAACCCAGGTGCTGATGGCCTGGCAGGGCAGCGACCAGAGCGATGCCACGCGCGCGGATATTGCCCGCGGGTTTGAAGATGCGGTGGTGGATACGCTGGCCATCAAATGCGCCCGGGCGCTGGATGAAACCGGCTGTGAAACCCTGGTGGTGGCAGGCGGTGTCGGCGCCAACCGTCGGTTGCGGGAGAAATTGCAGCAGATTGCACTGGCGCGTGGCGGCCGGGTGTGTTTCCCGCGCCCGGCGCTGTGTACCGACAACGGCGCGATGATTGCCTTTGCCGGTGCCTTGCGCCTTGCCGCCGGGCAGCATGGCGACCTGGCTGTGGCGGTACAGCCGCGCTGGGATATGGAAACCTTGCCGCTGCTGGGCTGAGTCTGGCGGCATGGCACTACACTTGGCCGCATGGAAAAGTACGCACACTATCTTGAGCGCCTGAACGCGCAGTTTGCTTCGCATCCGTGGGCGTGGACGGCACTGGCGGGCAGTGGCCTGTTGCTGGCCGCCTGGCTGGCCAATTTCATCACCAAGAAAATCGCGCTGCGGGTTTTGCAAAAGGCGCTGAACGCCTCGCCCCTGGGGCGGGAGATGGGCGATGGCGACGGCCAAGTCAAGCTCAATGTCATTCCGCGTCTTGCCAATGCCGTGCCCGCACTGGTGGTGTATGCCGGTGTCGGCGTGCTGCCGGATTTGCCGGAGAGCTTTGTCACCGTGACCCGGGCGCTGTGCCAGGCGTTCATCGTGGTGACCGTGGCGCTGGCGGTGTCGCGGCTTTTGAACCTCATCAACAGCATTTACGAGCGCCGCCCGAACGCCCGCAACAAGCCCATCAAGGGCTATATCCAAATCATCAAAATCATCATGTTCGTGCTGGTGGGGTTGTCGGTCATCGCCACCCTGATTGGCGCGAAATTCCTGCATCTCATCACCGGCCTTGGCGCCATGACCGCAGTGCTGATGCTGATTTTCCAGGACACCCTGCTGTCGCTGGTGGCCAGCGTGCAAATCAGCAACGATGGCCGCGTGCGCATTGGCGACTGGATAGAAATGCCCAGCCAGAATGCCGATGGCGATGTCATCGACATCGCCCTGCATACGGTGACGGTGCAGAACTGGGACATGACCGTCACCACCATTCCCACCAAGAAGCTCATCAGCGACTCGTTCAAGAACTGGCGCAACATGAGCGAGCGCGGCGGGCGGCGCATCAAGCGCGCACTGCTGCTTGACCAGGCCAGTGTGCATTTTTTGAGTGTGGACGCAGTCCGGCGGCTGGCGCGTTTTGCCCTGCTGGATGACTATCTGGACAGCAAGGCGGCCGAGCTTGAGGCCTGGAATGCGCAGCTTGCCGCTTCCGGCAAAGACCCGGTGAATGCCCGGCGGGTGACCAATCTCGGCACCTTCCGCGTGTATGTGGAGCAGTATCTGCGCGCCCATCCCAAGGTGCATCAGGGCATGACCTTGCTGGTGCGGCAGTTGCAGCCAACCCAGACCGGCATCCCGCTGGAAATCTATTGCTTCAGCAATGATGTGCGCTGGGCGCAGTACGAGCAGTTGCAGGCCGATATTTTCGACCACCTGCTGGCCATCCTGCCGGAGTTCGGCTTGCAGGTATTCCAGGCGCCCTCGGGCAGCGATGTACGCCGCGCGCTGGGGCCGGCAGCCGGAGGCGGACATTGATGGACAGGATTTTTATCCACGGCTTGCAACTGGACGCGCTGATTGGCGTTTACGCCCATGAGCGCGAAGCGGGCCAGCCCTTGCTGCTGGATGTGGAGCTGGGTTTTGACAACCGCATTCCGGCAGCTAGCGATGCCTTGGCCGACACCATCGACTATGCAGAAGTGGTTGCCCGCCTGCGGCAGTGGGTGGCGCAAACGCGCCATGAGTTGCTGGAAACCCTGCTGGAAGACCTGGCTGCGCGGCTGCGTGCGGATTTTCCGGCCATCACCAAGATACGGCTGCGGGTGCACAAGCCGCTGGCAGCCAGGGCACTGGGCTGTGCGGATGTGGGTATCGAAATCGGGCGCGGCTAGATGCAGTACCTGTTGATACTCGGCTCCAACTACCGGCGCGCGCGGGGCTTTCGTCTGGCGGCAGAGCAGCTTGCCCGGCGCTTTACCGTGCTTGCCCATAGTCGCGCCCTGCCGACCCGCGATGCGCGCAGCAAGGCGCGCTATCTGAATGCTGCGCTGCTGATTGAAACAGATGTCAGGCCAGCTGCATTGCGCGCGCAATTGCGCGAGATTGAGGCCGCTGCCGGGCGCGACCGCACAGCGCCGGTGTGCGCACTGGACATCGACCTGGTGGCGCGTATTGAAAACGGCCAGATTGCCGAGGCCATCAAGCCCGATGACCTTGACGCCAGCTATGCCGCGCCGCTACTGGCAGCGCTGGGGATTGTGCGGTGATTACTGGAGTGTCGCGTTCCACTTTCAGGCAGTAACGAAGCCATGCCCTCGCCCTGTTCTGCCGCGCCGAGTACCGCAGCGACCAATGGGAAAGTGCGCTGTGTCTGCCAATAGCGGCTATTTGCGGGGAAATCGGGATGGGGGGCACGTGCTTTGAAATGAATTTGGATATCGCTGCTCTATCTAATGCCGGGATTGCGCCCGGCAGCGCACCCACTTTCTTTTAAAAAGAAAGTGGGCAAAGAAATTGCCCAGGCTGCCGCGCCCCGCTGCGCGGGGTGCCCTGTGTTCCTCGCGGCCAATGGCGGCAGGGCAAACTCGCATTGCTGCGCATTGCTCAAACATGCCCTGCCTTCTTCCATTGGTCGCTGCGGTACTCGGCGCGGCAGAACAGGGCGGAAAGCAGCATCATTACTTCATGCCGCCGGGTCGCAGGCGGCATGACTTTTCTGCATGTTGTCAGCAATTTACAGCGCGTAACCGAACTGCGATTTGAACTCGTCGGCAAATTCCTGGTAGCTGAACTTCTGGTTCTGGGTGCCGTGATGGCCGACCTTGATGGCGCCCATCAGGTTGCCGATGCGGCCAATGGTTTCCCAGTCCATGCCCTTGTCAATGCCATACAGCAGCCCGGCGCGGAAGGCATCGCCGCAGCCGGTGGGGTCAACCACGGCGCGCTCTTTGGCGGGCGGGATATGCAGGGTCTTGCCGCCGGTATGGATTTCCACCCCCTTGGGGCCGCGGGTGGTGATGTAGGCGCGCACCTTGCGGGCGATTTCTGCCTCGCTCCAGCCGGTACGCTCTTGCAAGAGGTTGGACTCGTAGTCGTTGGCAATCACCATGTCGGCCTGCTCAACGAACTGGCGGAACTCCTCGCCGCTGAACAGCGGCATTGCTTGTCCCGGGTCGAAGATGAAGGGAATGCCGCATTCGGCAAATTCGCGTGCGTTCTGCAACATGCCTTCGCGGCCATCGGGGGCGACGATGCCAAGGGTGATGTCCTTGACATCGCGCACATGGTTTTCGTGGCTTTGCATCATCGCGCCGGGGTGGAAGGCGGTGATTTGGTTGTTGTCGTGGTCGGTGGTGATGAAGGCCTGCGGGGTATAGCTGCCCGGCAGCTCGCGCACATAAGTAAGCGGGATGCCAAGTGCCTCGAAGTGCGCGCGGTAGGGGCCGAAATCCTCGCCAACGGTCGCCATCGGCACCGGCTTGCCGCCCAGCAGATGCAGGTTGTAGGCGATATTGCCGGCACAGCCGCCAAACTCGCGGCGCATCCTGGGCACCAGGAACGATACGTTCAGGATATGTACCTTGTCCGGCAGGATGTGGTTCTTGAACTGGTCGGGAAACACCATGATGGTGTCATAGGCGAGCGAGCCGCAAATCAGGGCAGACATGAATAGGCCTCGTGGAAATCGCGCATAGGGTAACGGCCAAAGCGGCTGGGGGCTACAAAAATGATGCGCCGATAACGGTTTGGAAACGCGCGCACGCGTGGTTTTGCTAGACTTTCGCGTCTGTCTTCAGCCCTCCCACCAGCGAGCCACTTCTGCGATGTTCAAAAAGCTGCGCGGCATGTTTTCCAATGACCTGTCCATTGACCTGGGCACGGCCAACACCCTGATTTATGTGCGCGGTCAAGGCATCGTGCTCAATGAGCCTTCGGTCGTGGCGGTGCGCCAGGACCGGGTGACCGGCGCGCCGCGCTCGGTGGCCGCAGTGGGAACCGAAGCCAAGCAGATGCTGGGGCGCACCCCCGGCAATCTCACCACCATCCGGCCAATGAAGGACGGGGTGATTGCCGACTTCACCTATACCGAAGAAATGCTCAAGTATTTCATTCGCAAGGTGCACAAGAGCCGCTTCCTGCGCCCCAGCCCGCGGGTGCTGATTTGCGTGCCGTCCGGCTCCACCCAGGTGGAGCAGCGCGCCATCAAGGATTCGGCGCTGGAGGCTGGTGCCCGCGATGTTTCGCTGATTGAGGAGCCGATGGCCGCGGCGATTGGTGCCGGGATGCCGGTGACCGAGGCTTATGGTTCGATGGTGATTGATATCGGTGGCGGCACCACCGAAGTGGCGGTGATTGCGCTGAACGGCATTGTCTATTCGCAGTCGGTGCGTGTGGGCGGCGACCGCTTTGACGAGTCCATCATCAACTATGTGCGCCGCCATCACGGCATGCTGATTGGCGAGGCCACCGCCGAGCGCATCAAGCTCGGCATTGGCTGTGCCTATCCGCAGAACGAAATACAGGAGATGGAAATCTCTGGCCGGCATCTGGCCGAAGGCGTGCCCAAGGTCATCAAAATCAATTCCGGTGAAGTGCTCGAAGCCCTGCATGACCCGCTGGCGACCATCGTTGCGGGCGTCAAGCAGGCGCTGGAGCAGACCCCGCCGGAGCTGTCGGCAGACGTGGCCGAGCGCGGCATCGTGCTGACCGGCGGCGGCGCCCTGCTGAAGGATATCGACCGCCTGCTGTCGGAAGAAACCGGCCTGCATGTGATGGTGGCCGATGACCCGCTGACCTGCGTGGCGCGCGGCGGAGGGCGGGCGCTGGAGCTTTTGGACAAGCACGGCAATGAGTTTTTTGCCCACGACTGATGTGAGCCACTTCCCCGCTGCCTGAGTGGCGGGGTGTTTCAACCCCATTTTTCAGGACTTTCCGCCAACCGTGTCAGCCCATGCAGGTGCCCCAAGCTCACGTCCGGAGGACATTGCGGGCAGCTTGCGCCTGTTGGCATGGCTGGCAGCGGCGACCTTGCTGATTTTTGCCGATAGCCGCGGCGACTGGCTGGGACAGGTGCGCGCCTACGGCAGCGGGCTGGTACAGCCGTTGCGGCAGCTGGCCGGGATGCCTGCGCAGCTGGGCAAGACCATGCGCAGCGATGCCGCGCTGCGTGCGCAATTGGCGCGCGATAACCGGGTGCTGCGCAATGCGCTGCTGATTTCCGGGGCGCGGGTGGCAAAACTTGAAACAGTGGCGGCTGAAAATGCGCGGCTGCGCGCCATGCTGGGCGTGGTGGAGCAGGGCGAGCTGGATGTACAGCTTGCCCCGGTTCTGGATATCGACCTGGACCCGACCCGGCAGCGGCTGATTCTGGATGCTGGCAGCCGTCAGGGCGTGCGGCTCGGGCAGACGGTGATGGATGCCGGTGGCCTGCTTGGACAGGTGATTGAAGTTCAGCCGGGGACGGCCACGGTGCTGCTGCTGACCGACCCCGACCATGCGGTGCCGGTGGAAATTGCCAGAAACGGCGTGCGGCTGGTGGCCTACGGGCAGGGTGACCATATCGCCCTTGGCAATATTCCGCGCAGTGCTGATATTGAAGTCGGCGATGTGGTGCAGACCTCCGGCCTGGGAGGGCGCTTCCCGCCGGGGTTCAAGGTGGGGACGGTCAGCAAGCTGCGCCCGGATGACAGCCGCGCCTTCATGATGGCGGACTTGCAGCCTGCCGCGGCGCTGGACAGGGGGCGTGAAGTGCTGCTGCTGCGGCAGCTTCCGGTACCGCAGGTGCCGCCAGCTAAGCCGGGCGAAACGCCAGCGCAAAGCCCGGCTGGGCAGCCGGGAGGCGCGCCATGAGCCGTGAGCGTCCGGTATGGCCCTTGATGCTGGTTTCAGTGCTGCTGGCCGTGGTGCTGATGCTGATACCGCTGCCCGAGACACTCAGCCCGCTGCGCCCCTACTGGCTGGCGCTGGTGGTGCTGTACTGGGGCTTGCAAGTCCCCGACAAGGCCGGGCTTGGATTTGCCTTTTTTGCCGGGCTGCTGGCTGACTTCAGCTATGGCAGCCTTCTTGGCGAGCAGGCGCTGCGGATGGTGATGCTGCTGTTCCTGGTGGAGCGTTTCCGCAGCCGGTTGCGGTTCTTCCCGATTTGGCAGCAGGCACTGGCAGTTGCCGCCATGCTGCTTAATGACCGTATCGTGGCGGCTGCGGTACATGCCTTTGCTGGCGTGCCGCAATGGCCGGCGGCCTACTGGCTTTCGCCCATCAGCGGCATGCTGATGTGGGGGCCGCTGTTCCTGGTGCTGGATGCGCTGCGCTATCGGCGCAGGCAGGGCTGAGCCATGCGCGGCAAAGGGCGGCGCGCCATCAAGAACCGGGCTTTGGAGGCAGAGCTGTTCCGCCGTCGCGCTCTGGTCGGGTTCATCATCGTGACCACGATGCTGGCGGGGATGGCATTGTGGTATTTCCGCCTGCAAGTGGTGCAGCATGCGCACTGGGCAGCACAGTCCGAGGCCAACCGGGTCAAGCCGCGTCCCATCGTGCCGGGGCGCGGCATCATTTATGACCGCAAGGGGCGGATTCTGGCCGATAACGTGCCGGCTTTCCGCCTGGAAGTCACCCCCAGCGAGGCGGGCGACCTTGACCGGATGCTGGCGGGCTTGCGGCAAATCATCGCGTTTTCTGAAGAAGAGCTGGAGGCCTTTGAAAAAGCGCGCAAAACCAGCCGCCGTTATCGCCCGATTACCCTGAAACTCAAGGTTAGCGACGAAGAAATCGCGCGCTTCTCGGTAGACCGCTGGCGCTATCCGGGGGTGGACGTGGTGCCGTATTTTGGCCGCGTCTACCCCTATGGCGAGCTGTTTGCGCATATCGTCGGCTATGTGGGCCGGGTGGATGACAGGGATGTGGAGCGCGAAGGCGATGCCATCAGCGTGTTCAGCCATACCGGCAAAACCGGGCTGGAGCGTTATTACGAGCAGCAGCTGCGTGGCGGCGTCGGCCATGAACGCATCGAAACCAGCTCCGACGGCCGGCCGATGCGCACCCTGGGCGTGGTGCCCGCCAGCCCCGGCGCCGACTTGCGGCTTTCCATTGACGTGGACTTGCAGCGCGCCATGGTGGCCGCCTTTGGCGAGCTGGAGGGCACCGCAGTGGCGGTGGACCCGCGTACTGGCGAGATTCTTGCCATGGTCAGCCTGCCGAGCTACGACCCCAACTGGTTCGTCAACGGCATTTCCCATGCCAATTACAAAGCCCTGAACGAAAACCCCTCGCGGCCACAGTTCAACCGCGCGGTGCTGGGCGGGGTGGCGCCGGGCTCGACCATCAAGCCGATGATGGCGCTGGCCGGGCTGGACAGCGGCGTGCGCCGCCCGGAAGACCGCACCATGTCCACCGGCATGTTCTATCTGCCCGGACAAAAGCGCGGCTATGGCGATGCCTCGCGGCGCGGCCATGGCCCCACCGATGTCTACAAGTCCATCTACGCCTCGGTGAATACCTATTACTACCGGCTGGCGCTGGACATGGGCATCGAGCGCATCGACCACTACATGGATTTGTATGGCTTTGGCAAACCCACCGGCGTGGATTTGGCAGGCGAGATTGAAGGCATCCTGCCTTCCCCGGCATGGAAGGCGAAAAACGCCGCCAGGCAGGGGGCGTGGTATCCGGGCGATACCGTCATCACCAGCATCGGCCAGGGCTATTGGAAAGTGACGCCGCTGCAACTGGTGCAGGCTACCGCCGCGCTCGGCAATGGCGGCTGGCTGCGCCGCCCGCATCTGGTACGCGAAATGCGGCAAGGCTTTGATGCGCCCTGGGTATTGATGCCGGAAAAAGCGCCAACGCAAATCAGCACAAACCAGGACAATCTGGAGGCGATTCGCCGCGGCATGATTCTCACCGTGCACGGGCCGGGCACTGCCACCAATATCCGCGGCGGGCTGGATTACCAAATCGCCAGCAAAACCGGCACCGCGCAGGTCATCAGCCGCCGTGGCACGGCGGCGGTCAACCCCAGAAGCCTGCCGATGCACCTGCGCCATCGCGCCCTGTTCATCGGCTTTGCGCCCGCCGATGCGCCGGAAATCGCCGTGGCCGTGGCGGTGGAAGGCGGCGGCTATGGCGGCTCGACCGCCGCGCCGATTGCCCGCAAGATTCTCGATGCCTGGATTCGTGGCCGCCTGCCTGCCGGACTGGAGCCGGAGCCGCCCGGCGATAGCCGCATAGGGGTGCATGCAAACACCGGGGCGGCAGCAAACGATGAGGGTGAGCCATGAATCCGTTGCTACGCTGGCTGGCAGGTTTCGTGCAGCGCCTGCTGCGCACGCTGGACCTGCCCCTGTTTGCGGCACTGTGCGGGCTGATGCTGGCAAGCCTGGCGGTGCTCTCCAGCGTGGGCGGAGACAGCGCCCGGCTGGTGATTTCGCAGGGCGCACGCTTTGCGGTGGGTATCGCCGCGATGTGGGCGATTTCCCGCATCAGGCCGCAGACCTTGCGCGATGCTTCGCTCTGGGTTTATCTGGCCTCGCTGCTGCCGCTGGTCGCGGTACTGCTTGTTGGCACCGGCAAGCATGGCAATCACTGGATTAATCTCGGCGTGTTCTATTTCCAGCCCTCGGAGCTGTTCAAACTGTGCCTGCCGATGATGCTGGCCTGGTATCTGGAACGCTCCATCTTGCCGCCGCGCATCGGCAACATCCTGATTGCCGGCATGATTATCGCCCTGCCATTTGGCCTGATTCTGCTACAGCCGGACTTTGGCACCGCAGTGCTGGTTGCTGCCAGCGGCGTGTTTGCCCTGTATCTGGCCGGGATGGCCTGGGGCTGGTTTGTGACCGCAGGCATCCTCGGCGTGCTGGGCTATGGCTTTGCCAAATTCGCGCCGATTGGGTGGTTCTTCATGCTGCGCCCCTACCAGCAAAGCCGCATCCTGACCTTCCGCGACCCGGCCAATGACCCGCTGGGCGATGGCTGGAACATCATCCAGTCGCAAATCGCCATCGGCTCCGGTGGCTGGGGTGGCAAAGGCTGGGGCGGCAGCAGCCAGTCACAACTGAACTACCTGCCCGAATACACCACCGACTTTGCCTTCTCGGTGCTGGCAGAAGAATTTGGCTGGCTGGGCGTAGTGACCGTGCTGGCACTGTATCTGTTCGTGATTGGCCGCTGCCTGTGGATTGCCATCGGCGCACGCGATGGCTATTCGCGCATCGTCGCCGGTACTTTCGGCCTGTCACTGTTTGTCTATGTGCTGGTCAATGGCGGCATGATTTCCGGCCTGTTGCCGGTGGTCGGCGTACCGATGCCACTGATTTCCTTCGGCGGCACCTCCGCCGTGGCACTCCTTGCCGGCATGGGGCTGGTGATGTCAGCTGGCGCCCACGGCAAGAAACGCCCTGTTTGAAGCAGAGCGCAATAGCTGCTGCGGCTTCAGCCTATGTCAGCGGCTTGAGGTGAGTCGGATAAAAGTCGCTCAGTTTTGCGAATGCAACAAGCCGCGACGGCGCAGCAGGATTTCCACCGGGATGGTCAAAAATGGCGGGATGGCGGCCAAAATTGCCAGCAGCACTGCCCAGAGTGGCCAGCGCAACTTGCCCCAGGCGATTACCGTGACCACGAGGTAGGCGAGGAAGGCCGCGCCATGCAGGCGGCCAAACAGCCAAACGCCGCTATCGGTGGTTTGGCTGCCGTATTTGAGCCACATGCCAATCAGCAGTCCCGCCCAGGTCAGGGCTTCAATCAGGGCGATGGCGCGGAACAGTTTTCCGGTGGGGGCAAGCGGTTTTTGCATCATGGGTTTATTGCGCCTGGGCAGAGAAATCATCAAGGCCGCTGCGTGTGCTCAGGGTGCTGTACCAAGTGGCGACCCTGGGCGGCAGTCTGGCATCTTTGACGATGCTGAGCAGGGCCAGCAGCGGGAACAAGCGGATATCGCTTTCGCCAAGTGCAGAATCAGGTGGCGGAATCAGGTCGTCCAGCTCATCCAGCAAGGGGGCAAGTTCTGCCAGCATTTCCGGGGTGGCGGCAAGCAGCGCCTCCAGGTCACCAAAGGCGCGGATTTCGCGCTCAATATAGGCAGCGCGTGCCTCGGGCGTGGCCAGTTCTGCAAAATCGCCACAGGTGATGCGTGGCACGGCCAGGCGGAAAATCAGCCCGCTGGCGCGTTCGCTCCAAGCGTCAATTTCGGGGCGTTCGGCTGCGGTCAGCAGCGGCGGGGCAAACTGCGCATCCAGATAGCGCACGATATCCATGCTCTCGGGCATGGCGCTGCCATCGGCTTTTTGCAGAATCGGCACCTTTTTGCGGCCAATCAACCGGGTGGGCGTATCCACATCGTTTTCCAGTACCACCTGCACCGGCAGGTCGAGCTGTTTCAGGCCGCGCAGCAAAACAACGCGCAGGCAGAACGGGCAGTGCTGATAGATGTAGAGCTTCATGGGGTGTCCAAGGATGCGCCGCTGGCCATTTTATGCCGCTGGCGTGGACGCTTGCGCCCCGTCTGTGTTTTCTTGGCTTTCTTCCGGCATCATTGATAGCGTGCTGCCGCCTTCGCCGTCTGCGCCGCGCTGGCTTTTCAGCTTGATATTGAGGCGCAGCTCGTTGGCCGAGTCGGCATTACGGATGGCTTCTTCGTAAGAGATAAGCCCGGCATCGTACAGGTCGAACAGTTCGCCATCGAAGGTGCGCATGCCCAGTTCTTTCGACTTTTTCATGATTTCCTTCAGCGAATGGAAATCCCCCTTGAAGATGCGCTCGGCCACCGTCGGGGTATTGAGCAGGATTTCCACCGCAGCCACGCGGCCATGACCATCCTGGCGGCGAATCAGGCGCTGCGAAACAATCGCCTTGAGGTTGGCGGAAAGGTCCATCAGCAGCTGGGTGCGGCGCTCCTCGGGAAAGAAGTTGATGATGCGCTCAAAGGTCTGGCTGGCGCTGTTGGCATGCAGGGTGCTGAGGCACAGATGCCCGGTTTCGGCAAAGGAAATGGCATGCTCCATGGTTTCGGCATCGCGGATTTCGCCAATCAAAATCACATCCGGCGCCTGCCGCAGGGTGTTTTTCAGCGCGTTATGCCAGTTGTGCGTGTCCACGCCCACTTCACGATGGGTAATCAGTGATTTTTTCGAGACATGCGCATATTCCACCGGGTCTTCCACGGTAATGATGTGGCCGCCGCTATTGCGGTTGCGGTGGTCAATCATGGCGGCCAGTGAAGTGGATTTGCCCGAGCCGGTGCCGCCGACCATCAGCACCAGGCCACGTTTTTCCATCACCACATCCTTCAGGATGGGCGGCAGGCGCATGTCATCGAAGTTGGGGATTTCTGCGGCGATGGTACGCAGCACCATGCCGACATAACCCTGCTGCATGAATACATTGACGCGGAAGCGCGACACGCCGGGCACATGGATGGCGAAATTGCATTCCAGGTCGCGGGCAAATTCCTCGCGCTGCTTGTCATTCATCAGCGAATCGGCAAGACAGGCGGTGACATCGCCATGCAGCTTGGTGGTATGCAGCGGCACCATATTGCCGTGCAGCTTCAGACTAGGCGGAAAGTCGTGGGCAATGAACAGGTCAGAGCCGCCCTTCTTGGCCATGGCAGACAGCAGGCTGTGCATCAGGTTGCGGGCTTGTTCCGGAGTGGGCAGCTGCATGGGCGTAGGAATAGACAGGAAACCCGGTTTGCAAGCAAGTCCTATGCCATCGGCATGCATGCCCTATCCCCTTGGTTTGCAAGGCATGCGTCCGGCTCAAGTAAGATGGCTATGCGCATTTTTGTGACAATGTGCGAAATTTTGGCCTCGATGCCACTTGCCCATTCCTGACGGAGCACGAACATGACCACATTGAGCAATGAACTTCTTTCGCAACTGCCGCCCGGTGCCGTACAGCAGGTGGCCAGCCAGTTGGGGATTGATGCCAGTCAGGCACAGTCGGCCATTGGCATGGCCTTGCCGCTGCTGATGGGGGCACTGGGCAAAAACGCCAGCCAGCCGCAGGGCGCTGAAGCCCTGCTCGGCGCCCTGAGCCGTGACCATAACGCCTCCGGCAGCATTGGCGACCTGCTGGGGGCGGTACTGGGCGGTGGCGACAGCCGCCAGACCAATGGCGCCGGGATTCTTGGCCATATCTTTGGCGGCAATACCCGCCAGGTGGAGCAGGGACTGGGGCAGGCCACCGGCCTTGGCGGCGACAAGGCCGGCATGCTGATGAAAATCCTCGCCCCGATTGTCATGGCCTGGCTAGCCAAGCGCCTGCTAGGCGGAGGGCAGGCCAGCAATGCCCAAGCACTCGGCACTGCGCTTGGCGGCGAAGCCAGGGCCGCGCAGCAATCCGGTATCGGTGGCCTGCTGGGCTCGGTACTTGACCAGGACGGCGATGGCCAGCTGGGGCTGTCTGATGTGATGAAAGTGCTGGGCGGTAAACGCTGATTTGCTATCCATTTCGCTCCACATTATGTTGATGATTGAGGGCAGTCGCAGCTTTTGAGACAGATACAGGTCATACTGTCCGCATTCTGTCCCTTTGCGAGATTGCCCGATGCAAAATGTTCATCAACTTCTGACGACCCTGCGGGGACGTTACAACCAGCGGGAGCTCGCGGAGGTCATTGGCATCAATGTCCGCACTCTGCGGCGTTGGGAAGCCCGAGAAACCGACCCGCCGCCTTATCTTGCCGACGCCATCCGTCAGAGGCTTCTGCCGTTGGTTGATGCCGAGCCGGAAGCCTCTTGTGATTTCCGCTTCATCGACTTGTTTGCCGGTATCGGCGGCATTCGCATGGCATTTGAGGCACATGGCGGGCATTGCGTTTTCACCAGTGAGTGGAACAGCTTCGCGCAAAAGACTTATCTGGCGAACTTCCCCGAATCAACGCATACGCTGGTTGGCGATATCACGCAGGTGGATGCCCAAGACGTACCCGACCATGACGTTCTGCTGGCCGGATTTCCCTGTCAGCCTTTCAGCATTGCAGGTGTCAGCAAGAAAAACGCGCTTGGGCGTGCCCACGGTTTTGCCGATGAAACCCAAGGCACTCTTTTCTTCGATGTGGCGCGCATCATTGCCGAAAAGCGCCCGGCAGCGTTCTTGCTGGAAAACGTCAAAAATCTTGTCAGCCATGACAAGGGCAATACCTTCCGCGTCATCAAGAAAGTGCTGGAAGAAGAACTGGGCTACCACATCAGCTATCGCGTGGTGGATGGCGGCCACTTTGTGCCACAACACCGTGAGCGCATCTTGATTGTCGGCTTCCGGGAAAAAACAGACTTCAGCTTTGACGACCTTGTGTTGCCGGAACATCGCCCGACGATGAAAGACATCCTGCATCCGCAGGATGGCAGCGAAGCACCCGAAAGCGATTACACCGTTGGCAACAAAGCCAAGGTCAATGAGAAGTACACCCTCACGCCAAAGCTGTGGGCATACCTGCAGGCGTATGCGGAGAAACACCGCGCTGCCGGCAACGGCTTTGGCTTTGGCTTGGTGAATGGCGACAGCGTGGCACGCACACTGTCTGCCCGCTATTACAAGGACGGTTCGGAGATTCTTGTTTCACAAGGGCCGCGCAAACGCCCGCGCAGACTTACGCCACGCGAGTGCGCCCGCCTGATGGGCTTCCCGGACAGTTTCGTGATTCCGGTCAGTGATACGCAGGCTTACAAACAATTCGGCAATAGTGTGGTCATGCCTGCGATAAAAGAAGTTGCACGACTGATGAGGCCAAACATCATGGGGCTTGTTAATCCGGATTTGAGCAAGCAGAAGTCCTTGCTGGCTGCTTGAGTGTCACATGGATGTGGTGGACAAAGCTACGCGCAGCCGGATGATGTCCGGTATCCGCAGCAAAAACACCAAACCCGAACTCATTGTTCGAAGTTTCCTGCATCGCGCAGGGTTGCGTTTTCGATTGCATGGAAATCTTCCGGGAAAGCCGGATTTGGTACTGCCGAAGTATCGTGCAGTCGTGTTCGTTCATGGTTGTTTCTGGCATCGACATGAAGGCTGCCGCCATGCTGCCACCCCGACAAGCAATGCCTTGTTTTGGCAGAAGAAATTTGAAGACAACGTACGCCGTGATGCTGCAATCCGGAAACAATTGGAAGGCTTGGGTTGGAAGGTGTTTGTCGTCTGGTCTTGTGAATTGAGCGATCACAGCCTCGCGAGTGTCGTGACCAAAATCCGAAAAATCACCACGGAGAAATAAAAATGGGAAATGTCGCTGATAGAAACAGGTGGTTGTCGGAAATAGACCTTGACACGGTGTTTGCCATGCTTCACGACAACGGCGTGACCGAGGTCCTCTACAAGGTGTTGCCGAGAAACGCGAATAGCAAAAACCAAGTGTATTTGGCTTCTGACTTTTCTCAGCTTGGCAAGTTGCCCTCAGGTGAAGTCACGGCTCATGTCTCTACTTCCACGAAGAACGGACAGCAAGAGGCAGTGTTCCGCTCTGCGCTGGATTTCTATTGGCTGGATGAACATGGGAAGCCACGGCATGCGCCAAGAGCACAGTTGATTTTTTATCCTCAGTATCCCGAGGTGCGTTTTTCAGGCTTCCTTCAAGGCTGCAAGAATCCTCCGAGAGCGCTTTGGGTTAAAGAAGAACGTGGTGAGTTACTTGGCCGCATCTTGGTACTTGGTTTGGGCAACGCTCAAAAAATCATTGCCATTACTTTGCCGCCCGAGTCGCCAGCTGCCGAAGAGATTAGAGCGTCTGAGCCACACGAAGACTATGGCGCACTCAAAATCCTGCCCATGCCAGGTCAAGGCGCAGGCGACAGTTTCATTGAATTGATGAATGAGTTATGTCGTATCCATCGACTTGGCTGGGTTCCTTCAACACGCTTGGACAAAAATGGCAACATGGTTCCCTGTAAAGCGTCTAATTGCAATGGGAATACCTTGGAGTCATTGCTGGGCATTCAATCCAATGGCTACGCCTTGCCAGATTTCAAGGGCTGGGAAGTAAAGGCTCGACAGGTTAGCAATTTGGATAGACCGGGCACTGGCAGAGTAACGTTGTTCACACCTGAACCTACTGGCGGGATTTACACCGATATGGGTCTAATCGAGTTCATGCGCCGCTATGGCTATCCCGATACCAAGGGACGCAGCGACCGCCTCAATTTTTGTGGCATTCATCGAGCTGGCAAGCCTGCCCAATCTCGAACTCGACTTCGACTAATTCTTGATGGCTTCGAGCCTGATACAGGAAAGTACACCTCAAATGGAGCTATTCAACTACTCGATCCAAGAGATAACGTAGCTGCATCGTGGTCATTCGCCAAGCTGCTCGATCATTGGAAAATCAAACATGCTCATGCGGCTTATGTCCCTTCATTGATGCGAAAAGTACCTGATCAACAATATCTTTATAGCCGCCATGTTTTGATTGCTGAGGGTGCAGATTTCAATCGACTCCTTCACGCAATCAGTCAAGGCAAAGTTTTTTACGACCCAGGAATCAAGCTGGAAGAAGCTACAAGCCCAAAACCAACGTCCAAAAAGCGTAGTCAGTTCCGTGTTGCAAGCAAGGACCTTTCGGCACTTTATGAGTCTTGTCGCATTGTGGATGCCTGCAAGGAAGCTGAGCTTTCGGGGTAAGTTCCGGGAGGCTGCTACCAAAACGGGCGCTTGCGGCGCCCGTTTTGTTTCCCGCTTGAAGCTGCCGCCACTCAGTAGCGGTAGTGTTCCGGCTTGTAGGGGCCATCCACCGGCACGCCGAGGTAGTCGGCTTGCGCTTGCGTCAGGCGGGTGAGTTTGACGCCGATTTTTTCCAGATGCAGGCGGGCGACTTCCTCGTCCAGCTTCTTTGGCAGGATGTACACCTTGGCCTCGTAGTGCGCCTTGTTGGCCCACAGCTCGATCTGCGCCAGGGTCTGGTTGGCAAAGCTGTTGCTCATCACGAAGCTGGGGTGCCCGGTGGCGCAGCCCAGGTTCACCAGACGGCCTTCGGCCAGCAGGAAGATGCTGTGGCCATCGGCAAAGGTGAACTTGTCCACCTGCGGCTTGATATTGGTCTTGGTGGCGCCCGAGGCGTACAGCGCATCGACCTGGATTTCATTGTCGAAGTGGCCGATGTTGCAGACGATGGCCTGATCTTTCATGCCCTGCATATGCGCCAGGGTGATGATGTCCTTGTTGCCGGTGGTGGTGACATAGATATCGCCGATGCCGAGGGTGTCCTCGACGGTTTTGACTTCAAAGCCTTCCATCGCCGCCTGCAGGGCGCAGATCGGGTCGATTTCGGTGACGATGACGCGCGCGCCATAGGCGCGCAGCGAGTGTGCCGAGCCTTTGCCGACATCGCCGTAGCCGCAGACCACGGCGACCTTGCCGGCCAGCATCACGTCCATGGCGCGCTTGAGGCCATCGGCCAGCGATTCGCGGCAGCCGTAGAGGTTGTCGAACTTGCTCTTGGTCACCGAGTCGTTGACATTGATGGCCGGCACCAGCAGCTTGCCGGCTTCGGCCAGCTGGTACAGGCGGTGCACGCCGGTGGTGGTTTCTTCGGAGACGCCCTTCCACTCGGCCACCACCTGGCTCCACCAGCCGGGGCGCTCGCTGGCAACGCGCTTGAGCAAATTCTTGATGACCTGTTCTTCGTGGTTGGCCGAAGGGGTGTTCACCCAGTCGCTGCCTTGCTCCAGCTCGTAGCCCTTGTGGATCAGCAAGGTGACATCGCCACCATCGTCCACCACCAGCTGCGGGCCGAGGAAGCCGCCCTTGCCATCGGGGAAGGACAGTGCATCCAGGGTGCAGTCCCAGTATTCCTCCAGGGTTTCGCCCTTCCAGGCGAACACCGGGGTGCCGCTGGCGGCGATCGCGGCGGCGGCGTGGTCTTGGGTCGAGAAGATGTTGCAGCTGGCCCAGCGTAGCTCGGCGCCGATGTCTTTGAGCGTTTCAATCAGCACTGCCGTCTGGATGGTCATGTGCAGGCTGCCGGTGACGCGCACGCCCTTCAGCGGGGCTTGCGGCGCGTATTTGCGGCGGATCGACATCAGGCCGGGCATTTCGTGCTCGGCAATGTCGATTTCCTTGCGGCCCCAGTCGGCCAGAGTAATGTCGGCAACGCGGTAGGCGTTATCGGGCGCAGCAGTGGGTGCATTCATTTCGGTACTCCGTGATTTATCGGGAAAGGTCATCACGGGCGCCGTTGTTTCAAGATGCCGAGCCTGGTGGAAAATCCATCGCAGCGCCCCTCGGCCGGACGGTATTGTATCGCCTGTGCTGCTGGATGCGTGCCCGATTGCATTGCACCAGGGCAATTGCAGGCAGCACAGATGCGTGTGATGCAGGGCAGTCGCGCCAAGTGGCAGGCTCTGAGGGAGAGGGCAGGGCTGGATACGGTGGGCAATCGTGACAGTTAGATGAATCGAAAGTGTCTGCACAACAAAACCTTTACACAGTGCCAAGCGCTTTGCGATTTTCTTGGTGCGGGTCGGTCACAAGTGAGGGTGTGTGATGTCGAAGGCAATGTTTTCCCTGCCTGCTGTTTGTCTGTTGCTGGTGGCCTGTGCAGGTCAAGGCGATGAAGCGCGCAGCACTTCATCATCTGCACAGGGCCTGGCAGTTGCGGAGGCAGCGCAAGAATCCATGGTAGTCGCTGCCGAACTGCCCAGTGAGGTGCAACGGCAGGCAATGGCACTGATTGGCGAGCCAGTGCCAGATTTTCCGCTGATTCCTGTCATCGTGGTGCCGGATCTCATTGGCGTGCAACCTGCCCAGCGTGAATTTGAAGCGGCGATGTCCACCGCTTTCCAGCAAGTCGGGCAAGTACCGGGGATCACTGTAACTCCGGCACGTTGCGAGGATGGGCAGTTCCTGGCCAACAGTGGCGGTATCACTCGGGTGCATAGCGATGGGCAGATTTATCGCAACAGCCGCAATGGCGTGTTTCGCATCAATCCTGACGGCTCGGGCTATGCCAATACCACTACAGGTGTGGTTCGGGTGAGTGAGTCGGGCGAAATCTATATCAGTGGTCAGGCCGAGGCCGATGGCAGTACCGCCACGGTGCGTATCAAGCCCGATGGTTCGGGCTATTACAACGGACGTCATGGCACCATTCGGCTGGATGGGCAGGGCGATGGCTACTGGAACGGCATGCAAGGCACTATCCGCATCAACAAGGATGGGTCCGGTTATTGGAGTGGTGCTGAAGGCACAGTGCGCATTGCGGCGGATGGTTCGGGTTACTGGAGTGGCGAGTACGGTACTTTGCGCAATGATGGCGATGGCTATGGCAGTTGGAGCAAGTACCCGGGCAAGCGGATTCCGATGGCACCGTTGCCACGGGTGCCACCAGCCGGACGCTTCCCGGCGCAGGAAGGCTTTAGCCTGCCGGGCATCCCTTGCGGCTTTATCGTTACCTTGCAGGATGCGGTGCTGTTTGACTTTGACAAGTCCGACATCCGTGCCGATGCCGCCGTCATACTCGATGGCCTGGCCAGTGCATTGGCCGGGGTGACGATGCAGGCGATGGAAGTGCGCGGCCATACCGACAGCAAAGGCAGTGATGCTTATAACCAGGCATTGTCTGAACGCCGTGCGCAGGCAGTGGTCAGCGCCCTGCGCGCCCGGGGAAGTGGACAGGCGGCCAGTGCACGTGGCCTGGGTGAGCGTGAGCCGGTGGCGCCCAATGAAATCAATGGTCAGGACAATCCTTCCGGGCGACAGCTCAACCGTCGTGTGGAAATCTTTGTGCGAACATGACTTTTGACCGCTGAAAGCAAGTATCCGGATATGGCAGGCTATGGGCTTGTCTGTTCCGGGAGCTTTGCATGCGACTTCGTTTACTGGCCACGGCGGCCACTCTTGTCCTGTTCCAGTTTGTGCCGGCGGGTTTTACACAAGATGCTTATCGAGAGCCTTCAGCCGCATTGAAAGCGATTGCCGATGCGCCGCGTGCGCCGCAGGTCACGCTCAGCCCGCGCCGGGATTTGATGGCGCTTCTGGCAAGTCCGGCGCTTCCGGGCATTGAAGTGGTAGCGCAGCCGGAAGAAAAACTGGCGGGCTTGCGCATCCATTCCAGGGTGCTGGCGCGCAGCAATTTCAGCTATGGCAATGCGCTGTGGTTGCAGGAAGTGGCAAGCGGCCGCGAGATTCATATTGAAGGTTTGCCGCAGCCCTTGTCGATTGCAAGCCTGGGCTGGTCGCCCGACCAGCGCCATCTGGCTTTCAATCAGGTAGATACACGTACTGGCAGCAACAGCCTGTGGGTGGTGGATGTGGCCGCAGGCAAGGCGCGGCAGCTAAGCAGCGGACTCAATACCATCAGCGGCCGCGCGTTTGAATGGCTGCCCGATAGCCAGCGTCTTTTGGTCACCTTGCAGCCGCAGGGTGCGGCGCTGCCGGTCAGTGACGGCATTCCTACCGGCCCCAATGTGCAGCAAACCGGCAGCACTGGGCGTATCACCAGTGTGCGCACCTATCAGGACCTTTTGAAGAACGAGGCCGATGCGCGGCGCTTTGAATACTTGCTGACCACGCAACCGGCAGTGGTGAGTGTGCAAGGCGTGGTGCAGCCCGTGGCTGAGGCCGCGATGTACACCGCGCTTTCGGTTTCGCCCGATGGGCAGCATTTGTTGACCCAGCGCATCACCCGGCCATTCTCCTATCTGGTGCCGATGGGCTTTTTCCCGCGGGTAATTGAAGTGCGTGATATGTACGGCAAGCAGCTGCATACCGTCGCCAGCCTGCCGCTGGTGGAAGGGCTGCCGACCGGCAATGACGCGGTGCCCACTGGCGTGCGCCAGGTGCAGTGGCGCGCCGATGCGCCCGCCACCCTGGTATGGGCCGAAGCCCAGGATGACGGCGACCCGGCGCGCGAAGCGGCGGTACGTGACATCGTGTACATGCAGGCTGCCCCGTTCAACCGTGCCCCGCAGGTGCTGGCCAAACTCTCCACGCGCTATGCCGGTGCGCAATGGGGGCGCGGGGATTTGGCGCTGGTGAGCGAATACTGGTGGCGAACCCGCCGATTCAAGACCTGGCGCGTCGCGCCTGACAACCCGCGTCAAGCGCCGGTATTGTTTGAGGCGGGCAGCCGCGAAGACCGCTATGCCGACAAGGGCAGCCCGGTACTGGTGCCGGATGCGCGTGGCCGTGCCGTGCTGCTGACTTCCCCCGATGGCGGCAGCATTTACCGTGTTGGCCTTGGCGCATCGCCCGAAGGCGACCGTCCGTTCCTTGACCGGCAGCGGCTGGCCGATGGCCAAACCGAGCGACTGTTCCATTCCAGCGGCGGGCAGTTTGAATACCCGGTGGGGCTGCTCGATGCCGAAGGCAGGCGCATCATCACCAGCCGCGAATCGCCCAGCGAGCGTCCCAATTTCTGGCTGCGCGACCTGGGGGCGGCAGATGCATCGCGCGCACTGACGCAATTCCCGCATCCCACCCCGCAACTGCGTGAAGTGCAGAAGCAGCTGATTCGCTACCAGCGTGCCGATGGCGTGGCGCTGACCGCCACCCTGTACCTGCCGCCGGGCTATGTGGCCGAGCGCGATGGCCCGTTGCCGCTGCTGATGTGGGCTTACCCCGGCGAGTTCAAATCCGCCGCGGCGGCCAGTCAGGTGAGTGGCTCGCCGTACCGCTTCAACCACATCAGCTACTGGGGGCCACTGCCTTATCTGGCCGAAGGCTATGCGGTGCTGGACAACCCCAGCATGCCGATTATTGGCGAAGGCGATGCCGAACCCAATGACAGCTATATCCAGCAATTGCGCGCCAATGCCGAGGCTGCGGTGGAAGAAGTGGTGCGTCGCGGCGTGGCCGACCGTGAGCGCATCGCCGTGGGCGGACATTCGTATGGCGCGTTCATGACCGCCAACCTGCTGGCGCATACCAATTTGTTCCGCGCCGGGATTGCCAGAAGCGGCGCCTATAACCGCACGCTCACCCCGTTTGGCTTCCAGGCCGAAGAACGCAATTTCTGGCAGGCCAGCGACACCTATGCAGCGATGTCGCCTTTCTTCCATGCCGAGAAAATCAAAACGCCCATCCTGTTTATCCACGGCGAGGAGGACAATAACTCCGGCACCTTCCCGATGCAGAGCGAACGCATGTATCAGGCGGTACGCGGACTGGGCGGGCAGGCGCGGCTGGTGATGCTGCCGAACGAATCGCATGGCTACCGCGCCCGCGAGTCGATTCTCACCATGATGGCCGAAACCCATGACTGGCTGGAGCAGCATCTCAAGCCTGCGCCGAAGGCCGGGAAATAAAAACTGTCAAAAACAGAAATCAAAAACGGCGCGGGGTGTTCCTCGCGCCGTTCGGGGCTGTCCACGTCCAGGCCGTTATGGCGCCTTGAAGTGTTTTTTGAGCCCCGCCCAGCAGGCCTGGTAGTCACGCTGGCGGTGTTCGGCATCCTGCGCCTGTGCGCTGGGGCGAATCACGCCGCGGCTCTCAAACATGAAGGCCATGGTGCCGGTGATGTAGTCAGGTTTGGACAAATCCGCAGCCGAGGCTTTCTCGAAGGTGGCCGCATCCGGGCCGTGGCCGGTCATGCAGTTGTGCAGCGAGGCGCCGCCGGGAGAAAAGCCGTCGGCCTTGGCATCGTAGGCGCCGTGAATCAGCCCCATGAATTCGCTGGCGATATTGCGGTGGAACCACGGCGGGCGGAAGGTATCCTGCATCGCCAGGATGCGCGGGCCGAAAATCACGAAGTCCAGATTGCCAACGCCGGGGGTATCGCTGGGCGAGGTCAGCACCAGAAAGATGGACGGGTCGGGGTGGTCAAAGCTGATTGAGCCGATTGTGTTGAACTTGCGCAGGTCGTATTTGTAGGGCACATGGTTGCCATGCCAGCCGACCACATCCAGCGGCGAGTGACCAATATCGGCGCGCCACAGATAGCCCTGGAACTTGCCGACCAGCTCGAAATCGCCTTCCAGGTCTTCATAGGCGGCCACCGGGGTCAGGAAGTCGCGCGGGTTGGCAAGCCCGTTGCTGCCGATGGGGCCCAGGTCGGGAATGCGCAGGAAAGCGCCGAAGTTTTCGCAAACATAGCCGCGCGATGCGCCATCGGGCAGCGCCACGCGGAAGCGGATGCCGCGCGGAATCACCGCGATTTCCTGCGGCACCACCTCCAGCGTGCCCAGCTCGGTGGCGATGATGAGCCGCCCTTGCTGCGGCACAATCAGCATTTCGCCATCGGCGTTGTAGAAATAGCGCCCCTGCATATCGCGGTTGGCGGCATACAGATGCACGCCAATGCCGGTACCCGCGCTGGGGGCGCCATTGCCCGCCATGGTGAACAGCCCTTCGATAAAGTCGGTGGGCGCTTCGGGCAGCGGCAACGGACTCCAGCGCAACTGCTCCGGGGTAATCGGCCCTTGCACAAAATCGTTATGGAAGCGCGGCTGCGCAAACGGCGTGAACTTGCCGTGCATCGCCGCCGGGCGGATGCGGTACGTCCAGGTACGGCGGTTCTGGTGGCGCGGGGCGGTAAACGCGGTGCCGCTGATTTGTTCGGCATACAGGCCGTGCGCGACCACCTGTGGCGAGTTGCGGCCATCGGGCAGGGTGCCGGGGATGGCTTCGGTGGCGAACTCGTTGCCAAAGCCACTCATATAGGAAAGTGTCATGGAAACCTCTTGAAACAAGTCAAATCAGTGTGCGGACGATGCCCAGCAATGCCAGCAGCAACAGCCCCATTGCCGGGAACATCGACAGCATGAAGCCCAAGGCACGGCTGGCCGGGTTGCGCACATAGGCGCGCCAGTAAACCAGCCGTCCAATCAGGTACACCGCGCCCAGCGCCACCACCCAGGCCACTGGCCAATGGCGTGCGGCCAGGTACAGCGAGGGCAGGAACACAAACAGCACTTCCAGTGTGTTTATCTGCACCCGGTAGATGCGCTCGAAGCCTTCATGGCCGCTGATGGCCGGCGCCTTCACGCCATATTGGCCGCGCGCGCGTCCCACCAGAAAGCCGAAAAACAAAAACTGCACCACCGCCAGTGCGGCAACCAGGTCCACCCAAGCTGTATTCATCGCAATGCTCCGTTGGTGAGGCAAGGGCGAGCCAGGATGCCCGCCCTGCAAGGGCTAGTTAGCATTGAAAAACGTAGCGAGCACCGCTGGCCGCCGCCAGACGTTCGCGCAGTAGTTTTTCACAGTACGCCGCGCTTCATCTGGTCGCGCTCGATTGACTCAAACAGCGCCTGGAAATTGCCTTCGCCAAAGCCCTCGTTGCCCTTGCGCTGGATGATTTCAAAGAAAATCGGGCCAAACGCGTTCTGAGTAAAGATTTGCAGCAGCTTGCGCTGTTTGGTGTCCGGGTCGGCGTCAATCAGAATCGAGTTCTTGCGCAGCCGTTCCACGTCTTCGCCGTGGTTGGGCACGCGGATGTCGATGACATCGAAATAGGTATCCGGGGTGTCCAGGAACTTCACCCCGCGCGCGTGCATCGCTTCCACGGTGTCGTAGATATTGTTGGTGAACAGCGCGATATGCTGGATGCCTTCGCCCTTGTAGTCACGCAGGTATTCGTTGATTTGGCTTTTTTCGTCGCTGGACTCGTTAAGCGGAATACGCACGATGCCATCGGGTGCGGTCATCGCCTTGGAGAGCAGGCCGGTCTTGGCGCCCTTGATGTCGAAATAGCGGATTTCGCGGAAGTTGAACAGCTTTTCGTAATACTCCGACCACTTGTCCATATTGCCGAGGAACAGGTTATGCGTCAGATGGTCGATAAAGGTCAGGCCAAAGCCCTTGGGCTGCGCCTCGGCACCCTCGAACAGCTCGAAATCGGCATACAAATCAGCCTTGCCATCATCCACCAGATACAGCATGCAATCGCCAATGCCCTTGATGACCGGCGCATCCACGGCGCGGGTTTCCGGCTTGAAGTCGATTGCTTCGCCGCCATTGGCGAGTACATGCGCCAGCACTTCGCTGGAGGGCTTCTTGAAATTGATGGCAAAGCCGCAGGCCGAAGGGCCGTGCTTTTGCGCAAAGTCCGAGGCAAACGAGTCTTCCGACTCATTCAGCAGGAAGTTGATGCCACCCTGGCGGAACAGGGTGATGTCGCGGCTTTTGTGCTTGGCAATCGCGGTAAAGCCCATGCCCTCGAGATATTCGCGCATGCGTGCGCCTTCGCCCTTGGGCGCGGCGAACTCGACAAACTCAAACCCGTTGATGCCCATCGGGTTTTCAAAAGTGGTCGGAATCATCCCGATATCCTGGTCAATCACGGCGCGGGCTAGGGACATGGCTTACTCCTGCTTGAAAGGGGAAGTTGGCAAAGCCGACTTTATAGTTTCAAATGAAACCAATAGCAAGGCGCACTGCCGCAATCGCCTGCCGGAGCCACCAATGCCATCGCCACAACTCGACCTGGACAGCTTTCTGCCTTACCGGCTGTCGGTGCTGTCCAACCGCATCAGCCAGAGCATCGCCCGGCTATATGCCGAGCAATTCCAAATCAGCATTACCGAATGGCGGGTGTTGGCGGTACTTGGCCGTTACAGTGGCCTGGCTGCCAACGAGGTGGCCGAGCGCACCGCGATGGACAAGGTCGCGGTCAGCCGCGCGGTAGCGCGACTGGGGGAGCGCGGCCTGATTGCGCGCAGCACCCACGACCACGACCGCCGCCGCTCGGTGCTGGAACTCTCCGCCAACGGCAAGCGCATCCATGCACAAATCGCCCCACTGGCATTGGAGATGGAGCGTCAGCTGCTGGCCGGACTGGACAAGGATGAGCGCGTCATGCTGGATAGGCTGCTGGGCAAGCTCTCAGAAAGCCAACAGCGCCTTTGATGCGACGATAGACAATAATAAAAAACGCCGGGTTTCCCCGGCGTTTTTGTTGGCATCACGGCAGCGGCTTATTTCACCCCGTGCATCAGCTTGTTGATGACTGGCGAGAGCAGGAAGAACAGCACTGCGCAGCCCAGTCCCAGCCAGAATAGTTGGTTGAAGGTGTTGCCGTAATTGGCCAGTGCGCTGGCGCGGTCGGCCACTTCACCGGCACCGCCGGAGGCGATTGCGGCAATGCGTCCGGCCACGAAGTTGGCCATGGCAATCGACAGGAACCAGCCACCCATCGCCAGGCCGGTTTCCTGCGGCCGCGCCAGTTTGGTGACCATCGCCAAGCCAATCGGTGAGAGGCACAGCTCGCCCATGGTGTGAATCAGATAGGTCAGGGTCAGCCACATCCAGGAAATGTTCTGGTTGGCATCGGCCGTATTGTTGATGGCAAACACCAGGATGTAGAAGCCCAGCGCCGCACCCAGGAGGCCAATGGCGAACTTGCGCGGAATCGAGGGATTCCAGTCAGCCTTGTCGAGCTTGACCCAGAGCGAGGCAAACAGCGGCGCCAGCAGGATAATGAACACCGGGTTCACCGACTGGAAGATTTCAAAGGTGGGCTGCCAGCCAAACAGCGTGGTTTCCGGCATCTTCACATGGTCTTGTGCCAGGAAGTTGAGCGAGGAGCCGGCCTGCTCGAACAGCGACCAGAACAGGATGTTGGCAAAGAACAGAATCAGCATGGCGATATAGCGATGCAGCTGCGCCTTCTCGCCGCTTTTGACACCACTCCAGATGAAATACAGCGCCAGCGCCGCCATCATCACCCCCAGCACCACGGCCAGCACTTCACTCTGGCTCAGCAGGAAATACACCGGCGCGACCAGCAGGGCAGCGGCAATGGTGATTTGCAGCACCGGCCCCCAGCCTTCCTTGCCCTTGGGCGCGGTGCCGACATGGCCCAGCCAGCCCTTCAGCAGCTGGAAAATCATCAGCCCCAGCAGCATGCCCATGCCGGCGCTGAAGAAGCCCCAGCGATAGCCGTATTTCTGTCCAATCAGCGTGGCGCAGATAATCGGCGCAATCAGCGCACCGGCATTGATGCCCATGTAGAAGATGGTGAAACCCGAATCGCGGCGGGCATCGCCCGGGGCGTAGAGCTTGCCAACCATGGTGGAGATATTGGGCTTGAACAGGCCATTGCCGACCACCAGTACCGCCAGGCCAATGATGAAGGTGGTGAGGTCAGGCGCCATCAGCATGAAACTGCCAATGGCCATCAATACCCCGCCCAGCATGATGGAACGCTGATAACCCAGGATGCGGTCAGCCACATAGCCACCGGCGATACCGGTCATGTACACCAGCGAGGTGAAGCCGCCATAGGTCAGGCTGGCCTGCTCGCGCGCCTCGGCTCCGGAGAGATGGGCAAAGAACTGCGCGGCGATATGCACGGCCAGCATGGCGCGCATGCCGTAGTACATGAAACGCTCCCAGAACTCGGTGCCAAACAGGTTCCAAAGCGCCTTGGGATGACCAAGAAAATCACCACCCGGTGGTGGCTGGAAAGCAGGTTGATTCGCACTCATGTGTGATTCCTGTAGCTGTTGAATGAATGCCGCCCAAACAAGCGGGGGACGGGCGAGCATTACCGAGCGATTCCTTGCCGTCAATCAAAAAAGATGGCGCAGTGCAACATAATTGTGATGTTTTGTGAGGTGAATCGCGGTTTTAGGGTCGGAGTCCAGCCTTATGCCCGGGTGTTGTCAGCCCACGCCAAGTCGGGCACCAAGTCCTAACTTGGCTCACACGAATCAATCACTTGCATGATTGATTCGTGGTTGCTCACCCATGAGCAACAAGGCGCCTTCCGGATATTCAGAGGCTCCTTGGTTTGGGACTGGATAGAATTTCCCGTTCGCCAGCCGTTGAGTGTCAACCATCATGATGCGCAAATCCCGTTTTACTCTCGCCGCTGCATTGTTGCCGGCAGCCTTGTTGAGTGCCTGTGGCAAGCCCGAGCCTGCCGGGCAGCCGGGCCGGGGTCAGTCGCAGCCAGTGCCGGTGGTGATTGACAGCGTGCAGCAGGTCACGGTGGTGGAAAATCTGGCGGCGGTGGGCACGGTCAGTGCGCGCGAGTCGGTGACCTTGACCGCCAAGGTCAGCGAGACGGTGGAACGGGTTCATTTTGAAAGCGGCCAGCAGGTGGCGCGCGGCGCGGCGCTGGTCACGCTTTCCGGGCAGCAGCAGCGGGCGGCGTTGCAGGCGGCCGAGGCCAATGCCGAGGAAGCCGAACGGCTGTATCAGCGCAACCGGCAATTGGTCGAGCAGCAATTGATTGCGCGGGCGAGCTTTGATGCACAAGTCGCCAGCCGCAGTGCCACGCGGGCGCAGGTGGCGCAAATCCGCGCGCAACTGGCTGACCGGGTGATTCGCGCACCGTTTTCCGGGGTGCTGGGGCTTCGTCAGGTCAGTCCCGGTGCACTGGTCACGCCGGGCACGGTGATTACCACGCTGGACGATATCAGCCGCGTCCATGTGGACTTTCCGCTGCCCGAGTCGCAGCTGGCGCTGCTGGGGGTTGGACAGCGGCTGACTGGCACCACGGCGGCCTGGCCGGGGCGCAGTTTTGAGGGGGTGGTGACGACCATCAATACCCGTATTGACCCGCTAAGCCGTGCCGTCATGGTGCGCGCGGACTTTGCCAATCCCGACCGTGCGCTGCGGCCTGGCATGTTGTTCAACGTGCAATTGCAGCAGGCTGAAAGAAAGGCGCTGATGGTGCCAGAGATTGCCTTGACACAAGTGGGCCGCGAGAGCTTTGTGTGGAAGGTGGATGCCGGCAACAAGGTGCAGCAAAGTGCGGTGATAACCGGCTACCGCGAAGCGGGCAAGGTGGAAATCGTGCAGGGCCTGGAGGCGGGCGAGCGCATCGTGGTTGAAGGCGTGGGCAAGCTGCGCGCCGGGCAGCGCGTGGCGCAGGCCGGGGCAGCGGCTGAAAAACCGGGCGCAGCAAAACCATGAAGCTTTCCGATATCTCCATCCAGCGACCGGTATTTGCCACGGTGATGAGCCTGTTGCTCATCGTGCTTGGCATCATGTCGTTCCAGCGCCTGACCGTGCGCGAGTTGCCCGCCATCGACCCGCCGGTGGTTTCGGTGGATGTCAGCTATCCGGGCGCCTCTGCGGCGGTGGTGGAAACCCGCATCACCCAACTGCTGGAGGGCGCGCTGGCAGGCATCGAGGGCATTAATACCATCGAATCCAGCAGCCGCAACGGGCGCGCCTCGGTGACCATCGAGTTCAACCTCAACCGCGATATTGAAGCAGCCGCCAATGATGTGCGCGATGCCATCAGCCGGGTTGCGGGGCGCTTGCCGCAGGAGGCTGACGCGCCACGGGTGGCCAAGGTGGAGTCCGATGCCGATGTGATTCTCTGGCTGAACATGCGCTCGACGGTGATGGACACGCTGGCGCTGACCGACTACGCCAACCGCTACATCGTGGACCGGCTCTCGGCGCTCGATGGCGTGGCGCAGGTGCAGGTCGGCGGCGGGCAGAACTACGCCATGCGTATCTGGCTGGACCACGACGCCCTGGCCGCACGCGGCCTGGCGCCTGCGGATGTGGAGGCCGCGCTGCGTGCAGAAAATGTGGAGCTGCCTGCCGGGACGCTGGAATCGGCGCAGCGCGATTTCACCCTGCGCATGCAGCGCGATTACACCAGTGCTGAAGAATTTGCCCGCCTGCCCATCAAGCGCGGCGCGGATGGCTATGTGGTACGGCTTGATGATGTGGCCGATGTGGAGCTGACCGCGGCCGAGCGCCGTTCCTATCTGCGCAGCAATTTCCAGCCCAATGTCGGCCTTGGCATTGTGCGCACCTCCACGGCCAATGCGCTGGAAGTGGCGCGCGCCGCGCGCACCGAGGCCGAGAAGATTCAGGACAGCCTGCCCGAAGGCACGGAAATCTTCGTCGCCTATGACAGCACCATCTTCATCGACGCCTCCATCAAGCGCGTGTACTGGACGCTGCTTGAAGCTGCCATCCTGGTGGTGGCGGTCATCTGGCTGTTCCTTGGCAGCCTGCGCGCGGCCATCATCCCGGCGGTGACTGTGCCGGTGTGTCTGGTCAGCGCCTTTATCGCCCTGTATGCGTTTGGCTATTCCATCAATCTCTTGACCCTGCTGGCGCTGGTGCTGTGTATCGGCCTGGTGGTGGATGATGCCATCGTGGTGCTGGAAAACATCCAGCGCCGCGCCGACCTTGGCGAGCCTGCCCTGCTGGCGGCCAAGCGCGGCACCCGGCAGGTGGCATTTGCGGTGATTGCCACTACCGCCGTGCTGGTGGCGGTGTTCCTGCCGGTGGGCTTCATGGAAGGCAATACCGGCCGCCTGTTCCGCGAACTTTCCATCGCGCTGGCCGGTGCAGTGGCGATTTCCGCCTTTGTGGCGCTGACGCTTACGCCGATGATGTGTGCGCAAATGGTGCGTGCCCACGGCAAGCAAACCGGCTTCAATGCCTGGATGAACCGCCAGCTCGCGCGCCTGGGCGATGCTTACGGACGCAGCATCACGCGCATGCTGGCGCTGAAAACAAGCCGGATTGGCCTGCTGGCCGGGCTGGTGATGCTGGGCTGTCTGGCACTGGCGGCGCTGCTGTATCCGCGCGTACCCAGCGAGCTTGCCCCCAGCGAAGACCGGGGCCGCTTTTTTGTCAGCATCAATGCGCCTGAAGGCGCCGGTTTTGATTACACCGTCTCGCAAGTGCAGCAAGTGGAAGAAGTGCTGCGCCCGCTGATTGGCGAGGACAAGCCCATCGTGCGCGCCAATTCGCGCGCGCCCGGTTGGGGCGGCGGCGAGGACATGCATACCGGCAATGTCATCGTCTTTATGCAGGATTGGGACAAGCGCGAAGTCAGCACCGAAGAAGTCGTCAACCAGGTGCGCCGCGAGCTTGGCAAACTGCCCGGCGTGCAGGCGCGCGCCTCGGCACCCGGTGGCCTGGTGGGCGGACGCAGCGGAGGCCGCTTCAGCTTGGTGCTGGGCGGCCCGAACTACGAAGAACTGGTGCAATGGCGCGACCGGATGATGGCGCGCATGGATGAATACCCCGGCCTTCTGGCGCCGGATTCGGACTACAAGGAAACCCGCCCGCAAATGCGGGTATTGATTGACCGTGCGCGCGCCGCCGACCTTGGCGTGTCGGTCACCGAGATTGGCCGCACCCTGGAAACCCTGATGGGCAGCCGCCGCGTCACCACCTTTGTCGATGATGGCCGCGAATACGATGTCATCATGCAGGGCGAGCGCGACAAGCGCATGACCCCGGCTGACCTTGGCCAGACCCAGGTGCGCGGACGCGGCGGCAGCCTGGTGCCGCTATCGAATCTGGTGACACTGGAAGAACTGGCCGAGCCGGGGCGCTTCAACCGCTTCAACCGCCTGCGTGCGATTACCGTCACCGCAGACCTGGCGCCGGGCACCCGCATGGGCGAGGCGATTGCCTGGGCGCAGCAGGCCGCCCGCGAAGAACTGCCCGGTCACGCACAGATTGACTGGAAGGGCGAAACCCGCGAATACCTGCGCAGCGGCAGCGCGGTGCTGCTGACCTTCGCCATGGCGCTGATGATTGTCTATCTGGTGCTGGCCGCGCAGTTCGAGAGCTTCATCCATCCCCTGGTCATCATGCTTACCGTGCCGCTGGCGGTGCTGGGCGCGCTGATTGGCCTGTGGCTGACTGGCAGCAGCCTCAACCTGTTCTCGCAAATCGGCATCGTCATGCTGGTCGGGCTGGCGGCCAAGAACGGCATCCTGATTGTCGAGTTTGCCAACCAGTTGCGCGATGAAGGCCGCAGCGTGGCAGCGGCCATTGCCGAGGCCAGCGCGGTGCGCCTGCGCCCGATTCTGATGACCTCCACCGCCACCGTGGTCGGCGCCCTGCCGCTGGTAATTTCCGGTGGCCCCGGCTCGGCCAGCCGCGCCGCCATCGGCATCGTCATCATCTTCGGCGTGTCCTTCGCCACCTTGCTGACCCTGTTCGTGGTGCCGGCCCTGTACGCCCTGCTGGCGCCCTTCACCCGTTCGCCCGATGCCTTGAAAAACGAACTGGAGGCTTTGGAAGCCACTACCCCGCCGGTGCAGGGGCATTGAGCAATGCGTCCAGTGATGCTTGGCACGGTCCAACAAGCGCTCAAAAATCCGTCACAATCACGCCTGTCCTTTGCCTGAACGGGAGTACACATTGGAAGCCTGGGTCAAAAACATCAATGATTGGGTCTGGTCAACGCCGCTGATTGTGTTGTGTCTGGGGGCGGGGATGTATTTCTCGCTGCGCACGCGCTTTGTGCAGGTGCGACAGGTGCGCGAGATGGTACGGCTGTTGCTGACGGATAATCGCTCCGAAGCCGGGGTGTCGTCATTCCAGGCGCTGGCGATGTCGCTTTCCGGGCGGGTGGGGATTGGCAATATCGCCGGTGTGGCCACCGCCATCGCCTACGGTGGTCCCGGTGCGGTGTTCTGGATGTGGATTGTGGCTTTTCTGGGCGCATCCACGGCCTATGTGGAATCCACGCTCGGGCAGATTTACAAGGAAAAAGACAGCGAAGGCCGTTACCGCGGCGGCCCTGCGTATTACATCGAGAAAGCCACCGGGCAAAAATGGTACGCATGGCTGTTTGCCATCACCACGGCGCTGGCCTGCGGCCTGTTGCTGCCGGGGGTGCAGGCCAATGGCATTGCCGATGGCCTGAAAAATGCCTGGAACATCCCGCCGCAGATGACCGCCACCGTGGTGGTGGTATTGCTCGGCTTCGTCATTTTTGGTGGGGTCAAGCGCATTGCCCGGGTGGCAGAAATCGTGGTGCCGTTCATGGCGCTGGCCTACATTCTGGTGGCGATGGTCATCATGCTGCTCAATGCCGACAAGCTGCCGGCCATGTGGCTGCTTATCATCAAGAGTGCTTTTGGCGGTGAGGCGGCATTTGGAGGTATGTTGGGGCTTGCCATTGCCTGGGGCGTGAAGCGCGGCATTTATTCCAACGAAGCAGGCCAGGGCACCGGCCCGCATGCGGCGGCGGCGGCGGAGGTTTCGCATCCGGCCAAGCAAGGGCTGGTGCAGGCATTTTCGGTATATGTCGATACCCTGCTGGTATGCTCGGCCACGGCCTTCATGATGCTCTCCACCGGTGCTTATAACGTCATCCAGCGCAGTCAGGATGCCGCCGGGCAAATGGTGGATACGATGCTGGTGGAGAATTTGCCTGGAGTGAAAGTGGGGCCGGGCTTTGCACAAAATGCAGTGGAATCGGTGCTGCCGGGCTATGGCGCGGGTTTTGTGGCGCTGGCGCTGCTGTTCTTCGCCTTCACCACCATCATGGCCTATTACTACATGGCCGAAACCAATGTGACCTTCCTCACCCGTGGCAAACGCTCTGCCGTGTTGGTATTTGCGCTGCGCCTGCTGTTGCTGGCGGCTGTGACCTTTGGCGCGGTACGCACTGCAGATATGGCCTGGGGCATTGGCGATATTGGCGTGGGGCTGATGGCCTGGCTCAACATCATCGCCATCTTGCTGATTCAGCACCCGGCGCTGGCTGCGCTGCGTGATTACGAAAAGCAAAAGCGGGCGGGTATCCAGGAACCGGAATTCGACCCGGATGCGCTGGGCATCAAAAATGCCGACTTCTGGCGCGAGCGCAAGGCATCCCGCCATGCAGATTGAAAAACCAGGCCCCTGGCAGCGCAGCGGTCGGGCAGGGGGCGATAGCCAGACAGCCGCGCCGCGCCGTGAGTTGCGGCTGTACGGGGTAAATGCCGTGCGGGCGATGTTTGCCCGCCGTCCCCAGGCACTGCGCAAGCTGTATCTGTCGCATGGGCGGGCAGGTGCCTTTGCCGACCTGATGAAATGGTGTGCGGCCCATCGCATCGGTTATCGGCTGGTGGATGAGGACGACCTGCGCCGCCTCGCCGCCAGTAGCCATCATGAAGGCGTGGTGGCCGATGTCGTGCGCGAGCCATTGCAGCCGCTGCCGGAGTGGCTGGCCTCATTGCCCGAAGGGCCGTGCTGCGCTATCTGGCTCGATGGCGTCGGCAATCCGCATAACCTGGGCGCGATTTTGCGCAATGCCGCGCATTTTGGCGTCAGTGCCGTACTGCTGCCCCGGCACAGCCCGTTGCAGCTTTCCGGTGCCGCCGCGCGCGTGGCCGAAGGCGGCGCCGAAGCGCTGAGCTGGGTGCAGATGAGCGATGGCGCCATTGCCTTGCAGGCGCTGCGTGCGGCGGGCTTTACCCTGGCGGCGACCCTGGTTGCAGGCGGCGATGATGTATTTGCCACGCCACTGCCCGAGCGTCTGGTGTACGTGCTGGGCGCGGAGCAAACCGGCATGAATCGCACGCTGGCAGAAAGCTGCGACCTGCGGCTTTCCATCCCCGGCAGCGGCCGGGTGGAGAGCCTGAATGTCGCCAGCGCCACCGCGGTATTGCTGGCGGCCTGGGCGCGGCGCTGAGCTTCAGCGCTTGCCGTCAGGGGTTGCGTCCTGTCCCGGTGGTGGCGGCACCGGGGCGTCGGCTTTTTGTGCCAGATGCAGGGCGGCCTTGCCCATCATGTGTGCGCTGACCGGGGCGGTGAGAAACAGGAACACGGCAATCAGCAGCTCGCGCGGGTGCAGGCCGACGCCGTAATAGCCGTGGTACAGCACCGAGGCGAGCAGGATGCAGCCCACTCCCAGGGTGCTGGCCTTGGTCGGGCCGTGGATGCGCTGGAAGAAGCTGCGCAGCTTGACCAGTGAGAACGCGCCGAGAAAGGTGAAGAACACGCCCACGGCAAGCAGGGCGACAAGCAGGAGGTCGATGAGGATTTTCATTCCACAATGTCCCGGCGGATAACGTATTTGGTCAGCACCAGGGTGCCGAAGAAGCCGAGCATGGCGATGATGAGCGCCGCCTCGAAATAGATTTCGTTGTTGATGTACATGCCCAGCAATATCAGCTGGGCGATGGCGCTGACATACAGGGTATCGAGCGCCAGGATGCGGTCGGGCGCGGTGGGGCCGCGCAGCAAGCGCCACAGCGAAAGCAGCATCGCCACCCCGACGATATGCATGCTGGCCAGGATGAGGGCATCAATCATGGGAACACCTTCTTTATCGGCGCTTCGTAGCGGGTCTTGATTTCAGCAATCAGCGCCTCGGGGGCGTCCACGTTGAGGCAGTGAATCAGCAGGTATTTGCGGTCTTCCGACAGCTCGGTGCTGAGTGTGCCGGGGGTCAGGGTGATGATGCTTGCCAGCGCCGAGATACCGTGGATATTGGTCAACTCCAGCGGCACCCAGACAAACTGCGAATGCAGACGGTCGTTCGGCCCCAGCACCTGGCAGGCCACGGTGACATTGGCCTTGACGATGTCCCAGAGCAGCATCAGCACGACTTTCGGCAGATGGCGCAATTGCCCGAGGCGGGCAAATTCGCGCTCCAGTCGTTCCGAAACCCAGGGCAGCAGGATGGCCAGCAGCAGCGCCATCAGCACATTGGCCACGTCCACCACATCCACCAGCAGCAGCCAGAACAGGAATACCGTGATGCTTTGCGGAATTGAGGGGAAAAAACGTCTTCTCATCGCATCGGCTCCCGCAGCAGTGGCAAGGTATCGCGCACCGCCTGCAAATAATCCGCAGGTTGCAGGATTTGCGCGGTGGTGGCCTGGGCGTAATCCAGCAGCGGCTGTGCGAGCAAGGTCATGCCCAGGATATAGCCCAGCAATACCACCACGGCAATGGTTTCCTGGCGGTGCAGCGGGGGGGGCGCATAGTTCTCCGGATTGGGTTCGATACGCCAGAACAGCTGCGTGCCCATCCGTGCGATACCGATGATGGCGAGCAGGCTGCTGGCCAGAATCACCGCCCAGGTAGCCATGCGTGCGTCTGCCGGCACCGCCATCAGCAGCGCCAGTTTGCCGATGAAGCCCGACAGCGGCGGCAGCCCGGAAATCGCCATCGCGGCAATCAAGAACAGGATGCTGAGCACGGTCTTGTTGGCAATCGGCGCGATTTTGCGCAGCAGCTCGCCGGTATCGCCGCGCAGGCGCAGAATCAAATCGGCCAGCAAAAACAGGGCGGCGGCAGCAAAGGTGCTGTGCGGCAGATAGTACAGGCCGGCGCTGAGGGTGCCGGGGGTATCCAGCGCAAAGGCCACAAACAGGGTGCCTGCCGAGAGCAGCACCAGATAGGCAATCGCCGCGCGCAGCCGCGCTGCGCCCAGTACGCCCAGCGCGGCGAGCACGATGGTGATGAGCCCGGCCAGCCATAGCCATTGCCGGGCGAAACCGGCAAGCTCACCGGCCTGTTCGCCAAACATCAGCGTGCCGGTGCGCAGCGCCGCATACAGCCCCAGCTTGGTCATGATGGCAAACAGTGCGGCCACCGCCGCCGGGGCGCGCGAATAGCTGTCCGGCAGCCACATATACAGCGGCAGCAGCGCAGCCTTGGCGCAGAACACCAGCAGCAGCAGGCCGCCGCCAGTGCGCAGCAAGGTGGCCTGGGTGGGGGTGGCAGTGGCGATGCGCGCGGCCATCTCGGCCATGTTCAGCGTGCCGAGCACCGCATACAGCACCGCCAGTGCAATCAGGAACAGGGTCGATGCGGCGATGTTGAATACCACATAGTGCATCCCGGCGCGCAGGCGCGGGCCGCGTGCACCGGAGAGCATCAGCCCGTAAGAGGCAATCAGCAACAGCTCGAAAAACACGAACAGGTTGAACAAGTCGCCGGTGAGAAAAGCGCCGTTCAAACCGGCCAGCTGAATCTGGAACAGGGTGTGGAAATGCAGCGCGCGCCGGTCCCAGCCCGCGCAGGCGTACAGCAAGACCGGAATCGCCAGCAGGTTGACGGTCATCACCATCAATGCCGCCAGGCGGTCAAGCACCAGTACGATGCCGATTTGCCCCGGCCAGTCGGCGAGCAGATAGATGTCGATGCCGCCTTGCAGGGCGCGCCGCAGCAGGGCAATGCTGACGATGCTGAGCAGTGCCATGCCCAGCCAGGCGACGATGCGCAGGATGCGCACCTCGTGGCGGCTCTCCAGCAGCAACAGCGCCGCGCCGGTCAGAATCGGGACGAGAATCGGCGCAACCAGCAGGTGTTGCGACAGGCTTTGCAGCAGGGCGTGCATCATTTGAAATGCTCCGGCCGGTCGCAGTCTTCCACGCCATCGACGTGGTCGCTGTGCAGGTCGTGATGCTCGCGCATCGCCACCACCACGGTGATGGCGGTCATGGCAAAGGCAATCACGATGGCGGTCAGCACCAGAGCCTGCGGCAGCGGGTCGGCGCTGTTGGCCAGCGTGCTCTCAACGCCATCGCGCAGTACCGGCGGCGCACCGGCACGCAGCCGGCCGGAGGCAAAAATCAGCAGATTGGTGGCGTAAGAGAGCAGGGTCAGCCCCAGAATCACATCGAAAGTGCGCGCCCGCAAAATCAGATAAGCGCCGCTGCCGGTCAGTACGCCGATGGCGCTTGCCATTGCCCATTCCATCAATTATCCCCCGCCGCTTGACGTTGTTTGACCGTACCCATGGTGGAGAGCATCAGCAGTGCGCTACAGAACACCACCAGATAAACCCCGGTATCGAATACCAGTGCGCTGGCCAGCGAGAGCTTGCCAATCACCGGCAGTTGCAGGTCGATATGGCCGCTGGTCAGGAACGGATAGCCAAACAGCAGCGCGCCCAGGCCGCCGAGGGTGGCAATCATCCAGCCAAAGGCGATGCCGCGCAGATAGTCAAAGCCGAAAGTCGCCTCCACCGTGCGCGCGCCTTGCAATACATACTTCACCAGCACCGGCACGGCGATGGCCAGACCCGCAATAAAGCCGCCGCCCGGCGCATTGTGCCCGCGCAGGAACAAAAACACCGAAACGGTCAGCGTCAGCGGGAACAGCAACTGGGTCAGGTCGGCGGGAATCGGATACTTGGCTGGCGGCCCCGGTATCACTTCGTCCGGGGTCAGCCGCGTCCATTTCAGCAGGGCATGCACCACCAGCGCGGCGACACCGAATACGACGATTTCGCCATAGGTATCAAAGCCGCGGAAATCCACCAGAATCACGTTCACCACATTGCGGCCATGACCCTCGGGCAGCGCGCGCGCCAGGAATTCATTGGAAATGGACTGCTCGGGCTGGGTCATCATCGCCAGCGCCAGTGCGGTGGCGGCGATGCCGACAACCACGGCGACGATGATATCGCGCCATTTGCGAACCAGACTGGGCGCAGGCGGCGACTGCTTGGGCAGATAGTTCAGCGCCATCATCATCAGCGCGATGGTCACCATTTCCACCATCAACTGGGTGAGCGCAAGGTCGGGGGCGGACAGGTATACGAAAACCAGGCTGACCATCAGCCCGACCACGCCAATCACGATGAGCGCAGTCAAACGCCTGCTATGGGTCGCCACCGTGCCCAGCGTGCCGCCGACCAATACCGCCCATACCAGCCAGCCCAGTGGCGGCATGGCCTGCACATCATGGACATTGGCAAGATAGCTGCCCGGCGCCAGCAAAAACGGCAGCATGCCCACCAGCATCGTGGTCAGCAACAGCCACAGCAGGCTGCGCCGCAGGCCGCCATTGGCTACCCGTTCGGTAAAGCCATTGGCGAGCGTGAACAGCACCTCGATATTCCAGTGAAAGAAGTTGCGGCCAATGGTTTTTTGCACCACCGCATGCAGGTCGAGCATGCGCCGCAGGCCGAAATACAGCAGGCAGCCAAACACCATGCCGCCCAGGCTCATCATCAGCGGCAGGTTGAAGCCATGCCACAGTGCCAGGCTGTATTCGGGCGTGTTCTCGCCCAGCACGCCATGTACGGCGATGGAGAGCACCGGCGCCACGGTCAGCGCCGGGGCAATGCCCACCGCCAGGCACAGCAGCACCAGGATGATGACCGGCGCACGCATGAACAGCGGCGGCTCGTGCACTTCGCGGTTGACCTTGCGCGGCCCCTCGCCAAAAAAAGTGTCATGCACAAAGCGCAGGCTGTAGGCCACGCCGAAGGTGCCGGCCAGGAACGCGGCAATCACGGTGATGAGGCGCGGCGTGTCGTTGCCGATTTCCAGCACCTCGGCAAAGAACATTTCCTTGGAAAGAAAGCCGTTGAGCAGCGGAATCCCGGCCATTGCCAGACTGGCGATGATGGCCAGCGTGCTGGTGATGGGCATCAGCCGCATCAATCCGCCCAGGCGGCGCATGTCGCGGGTGCCGGTTTCGTGGTCGATGATGCCGGCGGCCATGAACAGGCTGGCCTTGAAGGTGGCATGGTTGATGACATGGAACAGCGCCGCCACCACCGCCAACGGCGATGACAGCCCCAGCAGCAGCACAATCAAGCCCAGATGGGAGATGGTGGAATAGGCCAGCAACCCTTTCAGGTCATGCTGGAAAATCGCACTCCAGGCGCCGAATACCAGCGTGGCAGCGCCTGCCATGCTGACCAGAAGGAAGAACAGGTCAGTACCGGAGAGCACCGGATGCAGGCGCAGCAGCAGGAACACCCCGGCCTTGACCATGGTGGCCGAATGCAAATACGCCGAGACTGGCGTGGGCGCCGCCATCGCCTGCGGCAGCCAGAAATGGAACGGGAACTGCGCGCTCTTGGTGAATACGCCCAGCAGCACCAATACCAGAATGGCCGGATACCACGGACTGGCGCGTACCACATCGCCCGCTGCCAGCACGGCATCGAGCTGATAACTGCCAACCGCCTGCCCCAGCAATATCATGCCGCCCAGCAGCGCCAGCCCGCCCATGCCGGTAATCGCCAGCGCCATGCGCGCCCCCTGGCGGGCATCCTGACGCTTGGACCAGAAACCAATCAGCAGGAACGAGCTGATGGAAGTCAGCTCCCAGAACACCGCCATCAGCAGGATATTGCCGGCCAGCACCAGCCCCAGCATCGCCCCCATGAACAGCATCAGATAACTGAAAAACCGCGGGGCGCTGTCCTTGGGGCTGAGGTAATACGCCGCATACAGCACCACCAGCGCCCCGATGCCCAGCACCAGAAGCGCAAACAGCCAGGCAAGACCATCCAGCCGCAGGGTGAAATCCAGCCCCAGACTCGGTATCCAGGCATGGCTCAGCAGCGGGATATTGCCTTCATGCACAGCCGGGGTTTGCATGCCCAAAAGCGCCAGCCCCAGTAACGGGGCAATACCTGCAATCCATGCCACCTGTTTTCGGGACAGGCCGGAAATCAGTACCAACAGCGCGGCAGCAAATGGAAGCAGCAGGGTCAGGCCAAGCATGAAGCCTCGGAAGTATTTGACTTGGAAAGGAAATCCGCCAAGGCGGCGCAACATTCTAGCGGATGGCTGTCAAATCCGCGCACAGGATGTTGCTGCAACAGATTGTTTGCAGCTCTGCTGGTGCGTACGATTGAGCCGGCCTGCATCAGTCGCTGCCGTGCCTTGGGGGGCGATTACAGGTCTTGCTGGTAGCGCACGTAAGGCACAGTGCCGCCGTTCTCGTCTTTG
>JAUMYP010000006.1 GCA_030528565.1 Pseudomonadota bacterium
CACCCGCTGCATGGGGATGCACCTTGCAGTGACTGGCATCCATCATCAACCACTCAAAGTCGGGCTGCTCTACGAAGTATTCAAGCAAAGCCTCCCATCTGCCGCTATCGCGCCAGCGACAGAACCGGCGATGAGCATTCTTCCAGTCGCCGTAATCCGGAGGCAGGTCGCGCCAAGGCGCACCGGTCCGAAGAATCCACAAGACGGCATTGATAAAAAGGCGGTTGTCTTTGACAATGCCGCCCCATTGCCCACGCTGGCCCGGCAAATGCGGCTCCAGCAAGGTCCAGTGGTGCTCTGAAAGGTCGTATCGACGGTAAGAGGATGACATTGGACATCCCTTTAACCAAGGATGTTGCTGCACTTTAACAGTATCTCGTGACGACGAGATTTATAAACGCCATCACTTCAAGGCTACGCTGCCAATCGCACTAGCCGGCTTTACTGGCATGTATTTCGTACACCAGCCATTCTCATGCTGTACGACATACAGATAAATTTGATTTCGTACCAATAAAAAACCCCTTCCGGAGAAGGGGTTTGGTTTTACATGGTACGGGCCAGCATCAGTTGCTTGATTTCGCTGATGGCCTTGGCGGGGTTCAATCCCTTCGGGCAGGTGCGGGCGCAGTTCATGATGGTGTGGCAGCGATATAGCTTGAACGGGTCTTCCAGGTCGTCCAGACGGCTACCGGTGTCCTCGTCGCGGCTGTCCACAATCCAGCGGTAGGCTTGCAGCAGGATGGCCGGGCCAAGATAGCGGTCGCCGTTCCACCAGTAGCTCGGGCAGGAGGTGGAGCAGCAGGCGCACAGGATGCATTCGTACAGGCCGTCGAGTTTTTCGCGGTCTTCCGGCGATTGCAGGCGCTCGCGGGTGGGGGCTGCGCTCTGGGTACGCAACCAGGGGCGAATCGAAGCGTACTGGGCATAGAAATGGGTCAGGTCAGGCACCAGGTCCTTGATGACCGGCATATGCGGCAGCGGGTAAATCGGGATGGTGCCTGCGGCGCAATCGTCGATGGCCTTGGTGCAGGCCAAGGTATTGGTGCCGTCGATATTCATCGCGCAGGAACCGCAGATACCTTCGCGGCAGGAACGGCGCAGGGTCAGGGTCGGGTCGATTTCGTTTTTGATTTTCAAAAGCGCATCGAGCACCATCGGCCCGCAGCTGGCCATATCCACTTCATAGGTATCGGTACGCGGGTTCTGGCCGTCATCGGGGTTCCAGCGGTAAATCTTGAAGGTGCGCACCTTTTTGGCGCCACTGGCAGCCGGGAAGTGTTTGCCCTTCTGGACGACGGAATTGGCAGGGAGCTTGAATTGAGCCATGGTTGGAAACCTTGTAGGTGAGACGTTGGACGTTCGATGCGGGGCGTGGCGGGCGGTGTAGCTGGCGCGGCTGCCTCGACATCTCGCGTCTTACCTTGCTGCGCGCGTGTCAGTACACGCGCGGCTTGGGGGGAACCACTTCCACGTCGTCGGTCAACGTGTACATATGCACCGGGCGGTAGTCGATATGGGTCTTGCCGGCTTCGTCCACCGAGCACACGGTGTGCTTGTGCCAGTTGACATCATCGCGCTCGGGATAGTCCTCGCGGGCATGCGCGCCACGCGATTCCTTGCGGTTTTCCGCCGAGGTGATGGTGACCAGCGCCTGCCCCAGGAGGTTCTGCAATTCCAGAGTTTCGATAAGGTCGGAATTCCACACCAGCGAACGGTCGGAAACGCCGACATCGGCAAACGACTGGTAGATTTCGTTGACCTTGCGTACGCCTTCAGCCAGCGATTCACCAGTACGGAACACCGCAGCATCGGATTGCATGGTGCGCTGCATATTGTTGCGAATCTGCGCAGTCGGCAGGCTGCCCTTGGCATTGCGCAGGCGGTCGAGGTTGGCCAGTGACTTGTCGCAGGCATCGCTGCTGAGGGTCGGATGCACGGCACCGGCCTTGATGGTTTCGGCGGCGCGATTGGCGACGGCGCGGCCGAATACCACCAGGTCAAGCAGCGAGTTAGAGCCGAGGCGATTGGCGCCGTGCACCGAAACGCAGGCGGCCTCGCCGATGGCATACAAGCCCGGCACCACGGCATCGGGGTCGCCATTGCGCAGCTGCACTACTTCGCCGTGATAGTTGGTGGGGATACCGCCCATGTTGTAGTGCACGGTCGGAATCACCGGAATCGGCTGCTTTTCCACATCCACACCGGCAAAGATGCGCGCCGATTCGGCAATGCCCGGCAGCTTGGCATGGATGTCCTTCGGGTCGAGGTGGGTGAGGTCAAGGAAGATATGGTCCTTGTGCTCGCCCACGCCGCGGCCTTCGCGGATTTCGATGGTCATCGAACGGCTGACCACGTCGCGGCTGGCCAGGTCCTTGGCGTTCGGCGCATAACGCTCCATGAAGCGTTCGCCATTGGCATTGCGCAGGATGCCGCCCTCGCCGCGCACGCCTTCGGTAATCAGGCAGCCCGCGCCATAGATGCCGGTCGGGTGGAACTGAACGAACTCCATGTCCTGCAGGGCAAGACCGGCGCGCAGCGCCATGCCGCCGCCATCGCCCGTACAGGTATGGGCAGAAGTGGCCGAGAAATAAGCGCGGCCATAGCCGCCGGTGGCCAGCACCGTACCGTGGGCGCGGAACAGATGCAGCTCGCCGGTAGCCATGTCCAGCGCCAGCACGCCACGGCAGGCGCCCTCGGCATCCATGATGAGGTCGAGCGCGAAGTATTCGATGAAGAACTCGGCATCATGCGCCAGCGACTGCTGGTACAGGGTATGCAGGATGGCATGGCCGGTACGGTCGGCAGCGGCGCAGGTGCGCTGGGCGATGCCCTTGCCGTAATGGGTGGTCATGCCGCCGAACGGGCGCTGGTAAATCTTGCCTTCTTCGGTACGCGAGAACGGCACGCCCTGGTGCTCAAGCTCGATGACCGCCGGGATGGCCTCGCGGCACATGTATTCGATTGCATCCTGGTCGCCCAGCCAGTCCGAACCCTTGATGGTGTCGTAGAAGTGGAAACGCCAGTCGTCCTCGCCCATATTGGCAAGCGCGGCGGAAATCCCGCCCTGCGCGGCCACGGTGTGCGAACGGGTCGGGAACACCTTGGTGATGCAGGCGGTTTTCAAGCCCTTCTGGGCCAGGCCAAAGGTGGCGCGCAGGCCAGCGCCACCGGCGCCGACCACCACCATGTCGTATTTGTGTTCGGTAATTTTGTAGGCAGTCATGGGTTCAAGCCGTCATTGCGATGCGGGCGATGGCGTAAATGGCGCTCAAAACGCCGACCAGGCTGCCCAGGATGAGAAGGATGCGCAGCACAAGGTGCATATTGCGGTCATGAACATAGTCTTCGATGACCACTTGCAGGCCGAGCTTGGCATGCCAGAACAGCGCGATGGCAAATACCGAGAAGATGATGGCATTCCACGGCTTGGCGATGGTCATGCGCAGCGTGTCGGCATTACTGCCGGCCAGGCAGGCCAGCATGAACACGATATAGGGCACCAATAGCGCCAGGATGACAGCGGTGACGCGCTGCCACCAGAAATGCCCGGTACCGGATTTGGCCGAGCCCAGCCCCTTGGCCTGATGCAACGGAGAACGGAACCTTGGCGCGGTCTTGCCACTCATGCGGCACCTCCAAACAATGCAAGCGCCCAAATGGCAGCGGTGGTGATAACGGTCAGTGCCTGTACCAGATAGCCGCTACGGTAAACCTGCGGAATCTTGAAGCCCAGCCCCAGGTCCCAGGCCAGGTGACGGATACCGTTGAACAGGTGATACATCAGTGCCAGCGAAATCAGGAACAGCACGACTTTGCCGGGGATGGAGCCGGTCACGGCCTGGGCGCATTCGGCATAGCTGCCGCCAAGCGCCAGTGACATCACCCACCAGGAGAAGCCGAAGGCCGAAACGGCCAAGGCCACACCGGAAGCGCGGTGCATCAGCGACATGAAGGACGTAATCTGGAAGCGATACGTCTGCCCCAGCATGAAGGGCGATAAGGGACGTTTGTGATTTGCCATGAGGGTGGCAGTCTCCGGGCTGGGCGGCTGGGCCGCGTGGCAGGGCGTGAAAGCCCAGGGTCATGCAGCAGTGCAGACCATGGGGTCAGAAGTCGATACAGCGGCCATTTTTTTCCCAATCGCCATAGCGCGTGGGCTCCAAACCCTCCCTGCCGCCGATTTCACGCGGCAGGGCTCCGGTTTCTTGCTCCACTTGCACGGCCTCTGCGGCCTGCTCGGCTGCAGTATCGGCAAGGTCTTGGCCTATCATCTTCTCTTTCACAATCTTTTCATTTTACGGCGATGCAGCAATGACAGACAAGCCGCACCACGTCCCAAAACCGTTTTTTGCCCTGCCGGACTACCGGCTGCTGGCGCTGGAAGGCAGCGATGCCCTCAAATTTGCCCAGTCGCAATTCATGAACGATGTCAGCACGCTGGCCGACGGGCAATACCAATGGAATGGCTGGCTGAACGCCAAAGGCCGGCTCATCGCCCTGTTTGCCCTGCTGCGGCGGGACACCGAAACACTCTGGCTGCTGCTGCCTGATGCCGCCCCGGAAATGCTGGCTGCCGAACTGGGTAAATATGTTTTCCGCAGCAGGGTGAAGCTCACGCCGCGCATGGATTTGCATGTCTCTGGTAAATTCGAGGAAACCGCCAGCGAGTCCATGCAGATAAGCGATAACGGCGTGCTGCTGCCCTGGCCTGGAGCGCGGCAAATCGCCATCGGTGCACAGGCAAGCCCGCACGATGAAGCTGCGCATATCGCCTGGCGCGCCGCCGACCTTGAGGCCGGGATTCCCCGCCTGGCGCCAGAACAAGCACCAAAGTGGACGCCGCAACAGCTTTCGCTGCAACGCCTGCGCGCCTACAGCGTGAAAAAAGGCTGCTATCCGGGGCAGGAAATCGTCGCCCGCACCCACTTCCTCGGGCAGGCCAAACGCGGCCTGGTGCTACTGCGCACCACCACACCTGCGGCAAGCGGCGATACCCTGATGCAGGCAGAGCGCAGTGTTGGCGAGATAGTCTCCACTGCGGGCACGCTGGCGCTGGCGGTCTTGCCCGATGATGCACAAGCCCTCACCCTGAACGGCCAAGCCGTAGAGTTGTTGTCATGACCGCACTGAATCTGGACACCCTGCGCCACAACATCGCCGCCGTGCGCGCCCGTATCGAGGCCGCCTGCGCAGCCTGTGGCCGCAATGCCGATGAAATCCGCCTGTTGCCGGTCAGCAAGACCCATCCGCCAGAAGTGCTGCGGCTGGCACACCAGGCCGGCATCGGCGAATTTGGCGAAAACAAGGTGCAGGAAGCCCGGCAAAAGGCCGAAGCACTGGCCGGGCTGCCGCTGCGCTGGTCGGTCATTGGCCATCTGCAAAGCAACAAGGCCAAATACGTCGCCCGTTTTGCGCATGAATTTCAGGCACTGGACTCCATCGAGCTTGCCAAGGCGCTGGACAGGCGCCTGCAAATCGAAGGCCGGGCACTGGATGTATTCATACAGGTCAACACCTCCAACGAGCCACAGAAATTCGGCATTGCCCCCGAGGCGGCACGCGATTTTCTGCGGCAAATGTCGGCGTTCTCCAGCCTGCGCGTCAAGGGCTTGATGACGCTTGCCATTTTTGATGCCGATGAAGCCCGGGTACGCCAATGCTTCATCCGCCTGCGCCAGCTGCGCGATGCACTGCGCCAGGAACTGCCCACTGGCATCAGCCTGGATGAACTTTCCATGGGCATGTCCGGCGACTTCCCCATCGCCATTGAAGAAGGCGCTACCGTGGTGCGCGTGGGCCAGGCCATCTTCGGCACCCGCCCCACTCCCGACAGCCATTACTGGCCGGGCTGAAATCAGGCCAATATCGGCGATAATGCCCGCCATGACTGTCACCATCAAAACCCCCGAAGAAATCGAGAAGATGCGCGAAGCGGGCCGTTTGGCCGCGGAAGTGCTGGACCTGATGAGCGAATACGTCCGCCCCGGCATCAGCACCGAGGAGCTGGACCGCATCGCCCACGAACATATCGTCAAGGTGCAAAAAACCATTCCGGCCAATGTCGGTTATCGCGGTTTTCCCAAAACCCTGTGCACCTCGGTCAATAACGTCATTTGCCACGGCATTCCCAGCGAATCAAAAGTGCTGAAAGACGGCGATATCGTCAATATTGATGTCACCGTCATCAAGGACGGCTGGCATGGCGATACCAGCCGCATGTATTACGCCGGTACGCCCTCGGTGATGGCCAAGCGCCTGGTGGACACCACTTATGAAGCGATGTGGCGTGGCATCCGCACGGTGCGCCCCGGCGCCACCCTGGGCGATATTGGCGAGGCCATCCAGAAGTTTGTGGAAGCGCAGCGGTTTTCGGTGGTGCGCGAATACTGCGGCCACGGCATTGGCCGGGTGTATCACGAAGACCCGCATGTGCTGCACTATGGCCGCGCCGGTGACGGCCTGGTGCTGAAGCCGGGCATGACCTTCACTATCGAACCAATGGTCAACGAGGGCAGCCGCCATAGCCGCCTGCTGCCCGATGGCTGGACGGTGGTCACCAAGGACCGCAAGCTCTCGGCGCAGTGGGAGCACATGATTGCCGTGACCGAAGACGGCTTTGACGTGCTCACCCTTTCGGCTGGCTCGCCGCCGCCACCCGCCGTGGCGTGAGCAAACCGGCTGGCAATCCTTGGGCGCAATCCGCCCGTACCCGGCTGGCTGCGCTGGATACCGGGCTTGCCCGTCGCTTTGATGCGGGCGAGCCTGCACATGTCCTGACCCGCGCCCGCGCCGCTGGCGTGGAGGCGCTGATTCTTGAAGCCTGGCAAAAGCTGATGCCAGGGGATGCCGGACTGGCGCTGCTGGCGGTGGGCGGCTTTGGCCGTGGCAGCCTGTACCCGCATTCGGATGTGGACTTGCTGATTCTGCACGATGCGCCCTTGCAGACAGCAACCATCGAGGCCATTGCCCGTTTCATCACCCTGCTCTGGGATGCACATATCGAAGTCTCGCATGCCGTGCGCAGCCTGCCCGGATGTGTCGAGGCCGCCCGCGACATCAGCATCCATACCGCGCTGATGGATGCCAGGAGGCTGGCTGGCGCCGAGGACGCCGCCCGGCAGCTGGCAGCAGCCATCGCCCCGGCGCATCTCTGGCCGGCTGCGGAATATTTCCATGCCAAGCGCGAGGAGCTGCGCCAGCGCCATGCGCGCTTTGGCGATACCGCCGACAATCTCGAGCCCAATATCAAGGAAGGCCCCGGCGGCCTGCGCGATTTGCAGACCCTGCGCTGGATGTCCGCCCGGGTGCATGGCGTGGGCCATCTGGCGCAACTTGAGGCGATGAACCTGATTGGCGCGGACGAGCGCCAGACCCTGCTGCGCGCCGCCAGCCAATTGCAGCGGCTGCGCTGGGGGCTGCACCTGGTGGCCGGCAAACGCGAGGAGAGGCTGCGCTTTGACTATCAGCGCCAGCTCGCCGCCCGGCTTGCCGGGCAAGAATCCGCCGATAACGCCGCTGTCGAGCAGATGATGCAGGGCTTTTACCGTAGCGCCGCGCTGGTATTGCGCATCAGCGAACGACTGTTGCAGCGGCTGGAAGAACATCTTGAAGGCGCCTGCCAGCCCAAAACGCTTGATGAAAATTTCGAACTGCGCGGGCGCTGGCTCGCGGCGCGCAAGGCCGGGTGGCCGCATCATGATGCCGCGCAGATTTTCGCCCTGTTCCAGAGCTGGGCAGGCTTGCCGGAAGATACCGGCCTGCACTCGGAAACCGCACGCGCCCTGGCAGAAAACCTGAAACTGATTCCTGCCTACGATGCAGCAAGCCCGGCGCTGCGCGCGCAATTCATGCAGCTGCTGCCGCAGAGCGCGGCCATCACCACGCTCAAGCGCATGTCCAAACTGGGCGTGCTGGCGCGCTGGATTCCGGCCTTTGCGCAAGTCACCGGGCGGATGCAGTTCGACCTGTTCCATGTCTATACCGTGGACCAGCACACGCTGGCGCTGCTGGGCAATTTCGCGCTATTCCGGCGCGGCGCCGACCGGCAGCGATTTTCGCTGGCGCATGAAATCTGGCCGCTGCTGGAAAAGCCGGAGCTGCTGCTTTTGGCCGGACTTTTTCATGACATCGGCAAAGGCCGCGGCGGCGACCATTCCGAGCTTGGCGCGCAGGATGCCCGTGCCTTCGGGCAGGCCATGGAGCTTGCCGAGCATGACACCGAGCTGGTCGCCTGGCTGGTGGAAAAGCATCTGCTGATGTCGGTCACGGCGCAAAAACAGGATATTTCCGACCCCGAGGTGGTCCAGCGTTTCGCCACTGTCGTGGCCCGCCGCGAGCGCCTGGACATGCTGTATCTGCTCACCTGCGCCGATATCGCCGCGACTTCGCCCAAGCTATGGAACAGCTGGAAAGACCGGCTGCTGGCCGACCTGTATCTGGCCACCCGCAGGGCACTGCAACGCGGGTTGGAAAACCCGTTGAACATCAGCGAGCACCGCAACCAGACCCATATCGCGGCACAAGACTGCCTGCAACGCACCCACCAGCTCAGCGCCGAGGAAGCGCACAGCTGGCTGGCGGCGCTGCCGGAAGAAACTTTCCTGCGCGGCCAGCCCGAGCAAATCGCCTGGCAGGCCGGAGTGCTGGCCGCTGCGCCGGAAGCGCCGCTGCATGTGGCCGCGCGCCCCCTGGCCGATGATGACAGCGGCGCACTGGAAGTATTCGTGCACTCACCCGACCGTGACGGGCTGTTTGCCGCGATTGCCGCCACGCTCGACCGCGCCGGACTTGCCATCCAGCAGGCACGGCTTCTGAACGCGGCCAGTGGCGAAGTATTCGACACCCTGCAAGGGCTGCCGATTGACCCGCGCCACAAGGTCAGCGCCGCCGAGGTGGAAAAGCGGCTGCTGGAAGTGCTGACCAAGCCCGAACTTTCCGCCGTACGCGCCCCACGCCGCAGCCAGCCGCGGCATCTGCGCCATTTCCGCATCCCGGTGCAAATCGGCTTCGCCCCTGCCGCAGCCGGACAACGCAGCCAGTTGAGCCTGGTCTGCACCGACCGCCCCGGCCTGCTTGCGGACATCACCCAGGTGTTCCGGGCACAGGGCCTGCGGGTTCATGATGCCCGCATCGCCACCTTTGGCGAACGCGCCGAAGACATTTTCCAGCTCACCGATGCCGGCAATGCGCCACTGGATGAAACCGCGCAAACCCGGCTTGCCGAAGCCCTCACACACATCCTCCAAGGAGATTTCCGATGACCGCATACGACCCGGCACTGCGCCAGCGTATTGAAACTGCTTTTGAACAGCGCGCCAGCCTCGACAGCGCCGCCCTGGCTGCCCTGCAACCGGATATCGAGGCCTGCATGGCCGGACTTGAAAGCGGCGCATTGCGCGTGGCCGAGCCCACCGCAGATGGCTGGCAGGTCAATGAATGGCTGAAAAAAGCGGTACTGCTGTATTTCCGCACCCATGACATGCAGGTGATGGCTGGCAGCCCGGCGCCGTTCTGGGACAAGGTGCCGCTGCGCTTTGCCGACTTTGATGCCGAGGCATTCCGCCGCGAGGGCGTACGCGTGGTGCCGGGCACGGTGGCACGGCGCGGCTGCCATATCGGCCGCGATGTGGTGCTGATGCCGAGCTTTGTCAATATCGGCGCCCATGTAGGCGAAGGCACCATGGTCGATACCTGGGCGACGGTCGGCTCCTGCGCCCAGGTCGGCAAGCATTGCCATATCTCCGGCGGCGCCGGCATCGGCGGCGTGCTGGAGCCGTTGCAGGCCACCCCTACCATCATCGAAGACCATTGTTTCATCGGCGCGCGCTCGGAAGTGGTGGAAGGCGTCATCGTCGGCCATCACAGCGTGATTGGCATGGGCGTGTTTCTCGGCCAGTCCACCCGCATCTACCACCGCGAAAGCGGCGAAATCAGCTATGGCTATATCCCGCCGGGCAGCGTGGTGGTGTCCGGGCAACTGCCTGCCGCCGATGGCTCGCATTCGCTGTACTGCGCGGTCATCGTCAAGCAGGTGGACGAAAAAACCCGCGCCAAGACTTCTGTCAACGAGCTGCTGCGCGGTTTGGCGGGCTGAGCCGGACAGACCAAAATCACTTTACGGACTTCATCATGACCACACTTTACGGACTGAAAAACTGCGATACCTGCAAGAAAGCGCGCAAATGGCTGGAACGCTTCGGCATTGCGCATCAATTTGTCGATGTGCGCGAAGCCCTGCCTTCCCCGGAAATGCTGCTGGACTGGCAGGCGCATGTTGGCGGCTTTGAGAAACTCATCAACAAGTCCTCCACCACCTGGCGGCAGCTGCCGGAAAACCGCAAATCGCCCGGCTCCGAGGCCGAATGGAAACTGCTGTTACGCGAGCATCCGGCGCTCATCAAACGTCCGCTGCTGCAACTGGCCGATGGTAGCGTGACGCAGGGCTTTTCCGACAATAGCTACAAGAAGCTGTTTGCACTGGCATGAGTGATGTTGTTGCACTCGCCTGCGCGCTGATTGCGCGTCCCTCGGTGACACCGGAGGATGCCGGCTGTCAGGCGCTGATTGCCGAGCGCCTGGCGCTCTACGGCTTTGCCATCGAACACCTGCGCTTCAACAACGTCGATAACCTCTGGGCCTGTCACGGCAACGGTGGCCCGGTGCTGCTGCTGCTCGGGCATACCGATGTGGTGCCACCGGGCAATCTGGACGCCTGGCAGAGCGCGCCATTTGCTCCGGAAATCCGCGACGGCCTGCTGTATGGCCGTGGCGCTGCCGACATGAAAGGCAGTGTCGCCGCCTTCGTGGTGGCGCTTGAGCAATTCGTCGCAGCCCACCCCGAGCACCCCGGCACGATTGCCCTGTTGCTCACTTCCGACGAGGAGGGCCCGGCCATCGACGGCGTGCGGCGAGTGGCCGACGTGCTGCTCGCAAGAGGCCAGCGCATTGACTGGTGCATCACCGGCGAGCCTTCCTCCAAACAGCGTCTGGGCGACCTGTTGCGGGTAGGCCGGCGCGGCTCGTTGTCGGCACGGCTCATCATCCACGGCGTGCAAGGCCATGTCGCCTATCCCGAACTTGCCCGGAACCCCATCCATGCCGCCCTGCCCGCCCTGGCCGAACTTGCTGCAAGACAATGGGACACAGGCTTTGACAGCTTCCCGCCGACCAGCCTGCAAATCACCGACACCCACGCCGGCAACCACGCCAACAACGTGATTCCCGGCCAGATGGAAGTACTGTTCAACCTGCGCTACAACCCTCACTGGGATGCGCAACGGCTGGAAGCCGAATGCGAAGCGATTCTGGCGCGGCACCGGCTTGATTACCGCATCCACTGGCATCACAGCGGCGCCCCCTTCCACACCCCGGAAGGTTTCTTGCGGCAAACCGCCCGCCAAGTGCTGAACGAGTTCTCCGGCAACGCACCGGAAGAAAGCACCGGCGGCGGCACCTCCGACGCCCGCTTCATCGCCCCGCTGGGTACCGAGTGCATCGAAATCGGCCCGGTCAATGCCAGCATCCACCAAGTGGACGAGCATATCCGCCTCAGCGAGCTTGAAGCCCTGCCCAAGCTCTACCAGCGCCTGATTGAACGCCTGCTGCTGGCATCCGCCTTGTGACACGGGACTCGTGCAAACACAACGCCGGGTTCAAACCCGGCGTTTCTCGCAGGAAACCCCAAAAATTACAGCCTGCGCAGGCGTTCGATGGCGGCATCCAGGGTGCTATCGCTCTTGGCAAAGCACAGCCGCAACAGGCGCTGTCCGGCAGGCGCGGTTTCATAGAACGGTGACAGCGGTATGCCGGTCACGCCATGCTCGCGGGTCAGCCAGTGGCTGAAGGTGAGGTCATCCATATCACTGATGGCCGAATAATCCACCAGCTGGAAATAGCCGCCCGGAACGCTCAGCGGGCGCAGCCGGGTATCGGCCAGCTGCGCGCGGAAGCGGTCGCGCTTTTGCTGGTAAAACTCGCCGAGCGTTTCGTAATGCTGCGGCTCTTGCTCAATCATCTCGGCAAACGCTGCCTGCGCGGGGTGGAAGGTGCAGAAGGTGTTGTACTGGTGCACTTTGCGCAGTTCGGCGCTCAAGGCCGCTGGCGCCACCGCATAGCCGACTTTCCAGCCGGTGCAGTGATAGGTCTTGCCGAAGCTGGAAATCACGAAGGCGCGCTCGCGCAGCGCCGGATAGCGCAGCGCCGATTCATGACGCGCGCCATCGAACACGATGTGCTCGTACACCTCATCGGAAAGCAGATACAGGCCATGCTGCTGCACGATGTCGGCAAGTTCATGCATGTCCGCTTCGCCCAGCATCGCGCCCGAAGGGTTATGCGGGGTATTGGTGATAATCATGCGGGTCTTGGCGGTGATGGCATCTCGCACCCGCTGCCAGTCCGGCGCAAAGCTCTCTGCATCCAGCGGCACATGCACGCTGCGGCCACCGGCCAGCGCCACTGCAGGCTGGTAGATGTCATAGCAGGGGTCGAGCACGATGACTTCATCGCCCGCGCCCACCACCGCCTGCACGGCATTGAAGATGGCCTCCGAACCGCCGCTGGTGACGGTGATTTCGGTATCGGCATCGGGGCGGTAGCCATAGCAGCGCAGTGTCTTGTCGCTGATGGCCTGGCGCAGGCGCGGCGTGCCGGTCATCATCGCGTACTGGTTCTGGCCTTCATTCATGGCGCGGGCAAGCGCCGCAATCAGCCGCTCGGGCACCGGAAAGTCGGGAAAACCCTGCCCCAGATTGACCGCCTGATGCTGCGCGGCCAGTTGCGACATCTGCGTGAAGATATTGGTGCCGATATTGGGAAGTTTGCTTTGCATGGCTAAAACAGGTTTGAACAATGCCAAGAGTGTACGCGGCGACGGTTAAAATGCCGCATCCCGATTGCCATGACGCTTGTGCCCGCCTCCCCTGCCCCGCCCCTGCTTGCCGTACGCAACCTTGGCTTTTCACGCGATGGCGAGCCGCTGTTTGCGGCGCTCGATTTTGCGGTCGAAGCCGGCGAGGCGCTCCTGGTGCGCGGCGACAATGGCGTGGGCAAGACCACCTTGCTGCGGATTCTGGCAGGTCTTTTGCGTGCCGATGGCGGCGAGCAATGGCTCTCGGGGGCGCGGGCCTGCCGCGACAACCGCCCGCAGCATATTGCCTATCTTGGGCATTTGCCAGCCTTCAAGGGCGATTTGTCGGCGCTTGAAAACCTGCAATTTCTCTGCGCCCTGCATGGCCAGCGCGCCGGGCGCGAACTGCTACAGGCCATTGATTTGGTGGGTCTTGCAGGCTTTGAGGACAGCCCGGCGCGCACCCTGTCTGCCGGGCAGAAAAAACGCCTGTCGCTGGCGCGGATGTGGCTCTCGCCCGCACCGTTATGGCTGCTGGATGAGCCTTACGCCAATCTCGACCTGGAGGGCATCGCCCTGGTCAACCGGCTCATCGTGCAGCATCTTGGCGCGGGCGGCGCCGCACTCATCACCACCCACGGCGCCTATGCCGCACCGCCGGTGCGCAGCCGCGAACTCATCATGCAGCGCGCCTTTGCAGGAGCCACCGCATGATGGCCGCCGCCCGCGCCATGCTGCTGCGCGACCTGCGCCTGGTCTGGCGCCGTCGCGGCGATGCGCTGCAACCGGCGCTGTTTGCCGTGCTGGTGGTGACGCTGTTTGCACTGGGCCTCGGCGGCGAGGCCGCTTTGCTCGCCAGGGTTGCGCCAGCGGTGCTGTGGCTGGCGGTGATGCTCTCTGGCCTGCTGGCACTGGATAGCCTGTTTCGCAGCGATGTCGAGGACGGCTCGCTGGACCAGTGGCTGCTCTCGCCGGTGCCGCTGTCCTGGCTCATCGCCAGCCGCGTATTCGGCCACTGGCTGACCACCGCCCTGCCGCTGCTCATCGCCACTCCGTTGCTGGCCGAGCTGATGCAGCTGCCGCGCGCGCAACTGCCGATGCTGATGCTGAGCCTGCTCATTGGCACCCCGCTGCTCAGCCTGATTGGCGCGGTACTGGCCGCGCTCACCGCCGGGATGCGCCGCGCCGGCATCCTGCTGGCGCTGCTGGCACTGCCGCTGTATGTGCCGGTACTGGTGTTCGGCGCCGGTTCGGTCAATGCCGCAGCGCAGGGACTGGATGCCAGCGGCGCGCTGCTGATGCTGGCCGCCGCCCTGGCCGCCAGCAGCGTACTGGCGCCTCTGGCCGCTGCCGCGGCTATCCGTATTGCCCTAAGCGGCGAATAAACTCGAACCAGGCGCAGACGGCCTGAAATCATGCTGACCAATCGCGCGCTTGAGCCAAATCAACATTTTTTCAACCTGCCATCAGCGAAAATAGCGCCTGCCCGCGCACCCGTGTGCGCTCTTATCCCAATTGGAGAATTCCATGAAACTGCGCTCAACCCTGCTTGCTGCTTCCATCGCCCTGACTTTGGCCGCCTGTGGTGGCGCTGAGGCGCCCAGCCAGGCGCCCGCTGCTGCCCCTGCGGCCACGGAAGCGGCACCGGCTGAAACCGCTGCCGCGCCAGCCGAAGCGGCTCCGGCAGCCGAAACCGTTGCCGCCGCTGCGGGCGAATGTGCTTTCAATCTGGAAAGCAACGATGCCATGCAGTACAGCGCCAAGAACATCGACGTGCCGGCTTCCTGCGCACAGTTCACCATCCACCTCAAGCACACCGGCAGCATGCCGGTTGCCGCGATGGGGCATAACGTGGTGATTGCCAAGGCCGCCGATGCCGCCGCCGTGGCTGCCGATGGCGCTGCCGTCAAGCCCGACCACGTGAAAGAAGGCGATGCCCGCGTCATCGCCAAGAGCAGCATGATTGGCGGCGGTGAAAGCACCTCGGTGAGCTTTGACGTAGCCAAGATTGCCGGAGGTGGCTATAACTTCTTCTGCACCTTCCCCGGCCATCTGGCGATGATGAACGGCACGCTGACGGTGAAATAAGCCTTCTGTAGCTTAAGTGTTTGCAAACGCCCGCAGACTGCGGGCGTTTGTGCATCACGACTTGAGTGCGGCAGGCTGTTATCCTTGCGGGCTGTTTTCCACCCTGCTCCACGCGCACTCCCGCTGGCAAACGCTGCAATGAACCCCCTCATCCGCTGGTTTCACCAACTGGGCTCGCCGCCCTACTTTGACCGCTTTGCCGCACGCTGGGCACCGTGGGCCTATGCCGCCGGCTTTGCCATCATGCTGTTTGGCGTGGCCTGGGGGCTGAACTGGCTGACGCCGCTTTCCGCACGCTTTACCATCCCCGGCGACTACCAGCAGGGCGATAGTTTCCGCATCCTGTATATCCATGTGGCGGCCGCCTGGATGAGCCTTGGCGTGTTTGCCGGAATGGCGCTCTATGCCGCCATTGCGCTGATTTGGCGCATCAAGCTGTGCGAGATTCTGGCAATGGCCTGCGCCGCCCCCGGCGCGATGTTCACCGCCGTGACCCTCATCACCGGGATGATTTGGGGGCAGCCGATGTGGGGCACCTGGTGGAGCTGGGACCCGCGGCTGACCACCGAGCTGATTTTGCTGTTCATGTATCTGGGCGTGATTGGCCTGTACCAGGCCATTGAAGAGCGCCGCGCCGCAGCCCGCGCCGCCTGCCTGCTGGCGATTGTCGGCGTGGTGCTGCTGCCGGTGATTCGCTATTCGGTGGTGTGGTGGAACTCGCTGCACCAGGGGCAAACCATCCGCCTGTTTGGCGAGTCGTCCATGGATGCCTCGATGCAGGGGCCGCTATGGGTGATGGTGCTGGGCACGCATATCTGGTTTGTCGGCTCGCTGCTGGCGCGCGCGCGCGCTGACAACCTGCGCCGCGAGGCGGGCAAGGACTGGCTGCGCCGCCATGCCGGGGCACAGCCATGAGTTACCGCGAATACGTCATCGCCGCCTATCTTGTTTTTGCCATCGCCATGCTCTGGGACTGGCTCTGGCCGAAGTTGCAAATCGCCCGCGCGCTGCGGGCGGCAAGGCAGCAGGCCCGCCGCCGCGCCGCCCAGGCTCGCCAAGGAAATCTCCCCCATGAACCCCACCCGTAAACGCCGGCTCATTGTTGTCCTGCTGATTCTGGCCGCTGCCGCCATCGCCATTACCCTGGGCGCACTGGCGCTGCAACGCAATGTCGCCTATCTCTACACCCCCAGCGAAGTGCTGCGCGGCGAAGCCGGTGACAAGGCGCGCTTCCGGCTGGGCGGCATGGTGGCGGAAAACTCCTTCAAGCGCGCGCCCGGCTCGCTGGAGGCGCATTTCGAGGTGGATGATGGCGATGCCCGCCTGCCGGTCAGCTATACCGGCATCCTGCCGGATTTGTTCCGCGAAAAGCAGGCGGTGGTCGCCACCGGGCGCATGGAAAACGGCGTATTCGTCGCCGAGCAGGTGCTGGCCAAACACGATGAAACCTATATGCCCAAGGAAGTGGCCGACAAGATGGGCGCAGCGCACCAGAAGCACGGCGTCAAGGATAGCCAGCCTGGCGCGGTGCAAAACTGATGCTGGCCGAGCTCGGGCTTTTCACGCTGTGCCTGGCGCTGCTGGTTTCAGTCTTGCAGGCGGTGATTCCACTGGCGGGCGCGCATTGGCAGCGTAGCGACTGGATGGCGGTTGCCCGCCCCGCCGCCTATGCGCAGCTGGCGCTGGTGCTGCTGTCGTTCCTGATTCTGACCCACGGCTTTGTGGTGCAGGATTTTTCGCTGCGCTATGTGGCCGACAACAGCAACTCGCTGCTGCCGATGATTTACCGCATCACCGCCGTATGGGGCGCGCATGAAGGCTCGCTGCTGCTGTGGGTGCTGATACTTTCCGGCTGGACGGCGGCGGTGGCGCTGTTTTCCCGGCATCTGCCGCAGCCGGTCAGCGCCCGCGTGCTGGGCGTGCTGGGCATCGTCGCCATCGGTTTTCTGGCGCTGCTGCTTTTCACCAGCGACCCGTTCCGGCGGCTGATTCCGGCCGCCGCCGAAGGCCGCGACCTCAATCCGCTGCTGCAAGACCCCGGCATGATTATTCACCCGCCGATGCTGTATCTGGGCTATGTCGGCTTTGCAGTGCCGTTTGCCTTCGCTATCGCCGCGCTGCTTGATGGCCGCGTGGATGTGCGCTGGCAACGCTGGACGCGACCCTGGACCAATATCGCCTTTGCCTTTCTCACCCTCGGCATCGCGCTCGGCAGCTGGTGGGCGTATTACGAGCTGGGCTGGGGCGGCTGGTGGTTCTGGGACCCGGTGGAAAACGCAAGTTTCATGCCCTGGCTGGTGGGCGCGGCGCTGATTCACTCACAGGCGGTCACCGAAAAACGCGGCAGCTTTGCCAGCTGGACGCTGCTGCTGGCCATCTCCGCCTTTTCGCTGTCGCTGCTTGGCACCTTCCTGGTGCGCTCCGGCGCCATCACCAGCGTGCACGCCTTTGCCGCCGACCCCGAGCGCGGCATGTTCATCCTCGCCTATCTTGGCGTGGTGATTGGCGGCTCGCTGCTGCTGTATGCGCTGCGCGCGCCCGGCGCCCAGCCCGGCGCACGCGCGTTTGCGCCCTGCTCGCGCGAGACCCTGCTGCTCATCAACAATCTGCTGCTGTCGGTGACTTGCGCCATGGTGCTGCTCGGCACCCTGTACCCGATGCTGGCCGATGCGCTGGAGCTGGGCAAGATTTCCGTCGGCCCGCCGTACTTCTCGCTGATGTTCGTACTGCTGATGTCGCCCGTCATCCTGTTGCTGCCGCTGGGAGCCATCACCCGCTGGCAACGCGAGCAGCCGGGCAAGCTCATGCCCCTGCTCATCCCCTGGCTGCTGCTGGCGCTCATCGCCGCCATACTGGCAGGCTTCTGGGCAGCGCAAGGCGCGCTGAAAACCGCCTCCGGCATTGGCGCTGCGGTCTGGATTGTGGCCGGAACCTTGTACTTTGTCGGCAAGCGCCTGCGCGCCAGTGGCCGCCTGACCCGCGAAATGTGGGGCATGGCGCTGGCGCATCTGGGCGTGGGGCTGTTTGTCGCCGGCGCCCTGGTGAATGCCGCGCTGGGCGAGCAGCGCGAGCTGGCGCTGGCTCCCGGCCAAAGCATCACCCTGCATGGCGATGAATACCGCTTTGATGGCGTGCGCAAGCAGCCAGGCCCCAATTACATGGCCGATATCGGCACGGTTACGGTGCTGCGCAATGGCCGCGAACTGATGCAACTCAAGCCCGAAAAACGCGCCTATGCCAGCGGCGGCCAGGTGATGACCGAAGCGGCGGTGGATTCGGGCCTGTTCCGCGACCGCTATGTGGCGCTGGGCGAGCCGCTGGGCAATGATGCCTGGGCGGTGCGCGTCCATGCCAAGCCGATGATGGGCTTCATCTGGCTGGCCGCCCTGCTGGTGGCGCTGGGCGGCTTCATCACCGCCGCCGACCGGCGCTTTTATCGTTATCAAGAGGAGAAGCACGCATGAACAAACGCTGGCTGCCCTTGCTGGTCTTCGCGCTGCTGGCTGCCCTGCTGGCTGCCGGGGTGATAATGAGCCGCAACCCCAACCGCGACGCCCTGCCCTCACCGCTGATAGACAAGCCTGCGCCGCAGTTCGCCCTGCCGGACTTGTTCAATCCCGAGCAGACCATCACCCTGGGACAACTCCATGGTGCGCCGTTCGTGATGAATGTCTGGGGCAGCTGGTGCGTGGCCTGCCGCGACGAGCACAAGGCGCTGACCGATTTTGCCCAGACCCGCCGCGTGCGCGTGGTGGGCTACAACTGGAAGGACGAGCCGGAAGACGCCAAACGCTGGCTGGAACAGCTGGGCAACCCGTTCTTCATGGTGGTGCAGGATATCGAAGGCCGCACCGCGCTGGACTTCGGCATCTATGGCGCCCCGGAAACCTTCCTGATTGATGCCAGGGGCATGATTCGCTGGAAGCATGTCGGCATCCTGACCCCGGACATCATCGAAAAAGAGCTGCTGCCGCGGCTGGCCTTGCTGGAGCAGGGCAAATAATGCGCCGGCTACTCACGCTGCTGATGCTGCTGGCGCTGTGGCTGCCACAAACCGCCTGCCCGCAGGTGCAGGGCGATATCGCTCCGCCCGAATTCCGCGACGCGTTTGAAGAAGCCCGCTTCCGTGCGCTGACCCACGAGCTGCGCTGCGTGATGTGCCAGAACCAGTCGCTGGCCGATTCCAATGCCGAAATCGCCCGCGACCTGCGCAACGAAGTGCTGCTGCTGCTGCGCCAGGGCAAGACCGATGCGGAAATCCGCGATTTCATGGTCGCGCGCTATGGCGAATTCGTGCTCTACAAACCACGCCTTGAAAAACATACCGCACTGCTATGGTTCGGCCCCTTGCTGCTGGTCTCTATCGGTGGCCTGGCGGTGTTCCTGCTGGTTCGCCGCCAGTCCCGCAATGGCCGCGAAATCCCTGCCGACGAGCCGCAGGAGTGGTGATATGGGTGCATTCCTGATAACCGCCGTTGTCCTGTCCCTGCTGGTCTTGTTTGCCGTGCTGCGGCCGCTGTTTGCCCGCAGCCCGATGCTCGCCGCCGCCTTCGCCTCGGTCAGCCTGCTGGGCAGCGCCGCGCTGTACTGGCAGCTGGGCACCCCCGCCGCACTTGACCCGGCCATGCTGCGCGCCCCGCAAAATCTGGCCGAGGCTCGCGCCCAGCTACAGGCGCGGCTGCGCATCAACCCCGAATCGGTGGAAGACTGGCGGCTCCTGGCGCGCACCTATGCGGCGGAAGAACGCTTTACCGAAGCTGCCCAGGCGCACCAGCACGCCGTGGCGCTGGCGCCGGAAGACGCCGATGTACTGACCGAAGCCGCCATCGCCGCCGCCCGGGCACACGCCGAGCTGCGCTTTGATGAAGCCGCCATCGCCAGGCTGCGCAAGGCGCTGAGCATCTCCCCCGAGCACCAGCAGGCACGCTGGTATCTGGGCATCAGCCAGCGGCAGGCCGGTCTTGCCGCCGAGGCCGCCGCAACCTGGACGCCGCTGCTCAAACAGGTCAGAGAGGACAGCGCCCGCGAAAGCATCCTCAAGCAAATCAATGATGCCCGCGCCGAAGCGGGTCTTGCCGCGCTTGTGCCAGAGAGCGCAGCCGATAGCGGCATTGACGTGGAAGTGACCCTCTCGCCCGCCCTCATTGCCCACTTGCAGCCATACCCGGACGCGCAAATCTTCGTGCTGGCGCGCGCCACCGATGGCAGCCCGATGCCACTTGCCGTGGAGCGCCATGCGCTGCGCAGCACGCTGAAACTGCGGCTGGATGATGCCGATAGCCCGATGCCGACCATGAAACTGTCCAGCCAGGCCGAAGTGCTGCTGACTGCGCGCATCTCGCTTGCCGGGCATGCGCAAAAACAGCAGGGCGATATCGAATCCGCCCCACTCAAAATCACCCTGCCTGCCACGCAGACCCAGCGCATCCGCCTGGCGCTTTGAAAAGCCAGAACAAAATTGACCCGGCGCAGCATGTATCGCTGCATACTGCGCAATACTAGACACCCAACCGACTGACAGGAGTCGTTTTATGCAACGCAAACCGCTTTACCTTGCCGCTGCCATTGCCACCGTGCTTGCCACAGGCATGGCTCAGGCGCAAAGCGTGACCCCGATTCGCAACGGGCAAACCCTGCAAGGCCGCCTGACCCAGAACAGCCCGAAAGAAAGCGACGGCGCCGCCTACGCCCTGTATCACTATCGCGGCAATGCTGGCGAGCGCATCCTGGTGGAGATGCAGTCCGAAGACTTCGACACCTTGCTGACCGTTGGCAGCCGCACCAACGAAGGCTGTGATGATTGCCGCCGCAATGACGATGGCGGCGAAGGCACCAACAGCCGCCTGCGCTATACCCTGCCCGCCAATGGTCAGGTACAAATCCGTGCGGCTGCGCTGAGTGACGATTCCCTCGGCCGCTACAGCCTCAAGGTCAGCACACTGCCTGCCGCAGCTCCGGCACGTCCGCAACCATTGGAAATCGGTCGTGAAGTCAGCGGTGTGCTGGGCGAAAGCTCCCCGATGGATGACGATGACCGCCCCTACCAGTTGTGGACCTTGCAAGGCAGCCCCAACCAGACCCTGGTGTTGCGCATGAAATCCGAGAACCTCGACTCCATGCTGCAATATGGCCAGCTCAATGGCAGTCATTTCTCCAAAGAATCCGAGGACGATGACGGCGGCCAGGGTCTGAATTCCCGCCTGCGCATCACCCTGGACGCCCAGGGCCGTGGCGCCATCCGTGCCACCACCCCCATGGAAGATAACAGCGGCAGCTATACCATCAGCGCCATGCCCCCGGCTCCGGCACGTCCGCCGCGCGTGGTCGATATCAATATCGGCAACTCGGTGCGCGGCAAGCTTGATGGCAATTCCAACATCGACCCGGACAATGACAGCCAGTTCAACGCCTACCGCATCAAGGGACGCGCCGGACAGCGCCTGCAAGTGCGGCTGGACTCGGATGACTTCGACGCCCTGCTGCGCTGGGGGGTATTCAACGGCAGCGAGTTCATCCTTGACAGCGAGGACGACGATGGCGGCGGCGGCACCAACTCGCGCCTGACCGTCACCCTGGACGCCTCAGGCCAGGGTCGCATCGTTGTCACCGCCATGGGCGGCGGCGAAGGCAGTTACACGCTTTCGGTCACCAACGCCCCCGGCAGCCGCTGACTGCTAACCTGGCTTCACGAACTGCCCCCCAAAATTTGGGCGGTGACGGTTTAAGCGCCTGAGGCCTGAGTCCGGTGCACTACCAGACTCAGGCCTTTGAGTTTTGTCCTGATGCCTTTGTGCTTGCAAAGACCATGGCATCGGGCACCGCCTGATCCAAACCAAGCTAGCCACATGGGCAGGTCAAGCGAATGAACCGAACTATCAAGGATGGCCGCGGTCAGCTGCTTCCATTACGACGATCGCGCAACTACGCCAGCCGCTGATTGGCTTCATCGACGCCTACAAGCTTTGCTCCCAAGCTCAAGGCCCTGAACGGACTCACACCTTGAACAGGCTCTACGAGTTCACCCTGCAAACATCGGGATTCCCAACCTGAACGCTTTATAGCTAGCCAACAGCAATAGCTAAGTATCCTCTCTGAACGCCTCGCATAACGCTTCATAGGCCGCTTTCTGGCGCTGATTAACTGGGGTCGGCGCCAAGACTTCCAGTTCGACAATCTGGTCGCCCGGCACCGCCCCCGGCAATCCCCGGCCACGCAGACGCAGTTTTTTCCCGGCCTCGGAACCTGGTGGGATTTTCAGTTCGACCGCGCCGCCCAGCGTCGGCACTTTCACCGTATCGCCCAGGGCAGCCTGCCAGGGCATGACTTCCAGAACATGAATCAGGTTGCGGCCATCCACTTCAAAATGCGGATGGGCGGCATATTCGATTTCCAGTAACAAGTCGCCATGCGTGCCTTGCCCCTTTAGGCGAATTACCTTGCCTGGGGCAATGCCCTTGGGCAGTTTCACATCCAGCGATTTGCCGCCGACACTGACCCGCACCGGGTCGCCGTTATAGACCTTTTCCAAAGGCACCGAGAGCTTGGCACGGGTATCACCACGCGGCGCGGCGTGCCCGGCTCCAGGTGAAAAACCGGCAGCACGGCGTTGTTGGCCGAAAATCTGCTCGAAGAAATCACTGAAGCCGCCATGCCCAGCGCCACCGGCAAAGATTTCTTCATAGTCAAAGCCCGGATGTCCGCCAAAGCCGCCCTGTGGCGGCACTTCGTCACCGGGACGGAAGCCGCGACTGCGCAGCTGGTCATAGGCGGCGCGCTTTTGCGGGTCGCGCAATGCCTCATAGGCTTCATTGACCGCCTTGAACTTGTCCTCAGCTCCGGCTTCTTTGCTGACATCCGGGTGATATTTGCGCGCCAAACGGCGATAAGCGCCTTTGATTTCGGCATCGCCTGCTGAAGGCTCAACCCCGAGTGTGGCGTAATAATCCTTGAATTCCATCGTATTTCTGCGCCTAGGCGTGATTGCAGATGGTCTGGATATGCGGCAAGCACCCGGGTTTTTCAAGCACTTGCCAAGCTGGCAGAATGTCCGGACTTCATCGTCCCTGAGAAATTTTCATGAGCATTCAAATTGGCGAGCGCATCCCTGAAGTCATGCTGCAATCCGTAGGCAAGGACGGCTTTGAGAAAGTCTCCAGCACGCAATTGTTCCAGGGGCGGCGGGTGTTGCTGTTTGCCGTTCCCGGCGCTTTCACCCCGACTTGCTCCGAGCAGCATTTGCCGGGCTATGTCGATGCGCTGGATGCGTTTGTCCAGCGCGATGTGGAAGTGATGTGCCTGTCGGTCAATGACCCGTTCGTGATGCAGGCCTGGGGCAAGGCGGCCAATACCCCGGAAGGCTTGCGGATGCTGGCTGATGGCAATGCCGAATTCACCCGAGCATTAGGCCTGGCGATGGATGGCAGCGCCTACGGCATGGGGCTGCGCAGCAAGCGTTATGCGCTGTATGCCGAAGACGGCGTGGTCAAAGACCTGCAAGTGGAAGCGCCGGGCGAGCTTCGCGTATCGACGGCCGATTACATGCTGAAGCGCCTTCCTTAATCGGCACTGAAATCCCTGTAATGTCAATCTACCTGTTAAAAAGCCGCTTCCAGAACCTGTTACGCCCGCTGGTGCGGCAGTTGCAGCAGATGGGTGTCAGCGCCAATGCCGTAACCCATGCCGCCGGGCTGGTTTCGCTCCTGGTTGCTGGCTGGGTGTATTGGCAGGCAGCTGATACACCGCTTTGGTATGCCTTGCTGCCGCTATGGATGCTGCTGCGCATGGGCATGAATGCCATCGACGGCATGCTGGCACGTGAGTTCGGTCACGCCTCACGCCTGGGCGCCTATCTCAATGAGCTCTGGGATGTGCTGGCCGATGCAGCCCTGTATGCGGCCTTGACCAGCCTTGCCGGTGTACGGCACGACATCGTGCTGGGCTTTGTGGTGCTGGCGATATTGAGCGAATACGCTGGCGTGCTGGGCGTGATGGTCGGCAGCCGCCGCCGTTATGAGGGCCCCATGGGCAAAAGCGACCGTGCCTTTGTAGTCGGTTTGTTGGGGCTGCTTTTGGCAGCGGGTATTGCCAATGCCGACTGGGTGAACTGGACTTATGCACTGGCAGCGGCACTTTGCTTCATCACACTGCTGCGCCGTATCAAGGCCGGACTCAAGGAACCAACACATGAATGAAGCCGACCGCTACAAAACCCTCCGCCCCCAGCAAAGCCATGACTGGCAAACCCGTGATGGCGAAACCGTGTTTTATCGCCACTGGCCTGCACAGGGGGTGTGCCGCGGCAGCATCGTGCTGCTGCATCGCGGCCATGAGCACTCCGGGCGCATGGCGCATCTGGTGGATGAGCTGGACTTGGCCGATTTCGAGTTCTTCGCCTGGGATGCGCGTGGCAACGGACGCTCATCGGGAATGCGCGGCGATGCCCCCGGCTTCATGGCCTGGGTACGCGACCTGGATGGTTTCATGGCGCATCTTGGCAGCCAGCATGGCGTAGAGATGGAAAACACTGCACTGGTGGCGCAAAGCGTCGGTGCCGTGCTTGCCGCGACCTGGGCACATGACTACGCGCCCCGCCTGCGCGCCATGGTGCTGGCCTCCCCCGCCTTCAAGGTCAAGCTGTATGTACCGCTGGCACGGCCAGCCCTGGCACTGCTGTACAAATTGCGCGGAAATTTCCAGGTCAACAGCTATGTCAAGGCCAAGTTCCTGACGCATGACCCCGAGCGCATTGCCAGCTACGAGCAGGACGCACTGATTACCCGGCCGATTTCGGTGCGGGTACTACTGGGGCTTTATGAAACTTCCGAACGCATTGTGGAGGATGCCGCATCCATCATCGTCCCGACCCAGTTGCTGGTATCGGCTGCCGACTTCGTGGTGCATCGCGCGCCGCAGGACAGGTTCTTCGAGCGTCTGGGGGCTGCCGTCAAGGAGCGCCACCTGCTGCCGGGTTTCTATCACGACACCTTGGGTGAGCGCGGGCGTGCTATCGCGGTGGAGAAAATGCGCAGCTTCTTGCTGGCACGCTTTGATGAAGGCCTGAAGCTGCCCTCGCAGCTTGAAGCACACCGCCACGGCGTGCGCTTTGACGAGGCCGAAAAACTCGCCTGGCCACTGCCCAGGTGGAGCGCCGAAGGCATGTACTGGCGTGCCACCCGTGCCGGGCTGCGCCTGGGCGGAAAATTATCGGCAGGCATCAGGCTGGGTCTTGAAACCGGCTTTGATTCGGGCAGCACACTGGACTATGTGTACGAGAATCAGGCGCGCGGCGCTGGCCCCTTGGGGCGCTTTGTTGACCGCAATTATCTTGATGCCATCGGCTGGCGCGGCATCCGTATCCGCCGCGAGCACCTGCGCGAGCTTTTGGCGCTGGCCATGCAACGCCTGCGCAACGCCGGGATGCCGGTACACGCGCTGGATATTGCCGCAGGTCATGGCCGTTATGTGCTGGAGGCCTTGGCAGGCACACCGGCAGCGCGCGCCGACAGCATCTTGCTGCGCGATTACAGCCTGCTCAATGTAGAAAAAGGCCGGCAACTCATCCATGCGCTGGGCGCCGCTGATATTGCCCGCTTCGAGCCAGGCAATGCCTTTGATGGCGAAGACCTGGCCGCCTTGCAGCCTTCCCCCACGCTTGCGGTCGTCTCGGGGCTGTATGAGCTGTTCCCCGACAATGCCTTGCTCCAGGCTTCGCTTTCGGGTCTGGCGCGCGCTGTGCCGGCAGGGGGTTATTTGGCCTATACCGGCCAGCCCTGGCATCCGCAGCTGGCCTTTATTGCCCGCGCGCTGACCAGCCATCGTGATGGCGAAGCCTGGGTAATGCGCCGTCGCTCCCAGGCAGAAATGGATGAATTGGTGCAGCAAGCCGGTTTCAAGAAAGTGGCGCAGCGAATTGATGACTTCGGCATCTTCACCGTATCGCTGGCGCAGCGTGAAGGCTGAGATGCAGCGCCGCCCCTGGTTGCGTGCCTGCCTGTGGCTGGCATTTTTGGGGCCGTTCTTCTTTCTGACTTACGGCTTTGCCAATCAAATGGCTGCGCAACAAGATGCCCTGGGCAAGGTCGGCAATATCGCCTTTGCCTGGGAACGGCATATCCCGCTATGGCCGTGGAGCATCGTGCCGTATTGGTCAATTGACCTGCTGTATGCCATCTCGCCGTTCCTGTGCCGCAGCCGCACGGAGCTTGACCGTCATGGCCTGCGGCTTTTCACCGCGCAACTGATTGCCGTGACCTGCTTTTTGCTCTGGCCTCTGGCTTTCGGCTTCACCCGGCCAGCGGTGGAGGGCGTGTTCGGGCAAATGTTCAGTGCGCTGGAGAGTTTTGACAAGCCCTATAACCAGGCGCCTTCGTTGCATATCGTGCTGCTTGTCGTGCTGTGGGTGAAATATGCCCAGTATCTGCACGGCTTCTGGCGGCTGTGGCTGCATATCTGGTTTGCGCTGATTGGCATTTCCGTCCTGACCACCTGGCAGCACCACTTTCTGGATTTGCCTGCCGGGCTTGCCGTGGGCTGGCTATGCGTATGGCTGTGGCCGGATGCCCCCTTGACCTCGCCGCTGCGGCCTGATGCGTCCATAAACCGCAGCCGCTGGCGTCTTACCCTGCTGTATGCCCTGGGCGCCGCCTTGTTTTACGCACTGGCATGGCAGGGCGGCCTCTGGCTGTGCCTGGCATGGCCTGCGCTATCACTGGCCGTAGTGGCCTGCAACTATGCCTGGAGTGGTGCTGCCGGTTTCCAGAAACAGGCCAACGGGCAGTTATCCATCGCCGCGCGCTGGCTGCTGGCGCCCTATCTGGCGGCTGCCTGGCTGAATTCACGCCTGTGGACACGCCATCGACCACAACCTGTGGCATTAGGTGACGGGTTGTGGCTAGGCCGTATTCCCGGGCGCGGCGAGAGGCAGAATTTCGCCCAAGTGTTGGATTGTTGTGCGGAACTGCCGCGTGTGGATGCCCGCCATGGCGATGCCCAGCAGCTCATGCTGGATTTGCTGCCGCCAGGCAAGGCGCAGCTCATTGCCGCAGCCGCTGCACTCGACAAACAACTCCGGCAAGGCCCGGTATTGCTTTGTTGTGCGCTGGGCTATTCGCGCAGTGCCTGCGTGGCGCTGGCCTGGCGCATACGCTACCGGGGCGCATCGGTTGCCGAGGCCTTGCAATGGTTACAGCAGCACAAACCCGAGTGCGTCATAAAACCTGCGCACCGGAATGTTCTGGAGCGTTTGTGATGAGTCCACTGCAAACCCGTCTCACCGCACTCTCTGCCTGGCTTGCCGCATTGCGCAGCAGCCTGCGCCTGCCGCTTGGCATCGGCCTTGCCATCGCCGCCTGGGCGCTATGGCTGAAAGCCGGTCTGCCCGGCAATATCGCGCTTGTACTCAGCATCACACTGGCATTTGCCGGGCTGTACCTGGATTTGCGGCTGGGCTTTGACAGGCGCCTGCTCGCCATCAGCGCCGATACCCAGCAGCTTGATGCCGCGCTGCTATGGCTTGGCGTTCTGCCAGCGGCCAAAGCCGGGCGAAACTGGGAGGCACGTCGTGATGGATGTTTGCGTCTTGGCCGGCTGCTGATATTCATCGTTATCCTGCAATGGCTGGCACTCCTTGCCGCCTTTGCACTTTGGAGGTGGTCATGATTTCCCGACTGGTTGCCCGGCTCATCAGCGCGCTCATCCGCTTTTTGACCGGCGCCCGCGCCATCTGGCATTGCCATCCCGATGGTCAGGGCCGGGTGTATTACGGCAATCACGCAAGCCACGGCGATTTCGTGCTGATTTGGTCGGCGCTGCCGCTTGCGCTGCGTCCCAGAGTACGTCCGGTGGCAGCGGCCGAATATTGGCAGAAGGGAAAGCTGCGTCGTTACCTCATCAGCCGGGTGTTCAATGGCGTCCTGGTCGAGCGCGAAGCGCAAAACCGCCAGCATGACCCGCTGCAAACCCTGTGCCAGGCTGTGGATGAAGGGGCTTCATTGATTATCTTCCCGGAAGGCACGCGCAATACCGATGACGGGCTGCTGCCGTTCAAAAGCGGTATTTTTCATCTGGCGCAGGCAAGGCCGCAGCTGGAATTCGTTCCCGTGTGGATAGACAATCTGGCGCGCGTCATGCCCAAGGGCAAGCTGTTGCCACTGCCATTGCTGTGCAGCGCCACCTTTGGTCAGCCCATCCAGCTTGCCCCCGGCGAGGACAAGGCCGCCTTTTTGCAGCGCAGTCGTGATGCGCTGCTTGCACTGGGCCAAGCAAGCAGCCAGGAGCCACGCTGATGCTGCAAAAATTCTTGTCACTGCCACATACCCTGCTGCTGTTTCTCGGCATTTTTGCCGTACTGACCCTGGCCACCCTGATTGCCGAGGCACTGCGCTGGCGCCTGCAAGGCTCTCCCAGCCCGGTCATCGACAATCTGGTGGCGCGCATCCGCGCCTGGTGGGTGATGGCCGCACTCGTTGGCCTGGCATTCTGGGCAGGGCGCGCTGGTGTGGTCGGCTTGTTCTTTTGCGTATCGTTCTTTGCCCTGCGCGAATTTCTTACCCTCACCCCGACCCGGCGCAGCGATTACTACGCCGTACTGGCCGCGTTCTATCTCGCCCTGCCTTTGCAATACTGGCTGGTGTACAGCGACTGGTATGGCCTGTTTGCCATCCTGATTCCGGTCTATGCGTTTCTGGCGCTGCCAGTGCTTTCGGCACTCGGTGGCGAGGTGCGCGGCTATCTGGAGCGCACCGCCAAAGTGCAATGGGGACTGATGATAAGCGTGTACTGCATCTCCCATGTGCCGATGCTGCTGAACCTGAAAATCCCGGGCTTTGAAGGCCGCAACCTGCTGCTGGTGGCATTCCTGGTCATCGTCGTGCAGTCATCCGATGTCCTGCAATACGTCTGGGGCAAACTCTGCGGAAAACGCCTGATTGCGCCACGGCTATCGCCCTCCAAGACCCTGGAAGGCTTTGCCGGCGGCATACTCTCGGCCAGCCTGCTTGGCATGGGGTTGTGGTGGATTACGCCCTTCACCCCCTGGCAGGCCGGACTCCTGGCACTCATCATCACCCTGATGGGCTTTTACGGCGGGCTGGTGATGTCCGCCATCAAGCGCGACCGCGGCATCAAGGACTGGGGACACATGATTGAAGGTCACGGCGGCATGCTCGATAGGCTGGATTCAGTCTGCTTCGCCGCCCCGGTGTTCTTCCACGTTATCCGATACTGGTGGAGTTGAATCCCGCTGCCCGCGAGCATTGCACAGCCCATCAACGACAAACCCCGGCCAATGCCGGGGTTTGTGTTAGAGCCTTGATAGCAGCGACTCAAGGACGCCGCTCAAGCTCGGCATCATCGCGGGCTTTGGGCATCAAGTCCTGTTTGGTAACGGTCAAAACGCCCACGGTCAGCAGCGCACAAGCCACGAAAATCGAGGACACCGTACCGACAATCGCGCCAATCATCTGCGTCAGCGCCAAGCCTTGCAGCGATTCTCCACCAAACAGGAACAGCGCCAGCACCGACAGGAAGAACACCGCCGAGGTGATGATGGTACGCGAGAGGGTCTGGTTGATGGAGGCGTTGAACACTTCAAACGGCGTGCCGCGCATGCTGCGGAAGTTTTCGCGCACGCGGTCGAATACCACGATGGTGTCGTTGATGGAGAAGCCCATCACCGCCAGCAAGCCCGCCAGCACGGTCAAATCGAACTCGCGCCCGGTAAGCGCAAAAAAGCCCGCCGCCACCAATACGTCGAACAAGGTGGTGATACTGGCCACCACGGCGAATTTCCATTCAAAGCGCAGGCTGATGTAAATCAGAAATCCAATCAGCACGAAGGTAATGGCCTGCAAGGCTTTGCTGGTCAGCTCGGAGCTCACCAGGGCGCTGATGGATTCGCGGCTTTTGAGCTCTACCGGGTTATCGGCGCTATCAAGTGCGCTGACAATGGCATTGGACTGCGCCACGCTATTGTCGAGTTTGTCCTCCTGCCCCTGCTCGGCGCGCAGGCGCACCAGCACATCGGTGCCATTGCCAAAAGCCTGCACTTGCGCCTTTTCAAACCCGGCAGCGGCCAGTTTGCCGCGCAGTTGCTCCACATTCGGGGCCTGCTCAAAACCCAGTTCAATCGCAGTGCCGCCGGTAAAGTCCAGGCCGAAATTGAAGCCTTTGATGGCGATACCGCCCAGCGCCACCAGCAGCATCAGGGCGGCAGTTATCATGCCAAACCAGCGCACCCGCATGAAATCGAAATGGGTCGAGCTGGGGATGAATGTCAACGGAAAAATCTTCATCTATGCGTTCCTCAAATCGCCAGCGTCTTGAGCTTGCTGCGACGGCCATATATCAGGGTGGCGATGGCGCGGGTCACGGTCAGCGCGGTGAACATCGAGGCCAGGATGCCGATGATGAGCGTCACCGCAAAACCCTTCAGCGGGCCGGTACCAAAGGCGTATAAGGCCACCCCCGCCAGGATGCCGGTGACGTTGGCATCCAGAATCGAACTCGATGCCTTGTCATAACCCTCGGCAATCGCGGCCTTGGGCGGCATGCCGGCGCGCAATTCTTCGCGGATACGCTCGTTGATGAGCACATTGGCGTCCACCGAAAGACCGATGGACAGCGCAAGCCCGGCAAAGCCCGGCAAGGTCATGGTGGCGCCGAATACCGACAATACCGCCGCCACAATCACCAGGTTGAACAGCAATGCCACCGAGGTGATGAGGCCGAACATGCGGTAATACATCATGAAAAACACCAGGGTGAACAAGAAGGCATACAGCACCGCACGCACGCCGCGCTCGACGTTTTCCTTGCCAAGGCTGGGGCCAATCACGCTTTCGGCCACAAAGTCCATGGGCGCGGCCAGTGCGCCGGACTTGAGCTGCTTGGCCAGGCTCTGCGCTTCTTGCTGCGAAAGCCCGGTGGTCTGGAAATCCTTGCCGAACACGCCCTGGATGGTCGAGGCGCTGATGACCCGTTCCTCAATGCGCGAGGTCTGCACTTCCTCGCCATCGACAATGCTCACCGTCGGCACGCGCTCGATATACACCACGCCAAGCCGCTGGCCGACATTTTCCATGGTGTGCTCCAGCATGCGCTTGCCACCTGCGGCATTCAGCGTAATCGACACAGCCGGTGAGCCGGTATTGCCATCGGTGGTCGGCATCGCCGAAAGCAGCTCGTCGCCGGAAACCAGGACGCGCTTGGAAAGCAAAATCGGCGCGCCATTTTGCTGGCGGTACAGGCGTGAATCCGGCGGGATTTGACCGCTGGCCTCGGCAGCCGCTGCGCTCGCTTCGTCACCGGTCACCGCACGGAACTCCAGCGTGGCGGTCGCGCCAATCTGGCGTTTGGCCTCGGCGGTGTCCTGAAGGCCCGGCAATTGAATCACCAGGCGGTCATTGCCCTGACGCTGCAATACCGGTTCAGCCACCCCCAGCGCATTGATACGGTCACCAATCACGGCACGGTTCTGGTCCACTGCTTCCAGCGCAATGCGGTTGACTTCAGTTTCCGGCAGCCGCGCCAACAAGGTGTTGGCATCCTGTACCACCCAGCTAAAACCGGGGCCGCCGGTCATCGGGTTGCCCAGCGCATCGGCCAGCAGCTTTTGCGCATCCGTATTGGAAACACCCGGCTCAAGACTGACCACAATGGCATTGTCGGCACGCAGCTCCACCGAACGGTATTTCAGATTGGCATCGCGCAATGCCGCACGCATATTGTCGGCATAGGCTTCCAGGCGCTTTTCCAGTGCAGCTTTTTGGTCAACCTGCATCAAAAAGTGAACGCCGCCTTGCAAGTCAAGCCCCAGCGACATCGGCTTGGCAGCAAAGCTTTCCAGCCACCCCGGCACCGATGAGAGCAGATTCAATGCCACCGCATATTCCTGCCCCAAGGCCTCACGGATGGCCGCCTGCGCCCTGGCCTGCTGTCCGGTATCGGCAAGCCGCACTGCCACGGTACCGGGCTTGGACACGTCGATGGCTTTGGGCTGAATCTCCGCACCCAATAATGCGGCATTGACCGCCGTGCGCACTGACTCAACATCCGCATCGCTCAAGGCACCACGCGCAGCAGTGACCTGCACCGACGGGTCTTTCGGATACAAATTGGGCAGGGCATAAATCGTGCTCAAAATCAGCACGAATACGATGAGGACATATTTCCAGCGAGGAAACTCAAGCATGGCGTTCACCCGCGCGAGCAGTATCGCGCGACTCCAGAAAACGAAAAGAAGAATCAGGCAGCTTTCAGGCTGCCCTTGGGCAGCACCGCAGCGATGGCAGCCTTCTGCACGCGCACGCGCACATTGTCGGCCACTTCTACGGTGACAAAGCTCTCGCCGATATCGGTGACCACACCTGCCAGGCCGCCATTGGTGATGATTTCATTGCCCTTTTCCAGGGCGCCCAGCATGGCGCGATGCTCTTTGGCACGCTTCATCTGCGGGCGAATCATCAAAAAATACATGATGGCAATCAGCACCAGCGGGAACAACAAGCTGCCCATCATGCTGGGCTGCGCCGCGCCGCCAGCCGCCTGCTGGGCGTAAGCGGCAGGAATCAGAAAATCAAGAAAATTCATGAGGCAACTCCAGAAAATCGAACGGGCAATTATGCCACGCCTGCACCATGCGCATGCCCGCCAAAAACAAAAGCGAGCCATGGCTCGCTTTTGTTTCCACTGAAGACTTTGCACGAAACGGATTACTCCGCTGTACTTTCGCCCTCTTCCACCGCCTTCATCGACAGGCGGATGCGGCCTTGCTTGTCCACTTCCAGCACCTTGACCTTGACTACATCGCCTTCCTTCAGCTTGTCGCTGACCTTTTCCACGCGCTCGCTGGAAATCTGCGAGACGTGCACCAGGCCATCCTTGCCGGGCAGGATGGTGACAAAGGCGCCGAAGTCCATGATCTTGACGACCTTGCCTTCGTAGATGCGGCCAGGTTCCACATCGGAAGTGATTTGCTCGATGCGGCTCTTGGCTGCCATCGCTGCGGCATTATTGACCGAAGCAATGGTGATGGTGCCATCGTCCTGGATGTCGATTTGCGTGCCGGTTTCCTTGGTGATTGCCTGGATGGTGGCGCCGCCCTTGCCGATGACTTCGCGGATTTTGTCCGGGTGAATCTTGATGGTCAGAAGGCGCGGTGCGTATTCGGACAGCTCGGTACGTGCGCTGGTGATGGCCTTGGCCATTTCGCCCAGGATATGCAGGCGACCTTGCTTGGCCTGTGCCAGCGCCACCTTCATGATTTCTTCGGTGATGCCCTGGATTTTGATGTCCATCTGCAGCGCAGTGATGCCTTGCTCGCTGCCGGCCACCTTGAAATCCATATCGCCGAGGTGGTCTTCATCACCGAGGATGTCAGAGAGCACCACGTATTCGTCGCCCTCCTTGACCAGCCCCATGGCGATACCGGCCACCGGACGCTTCACCGGCACACCGGCATCCATCAGCGCCAGCGAGGAGCCGCACACCGAGGCCATCGAGGAAGAACCATTGGATTCGGTGATTTCCGAGACCACGCGCACCGTATAGGGGAACTCCTCGATGCTCGGCATCATTGCCAGCACGCCGCGTTTGGCGAGGCGACCATGACCGATTTCGCGGCGCTTGGGCGCGCCGAAGCGGCCGGTTTCACCCACCGAGTAAGGCGGGAAGTTGTAATGGAACAGGAAGTTTTCCTTCCACTCGCCAGCCACGTCATCAATGATCTGGCCATCGCGGGCAGTGCCGAGGGTGGTCACCACCAGCGCCTGGGTTTCACCACGGGTGAACAACGCCGAGCCATGCACGCGCGGCAGTACGCCGACCTTGCAGCTAATCGGACGCACATCGGTCAGGCCACGGCCGTCGATACGCTTCTTGGTCGCCAGCACCGACTGGCGCATGGTCTGGTATTCCTGCTCACCAAACTCTTTCAGAAGGTCGGCAATCTTCCAGCCCTCGGCTTCCACCTTGGGCGAGAGCCGGTCGGAAATATCCTGACGCAGGGCATTGATTGCTTCGCGGCGGTCGAGCTTGTCGATAATCTGGAAAGCGCCCTTGAGCTTGTCACCGATATTGCTGATGACTTCGCCAATCAGGCTCTCGTTCTTGGCCGGGGCTTCCCAGTCGCAAGGCTTGACCCCGGCATCGGCCACCATGGCATTGATGTTTTCAATGACTACCTGCATTTCCCGATGGCCGAACATCACCGCGCCGAGCATCACTTCTTCGGACAGCTCGCGGGCTTCGGACTCCACCATCAGCACGGCTTCACGGGTACCGGCCACCACCAGTTCCAGGTCGGAATCTTTCAACTCGCTGACGGTCGGATTCAGCAGGTACTGACCATTCTTGTAGCCCACCTTGGCGGCACCAATCGGCCCCTGGAACGGGCTGCCGCACAACGCCAGCGCCGCTGAGGCGCCAATCATCGACAGCACATCGCCCTCCACTTCCGGGTTCAGCGATACCAGCTGGCAGATGATTTGCACTTCGTTCTTGTATTCCTCGGGAAACAGCGGGCGGATCGGCCGGTCAATCAGACGGCTGATAAGCGTTTCTTTCTCGGTAGGACGGCCTTCACGCTTGAAGAAGCCACCGGGAATGCGGCCACCGGCGTAGAACTTTTCCTGATAGTCCACGGTCAGCGGGAAGAAATCCTGACCTTCACGGGCGGCCTTGGCGGCCACGGCAGTGGCAAGCACCACGGTGCCATCGCAGGACACCATGACTGCGCCGCCAGCCTGGCGGGCGATTTCGCCGGTTTCAAGGGTGACGGTCTTGCCGCCGTACTGGAAGGTTTTGGTGATTTTGGCCACGTCGGTTCCTTTGGGTGCCTCAAAGCCCCTGCTTCAAGGCGATGGTGATTAGCGGGTAAAACGGTTGAAAGTATGTCGCACAAAAACAAACCGCAGCACCTTGCGAGTGCTGCGGTTCCGGGGTCTTAGCGACGCAGACCCAGCTTCTGGATCAACGCCTTGTAACGCTCGGCATCCTTGCGGTGCAAGTAATCAAGCATGCTGCGGCGCTGGTTGACCAACTTCAGAAGGCCACGACGGCTGTGATGGTCTTGCTTGTGCACCTTGAAGTGCTCGGTCAGCTGTTGAATACGGGCAGTCAGCAGCGCCACCTGGACTTCCGGCGAGCCGGTATCGTTGGCGCCACGCTGATGGTCTTTGATGATTTGGGCGGTATCAATGGACATGGTTTTGTCTCTTGGTAGATGCGTGACCGGCAGAAACACCCCTTCCGCCTGGGTTTCGGGGATGCACCGCAGGTTCGCCGCGAGCTTTAAGAAAAATGCCGCGAAAGCGGCGCGCCAATTATAGACAGCTGCCCGGCTGCGGGCAAGGCAAACGCGGTTGCATTGAACAGGCTCTAAACCAGCTTACTCAGCAGTCCCGAACCGTCCCAGCGGTGCGCCGGCCAGCAGGTGCATATGGATTTGGAATACGGTCTGGCCGCCGTCGCCATTGCAGTTCATCACGATGCGGTAGCCGCTTTCATCCAGTCCCTGCGCCTTGGCGTAGTTGGCGGCAGCCACAGCCAGGCGGCCAATGATTTCCGGCTGGTTTTGCGGCACATCGTTCAAAGTGGCGAAGTCTTGCTTGGGCACGAACAGCACATGCACTGGCGCTTGCGGGGCGATATCGCGAAAGGCAAACAAATGGTCGTCTTCATAGACGATTTCGGCGGGGATTTCGCGGTCGCGGATTTTGTGAAAAACAGTGCTCATGCGCAAGGCTCGATTATGGGCAGTTGTGTGATTCTAGCCCGGATAGTCCGGCATGCCGAAATATCCGGGCGCAGGCCTCAACGCTTGCCTTGCCGCGCACCGTGCTCGCTGCGCGCAGCAAGCATGGCATCAAATTCGGCGCGAGAAAGCTGGCCGTCGCTATTGCTATCGGCCGCCCTGAACATGGCGTCGCGGCGTTGCGCACGACGCTGTGCGTGGTCGGCGCGGTCGATGAAACCATCGCGGTTCAAATCAAGCTCGGCAAAACGGCTGGCAAATTCGGGACGCGCCGCGGCCTCGGCACGGCTGATGCGGCCATCAGCGTCTTTATCAAGAGCGCGTATGCCGCGCGCTTCACCACGGCCATTGCGATGATTACGCTCGCCCTGCCCGTGCCGCAGATGCAATGCCCTTGCACTGCGCAGCTCTTGCCGTGAAAGCCTGCCGTCCTTGTTGCTATCCAGGCTATCGAAGCGTTCGGCAAGACGCGGGCGGGCTGTCGCCTCGCTGCGGGAAATAAAGCCGTCCCTGTCGGTATCGAATGCGGCGGGGCGCGACTGCGGGGTTTCGCGGGTTTGGCTGTTCTGGGATTGCGCCAGGGCATGGCCAGAGCTCATAACCAGCGCGGCAGTAATGGCAACAACAATCTTGCCAGAAGTCATGGTGAAGTCCTGTTTGCGTAAAAGGTATGCCATCAACGTGCAGAAATTTTTGCCGTTGACGTTTGAGCCTGCTTGTTCAGCCCGCAGCCAGATGGCCGGAAACCGCATATCCTGCACATATGCAGCCCCCCTATCCGCCATCACAAGAAATCGGCCTGTATCTAAGCGGCGAACAGGATTGCGGCTATTGGCCGCAGCGCAGTGCCCGCAACTTGCTGCTGGCACCGGACGACCCGCGCCTTGCCGCACTGTATCCACGCGCCCTGGAAATGGGCTTTCGTCGCTCCGGCAATCTGCTTTATCGACCGGCCTGCGCGCATTGCCAGGCCTGCGTGCCGGTGCGCATCCCCGTGGCGGAATTCCGTCCCAACCGCAGCCAGCGCCGCAATCTTGCCCGCAATGCCGGGCTCATCATGCGCACGCTCCCCGCCGAGCGCAGTGAAGAGCAGTTCGCCCTGTATCGCCGCTATCTGCAAAGCCGCCATACCAATGGCGGCATGGATACCCATACGCCGAAAGATTTTGAGCAATTCCTGCTTGGCCATTGCGCCGATACCCGCTTTGCAGAATTTCGGCAGGACGGCCAGTTGCTGGCGGTCGCCGTCACCGATGTCCTGCCGGATGCGCTGTCATCGGTGTATACCTTTTATGCGCCGGAAGCGGCGGCACGCGGCCTGGGTACTTATGCCATCCTGCGGCAAATCCATTGGGCGCGCGAGGCCGGCCTGTCGCATCTTTACCTGGGCTTTTGGCTGCATAATCACCCAAAAATGGACTACAAGCGCCGCTTCACGCCACTGCAAGGCTTTGATGGCCAGCACTGGCTGCCTTTTGAACACTTCCTTCCGGAGCCACGATGAGTTTTCGCCCATTCCTGCTTGCCGCTGCCGGCATGGCGCTGCTGGCTGGCTGTGTCCGCGTCCATGTACATGGCACGCCGCCCGCCACCAATCCAGATGCCCTCATGCGTTTTGCCACTTACAACACTTCGCTGTATCACGAGCAAGCTGGCGGGCTGATTGCCCGGCTGGAAAACGATGATGCGGCAGCACGCAAAATCGCGGCGGTGCTGCAACAAACCCGGCCTGACGTGGTGCTGCTCAACGAGTTCGATTTCGATGCCGCAGGCCGCGCAGCAGACTTGTTCCAGCGCCGCTATCTTGAACAATCGCAGTTCGGCCTTGACCCCATCCACTATCCGTATCGCCATATCGCCCCGGTCAATACCGGCGTTGCCAGTGGCCTGGATTTGGATGGCGATGGCAAAGTCGGTGGCGAAGGCCGTGCCTACGGCAACGATGCCTGGGGCTATGGCCTGCATCCGGGTCAATACGGCATGCTGGTGCTGTCCAGATACCCCATCGACAGCGCCCGCATCCGCAGCTTCCAGCACTTCAAATGGTCGGCGCTGCCCGGCGCGATACGGCCAACAGACCCGGCCAGCGGCAAGCCCTGGCACCCGGAAACTGTCTGGCAAGCCTTGCGGCTGTCATCCAAATCGCATTGGGATGTGCCCATCAAGACGCCGCAAGGTGAAATCCATCTGCTCGCCCTGCATCCCACACCGCCGGTTTTCGATGGCGCAGAAGACCGCAATGGCGCCCGCAACCATGACGAAATCCGCCTGGTTGCCGAATATATCTCCGGCAAACCGCGCCCCTGGCTTTGCGATGACCAGGGGCAATGTGGCGGCCTGCCTGCCGGTGCCGCCTTCGTGATTGCCGGCGACCTCAATGCCGACCCGGCGGATGGCGACAGCGCACCAGGCGCCATCGCACAACTGCTGCAACACCCGCAGGTTTTGAACTACCCTGCCCCGCGTAGCCCGGGCGCTGCCGCCCGCGCCGCGCATTACGGCATTGCAAGACGCGGGGATAGCGCCACCCACACAGGCGATTTTGGCGCACGCTCCGGCACCCTGCGGCTGGACTACGTGCTGCCCTCACGCCAGCTGGCAGTCAAACATAGCGGCGTGTTCTGGCCGCTGCCGGAAAGCCCAGAAGCCACCTTTGCCGGGGGCAGCGACCATCATCTGGTTTGGGTGGATTTGAGTTTCTCCAGCGACTGAATCAGCGCAGTGTCACTTGCAAGGCCGCTGCTGCCTCGCGGGCTTTTTGCCGCGCCTCATCAATACTTTGGCCGCGCGCCAGGGTCACCGCCACGCGGCGCTGGCCTTCCACACGCGGTTTGCCAAACAGGCGCAGCGCCGTATCCGGGGCAGCAAGTGCCGCATCTACAGCCGAGAACACCGGCACACCGTGGCCTTCTGCCAGTACCGCGCAAGAAGCCGAGGGCGCAAGGCAGACAATCGTGCCATCCGGCGCTGCCGCTACCGGCAGGCCGAGAATCGCGCGGGCATGCAGGGCAAACTCAGAAAGCGTTTGCGATACCAGGGTGACAAGGCCGGTATCGTGCGGGCGCGGCGAGACTTCCGAAAACCAGACTTCATCGCCCTTGACAAAAAATTCCATGCCAAACAGGCCATAGCCGCCCAGGCTCTCGGACACCTTGGCGGCGATTTCCTGCGCACGCTGCAAAGCCTTCGCCGACATCGGCTGCGGCTGCCAGCTTTCACGGTAATCGCCATCTTTCTGCCAATGGCCAATCGGCGCGCAGAAGGCCGTGCCGCCTGCATGGCGTACAGTCAGCAAGGTGATTTCGTAGTCAAAATCGACAAAACCTTCGACGATGCAACGTCCGGCACCGGCGCGCCCACCGCTTTGCGCGTAATCCCAGGCCGTATCAATGTCTTCCACTGTTTTCAGCGTGGACTGCCCCTTGCCGGATGAGGACATCACCGGCTTGATGACGCAAGGCAGGCCAATGGCTTCGATGGCCGCCAGATATTGTTCGCGGTCATCCACAAAACGGTAGCGCGAAGTCGGCACGCCCAGTTCTTCTGCAGCCAGCCGCCGGATGCCCTCACGGTTCATGGTCAGCCAGGCCGCGCGCGCAGTCGGCACCACACAAAGCCCGGCATCGCGCTCCAGCTCAACCAGCGTCGGCGTATGGATGGCCTCGATTTCCGGCACCACCAGATGCGGCTGCTCCTGCGCAATCAGGGCGCGCAAGGCCGCCGCATCCAGCATGTCGATAACATGACTGCGATGCGCCACCTGCATCGCCGGGGCATCGGCATAGCGGTCAACGGCAATCACCTCCACGCCAAAACGCTGCAACTCCAGCGCAACCTCCTTGCCCAGCTCGCCTGAACCCAGCAGCAAAACACGGGTGGCATAGGGCGAAAGCGGGGTACCGATAGTGCTCATGCAATGCTCCAAAATTGACTGCTACCAGTTTATGTCCTTATCCGCATCTGTCATGCTTGCCCCATGCATTTCTTTCCTGGCAAAGCACTGACACTCGCTCTTGCATCGCTGCTATGGCTTGCCGGTTGCAGCCCGCAGGATGCGGCAAAGCTGCGCCTTTCCGGCCTCATCGTTGATGAAAGGCTGACCGAAATCAGCGGCATGGCCGCCTCCGGCCGCGATCCGGGTTTGCTGTGGGTCATCAACGATGGCGGCAGCCCGGCGCAGCTGCATGCCATTTCCCGGCGTGGCCGTTATCTTGGCAATTTCGATATTGCCGGCGTGGAAAAAGTGGACTGGGAGGACCTCGCCAGTTTCAGGCTTGATGGCAAGCCTTATCTGATGATTGCCGACACCGGCGATAACGGCGGCATCCGCAAAACCTTGCAGCTGCATGTCATCGCCGAGCCTGATAGCAACACCCTGGCACAGGGCGGCCTGTTGAAACCGGCATGGACAATCAACTTCCGCTGGCCCGATGGCGCACGCGATGTCGAGGCGCTGGCGGTGGATGCGACAAGCGGGCAAATCATTCTTATCAGCAAAAAGCGCCAGCCCCCCCAGCTGTTCACCCTGCCGCTGCGCCCAGCCAGCAGCCATGGCCGGAAAGTCGAAACCGCAGCACTGGCCGGCACCCTGGCCGGGGTACCACAGGCCAGCGCCAGCGAACGCCGCGATAATCCCGCTTTTGCCCGCCTGCGCAGCCAAATCACTGCGGCGGATATCGCCCCGCAGCGCGATGCCATTGCCGTACTCACCTATGACAATTTATTGCTCTATCGTCGCCAGCGGCAGCAAAGCTGGGCGCAGGCACTGACCTCTGCGCCACAAGTCATCAGCCTGCGATTCTTGCCACAGGCAGAAGCCCTGGCCTGGTCGCACAGCGGCGGCGGCATTCTTGTTACCAGCGAGCTTAGCCCAGCTGCATTGATGCATTTACCTTATCTTCGAGCCCATGAAGATATTTAAGCGCCTGCTCAAAGGCTGATTTTCAGGAATAAGAGCCTGTTCACAGGCGCCCAAGAATCACAAGATTCAATAAAGCACCGAGACAAATATCGAATCACTCAGCGGCCACAGAAACATTATCGGATGATGGTTTCCGATTTTCGGCTTTCAAGAAGTCGCGCAGCTTAGGATACACATGGTTGCGCCAGCGGCGGCCGCTGAAAATGCCGTAATGGCCAGCGCCCTCCACGGTAATGTGCTGCTTGCGGTTTTCCGGCACGTTGCTGCACAGCTTGAGTGCCGCCCGGGTTTGCCCGGCACCGGAAATATCATCCAGCTCGCCTTCGATAGTCAGCAATGCCGTATCACGGATAGCCGAGGGGTCAACCTTTTCGCCATTGATGACCCATTCGCCACGCGGCAATAAATAGTCCTGGAATACGGTGCGGACAGTATCCAGGTAATACTCGGCCGGCATGTCCAGTACGGCATTGTATTCATCGTAAAAACGGCGATGTGAGGCAGCAGTTTCCTGATCGCCCTTGACCAGATTCTGGTAGTAGTCCCAGTGCGACATGGCATGGCGCTCCGGGTTCATGGCGATAAAGCCCATATGTTGCAGAAAGCCCGGATACACCTTGCGGCCACGTCCCGGGTAATTACTCGACACGGTGTGAATCAGGTTGTGCTCAAACCAGCTCAACGGGCGCTTCATCGCCAGATTGTTCACCTGTGTGGGCGACTCACGCGCATCAATCGGGCCGCCCATCATGGTCAGCGAGCATGGCGTGGCCTCACCGCGCGCAGCCATCAGCGACACCGCGGCCAGCACCGGCACGGTGGGTTGGCACACACTCATGACATGCAGGTTTTCCGCGCCGATATGGCGGATGAATTCCTCAATATAGGCCACGTAATCTGCCAGATGAAAGGCGCCGGCTTCTTTGGGCACCATGCGCGCATCGGTCCAGTCGGTGATATACACCTTATGGTCTTTGAGCATGGTCTTGACGGTATCGCGCAGCAAGGTGCTGTGATGGCCGGAGAGCGGCGCCACAATCAAAACGGTCGGGTTGTCTTTCATTTGCGCCAGGCCGTCGGCCTGGTCGTGATAGCGTTTGAAACGCAGCAGGCGGCAGAACGGCTTTTCCAGTACCACCCGTTCCACCACCGGGATGCTCAGCCCTTCCACTTCGATTTCATGAATATCGAAGGCAGGCTTTTCGTAATCCTTGCCAATACGGTGAATCAGTTCATAACCGGCCGCGATGCGTTGTGAACCGGGCAAACTGGAAAGCCAGCTCCCCGAAGCGGTATACATCTTGGCCACCGCCTCGGACCAGTAGGTAATGGGTGCCATCCAGGCACGGGCGTTTTCGTGGAATTGATAGAGCAGCATGCAAGACTCCGGAAGTGCTGCGCCGCAGCATAACATGATTGGGTCACCCCGCCAGACGGCCCAGTGGCAGACATGCGGCACCGGGCTGTGCAGCTGGCTTTACTCCGCCAGCTCGTCCGCTGCGGCAACAATATCCTCATCTTTAGGGATGACCAGGAAGGCCGCGCCCGCCAGCGGGGTATAGGTATCGGCGCCGACCACGCGCTGCATCGGTTTGCCGCCCTGCCCGGCCTCGGCCAGCGCGGTGATGATGCCCTCGCCCACCCCGGCGCTGAAGCGGCCTTCATCCACAATAATGATGCGCTCGCAGTCATCGGCATTGAGGGCGATGGCATCGGCATTCAGCGGCACCAGCCAGCGCAAATCGACCACGCGCACTTTCCAGCCGTGTTTTTCCTCGATTTCACGCGCCGCCCGCAGGCTCATCGGCACGCCATTGCCAAAGGTGAAGATGACGCAATCGCGCGCCTCGGGGTGGTAAACCCGCGGCTCGCCCAGCACCAGCGCCTGATTCGGCGCGGGGTATTCGGTCAGCCACAGGCCATCGCCCGGCTCGTACAGGTCCTTGGTCATGTACAAGGCAATCGGCTCAAGGAAAGCCGTCACCCGGCCATCGACCTTGGCAAGCGCCGCCAGCGTGCGCAGCATCATCGCCGCATCATCGCCACGCGAGGGGCAGCCGACCACCAGCCCCGGAATATCGCGCAATGCGGTCACCGAGTTGTCATTGTGGAAGTGGCCGCCAAAACCGCGCTGGTAACCAAGGCCGGCGATACGCACCAGCATCGGGTTCTGGTACTGGTTGTTGCTGAAGAATTGCAGGCTGCAAGCCTCGCCACGGATTTGGTCGATGGCATTGTGCAGATAGGCCAGATACTGGATTTCCGGCACCGGCAGCATGCCGACATTGGCAAAGCCCTGCGCCATGCCCAGAATCATGGTTTCATCCAGCAGGGTGTTGAACACCCGGCGCGCGCCAAAGACTTTGTGCAAGCCCTTGGTGACGGTATATACGCCGCCCTTTTGCGCCACGTCCTCGCCAAACAGCAGGGTTTCGGGGTATTTGGCAAACAAGTCGTGCAGGGCGTTATTGATTTGGATGGCCAGATGCCGTGCCGGCTGTTTTTCCGGCAATTTTTCTTCGCTGCCAAAGGCCTTGATGCGCGCATCAAGCCCGGGCGCTCGCTCCGCTTCGGCCTGCACCTGCTCCGGGCTGTACGGTGCCAGTGGCGCCATCACCTCGCCCAGCGTTTCAAGACGCGGGCGAGAGTCGGCCTCCTCGGCGGCGGCAAAGCATTTCTGCCGGATATCCTCGTACAGCGCCAGCACTTCCAGCTTGCTCATCAGCCCCGATTCCAGCGCAATCGCCGCACTGCGCAGCAAGGGGTCGGTGGCCTCGACCTGACAGAGTTCTTCAATCGAGCGCCACTCGATTTCGAAATCGGTACCGGCATGCCCCATGATGCGCGTGGTGCGCAGGTGCAGGAAGGTCGGGCGGCGCGTGCGACGGCAGTGCTCCACCGCGCGCAGCACATCGGCATAACCGCCAGCCAAATCCAGACCATCGGCAAAGAAATAATCAAGGTCAGGGCGGTTCCTGAAGCTCTCGGCAATCCAGCCACTCGGGGTTTTCACCGAGATGCCGATGCCATTGTCCTCGCAGACATACAGCACCGGCGCGGGCAGCTTCTGATACGCCGTCCAGCTGGCGGCATTGAAGGCCGTCTGCGCCGTGGCGTGGTTGGCGCTGGCATCGCCAAAGCTGCAAATGGCGATGCTGTCATCGGGAATCGGCAAGGCATGCCCCAGCCGTTTGGCCGCCTCAATCGCCACCGCGGTGCCCAGCGCCTTGGGCAGATGTGAGGCGATGGTTGAGGTCTGCGGCAGCACCCACAGCGGCTTGCTGCCCCACACCTTGTGGCGGCCACCGCTGGCCGGGTCCTCCTTGCTGGCGGCAAACGACAGCGCCGAGTCCATGACGGGGTCCATGCCCGGCAGCTTGCGGAAACGCTCGGCCATGAAGCCACCACTGCGGTAATGCAGGAAGGCCGGGTCGGTATGCCGGGTAGCGCGCGCCACCATCGCATTGCCTTCGTGGCCGGAGCTGCCGATGGTATAGAACACCTTGTTCTGTACCCGCAGAACGCGCGCCATCAAATCCAGATGGCGGGAAATCAGCTGCGACTCGAACAGCTCACGAAAGCCCTGCGCATCCAGCACGCTGCCATCGAGAATCGCCTCATCCGCCGCCGGACGCGGCAACGGCTGGCCATTCCAGTTCTTGACGAACTCGGTGAAATTGACATCGCAGATTTCGGCGCGATTAAGCCCTTTCATGCGGGCGGGGATGGGATTGGGGACTTGGGCGAACATGCAGAATCAGCCTGATACGGGTGAATTGGAAGTCGAAACAGAGAAAAAGCGCGAGCGCCGCTGCTGCCATTCATCGCGGCCCTGCCCCCAGACATCGACGCAGTATTCGTCAAATGGCGGCTGATGGTCGATGCGCTGCAAAATGCGTGCGCCGAGCTTGGCCGCTAGCGCCTGTGAAGCACGATTGTCCGGGTCGATGTTGTGGATGACCTGGTCGCAGCCCAGCACCTCGAAGGCATAGTCGATGGCGGCCACGCAGGCTTCCAGCGCATAGCCCTTGCCCTGCGCATCCGGGTGAAAGGCATAGCCCACTTCCAGCCCCGGCCAGCCATCGGGCTGCCACGGCCCGCACTGCCCCAGCCACAGGCCACTGGCTTTCTCTTCCACGGCAAACATGCCAAAGCCCTGCAAGGCCCAGGCGCCGGGCATTTGCAGGAAGCGTCGCCATATCGCGCCACGCCCGGCTGCGCCGCCGATAAACCGCGCTGCTTCGGGGTTGGAAAACAGCTCGAAATAACGCTCGAAATCATCCACACGCCAGGCGCGCAGCCTAAGCCGCGCGGTTTCCAGTGTGGGCGTGATGCTCATCAGCAATCAGAAGGCGTTGATGCCGGTCAGCTCACGGCCGACCACCAGCTGATGCACGGTTTCGGTGCCTTCATAGGTAATCACCGATTCCAGATTCAGCGCATGGCGAATCGGCGAGTGCTCGGTGGTGATGCCGGCGCCACCCAACAGGTCACGGGCTTCACGGGCGATATCCAGCGCCATGCGCACATTGTTCCATTTGGCCAGGCTCACTTGCGTCGGCTGCATGGTGCCAGCGTCCTTCAAGCGGCCAAGCTGCAACGACAGCAATTGCGCGCAGGTGATGCGCCGCGCCCAGTCGGCCATCTTGATTTGCGCGCTTTGCGTGGCCGCTACCGGGCGACCAAACAGCATGCGCTCCTTGCTGTAGTTCAGTGCTTCATCCAGGCAGGCAATCGCCGCGCCAATCGGCCCCCAGGTGATGCCATAGCGCGCCTGGGTCAGACAGCCCAGCGGCCCCTTCAGACCTTTCACATTCGGCAGGCGGGCGCTATCGGGCACGCGCACATTGTCCAGGAACAGGGCACTGGTCACCGAGGCGCGCAGGCTCATCTTCTGCTTGATGACTTGCGCGGTGAAGCCCGGAGTATTGGTTTCGACGATAAAGCCCTGGATGCCGTCATCGGTCTGCGCCCAGATGATGGCGATATGCGCCAGATTGCCATTGGTAATCCACATCTTGGCACCGTTAATCACCCAGTCATCGCCATCACGTTTGGCATGGGTTTTCATATTGGCCGGGTCAGAGCCGCCATGCGGCTCGGTCAGGCCAAAGCAGCCAATCACCTTGCCTGCGGCCATTTCCGGCAACCAGCGTTTGCGCTGTTCTTCACTGCCATAGGCGTAAATCGGGTACATGCACAGCGAGCTTTGCACGCTGGCAAAACTGCGCAGGCCGGAATCACCGCGTTCCAGCTCCTGGCAGATAAGGCCATAGCTCACCGAGTTCAGCCCGGCACAGCCGTATTCTTCCGGCAAGGTGGCGCCCAGCAGCCCCATCTCGGCCATTTCCGGAATCAAATCCTGCGGGAACTCGCCCTTGTCAAAGCACTCACCGATAATCGGCAGCACACGGTCATCGACAAACCGCCCCACCGAGTCTTGCACCGCCTGCTCTTCTTCGCTCAGCAAAGAACGGATGTCGTACAAATCGTAAGGATTCAAAGCCATGATGCCTGCTCGTTGGTGAGTGGATGAAAGCCGCTATTCTAGCGGGCCAGGCTTGCCCGTGAAACTGACAGGCAGGTAAATATTCCATCGCTCCGCGCCCGCTATTCACAGCTTGTGGAAATGCCGCGTGATAGCTTTCCGGCATTGATTTCATGGGAGTTCCGCAGATGCGCCAGCTATTGCTTGCCCCGTTCATGACCTGGGCAGCCCGCCTCAAATATCCCACCCTGTTCAAGTTGGTGGCCGTCCTGTTCGTGTTTACCCTGGTGGTACCCGATGGCCTGCCGTTTGTGGATGAAATCCTGCTGGGGCTTGCCACCTTGCTGCTGGCCAAATGGAAAACCCGCAAGCAGCCATCCCCCGGCACTGCGGACAGCAGCCCTGCGCGCCCACCGATTGACGGCCATGCCACCCGGCGCTGATGCGGCTTGTTGACAGCCATAGTCATTTTGATGACGCAAGTTTCGCTGCCGACCGCGCAGCGGTACTTGCCCGTGCGCAGGCAGCCGGGGTCATGGCGCAAATCGTGCCAGCCACCCATGCCGATGGCTGGGCGCAGCTTGAGCGCGTGTGCGCAGAACATGCCGGGCTGTATCCGGCCTATGGCCTGCATCCGGTATTTCTGCCGCAGCACCTGCCTGCACATCTGCACGCACTACGGCAGCAACTTTCCAGCAGCAAGCCCTGCGTGGCGGTGGGCGAAATCGGCCTGGATTATTTTCTGGACACGCTCGACCGGCAACGGCAGCAGGATTTTTTCGAGGCACAGCTGAAACTGGCACTGGAATTCAACCTGCCGGTCATCATCCATGCCCGCCGCGCCTTTGATGCCGTCATCGCCACCCTGCGCCGCTTTCCCGGCAGCCGCGGCGTGATTCACAGCTTTTCCGGGAGCTTGGAGCAGGCCAAACAGCTATGCAAAATGGGTTTCATGCTCGGCATCGGCGGCCCACTCACCTATCCGCGCGCCCAGCGCCTGCGCCGCACCGTGGCGGAAATCCCGCTGGACTATCTGCTTCTGGAAACCGATTCCCCCGACCAGCCCGACAGCCAGTGGCGCGGGCAGCGCAATGAACCGGCGCGCCTGCTGACGATACTCAATACCCTGGCCGAGCTACGCCAGGAAACCCCGGAGCGCATCGCCGCCGCCACAACCGCCAATGCCGAGAGGCTGTTTGCTATCGACATTGGCTAAACCTCATCGCCGCCACTGCCCCAGTGCGTGCAGCAGCCAACCCAGCATCATCAAAGTGCCGCCATAGGGGGCAGCACGCGTAGGCAAGCCCACCAATGCCCCCAGCACCAGGCTGCCGGAAAACAGCAGCACGCCCAGGGTGATGCAAACAAGGCCGATAAATGCCAGACGGCGCACAGCCATCGGCCCCAGCGCCGAAAGCGCCACCCCATGCCCAAAACCAAACAGTGCGGCCTGCTGCAACCAGTGGCGCGGCACTTCATCAAGCCCGGCATGGGCGGCATAGGCCGACAGTCCGACAGCCACTGCCGCCAGCAATGAGCCGATCAGCGCAAACCAGAATCGCTGCCGCATCCAGTTTTCAGGCAGATTTCCACGCAGCACCGAAAGCATCACATCACTCCTTCACAAAAGATGGGCACAAATGCAGAACGCCGCGATATTCGCGGCGTTCTGCAAAACTTGCAAGCGGGTTACTTGACCGGCCAGTGGATTTCAAACTCGCCTTTTTCCGTAAAGGCTGCATCCACGCCGCCAGTGTAGTGGTCAAACGAGCGGCCACCGACTTCAAGCCCGCGTACCAAGAGCCAGGCACGCACAGCACTGCGCATGGCTTCCAGCTCGGGGAAATAGCCGGTGAACTTGCCACGCGCCACCTTCATTTCCGGTTGCAGCTCGTACTTCACCGGGCCTTGCAGGTCAACTTTCAGTTCTTCAGCTGCGGCATCTTCAGCAACGCCCTTCTTGCGGACGACCTGCACCACATCGAAGTTGTAGTTTTCACGGCCATATTCGTTGGTGACGATGCGCACCGGGCCGACCGCTTCAAGATTGTTGGCCTCCATGACGCGCTTGATCCATTCGCGGTTGGAGTTGATTGCACTCTTGATGCTGTCATCGCCGCGCTTGACGCCGCCGGAATTGACGATGAGGACATTCTGCGCTGGCAGGCTCACTTGCTCCAGTGCTTCCAGACGGTTGCCAGCCAGGCCGTAGTCCTGGTTGGGGATGCTGGACAGCAGGTGATTCAGGCGGTTCAGGCCAATCTTGATGTCTTCGCCCACAAAGCTGTTGACGTACAGACCGGCATAGCGGCCAATCAGGTTCCAGCCGTAATCCACCGAATAATTCTGGGTGATACGCACATTGCGGTTGTTGCGGCCGGTCGGCTCCAGAATGATGCTGGAGCGTTTGTTGGTGCCCCAGTGCTCGTTCTCGATGCTGTAATCGACCTGCTTCTTCTCCTTGCTGTCGCTAATCAGCCAGTGCCCCGTGCCAATGCCCTTTTCCTTGGAAACATAGTCGATGCGTGCACCCTTGCCGCTCATCGGGCCGGAGAGCTTGAGTTCCACGGCCGGATCGCGGGCGGGGATGGCGTTCCAGTCGCGGAAGCGGACGAAGCTGTTGACCACGTCATAGACGATGGTCAGGCGGCGATTGCTTTCAACGCTTTCGGAAACTTCGCGTTTGCTGGGCAGTGCAATGCCAACGACCACGAACAAAACGGCGACAATAGCCAGTGAAATCAAAAACTCGATCAAGCGGGTCATGCAGAAATTCTCCAAAGCTGGAAGCTGCCGCCAAGGGCTGACGGGTTCGCAATGCTACCAAAAGCGCCAGGCTTTATTGAAGCGCCAATGCAATCTTTTTTCTTGCCCGGCCAAGAATCACCTGGGTACAGAGTCCTGGACTTTAACAGCTTAACCTTATCCCCCGAACGGAAGGACACACCATAAGCCAGACTCTCCATGCAAAATGAACCGGGCCATCAGTCAAGTGTTTCCATTACGGCACGCACGCGCACTGCGCCAGCAGCTGGGCAGCCTCATCAACGCTACAACTTTGCCCGCAGGCTCAGGGCATTGAACGAACTCACGCCTTAGAACCTGCAAACAGTGGGATTCCCAGCCTGAACGCTTTAGAATTGGGCCGGTTTGGCTAAATAAGTGCCTCTGAACAGGCTCTAAGATACTGCAGTTTTTTTGGGGAAAAAACACCATGTCATTGTTTGATGTTTTTCGACGCAACCTCAAAGCCACGGAGGGGGAGCGGATTAAAACGGCTGACTACTCCGGTTTTAGCCGCCGCAAGAACCCGCGTGCCGATCCCCGCCCTGGCACCCGTATCCTGCTGGTGGATGACTCCCCGACCATCATTGCCCGGCTGAAAAAAGAACTGGGCGAAGAACGCTATCTGATTACCGAAGCGCATGATGGACGCGCCGCGCTGCGGCAGATTGAGATGTTCGAGCCGGAACTGATTTTTCTGGATGTCATCCTGCCCGATACCGACGGCTTTTCGCTGCTGCGCCTGCTGCGCGAGCTGCCGCATACCCGCGATATTCCGATTATCGTCACCAGCGGCAACCCCAAGCCTACCGAACAGATGTATGTCCAGCGCCTGGGCGCTGAGGACTTCATGAAAAAGCCGTTCACCCGCGCCGAAGTTTTCCGCCGCATCCAGCCGCTGCTGGATGCGCAGTACATTCCGCGCCGTGCCGCACAACGGGTGGGCGTGCCGGTTGAGCTGGCCGCCAAGACACCGGCAGGCTGATGGCGCATAGCGAAACAGCCATCACCTTATCCATTGAGGGCATGAGCTGTGCCGCCTGTAGCGCCCGGCTGGAGCGCGTCCTGCAAGCCGTCCCCGGCGTTACCCGCGCATCGGTGAACCTTGCCAGTGCACGCGCCACGGTACAGGGGCATGCCAGCCCGCAATCCCTGCTGAACGCTGTAGAGAAAACCGGCTTTTCTGCCCGCCTGGCACAAGACCGGCAAGCCGATGAGGCCGCCCATCAGGCGCAGCAACAACGGCAGCAACAGTGGCTGCAACGCGATTTATTCATCGCCGCCAGCCTGACCTTGCCGGTATTTGTGCTGGAAATGGGCGGGCACTTGCTGCCGCCCTTCCACCACTGGCTGCTGGCGGCATTCGGCCAGCAAAACCTGTGGTATCTGCAATGCCTGCTGAGCACGCTGGTGCTGCTGATTCCCGGGCGGCATTTTTACCGGCATGGCCTGCCAGCACTCTGGCGGGGCGCGCCGGACATGAATTCCCTGGTGGTGCTGGGCACGACTTCCGCCTGGCTGTATTCGCTTATCGCCACCTTCTGGCCGCGTCTGCTGCCCACAGGCGCGGTCAATGTCTATTACGAAGCTGCCGCAGTCATCATCACCCTGATTTTGCTTGGCCGCTTTCTTGAAAGCCGCGCCAAGGGCCGGGCCTCACAAGCCATCAGCCGCCTGATTGGCCTGCAACCCAAGACCGCCCGCGTGCTGCGCAACGGCATCGGCCAGGATATTGCGATTGCAGAAGTGGTGACTGGCGACCTGCTTCAGGTTCGCCCCGGCGAGCGCCTGCCGGTGGATGGCGTGGTGCTGGAAGGCGGCAGCCTGGTCGATGAGTCGATGTTGACTGGCGAGCCGCTGCCGGTGGAAAAATCCCCCGGCAGCCCGGTGATTGGCGGCACCGTCAACCAGCATGGCGCGCTGACCATCCGCGCCACCACCGTGGGCAGCCAAAGCGTGCTGGCGCAAATCATCAGCCTGGTCGAGCAGGCACAGGCAGGCAAGCTGCCGGTTCAGGCACGGGTGGACAAGGTCACCCGCTGGTTCGTGCCTGCGGTGATATTGGCCGCAGTACTGACCTTCAGCCTCTGGCTGTGGCTGGCGCCCGCGCCTGCCTTGAGCCTGGCGCTGGTCAATGCGGTCGCGGTGCTGATTGTCGCCTGCCCCTGCGCGATGGGCCTGGCCACCCCGACCTCCATCATGGTCGGCAGCGGACGCGCTGCCGAGCTTGGCCTGTTGTTTGCCAAGGGCGAAGCCCTGCAATCATTGAAAGACGCGCGCATCATCGCCCTGGACAAGACCGGCACCCTCACCCTTGGCAAGCCGGTACTGACCCATTTTGAAGTGGCCGCAGGCTTTGAAAAAACTGCCGTTTTGCAGCTGCTTGCCGCCGCAGAATCGCAGTCCGAGCACCCGCTGGCGCATGCCATTGTCGAAGCGGCCAGGGCGCAAAACCTTGAGCTGCCCGCCGTCCAGCAGTTTCAATCAATCCCCGGCATGGGTATCCGCGCGCAGCTGGCAGGCCGGCAGGTGGATATCGGCGCAGACCGGCATATGCAGGCACTGGGACTGGAGCTTGGCCGCTTTGCCGACAGCAGCGCGCGCCTTGCCCGCGAAGGCCAGTCGCCAATGTATGCCGCGATTGACGGCCAGCTTGCCGCACTCATCGCCGTGGCCGACCCGCTCAAGCCCGATACCAAGGCAGCGATTGCCGCCCTGCATGCCCAGGGGCTGAAAGTCGTGATGGTGACCGGCGATAACCGCCATACTGCCGAGGCCATCGCCAACACGCTGGGAATTGATGAAGTCATCGCCGAGGTGCTGCCACAGGGCAAGGTCGAAGCGGTCAAACAGCTCAACGCCCGCCACGGCACCCTGGCCTTTGTCGGCGATGGCATCAACGATGCCCCGGCACTGGCCGAGGCCGATATCGGTATCGCCATCGGTAGCGGCAGCGATATCGCCATGGAGGCCGCCGACCTGGTATTGATGTCCGGCAGCCTCAAGGGCGTAGCCGATGCCATCACCCTCTCCCGCGCCACCTTGCGCAATATCCGCCAAAACCTGTTCTGGGCCTTTGCCTACAACAGCGCCCTGATTCCGCTGGCCGCCGGGCTGCTATACCCCGTCAACGGCATGTTGCTCTCCCCGGTTTTTGCGGCAGGCGCGATGGCGCTCTCCAGCGTATTCGTGCTTGGCAACGCCCTGCGGCTGCGCCGCTTCACGCCTTGAGCCTGGCTCTCAAGCACCCAGCGCCACAAGCCAATCCTGCCCGGTTGGGCTGCCCGCCTCGGCAATAAGGCGGCGGCCTGCACCCTCGATGGCAAGCTGGATCACCAAATCCGCAGGCGGCAAGGCACTGTCACCGCGCTCGGGCCACTCCACCAGCCAAAGCGCGACCGTATCCGGTTCAATGCCGAGAAACTCCAGCTCGCCGGGGTCGCCAATGCGGTACAAGTCCATATGCAGCGCCTCGCGGCCATCGGCCAGCGGGTAACGCTCCACCAGGGTATAGGTCGGGCTGCGGATGGCGCCTTGCACCCCCAATGCCCGCAAAAATGCACGCGCAAAACTGGATTTGCCCGCGCCCAAATCGCCATGCAGATACACGACGGCCACATCCGGGCGAGTTGCGGCAAAGCGTGCGGCCAGGGCATCGGTGGCCCCGGCATCGGGGAGGAAGATTTCTTTCATTGAACGCACTCGGAAAAAGCCCTATCCAGCCGGGCAATCAGGTCACGCGCCAAAAGGCCAGTTTCACCACATTCCTGCACAGCGATATCCCCGGCGCGGCCATGCAGCCAGGCGCCGATGCTGGCCGCCTGCATCGGGGCATGCCCCTGCGCCAAAAGTGTTGCAATGATGCCTGCCAGGGTATCGCCCATGCCCGCCGAGGCCATGCCGGGATTGCCCACATCCAGGATGCGCGGGATTTGTCCCGGCGCGGCAATCACGCTGCCTGCGCCTTTCAGCACCACGGCGCACTGATAGCGCCCGGCAAGCTCTCCGGCAGCGGCAATCCGGTCATGGCCGATATCGGCGGTGGTGCAGCCCAGCAGCCGCGCCGCCTCGCCCGGATGCGGAGTCAGCACCGCCTGCGGCACGGGCTGCGGCTGCTCGGCCAGCAAATTCAGTGCATCGGCATCCAGCACGCAAGGCTTGCCGCTGTCCAGCACCCGCGCCAAGTGCGCCCACGCCCAATCGCCCTGCCCCAGCCCCATGCCGAGTGCGATGGCATCGGCCGCTGCAACGGCTTTGTGCAAGGCTTCATCATCAAGCACGGTCATCGCCTCCGGGCAGCGGCTCAGCAAGGTGCTGTGATGTTCAGCGCGGGTTGCCACCTGCACCCAGCCTGCACCGCTGCGCAGCGCCGCTTCTGCCCCCAGCAGCACCGCGCCACCCATGCCATGCTCGCCACCGATAAGCAGTACGCGGCCATAGTCGCCCTTGTGGCTGTCGCGTTTGCGGCGCGGCAACTCAGGTTCCAACATGATGTGCGCACGCGCTGGCAGGCCGTTGAAGCATGCTTGCGGCACATCCAGTGGCGCCAGCGCCAGTGCGCCGACATGGTTGCAGGCGCGCCCCGTGGCAAGCCCGGCATGGGCTGCGATGAATTGCAGGGTGAGCCGCGCCTCAATCGCCACGCCCGGCACCGCGCCGGTTTCGGCATTCACGCCACTGGGGGTATCAAGCGCCAGGATTTGCGCAGGGTGCTGGTTGGCAGCGGCAATCAAGGCGGCGGCATCTGTCTCCGGCGCGCGTGCCAGGCCGATGCCAAACAAGGCATCGACAATCACATCCGCAGGCGGCAATTCCCCGGCAAACACCTCGACCTTGCCGCCGGCCTCACGGTATTCCTGCGCCATCTGCTGCGCCAGTTTGCTCTCAGGCGGCAGCGAGGCCGGTTGCAGCACGCATACCGCGCGCCCGGAAAGCAGGGCATGCTGCGCCAGCACCCAGCCATCGCCGCCGTTATTGCCGGGGCCTGTCAGCACCAGGATGCGTTGGGCATCCGGCCAGTGCGCAAGCAATACCCGCCACGCCGCCTGACCGGCGCGGCGCATCAGGCAGTCTTCATCCAGCCCGGCCTCCACGCCCGCCCGGCGCTCCAGCTCCCGCAATGCGGCATTGTCGTAAAGCTCAAACATGCGGGGATTTTATACTTGCCCAATGTCCCCACCCCACTCCCCCGAACCCCAGGAGCTTGTCGAGCGCATCCGCGATGAGGCCATGCAGCTTGGCTTCAGCCGCTTTGGCATCAGCGGGATTGAGCTGGGCGAGGATGCCGAACATCTGCGCCGCTGGCTGGATGCAGGCATGCACGGCACGATGCAGTGGATGGCCGCGCACGGCGACAAGCGCGCCCGCCCGGCAGAACTGGTGCCCGGCACGCTGTCGGTGATTTCGGTGGGGCTTGATTATGGCCGCGCGCATGATGAAGCTTGGCAGACCCTGGCCGATGGCGAGCGCGCCTATGTCGCCCGCTATGCGCTGGGGCGTGACTACCACAAGCTGATGCGCAACCGCCTGCAAAAACTGGCCGAAGCGGTACAGGCACTGCTGGGGCCGTTTGGCTATCGCGCCTTTACCGATTCGGCCCCGGTGCTGGAGCGCGCACTGGCACGCAATGCCGGGCTTGGCTGGATTGGCAAACATACCTGTCTTATCGACAAGAACGGCGGCTCCTGGTTTTTCCTGGGCGAGCTGTACACCGACCTGCCGCTGCCGCCTTCAGCCCCGGCCACTAACCACTGCGGTACATGCAGCCGCTGCATCGACATTTGCCCGACCCAGGCCATCATCGCCCCGTACCGGCTGGATGCGCGCCGCTGCATCAGCTATCTGACTATCGAGCACCAGGGCAGCATCCCCGAGGACTTGCGCCGCGGTATCGGCAACCGCATTTTCGGCTGCGACGACTGCCAGCTTATCTGCCCCTGGAACAAGTTTGCCCGGCGCTTCGAGGAGCCGGATTTTGCACCACGCAACCGCCTGGACGTGGCCTCGCTGGTGGAGTTGTTCGCCTGGGAAGAAGGCGAATTCCTGCGCCGTACCGAAGGCTCCCCCATCCGCCGCAGCGGCCACGAACGCTGGCTGCGCAATATCGCCGTGGCGCTGGGCAATGCACCGACCACCCCCGCCGTCATCGCCGCCCTACACAGCCGCGCACAGCATCCATCAGAATTGGTGCGCGAACATGTCGCCTGGGCACTGGCGCAGCATGGGGTAGCCTGACTCAATTCAAAGCCTTCAGCCGGTAAATCGCTTCCAGTGCCTGTCTGGGGGTGAGCGCGTCCGGGTCGATGGCGCTCAGGGCTTCTTCCACGGCGCTGCGGGTCGGGGCAAACAGGCCGATTTGCTGCGGCTGCGCTGGTGTTGCAGCGGGCAAGGGCTTGGCAGGTTCAGCCTGCCTACCCTGCTCCAGTTCGGCAAGCCGGGCGCGGGCGGCGCTGACCACGGTTTTGGGCAGCCCCGCCAGCGAGGCCACTTGCAGGCCAAAGCTGCGATTGGCCGGGCCGTCCTTAAGCGCGTGCATGAATACCAGACGGTCTTCATGCTCGACCGCATCCAGATGCACATTGCGGATACCGCTGCCGGGCTTTGCCAGGGCGGTCAGCTCGAAATAATGGGTGGCAAACAGGGTCAGGCTGCGGTTGTCATTGGCCAGGTGGCGGGCGCAGGCATCGGCCAGCGCCAGGCCGTCATAGGTGGAAGTGCCGCGGCCGATTTCGTCCATCAATACCAGTGACTGCGGCGTGGCATGGTGCAGGATGTAACTGGTTTCGCTCATTTCCACCATGAAGGTGGACTGCCCTTTGGCGAGGTCATCACCTGCGCCGATGCGGGTCAGGATGCGGTCAATCGGGCCGATGCGGGCACTGCGCGCTGGTACAAAGCTGCCGATATGCGCCAGCAGCACAATCAGCGCATTCTGGCGCATATAGGTGGATTTGCCGCCCATATTCGGGCCGGTGATGATGAGCATCCGGCTATCGGCATCCAGATGCAGGTCGTTGGGCGTGAACGGCTCGCTGCGTACCGCCTCCACCACCGGGTGCCGCCCGCCTCGAATCTCCAGCCCCGGCTGTTCGACAAGCGCCGGGCGCGCCCAGTCCAGCGCCTCGGCACGCTCGGCGAAGGCACACAGCACGTCCAGCTCGGACAGGGCTTCGGCGCAAAGCCGCAGCGCGCTGATATCGCGGTTCAGGCGGTCCAGTATTTCTTCGTACAAGAACTTTTCGCGCGCCAGCGCGCGCTCGCGGGCAGAGAGCACCTTGTCCTCGAAGTTCTTCAGCTCCTCGGTGATGTAACGCTCGGCGTTGGCCAGCGTCTGCCGGCGGCTGTAATGCACCGGCGCCTTGTCGGCATGCACCTTGCCCATTTCGATGTAATAGCCATGCACGCGGTTGTAGCCGACCTTCAACGTGGCAACGCCGGTGGCCTCGCGCTCGCGTGCTTCCAGCTCAACCAGGAACTGGTCGGCATGGGTGGAGAGGCGGCGCAATTCATCCAGTTCGGCATCAAAGCCCTCGGCAATCACCCCGCCATCGCGTGCCAGGAGTGGCGGCTGCGCCACCACCGCGCGCTGCAAGAAATCAGCGATTTCAGCATGTTCCCCCATGCACCCGGCAAGCTCGGCAAGACGCGGCGAATCCAGCCCGGCAAAATCGGCGCGCAGCGCAGGCAGGCTTGCCAGCGCATCGCGCAGCGTGGACAGGTCTCGCGGGCGGGCACTGCGCAAGGCCACGCGGGTCAGGATGCGCTCAATATCACCAAAACTGCGGAAAGTCGCGCGCAGGTCTTCCGCCACTCGCGCATCCAGCAGGGTTTGCACCGCCTGCAATCGCGCATTGATGATGGCTTGCGAGCGCAGTGGCCGGTGCAGCCAGCGCCGCAGCAGCCGCCCGCCCATCGGCGTGATGGTGGAATCGAGCACGCCCAGCAAGGTGTTGCGGGTATCGCCATCAATACGGGTATCCAGCTCCAGATGGCGGCGGGTTGCGGCGTTCATGGCAATCGCGCCATCGCCCGATTCCAGGCTAATCGCGGTCAGATGCGGCAGGCGTTGCTTCTGGGTCTCTTCCACATAGCCCAGCAGCGCCCCGGCTGCGGCCACCGGCAGTGGCAGCGCGTCGATACCGAAGGCCGACAAGTCATGCAGGCCGAAAAACGCCAGCAGCTTGCGCCGCGCCGCATCGGCATCGAACAGCCACGGCGCACGGCGGCGCAGCCCGCTGCGGCTCAACAGCGCCTCCGGCCAGCCTTCCTCATCGGCAATCAGAAGCTCCACCGGCTCCAGCCGCGCCAGCTCGGCTTCCAGCATGTCGTCATTGCCCAGCTGCGCCACATGAAAGCGGCCACCGGCAAGGTCGGCCCAGGCCAGGCCATAGCCCTCCTTGCCGCGCGCAACCGCCATCAACAGGGTGTCGCGGCGGTCTTGCAGCAAGGCCTCGTCAGTCACCGTGCCAGGGGTGACAATCCGCACCACCTTGCGCTCCACCAGCCCCTTGGAAGTGGCCGGGTCGCCAATCTGCTCGCAAATCGCCACCGACTCGCCCAGCGCCACCAGCCGCGCCAGATAGCTTTCATAGGCATGATGCGGCACCCCGGCCATCGGAATCGGCTGCCCGGCGCTCATGCCGCGCTGGGTCAGGGTCAAATCCAGAAGCCGCGCCGCCTTGCGTGCATCGTCATAGAACAGCTCGTAAAAATCCCCCATGCGGAAGAACAGCAGCACATCCGGGTGCTCGGCCTTGGCAGCAAGAAACTGGCGCATCAGGGGGGTGTGCTGGTCGAGATTGGACATCCGGGTGACAATGCGGGGGAAACAAGCCGCCTAGTTTGCCCGATGAACCTCCCCACTGACAGCCAGCTTGAACAACTCGCCCGGAAAACCGGCGCGGCACTGTTGCGCAATCACCTGATGCTGGTCACCGCCGAAAGCTGTACCGGCGGCTGGATTGCCAAGACCCTCACCGGCATCAGCGGCGCATCCGAATGGTTCGACTGCGGCATGGTCACCTATAGCTACGAAGCCAAGCAGGCACTGCTCGGCGTGCGCCCGGAAACCCTTGAAAAACACGGCGCGGTCAGCCGCGAATGCGTGGCGGAAATGGTCGCCGGCGCGCTGGTGCATTCCGGCGGCAGCATCGCCGTGGCGGTTACCGGCATCGCCGGCCCCGGCGGCGGCGCCCCGGACAAGCCGGTCGGCAGCGTCTGGATTGGCTGGAAACGCCGCGGCGACTATGCCCGCACCCGGCTATTCCAGTTCGACGGCGACCGCGATGCCGTGCGCCGCCAGAGCGTCGCCCAGGCGCTACAAGGCATTTTGGAAATACTGGGCTGATGCAGCGCATGCACAATCGCCGTAATGCGTACCTGAGCAGCTTCATAGACGCCTACAACTTCGGCCACAGGCTCAAGACCTTGAAGGGGCTCACGCCCTACGAGTTGATCTGCAAACAGTGGACTTCCCAGTCCGAACTCTTTGGGATTGCTCCAAACCAGCCAATGCTGGAACTGAACATCTGAAAGCACTCGCCAAGCAGGGCAGCAGCCGGGACGATGACATCAGCTTGCAGTAAACCATGCGCTTGCGTATTGTTGCCTGCCATGAAAATCACCCCGCGCCTGTTCCGTTTTGGCATCAACCTCTGGCCGCCGTTCCTGTTTACCGGCATCCATATGACGCATCTTGCCCGTGACTGGCGGAGGGCGCGGGTGGAATTGCGGCTGCGTCCCTGGAACCGCAATTATGTTGGCACCCAGTACGGTGGCAGCCTGTTTTCCATGACCGACCCAGTGTGGATGCTGCTCACCCTGCATGCGCTGCCGCGCGATTATTTTGTCTGGGACAAGGCGGCGGAAATCGAATTCATCAAGCCTGGCCGCAGCACGGTGCATGCCGAGTTTGAACTGACTGATGCGGTGCTGGCCGAGCTGCAACAAAAAGCAGCCAACGGGCAGAAAGTGCTGCACTGGTTCGAGACCGATATTGTCGATACCGGGGGCGATGTGGTGGCGCGGGTGCGCAAGCAAATCTATCTGCGCAAAAAGCCCGCGCAACGCTCACAGTCTTGAGGCGGGCAGCGGCGCTTCCCAGGTCCGGCCGCCGGTGGTGCTGGTCAAAACCAGGGTTTGTTTTTGGGCATCAAAACCAAGCATGCGCTCGCCCAGGCGATATGCCTGCGGCATCGCTGCCGGGATGCGCTCGGGATTTGCCAGTAACGCTGGCTGGCCGCGCAGCCAAACCACGCCGCCCATCAGCCGCAACAGCGCATTACGGTCGAGCAGGCGGCGGGAATATTTTTCGTAATCCGGCTGCGCGACGCCGCCCAGCACACAGCCGATGTAATTGGCCGCGCAGGAGAGCCGCAACATGCCAGGCCAATAATAGGCATGGGTCAAGTCCGATATGTCCTGATGCCAGCGCCGGATATTTTCTGGCTGGCAATACGGCGCAAAGCGTGCTGCCATATCCGCGCGGGTCATGTCCTTGTCGAAAAACGGATAGTTATTGATGTCCTCGCCACGCGCCGTGAACTCGGTTTCAAGCTGCGGCCAGACGGCTTCAGAAGTAAAACGGAATTCGCCACGCATAGCATTGCAAAGCGAGGCTTCCTGCTCGACCGGCGGGGCTATCGCCTGCTCGCAGGTGACCGGCAATGGCGTATCGGCAGGCAGCTCGGCCAGCATCGCCAACGCCAGTTGCCCATAGCCCTTGCCACTTGATTCAATCGCCAGCACGGCCTCAAAAAGCCCGCTGCTATGTGCGCCCAGGCGCCGCCAATCGGCAATACGCGCACAGACAGACGCCAAGGCCGCCTGTTTGTCACCCTGCGCAAACTGCACCGCATAGCGCGTGGCGGGCAGATAGCTCAGGCGCATATCCAGAAACGGCTTGTTCTCGTATTCGGGGAAGGGGGAAAGGATGTAATCGCCCTGGCTTGCCGCCTCGATGCGGCTGATATGCGCCTCGTGACGGGCAAGCAGCGCCGCAAAACCCGGCAAATCCTGGCGTACCGTGGCAAGGCAAGTCTTTTCATCGTTCAAACGGCAAAACATCGCCCTGTCCTCCCCGGACAGCGGCTCACCCGGCCATTTCTCCGCCGCCGTGGAGGCGCGCTGATAGTCTTTGCCCTGCTGCTCAAACAGGCGCACATCCGCATCCAGCAGCGCCTGGCGCTCGGCCTCGGGCACCGGGTAAGCGGCCAGCCAGAAATCGACAAACGCATTGTGCCCGCTGGGCTGCCAGGGTTCGGACATCAGCGCCAGCGCCGCACGCTCCCCGGCACTGGCTCCACGCCATTTGGCAATGCCCCAAAGCACGGGAGGCAGTGCAATCAGCAACAAAAACAATGCCGCCAGCGTGGCAAAAATGCGTTTGAGCATGGTCATTCCCTCCTGGCTGAGGGACAAGTTTAGAACCTCGGCAGGTTCCCGCTATCCAGGCTCAGGCGTAGCTGCTCGCCGGGTTTGACCTGAGCATCCATCGGCAGGTCAAGCTCGATTTCGTCTGTCCCGAGTTTGAGGCGCGCCACCTGGCCGGGGCCGTGGAAGCGCACATCCAGCACTTCGCCTGCAAGCACGCCGGACGCATCCAGGCGCAGGGCTTCGGGACGCAGGCGCAGTTTGCCACTGGCAAGGCCGAGGCTGGCCGCATCCACCCAGGTGCCGCGGCCAATAAAACCGGCCACTTCTGCGCAAGCTGGCCGGTGGTACAAGGCCGCCGGGGTATCCCATTGCAGCAGCTTGCCGTTTGCCATCACACCGACTTTATCGCCCAGCGCAAAGGCTTCCTGCTGGTCGTGGGTCACCATCAGCACGGTAATCCCGGCTTCGCGGAACAGGCGGCGCAATTCACTGGCGAGCCGCCCGCGGGTATCGGCATCCAGGGCGGAAAAAGGCTCATCCAGCAGCAACATGGCGGGCTTGGGTGCCAGCGCGCGTGCCAGCGCGACGCGCTGCTGCTGGCCGCCGGACAGTTCATGCGGATAGCGGCTGGCAAAACCGGCAAGGCCGATGCGCGCCAGCCAGCCTTCAATACAGTCACGGCGCGCCTCACGCGCCATCTTGCCAAGGCCAAAGCCGATATTGGCGGCCACATCCAGATGCGGGAACAGGGCAAAGTCCTGAAACATCATGCCCAGGCGGCGCTTTTCCGGCGGCAGGCCGTGACCGGCTTTGGCGATGCACTGCCCATCCAGCACGATTTCACCGCCAGCAAGCGATTCAAACCCGGCCAGCGCCCGCAAAAGGCTGGTTTTGCCGCTGCCCGAGGCGCCCAGCAGCACGCCGATTTCACCCCGCGCCAGCTGCATGTCCACGCCATCCACAGCGTTTTGGCTGGCGCCGGGATAGCGCACCAGCAGGCTGTTGATATGCAAATGCGGCGGCGTTTTCGTATTCATTGTTTTTTGTCTTCCAAACCATTCTTGGCCAGCCAAATCACCGGAATCAGGCCCACGGCGACAATCAGCAGCCCGGCCAGTGCACCGTCTTCATACGTGCCGCGCGCGGCCTCGCCATACAGCCAGGTTGCCAGCGTTTCAAAATTGAGTGGCCGAAGCATCAGCGTAGCCGGTAATTCTTTCATGGTATCCACCAGCACCAGCAAGGCCGAGGCGGCCAGCGAGGTGCGCAGCAGCGGCAGATGGATGCGCCAGAGCCGCTGCCGGGCATTGCAGCCCAGCGAGGCCGCCGCCTGGTCGATAGAGGGTGGCAGGCGCGAGAAACCGGCATCCAGGGTACCTGCGGAAATCGCCAGAAAGCGCAGCGCATAGGCCATCACCAAGGCGCTCATCGAACCCATCAAAAACGCCCGGCCAAGCGCGGCATCACTCGCCCCCAGCACCACCATCAGGCCAATGGCCAGCACCGTGCCGGGCAGGGCATAGCCAAGGCTTGCCAGACGGAATGCCAGTTGCGCTCCCGCCGATGTCCGGCCAGCCTGCACCAGCCGCAGCGCCCAGGCCAGCAGCAAGCCGAGCAGCACGATAACCAGGGTCGCCAGCAGACCGACTTTCAGCGTGTTGAATGCCGCATCCAGCAGGGCTTGCGAAGGCCGGATGCCATCGGCAAAGCGCGTCGCGGCCTGCCAGGCCAGGTGCAGGGCGGGCAATACAAAGCCGAACAGCACCGGCAAGGCGCATAGCAGGCTGGCCGTCCACGCCGCACGGCCATGCAGGCGTTTGGGTTCAATCGGGCGATATTTGCGGCTGCTGGCCGCAAACCGCTGGCGGCGGCGTCCATAACGCTCCACCCCCAGCAGCAGCAGCACCAGTGCCAGCAGGGTCAGGGCGATTTGCGCCGCGCCCGGCAGGTCACTGCGCGTCACCCAGGTGGCGTGGATGGCAACGGTCAGGGTCTGCACCCCCAAAAACTCCGAGGCACCGATATCGTTCAGCGTCTCCAGCAACACCAGCGCCACGCCCACCGCCAATGCCGGGCGTGCCAGCGGCAATACCAGCCGCCAGAACACCGCGCGCTGGCTCAAACCCAGCATCCGCCCGGCTTCAATCAGGCCGGCCGACTGGGTGGCAAACAGCGCCCGGCAGGTGAGATAGACATATGGGTACAGCACCAGCGCCATCAGCACCATGGCCAGCCAGAGCGAGCGCATGTCCGGCAAGCGCCACTGCCGTGGGCTGTCAAACCCCAGCAGCCAGCGCAGCCCGCCCTGTAGTGGCCCCAAGGGATGCAGGATGTCGATATAGGCAAAGGCAACGATATAGGTAGGCACCGCCAGCGGCAGCAACAGCATCCAGCCCAGTACGCTGCGACCGGGGAAACGGTAGGCCGACACCAGCCAGGCCGCGCCAATGCCGATAGCCGCGGCAAGCGTGCCCACCCCGGCCAGCAGGTACAGGGTATTGAGCGTGGCGCGCGGCAATACATGCTGTGCCAGATGCGCCCATAACCCGCTGCTGCCCTGTGCCGCCTGCCAGCCCAGCGCCAGCACCGGCAGCAGGGTCAGGGCCGTGGCCAGATACAATGCCCAGCGCCAGATGCCTGCCCGTGAATGGTCGCGGCGCAGTCTTGCAACTGCGCCGTGCCCGTGGATGACCTCGGTTACTGATGACATGCAGGCTTACTGGTCAAAACCCACCTTGTCCACCAGCTCGCTGGCAGCGCGGCGGTATTGGTACACCTCGGCCAGCGGCAGGCCATCCACCTGTAGCGGCCCCAGCGCCGCAATCACCGGGTCAAGCTCAACCCCGGCCTTCACCGGATATTCGTAATTGGCCTTGGCATACAGTGCCTGTGCCGGGTCGGACACCAGATATTCCATCAGCCGCACGGCGTTATCGCGGTTGGGCGCGTGCTTGGCCAGCACCGCACCGCTGATATTCACATGCGTGCCGGCATCGGCAAAGCTCGGGCGCACCACCTTGATGGCCTCGCCCCACTGGTGCTGCTCGCTGCCTGGTTCAGCATTTTTCATCCGCCCCACGTAATAGGTATTGGCAATCCCCAGGTCACAGATGCCCGCCAGGATGTCACGCGCCACATCGCGGTCGCCACCGGCGGGCTTGCGTGCCAGATTGGCCTTGACCCCGCGCAGCCAGCTTTCGGTTTTGGCCTCTCCCTCATGGGCAATCATCGCCGCAATCAGGCTGGTGTTATAAGGATGCTGGCCGGAACGGATGCACAGCTTGCCCTTGTATTCGGGCTTGGCAAGGTCCTGATAGGTCAGCCCCTCGGGCAGATGCATGTCCTTGTCGGCATATACCACGCGGTCGCGCAGCGACAGCGCAAACCATTCGCCATTGGCGCCGCGCAGATGCGCCGGGATGGCCGCTTCCAGCACCTCGGATTTCAGCGGCTGGGCATGGCCTGCCTCCACCATGTCCAGCAGGTTGCCGGTATCCACCGTCATCAGGATATCGGCGCTGGAGCGCTCACCCTCGGCATTCAGGCGCTCCATCAGGCCGTCCTTCAAGAACACCGTATTGACCTTGATGCCGGTTTCGGCCGTGAACGCATCCAGCAGCGGCTGAATCAGGCCCGGCTCACGGGTGGTGTAGAGATTGACCTCACCCGCGGCCTTGGCCGCCTGATGGGCAGTGGCCGTGTCCTCGGCGGATTCTTTCTGGCAGGCCGCCAGCGCCAGCGCACAAGCGGCAGGCAGCAACAATTTGGGAAACAGACGCATGGGGAGTCTCGGGCAAGAAAATTTATTGAGAATTATACGCAATTGCATATCTTGCCAACGGCAAGATTTCACGCCCCATCATTGCGCCATAGCAGCATGGCATCGCCATAGCTGAAGAAACGGTATTGCGCGGCGATGGCATGTTGGTAGGCCGACATGATGCGCTCCTTGCCGGCAAAGGCCGATACCAGCATCAGCAAAGTGCTTTCGGGCAGATGGAAATTGGTCAGCATCGCATCCACGCTCTGCACCTTTTTGCCGGGGAAGATGAAAATGCGGGTTTCTCCGGCAAAGGGCTGCAACTCGCCTTCGCGCATCGCACTCTCCAGCGTCCGCACCACGGTGGTGCCCACGGCAATCACCCGGCCGCCACGTTCGCGGGTGTTGCGCACCTGCTGTACCAGCTCCGCGCCCACATTCAGCCATTCGCTGTGCATGCTGTGCTGGCGGATGTCCTCCACCCGCACCGGCTGGAACGTCCCCGCGCCCACATGCAGGGTGACATGACCAAACTCCACCCCCCTGGCCGTCAAGGCTGCCAGCAGCGCATCGTCAAAATGCAGCCCGGCCGTGGGCGCTGCCACCGCACCCACATGGCGGGCAAATACCGTCTGGTAACGCTCGGCGTCTTCTGCGCCCACTTCACGACTGATATACGGCGGCAGTGGCAGACGGCCAGCAGCCATCAACCATTCCGGCAGCGGCGCATCCAGATGAAACCGCAAATGGTAGAAGCCCTCATCGCGCGCCAGCACTTCCGCCTCACCCCCGGCATCAAGCTGGATACGGCTGCCGGGCTTGGGCGCCTTGCTCGCGCCTATCTGCGCACGCGCCTGATTCTCTGGCAACAGGCGCTCAATCAAAATCTCCACCCGCCCGCCAGTGGCCTTCTGGCCAAACAGGCGCGCCGGAATCACCCGGGTATCGTTGAAAACCAGCAAATCGCCCGCGCGTAACAACTGCGGCAAATCGGCCATGCCCAGGTCTTGAAAATCGCCCCGCCCCGGCGGCACCAGCAATAGACGGCTGGCCGAACGCTGCGGCAACGGCGCCTGCGCAATCAGATGTTCGGGCAGTTCAAAGTGAAAATCGGACTTCTTCATTCATAACACGATACCCGAAGCAGGCAACGGTAAACATCTGCCCATACAATAAGCGGCTTTCCCAACCCACCGGAGTTTGCATGAGCCTGCTCGATACCCTTGCGCCGTTGCGCGCCCACGGCAATGCCCGCACCACCGGCCTTGACGATGCCACTATCGAACGCTTTGCCAAGAGCCACCCGCAACTGGCCGAAGCCATCGAAGCCGCTGCCGCCGAATACGCTGCCATCAAGGCCGAGTTTCCGGAGCTGCTGGCGCTGGATGAAAACGCCCAGATTGAAAAAATCCAGGCCGGTTTCGTCAATTTCTACTCTGCCGATACCGTCAACCCGTATGTCGCCATCGCCGCGCGCGGGCCGTGGATTGTCACCCTGAAGGGTGCAGTGCTGCATGACTCCGGCGGTTACGGCATGCTGGGTCTTGGGCACACCCCGAAGGCGGTGCTGGAGGCCATGGCCAAGCCGCAGGTGATGGCCAACATCATGACGCCCTCGATTGCGCAGATGAAGTTCGACCGCGCCATGCGCCGCGAAATCGGCCAGACCACCGGCAAGGACTGCCCGTTTGTCGCCTTCATGTGCCTGAACTCCGGCTCCGAATCAGTCTCGCTGGCCTCGCGCATCGTCGATGCCAATGCCAAGACCCAGACCGACCCCGGCGCCCGCCATGCGGGCAAGACCATCAAGCGTCTGGTGGTGAAAGGCGCCTTCCACGGCCGCACCGACCGTCCGGCGCTGTATTCGGACTCCACCCGCAAGACCTATGTGCAGCACCTGGCCAGCTACCGTAATGAAACTTCCGTCATCAGCGTACCGCCCTATGACGTGGAGGCGCTGAAGCAAGTCTTTGCCGATGCCGATGCCAACGGCTGGTTCATCGAGGCGATGTTCATGGAGCCGGTGATGGGCGAAGGCGACCCCGGCCGCAGCGTACCGCGCGACTTCTACGATGTGGCGCGCGAGCTGACCGCCGCCCACGGCGCCCTGCTGCTGGTGGACTCCATCCAGGCCGGTCTGCGCGCCTCGGGATACCTGTCCATCGTCGATTACCCCGGCTTTGAGGGCATCACCCCGCCGGATATGGAAACCTATTCCAAGGCACTCAATGCCGGCCAATACCCGCTGTCGGTGCTGGCCGTAGGCGGGCGCGCTGCCGAAACCTACAAGCGCGGCCTGTACGGCAACACCATGACCGCCAACCCGCGCGCCCTGGACGTGGCCTGCGCCGTGCTGGGCAGCCTCACCCCGGAGCTGCGCGCCAATATCCGCGCTCGCGGCGCCGAAGCGGTGCAGAAACTCGAAGCCCTGAAGGCAGAACTCGGCGGCCTGATCACCAAGGTGCAGGGCACCGGCCTTCTGTTCTCCTGTGAACTTTCCAAGGAATACAAAGGCTATGGCGCAGGCAGCACCGAAGAATGGATGCGCGAGCAGGGCATCGGCGTGATTCACGGCGGCGAAAACTCGCTGCGCTTCACCCCGCACTTTGCCTATGACCAGGCCGAACTGGACCTGCTGATTGAAATGATTCGCCGCGCCCTCAAGGAAGGCCCGCGCAGCCACTAATCGCCTGTATTGCTGCAAACAAAACGCCGGGGAAACCCGGCGTTTTGTTTATTGATTTGCAGCCTGACCAACAAGGAAAAGCGGCCTTTAAAAAGCCCTCCTCCAAACAGGAGCAGGGCTTTGCTTTTCACTTCTTTTTGGGTGCAATCATCATCACCATCTGCCGGCCTTCAAGGCGCGGACGCGATTCGATGACCACATCTTCGCCCAGGTCGGCTTCGATGCGTGCGGCCATTTCCCGCCCCAGCTCCTGGTGGCTCATTTCACGGCCACGGAAGCGGATATTAACCTTGACCTTGTCGCCTTCCTCAAGGAAGCGGCGCATATTACGCAGCTTGATCTGGTAATCGCCCTCGTCGGTGACCGGGCGGAACTTCAGTTCCTTGATTTCCACCTGCTTCTGCTTTTTCTTGGCCTCGGCAGCTTTCTTTTGCTGCTCAAACTTGAACTTGCCAAAGTCCATGATTTTGCAGACCGGCGGCTCGGCATTAGGCTGGATTTCCACCAGATCCAAGTCTTCTTCCTCGGCGCGCGCCAAGGCTTCGTCACGGGAAAGAACGCCGATCATTTCCCCGTCGCTGCCAATCACCCGCACGCGGGGCACACGGATTTCGTGGTTGCGGCGGTTCTGTTTCGAGTCGAACGTACTGATGTTGCAATCTCCAAAAAGGGATGGGGCGGCGCGCGTTTCTCATGGCGCGCCGCAGTTTCACACAGCGTGTTGCACCGCCGGAACGTGCTCGATACGCAGACGTGCGATGAAATCCTGAAGGCTCATGCTGCCCAAGTCTTCCCCCCCACGGGTACGCACCGCGACCTGGCCGTTTTCCTTTTCGCGGTCACCCACGACCAGAAGATACGGCACGCGCTGCAAAGTGTGCTCGCGAATCTTATAGCCGATCTTTTCGTTGCGCAAATCAGAAGCCACGCGGAAGCCTTGGTCTGCAAGGGTTTTGCGCACTTCCTCAACATAATCGGCCTGCGCATCGGTGATGTTCAGCACCATCGCCTGCACTGGCGCCAGCCAGGTCGGAAACACCCCGGCGTGATGCTCGATAAGAATACCGATAAATCGCTCCATCGAGCCGACAATGGCGCGGTGCAGCATCACCGGATGGCGGCGCTGACTGTGCTCATCGACATATTCGGCGCCCAGCCGTCCCGGCATCATGAAGTCCACCTGCATGGTGCCCAGCTGCCAGGTGCGGCCAATGGCATCCTTCAGGTGGTACTCGATTTTTGGTCCATAGAACGCACCTTCACCGGGCAGCTCTTCCCACTCCACACCGGCGCCGCGCAATGCCGCGCGCAGGGCTTCTTCGGCCTTGTCCCAGGTGGCATCATCACCCAGCCGTGACTCCGGACGCAGCGCGATTTTGATCTGGATGTCATCAAAGCCGAAGTCTCGGTACACCTTCAGCGCCTGACGGTGGAAGGCCGCCACTTCCGACTCCACCTGCGCTTCGGTGCAGAAAATATGGCCATCGTCCTGGGTAAAGCCGCGCACCCGCAGGATGCCATGCAGTGCGCCGGAGGGTTCGTTGCGGTGACAGGCGCCAAATTCGCCATAGCGAATCGGCAGGTCACGGTAGCTGTGCAGGCCCTGGTTAAACACCTGCACATGGCCGGGACAGTTCATCGGCTTGACCGCATAGGTGCGCTTTTCCGACTCGGTAAAGAACATATTGTCCTGATAGTTGTCCCAATGGCCGGACTTCTTCCACAAGGTCACATCCAGAATCTGCGGGCAACGCACCTCGCCATAGCCGGTGGCGCGATACACGCCACGCATGTACTGCTCCACCACCTGCCAGATGCTCCAGCCCTTGGGATGCCAGAACACCAGCCCCGGGCCTTCTTCCTGCAGGTGAAACAGCTCCTGCGCCTTGGCAATCTTGCGATGGTCGCGCTTTTCGGCTTCCTCGATACGCTGGATATAGGCCTTCAGCTGCTTGGCATCAGCCCAGGCAGTGCCATAGATGCGCTGCAACTGCTCGTTCTGCGAATCACCCCGCCAGTACGCGCCGGATACCCGGGTCAGCTTGAACGCCTTCAGGAAACGGGTATTGGGCACATGCGGGCCACGGCACATGTCCACGTATTCCTGGTGGTAGTACAGCCCCATATGAGTGACTTCCGGCCCCATGTCGTCAATCAGGCGCAACTTGTAGTCCTCGCCACGCGCCTTGAACACTTCAATCACCTCCGCGCGCGGGGTCATCTTTTTGATAACGTCATAGTCTTGGGCAATCAGCTCGGCCATGCGCGCCTCAATGGCTGCCATGTCCTCCGGCGTGAACGGACGCTCGCTATAGATGTCGTAGTAGAAACCGTCCTCAATCACCGGGCCAATCACCATCTTCACTTCGGGATAGAGCTGCTTGACGGCATGTCCGACCAGGTGCGCGCAGGAGTGGCGGATGATTTCCACGCCTTCCGGGTCTTTGGCGGTGATGATGCGCAAGCGGGCATCGCGCTCTATCACATCGCTGGCATCGACCAGGCGGCCATCGACCTCACCGGCAATGGTGGCCTTGGCAAGCCCGGCGCCGATATTGGCAGCCACCTCCATCACCGACACAGGTTGGGCAAACTCGCGCTGCGAGCCATCAGGAAGCGTAATTTTTATCATGGTGTTCTCCCCTCCCCGTTGGCGGGAGGCTTGGCGGCAGCGCCGCTATGGGTCATTGGAAAAGCCCGCCTGCAAACGGGCAAGGCGCATCAGCAGCGTGCTGGCTGCTGATTCATTCAGGCGCAGATGCTAGTGCTCATGTCACACACTCGACCGGCGTTGCCGCGGGCCACCTTGCAGGCTTTTGTAAAAGGATTGTGAATTCTAGGCTGCCAGAGAGTGTGCTACAAGCACGGCACCGAAAGCCTGCCGCATTGTGGCCAAAATGCCCGAATGGCGGCAATCCCCTGCGCCCCGTACCTGCGTGCCTGTGCCAAATCGCGCTGATTCAAACCGCCAATGGCATACATCGGCAAGCTCGTGACTTCCCGCAACCGGGAAAACCCCGGCCAACCAATCCCCGGCACCCCAGGATGCGTGGGGCTAGGTTTAAGCTGTCCAACAATGGCGTAGTCACAACCAATCGCCTCGGCATGACGCAAGGCATGTTCGTCATGACAGGAGGCACTAAGCTCAAGCGCATCGGGAAAGTCTCGCGCCATGCACGCGCGCAACATTCTTTCGGGCAAATGCAGGCCGATATGATGCTGCAAAGCCAGTTCCGGCTCACCATTGACACTCATCAAAACGGCACTACCGCTTGCCAAGGCCACAGCCTCGGCTACCAGTGCCCGCCAACGGTCGGGATTGCAATCAGGCGCACGCAGCTGGATACGCCCGACACCTGCTGCCAATGCGGCCTTCACTCCGGCCAGCCACTCTGAATCACACATCGAATCCGGTGAAGGGGTCACCAAACAGCAGTCGGCCTGCAACAACGCCGCCACAACCGGACGATCGGCAGGCGGCATCGGGTATTGCCGCAAATGTTCAGGCAAAACCCATTCAAATGCCTGCCCTTCCAGTCCGCGTATCTGTCCTTGCCACTGTTTGATGCAATGCACTTCCAGCATGATGCGCTTGTGCGGCATGGCTTGCGGCACGGCAATCAAAAATTCCCCGGAACCAACCTCAATCCCCAATTCCTCGCGCAATTCGCGCTGCAATGCGGATGCTGCACTTTCACCCGGCTCCAGCTTGCCGCCAGGAAATTCCCATAACCCAGCCATATCACGTCCTGGCGGGCGTTGCGTCAGCAATACCCGTCCTTCACTGTCGCAAAGCACGCCAGCAACCACATGCAGCGCCGGTGGCAAGAAACTGTTGCTCATGCCGCCTGCCTGCGCATCAGGTCATTACCTGATACACCGGCTTGTACTCACCGGAGATTTTCATACGGCGTTGCTCAACAAAGGCGCGCAACAAGGCATCAAGCGAAGCCATCATGTCCGTAGCACCATTGATTTGAAACGGGCCATACTCGGCAATCCTGCGCATACCCGCTTCCTTGACATTGCCGGCGACAATCCCGGAGAACGCACGGCGCAAGTCTGCGGCAAGCGCATGCGGTTTGCGTCCATGATGGAGATCCAGTCCGGCCATTGCTTCATGCGTGGGGTCGAAAGGATGCTGAAAATCCAGTGGAATATTGAGCCGCCAATTGAAGAAAAACGAGTCTTTCTCTGCCACACGTTGCTCGCGCACGCGGCGAATGCCATCGCTCATATGACGCGCCACTTCTGCAGGTTCGGCGATGATGATGCGGTAATACTTTGTTGCAGCTTCACCCAGCGTCAGACGGATGAACCTGTCGATTTGTTCGAAATAGCTGGCTGCAGAAACCGGCCCTGTAAACACCAGCGGCAAGTCGATATCACGGTTTTCCTCCTGCAACAAGATGCCCAGCAGGTAAAGGATTTCTTCAGCCGTGCCTACGCCGCCCGGAAACACGATGATGCCGTGCGCCATGCGCACAAAAGCCTCAAGGCGTTTTTCGATATCCGGCATGATGACCAGATGATTCACAATCGGGTTAGGCGACTCTGCAGCGATGATGCCCGGCTCGGTAATACCGATATAACGTGAGCGGCGCTGGCGTTGCTTGGCATGGGCGATGGTCGCACCCTTCATTGGCCCTTTCATGGCACCGGGGCCACAGCCGGTGCAAATATCCATGCCACGCAAGCCAAGCTGGTAACCCACTTCCTTGGTGTAAAGATATTCTTCGCGGCTAATCGAATGCCCACCCCAGCACACGACGAGATTGGGATCTCCCGGATGCAAGACGCGCGCATTGCGCAATACCCGGAAAACCGCATCGGTAATCCCCGCGCTGCTTTCCAGCTCACTGGCATATTTGGGACTAAGTTCGATAGCGGCATAGGCCAGGTCTCTTACCGTGGCAAACAGGAGTTCCCCCACACCGCGGATGATGCGTCCATCGACAAAAGCCATGGCAGGTGCATTCTGCAATTCGATGCAAATACCACGATCTTGCTGGGTGACGTGAATATCAAAATCCGGGTACTGCTCGCTGGCGGCGGTCGGGTCATCGGAGTGGCTACCCGTAGTCAAAACAGCCAACGCACAGCGCCTTAGCAATTCATGCATCCCGCCAGTGGACGCATCTTTAAGCCGCGCGACTTCTTCACGCGAGAGTATATCCAGCCCCCCTTTGGGGTAGATATTGGCGCAAACAGTGGGCAAGGTGGAACGGGAGGGTTCTTTTTGTTGATTGATTTTTGTATCCATGCGCTGACTTTAGCGCATGTCTGTGACAATCATGCAGACCCAATTGCTGAAAGCCTGTTCAGAGGTGCTCACTGCGCCACAGGGCATGCCAGTTCTGCAGCAGCCCCAGCACGGCAAGGTCAGCGCGGATGGGGGTGCGCAGCAGGTTGCGGCATTGGTTGGCTTCGTCAAACCAGTGCGCCAGTTTCTTCATGCGTTCGGCATCGCTGTGCCTGGCCGCTTGCAGGGCGATATCCGCCGCGAATGACAGCCGTTGTGCGGCGTTTTCATCGGCCACCCATTGCTGTGCCAGGGGGCTGATGGCGCTGGCGTCGCGGCGCAGGTTTTGCAGGGCTTCGGCCACTTCCGCGCGCAGCGCCAAAACGCCATTGCCGAGCCACTGGTCGGCAAGGCCGGGATGGCCGCGGGCGATGGCAAGGGCGTTTTCGGCATCACTCTGGCTGTGTCCCCGGGCGATGAGCCATTGCAGTGCTTCGGCCTGCGCGGGCAGGCGGAATTCCAGTTTCTGGGTGCGGCTGCGGATGGTGGCGGGCAGGCGCGCCGGATGGGCACTGATAAGCCAGATGAAGCGCCCCGGCTGGGGTTCTTCCAGGGTTTTCAGAAGTGCATTGGCGGCGGCATGGTTGATGGCATCAGCCGGGTCCAGCAGCGCCACCTGATGCGCGCCGTATTGCGCGGTCAGCGCCAGCTTTTCCGACATCTGCCGGATTTGCTCGATAACGATTTCGCCGCGCATCTTCGGCGGGCTGACTTTTTCATTCCAGCTCTGGCCGATGAACTGCACATCCGGGTGGGCGCTATAGCCAAACGGATGCACCAGTTCGCCATCCGGGCGGGTTTCCGGCATTTCGCTCAGCTCGCCCCTGTCATTGCTGCGCGTCCACTGCGTGCGGCTGTCGAACAGCTGGCAACTGCGGCATTGTCCGCAGGCTTCTTCGCCCGCGCGGCGCCCAAGGCAGAGCACGCGACGCGCCAGTTTTTCGGCGACCTCCCGCTTGCCCAGCCGTGCCGGGCCTGCAAACAGCAGGGCGTGCGGCAATCGCTCTTGGTCGAAGGCATCCGCGGCCTGCTGGTAAATGCGTTGCTGCCAGGGGGCAAGATTCATGGCAGATACGCCTCCAGCGCCGCCACTGCGGCAGCGGCGACTTCCGCCGCGCTGCGCGAGGCATCCAGCACGCAAAAACGCTCAGGTTGCCTTCGCGCGCGCTGCAAAAAGCCTTCACGCACGCGCTCGAAAAAAGCATCCTGCTCGCGTTCGATACGGTCGGGTGCGCCGCCACGCAGGCGGGTGCGGGCGCGGCCTACGGCCACGTCCAAATCCAGCAGGAAGGTCAGGCCCGGTTCGATGCCGACCACTTCGCGCTCCAGGGTTTCAATCAGGGACAGCGACACCCCTCGCCCCGCCCCCTGATAGGCATAGCTGGAATCGGTGAAACGGTCGCACAGTACCCAGGCGCCGGATTGCAGTGCCGGACGAATCTGCTGTTCGACATGCTGGCTGCGCGCGGCAAACATCAGCAAAAGTTCGGTATGCGCGGTGGCAGGCTCATGTTCGGGGTCGAGCAGCAGTTCGCGGATTTTTTCGGCAAGCCGTGTGCCGCCCGGCTCGCGGCTTTGCACCACACGCTCACCGCGTGCAGCCAGCGCCTTGGCCAAAGCACCAATCACCGTACTTTTGCCTGCGCCCTCGCCGCCTTCGATACTGACAAAACGCCGGTGGTTAGCAATCTTCCAGGTCATGGCTTGTTGGACTCTTCCGTAATAGGCATGTCATTGCTGCCGAGCGTGCCGCGCGCGGGCATGCCAGCGGCGTTGGCGGCACGGCGATTGGCCAGATAGGCCGCGACATTGCGCTGGTGTTCGGCATAGGTTCTGGCAAAGCGGCTGCGGCCACTGCCATCGCCCACGGCGACAAAGAACAGCGCATCGCCCGCGGCCGGGTGGGCAGCGGCTTTCAGCGAATCAGGCCCCGGCATGGCAATCGGGGTGGGCGGCAGCCCGGCACGGGTGCGGGTGTTGTAGGGGCCATCGGTGCGCAGATGCGCCCAGGTGAACTTGCCATTCCAGGCATCGCCCAGGCCATAGATGATGGTGGGGTCGGTTTCCAGGCGCATGCCGATATTCAGGCGGCGCACGAATACCCCGGCAATCTGGGCGCGCTCATCGGCAAGGCCGGTTTCCTTTTCCACAATCGAGGCCAGGGTCAGAAGCTCATACGGGGTTTTGAGTGGCAGCGCCGGGTCGCGGCCTTCCCAGACGGTTTGCAACTGTTTTTCCATCGCCTGATAGGCGCGCTTCAATACGCTGATATCGCTATCGCCACGGTTGTACTGATAGGTTTCCGGCAAGAACCGCCCTTCCGGGTGTTCGCCTTTTTTTCCAAGCGCCGCCATCAGTTCGGCATCGCTCATTTCCGCTGTCTGCGGCTGCAAATGCGCGGCGCGACGCAGGGCGCGGCGCACATCGCGCATGCTCCAGCCTTCGACCAGGGTGAACTGGTAGCGCACCACCTTGCCATCGCGCATTTTGATGAGCAGCGCCTGTGGGCTGATGCCCGGCGTGAGCGCGTATTCGCCAACCTGAATTTTGCCGGCGGCACCCGTGCGCCTGGCCAGCAGCATCCATTCCAGGTCATGACCGCTGTGGATACCTGCTGCGCGCAGCTTGCCCAGCACGCTGCGGAATGAATCGCCAGGCTCGACCTGCAACCGCGCATCCGCGCCAAGGCCGGGCAGCGCGGCGTTGGCAAAGTGATTCAAGCGGTAATATCCCGCCGCCACGAGCAAGGCCAGCAATACCGGCAATAGCAGCAACAGGATGAAGAAATTGCGGCAGCCTTTTTTCATGATGCCTCCGGGTGGGTGTGCAAGCCCGGATGCGTCCTGGCAAGCCGGGTTTGCAATGTAGCAATGGCCGGATGAACCTGCGGCCAAAGCTGCGCCCCCAGCTGGCGCACCGGCTGGATGCCGCGCAGCGCATTGCAGATGAAAACCGCCTCGGCGCTTTCCACTTCGGCGCGGCCAAGCTGCGTGATTTGTGCATTTGTTTCGGCAAGCAGATGCGCCCGGCAAATGCCCGCCACCCCGGCGCTTTGCAGCGAGGGCGTGCGCCACCGACCGTCTTTGAGCACGAACAGATTGGCACTGCTCGCACTGATGACATGGCCCTGACCATCACAGACCAGACCTTCATCCGCCCCCTGTTGCTGTACTTCGCGCCGCGCCAGAATCTGCTCCAGACAGTTGCCATGCTTGAGTCCGGCAAGCTGTGGCTGCCAGCCCAGTTGCGTGTCACACCAGATAAGCCGTAGCGGCGCTTGCGGCAGCGGCAGCGGGTGTACGGAAAGCATCCATAGCGGGGCGCTGTCCTCCGGGGCGGCATAGCCACGGCCACCACGGCGCGAGAGCCGCAGTTTCAGCGCGACATCCTGCCCGGCCAGCAATTGCAATGCCTCGGTCTTTACCCGTGACGCATCCGGCAATGGCAGGCCGAGGCGTTCGGCACCCTGCGCAAGCCGCGCCCAATGCTGCGTCCACCACGGCAGGCTGCCCTGGTGACTGCGCAGGGTTTCGAACAATGACTCGCCATAATGCAGGCCACGCTCATCGGCAGGGATGGCCGCCAGTGGCGCATCGCCCTGAAACAGCCGCCAGTTCATTCAGCCACACCCAGCGCGCGCAGCATGCCGCGCGCCTTGGCACGGGTTTCGGCCAGCTCTTTTTGCGGTTCCGAATCCATCACGATGCCCGCCCCGGTGCGAAAGCGCAGAATATCGCCCTCCAGCTCGGCGCTGCGAATCAGGATGTTCAAATCCATATCGCCATCCCACCCCAGCCAGCCCATCGCGCCGGTATAGGCGCCGCGTCCGACGCCTTCGAGTTCGGCGATGATTTCCATGCAGCGCACCTTGGGCGCGCCGGTGATGGTGCCGCCGGGAAAGACCGCGGCAATCACGTCCACCGGGGTTTTGCCCGGCAAAAGCCTGGCGCGCACATTGCTGACGATGTGATGCACATGGGCATAGCTTTCCACCGTCATCAGCTCGTTCACTTCCACCGTACCCGGCCGGGCAACCCGCCCCAGGTCATTGCGCTGCAAATCCACCAGCATGATGTGCTCGGCGCGCTCCTTGGGGTGGCCGACAAGTTCCCTGATACGCGCGATTTCATCATCGCCGGGCAGGCGTGGGCGGGTACCGGCAATCGGCCGGGTTTCCACCACCTCGCCGCGTATGGATACCAGCCGTTCCGGCGAAGCACTGACCAGCGCCCAGGTCGCCTCGGCCAGCACCCCGGCAAACGGCGCCGGATTGGCCTGCCCCAATTGCCGCGCCAGCAAGGCCGGGTCCAGCGGCTGGGCGAACTGCGCCTGCCAGCCACGCGAGAGATTGACCTGGAATACATCGCCCGCAGCCAGATAATCCAGCGCCCGCTGCACCGCCTGGGTGAACGCCTCGGGCGCGTCTTCATGCAGTGCCTGCGGCGGCGGCCAGCCAGGCAGCGGCGGCAAATCGCCGATGGCGGCGATATCGGCCAGCACCGCTTCGCGCAGTGCTTCGGCACCCGGCTCGGCAACCAGCCAGATTTCGCCGCTTTGCTGATTGCGCAAAACTGCGACCGGGCAGCGCCAGGCCTGCGCGCGCGGCAGTCGCCCCAAAGGCGCGGGCAGCCGCAGCCGCGGCTCAATTTGCGCCGCCACTTCATAGCCCAGAAACAGCGCCCAGCCGCCGCGGAATGGCAATCCCTGCAGGGCAGGCTCCGGGCCTCTGCGCTCGGCCTGCCAAAGCGCATCCAGTACGTCCAGAAAACGGCCAGCAAGGGTCTGGCCATTTTCATCGCAGAGCACGCCATCCTGCCGCTGAACCAGTTTGCGGCCATCGCTTACCAGCAGCATGTCCCAGCCTGCATGCTGACGGGCGGAAGCCTCCAGCGCCGCCGCGCTGGAGGTCAGCCACAGCGGATAACGCTGCGGACAAACCCGCCGCAGCGCCGCCAAATCAAGTCCGGCCGCCAGTGCCTGCAACTGGAACCCGCCGACGTCAGCTTGCATCAGCGGCCATCATTCAGGCAGATAGCGCGCTACGTCGTGATAGCCGACGCCATAGTGGTTGCGCATGAAGCCTGCCGGGTCTTCGCCCAGTTGGCGCAGCAGCGCATCGCTGTTTTCGGCCACCTTGATGCTATAGCCGCCATCATGCTCATGGGTAAAGATGCGGCCGCGATGCACGCCTTCGGTGGCGATGAAAAAGCGTTCCGGGGCATAGCCAAAACCGGCAAACACCACCGCGCTATGCCACCACTCCGGAATGCCGTAGAACGCCTGCTTGCCGCTTTCATCCAGTTCTTCGGGGTAGTCATGGGCTTGCCCGGCGCCTATCTCCATCCAGCCTTCGAGCTGCTTTTTTTCCGCCTGCATGCTGCTGATGGGCAGGAAATAGAAACAGGTTTCCATATCGTGCTGGTCGGCAAAAAGCCGCATGCCATCCCAGCGCCGGTACAGCGCCACCAGGCTGTCGGCGCTACCGGCCAGCGCGTTTTCCAGCCAGGTGAGCTCCTCAGCCGCCGCAGGCGCACCGGCTTCCTTGGTCAGCGCAGTCACATGGCCGCCTGCGGCCTCGGCATCAATGAACCTGGGCGCGGGCGCTTCAAGCAGGCGCTCAATACCGGCAAGCAGGTCGGCACTCATCATCAGACCCGCCTGAATACCAGGGTGCCGTTGGTGCCGCCAAAGCCAAAGGAATTGGACAGCGCCACCTCCACCTGATGCTGGCGGGCGGTGTGGGCGACATAGTCCAGGTCGCAGCCTTCGGAGGGGTTGTCGAGATTGATGGTGGGCGGAATCACGCCATCAAACAGCGCCATCGCCGAATACACCGCCTCCACGCCACCGGCCGCGCCCAGCAGGTGCCCGGTCATCGACTTGGTGGAGCTGACCATGACCTTGCCGGCGGCATCGCCCAGCACCGATTTCACCGCCATGGTTTCGGCCAGGTCGCCAGCCGGGGTGGACGTCCCGTGGGCATTGATATAGCCGACTTGTTCCGGGTTGATACCGGCATCGCGCAGGGCATTTCTCATGCAGCGCGCTGCGCCTTCGCCACTCTCGCTGGGCGAGGTCATGTGATAGGCATCGCCACTCATGCCAAAACCGGCAAGCTCGGCATAGATGCGCGCGCCACGCGCCTTGGCGCGCTCGTATTCTTCCAGCACCAGTACGCCAGCGCCATCGCCCATCACAAAGCCGTCGCGCTCGGCATCCCAGGGGCGCGAAGCTCGCTCCGGGGCGTCATTGCGGGTGGACATCGCCTTCATCGCGCAGAAGCCGCCCACCGCAGTCGGCGTGGTGGCATGCTCGGCACCGCCGCAAATCATCGCATCGGCATCGCCGTACTGAATCATGCGATAGGCCAGGCCAATATTGTGGGTGGCGGTGGTGCAGGCAGTGACCGCGGCGATATTCGGCCCCTTGGCGCTGGTCATGATGGAAAGCTGCCCGGACACCATATTGATGATGGTGCTGGGGATATAGAACGGCGAAATCTTGCGCGGCCCGCCGTTGGCAAGTTTCAGCGTGGTGTCCTCGATGCCTGAAAGCCCGCCGATGCCAGCGCCGACGGCCACGCCAATGCGTTCGGCCGCTTCGCCTTCAATCACCAGGCCAGCGTCCCGGATAGCCATCAGGCCTGCGGCCACGCCGTAGTGCACGAACGGGTCCATCTTCTTCACGTCCTTGGGGGTGATGAAGATGGCGGGGTCAAAGCCACGCACTTCGCCGGAAATCTGCGTGGCGAATGCCGAGGCATCAAAATGAGTGATGGGGCCAATGCCCGAGCGCCCGGCCTTGATGGCTGCCCAGTTGCTTTCCAGGTTGTTGCCCAGCGGCGAGAGAATGCCAAGGCCGGTGATGACGACGCGACGATGAGACATGCGGACTCCGGTTTGTCGTTTTGCTTGAAGTGTATGTATGGCTGCCAACATGCCAAGGGCCGCACAAAGCGGCCCCGACATGGATGCACACCGAATCAGGCTCAGGCCTTGACGTTGGCCTTCACGTAGTCGATAGCCTGCTGCACGGTGGTGATTTTTTCAGCATCTTCGTCCGGAATTTCGCATTCGAATTCTTCTTCCAGTGCCATCACCAGCTCAACGGTATCCAGCGAGTCCGCGCCCAGGTCGTCCACGAAGGAGGCGCTGTTTACAACGTCTTCTTCCTTGGCACCCAGTTGTTCAACCACAATCTTCTTGACGCGTTCTTCGATATTGCTCATGTGTGACCCCTCCGGGGGATTGGTTCAAGTGAAACGAGTTGCGTAGTGTAAGGGAAACTCAGGCTCACGCACGACACTGGCGTATGGTCGGCGCGGCCATTTGCCGCATTCGCCATCAGGGCATGTACATGCCGCCGTTGACGTGCAGGGTTTCGCCGGTGATATAGGCCGCATCCGGCCCTGCCAGGAACGCCACCGCGCGGGCGATGTCGGCTGGCTCGCCGGGGCGACCCAGCGCAATCTGCGCATTCATCGCCGCCTTGGCCTCCTCGGGCAGGTCTGCGGTCATGTCGGTGGCGATAAAGCCCGGCGCCACCACATTGACGGTGATGCCACGGCTGCCGATTTCCTTGGCCAGCGACTTGCTGAAAGCGATGATACCGGCCTTGGCGGCGGCGTAATTGGCCTGTCCGGCATTGCCGGTGACCCCAATCACCGAGGCGATATTGATGATGCGGCCGCGACGCGCCTTCATCATGCCGCGCATCACCGCCTTGCTGGCGCGATACACGCTGGTGAGATTGGTATCGAGAATCGCCTGCCAGTCCTCATCCTTCATGCGCATCAGCAGATTGTCGCGGGTAATACCGGCATTGTTGACCAGAATCGACAGCCCGCCGTGGTCTTTCTGGATAGCTTCAATCAGGGCTTCGATGGCGCCAGCCTCGTTGACATTCAGTACCCGGCCTTCGCCGCCCTGTGCAGCCAGACGCGCGCCAATGGCCGCAGCCCCCGATTCGCTGGTCGCGGTGCCAATGACCTTCGCGCCGCGCGCAGCCAACTCATCGGCGATTGCCGCGCCAATGCCACGCGAGGCGCCGGTGACCAGCGCGATTTCATTCTCAAGCGGTTTGCTCATCCGTTTTTCCTCAAAATCAAAAATTCAACGCCATTCTTCCAGCGCGCCGGTAAAGCCCGGCAAATCGCCCAGCGCGCGGCCATCCAGCTGCTTGTCAATCCGCCGCGCAAGGCCAGTCAGCACCTTGCCGGGGCCGCATTCGCCAAGCCGCCTTACGCCGCGCCCGGCCAGAGCCCCGACGCACTCAGTCCAGCGCACCGGCAAATACAGTTGCCGCACCAGGGCATCGCGGATATCGTCCACGCCCTCATGGATGCGCGCATCGACATTCTGCACCACCGGAATGGCAGGGGCACTCCAGCGCAGCCCGCGCATGGTTTCAGCAAGGCGGTTGGCCGCTTCGCGCATCAGCGGCGTATGCGAAGGCACGCTCACCGCCAGTTTCACCGCTTTTTTCACGCCGCGCTCGGCCAAGAGCGCCAGCGCCTTGTCCACCGCCTCGGCATCGCCGCCAATCACGATTTGTCCCGGCGAGTTGTAATTGGCCGGCACCACTACGCGGGTGTCGGAAGCAGCTTCGCAGACTTCCGCCACCAGTGCGTCTTCGGCGCCAATCACCGCCGCCATCGCCCCGGTGCCGGTTGGCGCCGCTTCCTGCATCAGTTGCCCGCGGATACGCACCAGATGCGCACCGTCTTTCAAGCTCAAAGCGCCCGCAGCCACCAACGCGGTGTATTCGCCCAGGCTATGCCCGGCCAGCAGCACCGGCTGCGCACCGCCTGCGGCCTGCCAGGCGCGCCATACCCCGATGCCTGAAGCCAGCAGCGCCGGCTGGGTGAACTCGGTGCGGTTCAGCATTTCCTCGGGGCCGCCCTGCGACAGCGCCCACAAATCAACCCCGGCGCCGTCCGAAGCCTCATCAAATGCCTGGCGGATTTCGGCATGGACTTCGGATAGCTCGGCCAACATGCCGACGCTCTGCGAACCCTGCCCCGGAAAAACAAATGCCAATTGCTCGCTCACGCGTTCACCTTTGCGGGAAAAGTGTGCAGTTTAGCCGCCCTGCCCCGCTTGGCAACAAAAAACGGGCCGCCCGAAGGCAGCCCGCAGAAACATCAATAGCGCAGCAGTACCGAGCCCCAGGTAAAGCCGCCGCCAAAGGCTTCCAGCAGCAGCAGCTGGCCGCGTTCGACCTTGCCCGAGCGCACTGCGGTATCCAATGCCAGCGGTACCGAGCCGGAGGAGGTGTTGCCATGCTTGTCCACGGTGACAATCACCCTGTCCATCGGCATTTCAAGGCGCTTGGCAGTGGCCTCGATGATGCGCAGATTGGCCTGATGCGGAATCAGCCAGTCGATGTCACTGCGAGAAAGATGGTTGGCTTCCAGCGTTTCTTCCACCACCGCGTCCAGTGCCTTGACCGCATGTTTGAATACTTCGTTGCCGGTCATCAGTACGCGGACACCGGCATTCTTTTCTTCCGGCCTGAAGCCTTCGGACACGCCCACCGGATTCCACAGCAGCTCTTTCTTACTGCCATCGGCATGCAGATGGGTGCTGAGGATGCCGGTGTCGCTATCGGCCTTCAGCACCACGGCGCCGGCGCCATCGCCAAACAGCACGGCAGTGCTGCGGTCTTCCCAGTCCAGCATCCGGGTCAGGGTTTCCGCGCCCACCACCAGGGCAGTTTTGACATCGCCACTGCGGATGAATTTGTCGGCGATGCTGAGCGCATAAATAAAGCCGGAGCAGGCGGCATTGACATCGAAAGCCGGGCAACCGGAGCTGATGCCAAGCTCGGCCTGCAACAGGCAGGCAGTGGAAGGAAAAATCAGGTTCGGGGTGGTCGTGCCCAGCACCACCAGGTCGATATCGTCAGCACCGACAGCGGCCGCCTGCATCGCCCGCAATGCCGCCTCGCGCGCCAGGGTGGCGGTGGTTTCGCCCTCGGCTGCGACATGCCGCTGCCGGATGCCGGTACGGGTGGCAATCCATTCGTCGCTGGTATCCATGCGCCCGGCAAGGTCGTGATTGGTTACCACCTGCTTCGGCAGTGCGCTGCCTGTGCCTGCGATACGGGAATAGATGCGCGATTGGGCATTCATGCGTGGACTCCGGGGGAATGGGATGCCATGACGGGCACGAAAAGACGATACCGGCTTTCACCGGCATCGTCAGCAAAGCAAACTCTTGGTTTCAGCATACGCGCCTTGGGCAGCGCGAATGCCTGAATCAGTCTTCTTCAACCACCGAACGGCGGGTTTCGATGACCTTTTTGCCACGGTAGTAACCATCGGCGGTGATGTGATGGCGCAGATGCGTTTCGCCCGTGGTCGGGTCGGTGGCAAGCTGCTTGGCGGAGAGCTTGTCGTGCGCGCGACGCATGCCACGCTTGGACGGGGTAACACGGGACTTCTGGACTGCCATGATTTAACTCCAATGAAACTGGGTAGTGCGTGAAACGAAATATATGGGATGCCCTGCAATCATTCCTTGCCTTGCTTAAGCGCGGCCAGTGCGGCAAACGGGTGGCTGGCGGCAGCTTCCGGCGCGCTGACCGGCCAGTCATGCGCTACGGCTTCGGAGCCAGGTGCAACCGCAACCACTGGCAAGGCAAGAATCAACTCGTCCTCGACCAGCTCCACCGGCACGATGCGTGCATCGGCGGGCAGCAGCAGGGGCTCGTAACCCGGCGGCAATGCAGCCTCGTCAGCCTCCTTGCGTATCAGCCCGAGATTTTCCCGGAGCGTGACGGGCAAAAGGAACCTTTCCAGACTGCGCTGACACTGCAACGGCAACTCGGCCTCGACCTGCAAAGCTACATAGGCCACGCCAAGTGCATCACGCCCGAATTCCATCCGGTAGCGCGCAATACCCTCAGCATCCAGCAGGGCTTCGCACAAGCGCGGCATCGCAGCCAGCGGCAGCTCACCTTCAAACACCCGCCGAGCCGACACCATGCGCCAGACATCAACGGCAGTGGACGATTCAACGGTCATAAGGCGCGGAATAGTATGGACTTCGCCGTGGCTTGTCAAACCCGCCCCGGCATTACTCCGCTATCTCCACAATTTGCTCTGTCCAGTCTTCAGTTACGCCGTCACGGCCATGGAGGCGCAGGCCCAGCCAGTGCCGGCCTTTGCGCAGATGCCCTGCATCGACTTCAGCGCGAAAGCCCAGGGCCATCTGGTTCGGCTCGTTGCGCAACCCCCAGAAATCACCCAGGCCCTGGGCAGGGATGCCGTATTCGGCGCGCGCCACCGGCTCACCATCAACCAGCACTTCTAGCGCAGCAATGCCAACGCCTTCGCGGAAAGCCCAGCCCTCCACGACAAAGCGCCGTCCGAGTTTCGCACCAGGACGCGGGCTATCCACATAGGCCAGTGCCGGGGTGGCGCATACCGTGGCGTCTTTGACCGGCAATGCGGCGAGGATGAAACGGCGCTCGCCATGGTCGACACTCACAACGCGCCCGGGCACCACCGCGCCCACCTGCCTGCACAGATTGCGGTATTGCGCCAGCAGGTCACGGAAGCGCACATCGCTGCTGTCCACCACCAGCAAGGCCGGACGCTGGCTGCCGGGTATCGGCGTAGCGCCGGTCAAGCCCCATAGCTGCAATTGCGCGGCGCGTCCATGTTTGGCATTAAGCGGATGCTCCAGCACGCGGATATCGGCGCGATTCATGGCAAAGCCAAGTTCCGCGCCCAGCTTGAAGTTGTCCACCACCAGCTCGGTGTTCTCCGGCATGGCGGACAGTTCATCACGCACCGCAGCGGCCAGTTCATCCCAGCCGGAAAAATTGCTGGGGTAATGCTTTTGCCCGGCCATCTCCCGGCGCATGGTGGGCGATGCCAGCAGCAGATACCAGGCCAGCATCGCCGCCGTGCCCGCCGCCAGCATGCCCCAGGCCAGCTGCCGCCAGCTGCGCGACCAGCGCGCAATCAGCAGCGGTGCGGCGGCAAGCAGGGCCAGATAGCCCGGCAGTGTCCAATGGAAGCTGACGCGCTCGTTATCGGCAAAAAAGCCCAGTACAAACAGTCCCAGCGTGGAAATCCCCCCCAACAGGCCGAAATAGCGCCATTGCACGTTGTCAGCAGCACGGATGGCCTGCGCAAAAGCCTGCATCAAGGCCACAAACAGCAGCGGCGTAACCATCAGCATCTGAATCAGTACAAAGGCAATCCCCCCCATATCAAACCGCCAGGGGTGACGCTCCAGCAGGTGAAACTTCAAGCCTGCATCGGCATTGGCAAGATTCCAGAAAATCAGGGGCAGCCAGCCGGCCGCGCCCACCAGCAGCGCGACGATAACCTGGCGATGACACAGCAGCTTGCGCCCCTCGCGCATCAGCAGCAATGCCAGAAAGCCGGTCACGATGACCCCGGCAAAGCGGTAATGGCTAAGCGCCCCCAGCACCAGCCCCAGCGCCAGCATCGCGGCGCCTGCCGCATCCACCCGCTGTAGCAGGCGGGCACCGGCGGCAAGACACAGGGCGGCGGCAAACGCCATCGGCACATCCGGCAACGCCAGCAGCCCGAGCGTGGCAGAAAGCGGCATCAGGCAGGCCAAAAGCCCAGCCTGCCAGCCGGCCACTTCACCAAACCCGCGTGCCGCCACCCGCGCCAGCAGCCAGGGCAGGGCTGCGCCGAGCAGCAAAAATGGCAGGCGCACCGCCCAAAGCTGGTGTCCGCCGATGCTTTCCCCCAAGTGAATCAGCCAGGCGGTCATCCCCGGCAAATCGGAATACGCCCAGGCCAGATGCCGGCTTTCCTGCCAGTAAAAAGCCTCGTCCACAAACAGTGGCAGGCGCGTGGCAATCCACAGCTTGGCAAGCGATACCAGGCTCCAGGCAATCAGAAAATTGCGGCGCCAAGTCCGCGCTCCATCGACCGACACCGTTAAACTCTCGGACTATCGTTAAAAGACTGCAAAGGTTACCCGAGTTGAATACCACGCTGAATGAACAATTGCTGGCGCGTTTGCGCGCTGCGCTGGCGCAGGTCAATACGCTAGTGCTCGGCAAGCCGCTGGAAGTGCGACTGACCTTTGTAGCACTGCTGGCAGGCGGGCATGTGCTGATTGAAGACCTGCCCGGGCTTGGCAAAACCACGCTGGCGCATGCGCTGGCGGCCACACTGGGACTGAAGTTCCAGCGCGTGCAGTTCACCTCCGACCTGCTGCCCGCCGATGTCATCGGGGTCTCGGTGTATGACGCCGCAGCGCGGCAGTTCGAGTTTCATCCGGGGCCGGTGTTCAGCCATATCCTGCTTGGCGATGAAATCAACCGCGCGCCGCCGCGCACGCAAAGCGCACTGCTGGAGGCCATGGCCGAGCAGCAGGTCACCATTGATGGCGTGACCCGCAAGCTGCCGCTGCCGTTTTTCGTGATTGCCACCCAGAACCCGGTGGACTTGTCCGGCACCTATCCACTGCCCGATTCGCAGCTTGACCGCTTCCTGCTGCGGCTTTCGATGGGCTATCCCGACAGCCAGACCGAGCGCGCCCTGCTGATGGGCGAAGACCGCCGCGCCCTGATTGCCGGAGCCAGCCCCCTGCTTTCCGAGGCCGATGTACTGGCCTTGCAGCAGGCCGTATTGCAGGTACATGCCAGCGAATCGCTGGTGGCCTATGTGCAATCACTGCTCGCCCGCAGCCGCCAGCATCCGGGCGTACGGATTGGCCTGTCGCCGCGCGCCGGCCTTGCCCTGCTGCGCGCCGCCCGCGCGCATGCCCTGCTGCTGGGGCGCAACCATGTGCTGCCCGAAGATGTGCAGGCATTGTTCGTGCCACTGGCCGCGCACCGGCTGGTGGGGGATGGCAATACCGAGGCCACGGCACTGGCCAAATCCATCCTGCTTGCCGTACCGCTGGATTGAGCCGCCCATGTCCTCCTGGTGGATGCGCCTGATTGCACGCTTTGCACGCCCGCGCACAAGCGAGGCGCTGCCCATCCTGCTCAATCGCAGGCGGGTCTATGTATTGCCCACCCGCTTTGGGCTGTTCTATCTGCTGCTGGTCGTCACCATGTTCGTTGGTGCCCTGAACTACAACAATAATCCGGCCTTGCTGCTTTCACTGCTGCTGGCCGGTGCCGGGCTTGCCAGCCTGCTGGCCGCACATCTGCAATTGTCCGGCCTGCGTGCCGAGCTGATTGCCGCAGAGCCGGCTTCCGCCGGGCTGCCAATGCCACTCAAAATCAGCTTCTCCAGCCGCGATGAGCGCGCCCGCCACGGCCTGCAATTGCGCATCGGCGCGCAGCGCGTGGCTTTTTCGGTTCCGGCGCACCAAGGCGGCATTGCCGCTATTGAACTGCCGACCGAAAAACGCGGCTGGATGGAGTTATCGCGCATCGAGGTATTCAGCACCCGTCCGCTGGGGCTTGCCCGCGCCTGGGCCTGGCTGCAACCGGATGAGTGGCTGCTGGTTTACCCGACACTGGAAAGCGACGGCCCACCGCTACCGCTATCGGCCGAAAGCGGCCAGCTACGCAGGCCGCATTTTGCCGGTGATGACCTGCATCTTTTGCGCAATTACCAACCCGACGATGCCCTGCGCAGTATCGCCTGGAAGGCCAGCGCCCGGCGCGACCAGCTGATGTCGCGCACCTGGGAAGCGGCGCATGGCGATGACCTGACGCTGGACTGGCATGCCCTGGGCTTGCCCCATGAGGCGCGCATCCGCCGCCTGGCGCACTGGGTGGATTTGGCCGAGCGCGAAGGCCGGCACTGGACCTTGAAACTGCCGATGCAAACCCTGGGCCCGGACGGCGGCAGCGCCCACCGCCATGCCTGCCTGCGCGCACTGGCACTGCTACCGGAATACGGCAATGCTTGAGCTGCGTACCCGCCAAATCCTGCTGTTGACGCTGGCACTGGCACTGGCGCCGCTGTTGCCACAGCTGCCGTTGGCGCTTGCCATCGGCACACCGGCCATCGCCCTGCTGATGGCTTGGGCAGGACAGCGTGGCGCCTTGCCTGCGTGGCTGAAACTGCCGCTGACCCTGCTGGCCATCCTGATGGTGTTTGCCCTGTTCGGCTTCCGGCTGGGGCGCGATACCGGCTGCGGCCTGCTGGCAATGATGCTGGCCCTGAAACCCCTGGAAACCCATAGCTTGCGCGATGCCCGCAGCCTGGTGGGCTTTGCCCTGTTCGCACCGTTCTCCACCTTCCTGCTCGACCAGGGGCCGGCCACCTTGCTGCTGGGGCTGGCCGCCAGCCTGGCAGCCCTGACCTGCCTGCAACGGCTGGCCGATGTCGAGGCCGGCATCCCGCCGCTACCGATTTCAACCGGCATCCGTGGCATCGGCAAACTGGTGCTGCTTGGCCTGCCCCTGGCGCTGGCCGTGTTCTGGCTGTTCCCGCGGATTTCCACGCCGCTTTGGGGGATTCCCGACCGCGCCTCGGCGAAAGTCGGCCTCTCCAACAGCATGTCGCCGGGCGACTGGCTGGAGCTGCTGGTCGATGACAGCCCCGCCATGCGCGTGCGCTTTGCAGGCGAGGCGCCGCCCAGCTCGCAAATGTACTGGCGCGGGCCGGTGCTATGGGATTTTGATGGCCGCACCTGGAAAAACGCGCGTCCGCCCCTGCCAACCACACAACTGCACACCAGCACGCAAGGCAGCGGCTGGACCTATCAACTGGAAATCGAGCCCAGCGAGCAGCACTACATCGCCGCACTGGACCTGCCGCTTGCCGCCCCCAGCGGCAGCCTGATGAGCCCGGACGGCAACCTGCTCTCGCCCCACAAGCTGCAATCGCTGACCCGCTGGCAGCTGCAATCGGCGCCCCCCCTGATGTTCCAGCCGCAACTTTCCGATGCCGAGCGCCAGCGCGCCCTGGCCTTTCCGCGCCAGTTCAACCCGCGCGCCCAGCATTTGGCACTACAGTGGCAGCTGCAAAGCGGCGGCAACCCTGAAGCCATCATCGCCCAGGCCATGACCCTGGTGAACCGTGAACTGGCTTATTCACTGGACGCCCCCATGCTCGCACGCGACAGCGTGGATGAATTTTTGTTTCAAACCAAACTCGGCTATTGCGAGCATTTCAGCTCCTCCTTCGTATTCCTGATGCGTGCTGCGGGCGTGCCTGCCCGCGTGGTCACCGGCTATGCCGGCGGCTATCACAACCCGGTCGGCGGTTACTGGGTGGTGCGCAATTCCGATGCCCATGCCTGGGCCGAAGTCTGGCTGCAAGGACAGGGCTGGGTGCGCATCGACCCCACCGCTGCCGTCGCCCCCGAACGCATCTACGACACCGTGGCCGACCGCATGCCGGGCAACTTTGCCGGTGGCCTTATCAATTTCAATCAGGCCTGGAATCTCGCCGACCTGCTTCGCAGCAACTGGAACGACTTTGTGCTCAGCTTCAATGCCGAGCGCCAATCCCGCATGTTGAGTCAACTGGGCATCGACCGAATCAGCCCGGAGCAGCTGATACTGCTGCTGGCCATCGCCATCGCACTGTCGCTGGCCGCCATGCTCTGGTGGCTTTCCCGTGGCGAGCGCGAACCCGACCCGCTACTGCGCGCCTGGCACCAACTCTCTGCCCGCTACAGCCGCCTTGGCCTTGCCCGTGAACGGCATGAAAGCGCCCAGGACTGGAGCGAACGCATCGCCACTGCCCGCCCGCAAGATGCTGTCGCCATCCGTTCCCTGGCTCACGATTTCAGCCAGGACCGCTATGCGAAGAAGCGTTTGAGTCGTGCTGCACTGCGCAATCTCGTACGCCGCCTGAAGCAGCACCGTCCCGGCTGAACCAGCACACACCCATTTCACCTGGCCGGACAATCACCGGTTCGGGTGAACTCCAGGTCTTCAAAGTCGTCGCTGAAATCGCCATCCGGGTCGAGTTTGGCCATCAACAGCTTTCCGCCTTGCGGCTGCAACCAGGCCTCGGTGAGGCTGGCGCCCTCCCAGGCCACCAGCCAGCCATGCTGGCTCGCCATTACCTGCCCGAACATGCTCGGCGATTTTTGCGAGCGCCAGCGCACTGTCTTGCCTTCCGGGCAGATGCTCACCTCTCCAAACCACGGGTCATGCCACTGCCCAAGTACAGCCGCCAGCTGCCCTACCGTGGCCGGACGCCGGTCGGAAGTATCGGGCAAGGCTTTGCGCACCGGGCTTTGCTTTCTGGCGGTCGCCTCTTCTGCCAGAAGCCTGGCATAGCCCGCCACACCGGGATTGTTGCCGGACGCGGTAAAACGCTTGGTCAGCGACTGCATCAACACCGTGCGCGCTTCCGAAGCATCGCCATTGATGAGCACCACGATGCCGGTATTTTTCTCCGGCAGCAGGGTCAGCGCCGAATACATGCCATTCAGGGTGCCGGTATGCGCCACCCGCGCCGTGCCGTCGATATCCGAAAGCCGCCAGCCATAGCCATAGGCGCTGTAATGACTGCCATCCCAGGCCTGCATGCGCGCACTCAGGGGCATCGGCATATGCGCCTGCCAGGCTTCGCTGCGCTGCTGCGCCGAAAGCCAGGGCTTGCCATCCTGCAGGCCGGTTTTTTCAGGCATCAGCCACACGCTCGCCCAGCGCAGCATGTCGTTCAGACTGCAACGCACGCCACCTGCGGCCGCCATCGGCGTATTGCTGATGATTTCACCGTCTTCACCGCTGACTTCAAAACGGCCATCGCGCAGGCGATGCGGCTGGGCGACATTGCCAAGCTCGGCCTGCCGCCATTCGCCCACCCGGCAGCGCGCAAGCCCTAGCGGGGTGAATACCTCGCGCTGCATCAGTGCCTCGTAACTGTCCCCGCCTGCCGCCGCAGCGACTTCACCGACAACGATATACAGGGTGTTGTCGTAGGCATAGCGCGAACGGAAGCTCCATTGGGGCTTCAAATAACGCAGGCCGTGCAATACATCGGCGCGGCTGAAGCCATTGGGCGAAGGCCAGAGCATCAAGTCCCCTGCCCCGGCGGGCAGGCCGCTGTTGTGGATGAGCAGGTCGCGCACCTGGATTTCCCGTGTCACCCAGTCTTCGTACATGCGGAAATCCGGCAGATGCCGGATGACCGGGTCATCCCAGGCGAGCTTGCCCTGGTCAACCAGACGCGCCAGCAATGCGCCGGTCATGGCCTTGGAGTTGGAGGCGATTTTGAAGATGGAATCGGCATCAATCTTCTCGCCCGAGCCAATCCGGGTTTCGCCGCGCATCACACGGGCGATGACTTCGCCATCGCGCAGCACGCCCACGGCGATGCCGGGCAACTGGTAGCGGGCAACAGCGGCATCCACTTCGGCCTCGACAAAGGCCGCATCATCACTTGCCTGCACCGGCATTACGGCAAACAACGCCAACACCAAGGTCGCTTTCAAATCCCAACACTTGCTTGCGGGCATTTTTCTCCCCCGGAAATCTTTCCCACCGGAACCATGGCGGTAATTTATGCTTGAAACACCGATTTCGGAATATCCCGGAGTAACAAACGGATGATGAGCAAAATTCTCCGCACCGGCACACTGGCGACTGGCCTGGCGCTGATGCTGATTACCGGCGGTGTACAGGCAGACGACAAGCTGCATGTCATCCCCCATGTAGCGCCTGCCCAGCAAACTGCCGAATACTGGATTTCTCGCAGCCCAAACCCCGATGCGCTGCTGCTCTCTGCCGCCGAAATCGACGCACAGAACCAGCGCCTGCGCACCCAGGACCCCAGCATGTACGCGCTGCGCCGCCTGCCGGCACAAATGAGCGCCGCAGAAGTACGCGCAATGCTGGAAAAGCTGTCCGCCCGCCCCAGGCGCACCCTGTATGACGAGCAGGGACAGCCCATCAGCGACAGCAGGATTGATGGCTGGCTGGCCGACCGTGCCCTGGAGACGCTGCCCGCACAAGTGCAGCCGCGTTTTGCGCTGGTCATCGCGCGCGCCGACCTGCGCACCTTCCCCACCGCCACACGGGTGTTCAGCCGGGTGGGCGATACCGATATCGACCGTTTTCAGGAGAGCGCGCTGTTCCCCGGCATGCCGGTTGCCGTGCTGCATGAAAGCCGTGACCGGCAATGGTCGTTTGTAGTCTCTGCCCGTTATGCCGCCTGGATGCGCAGCGACCTGCTCGCCATTGGCGACGCAGCCACGGTGCTGGCCTATGCCGAGCGCAGCCCGTGGCTGGTGGTGACTGGCGCGCGCGCCGAAACCGTCTATACCCCGGAAGCCCCGCAGCTTTCACGGCTGTCGCTGGACATGGGCACGCGCATCCCGCTGCTGGCCGACTGGCCGCGCGAGGCGCCGGTCAATGGCCAGTTACCGGCTTCCGCGCATGTGGTGCAGCTGCCCAGCCGCGATAGCGATGGCCGCCTGCAATTGCGCCCTGCGCTGCTGCCGCATTCGGCCGATGTCAGCACGCACTATCTGCCACTCAACCAGCGCACCCTGCTGGAGCAGAGCTTCAAGTTCCTGGGCGAGCGCTATGGCTGGGGGCATAGCTATGAGGCGCGCGATTGCAGCGGTTTTGTCTCCGAGGTGTACGCCGGTTTCGGCCTTGAAATGCCGCGCAATACCGGCGACCAGGGCAAAAGTCCCGCATTCAATATCATCCCGTTTCCGGCCCAAATGCGCCGCGATGAACGCCGCGCTGTGCTGAAAACCCTGCAAGTGGGTGATTTGGTTTACATCCCCGGCCACGTGATGATGGTGATTGGTCATGACCAGGGCCATACCTATGTCATCCATGACACCCCCGGCGTGCGCTATGCGGATGTTGCCGGTAGCTGGCCGGTCAATGGCGTGGCCGTCACCCCGCTGGAGCCGCTGGGCAGCGACGATGACACGCTTTATATCGACAAAATCTACAGCGTGGTGAAAATGCGGCCATGACCCTGATAGCCAAGCACCTCCCCTGCTGCAACCCCGGAAGCTGCCAATGAAAATCTGCTCGTTTGAACTGGGACTTTTGCGCACGCCGCTGAAAACGCCGTTCAAGACGGCACTGCGCAGTGTTGACCATGTGGAAGACATCATCGTGCGCATCCGCACCGACAGCGGCGAGTCCGGCTGGGGCGGCGCTCCGGCTACGGCGGTGATTACCGGCGATACCCACGGCAGCATCGTCGATGCCATCGAGCGCCATATCGCCCCGCAGCTACTGGGGCGCGAAGTGGCCGACCACAACCGCAATATCGCGCGGGTACAGTCGGCCCTGATTCACAACCACAGCGCCAAGGCAGCGGTGGAAATCGCGCTCTACGACCTGTTCGCGCAGCTTTACAACGCCCCCGCCTATCAACTGCTGGGCGGCGGCGACCCGGTGGTCAGTACCGATATCACCATCAGCGTGGACTATATCGACAAGATGGTGGCGGACTCGCTGGCCGCCGTTGAGCGCGGCTTTTCCGCACTGAAAATCAAGGTCGGCAAGGATATCGGCGTGGATATCGAGCGCGTGCGCGCCATCCACGCTGCCGTGGAAGGACGCGCCCTGCTGCGCCTGGATGCCAACCAGGGCTGGACTGCCAAACAGGCGGTATTTGCCCTGCATCAACTGGAAAACAGCGGCGTGCATCTGGAGCTGGTGGAGCAGCCGGTGAAGGCCAGCGACCTTGCCGGACTGAAATTCGTCACCGAGCGCGTCCATACCCCGGTGATGGCCGATGAATCAGTCTTTGGCCCCAAGGAAGTCATCACGCTTATCCAGATGCGCGCAGCCGACATCATCAATATCAAGCTGATGAAAACCGGCGGCCTGTCGCAAGCCATCCAGATTGCCGACCTTGCCGCCTTGCACGGCATCGACTGCATGATGGGCTGCATGCTGGAGTCTTCGGTCAGCGTGGCCGCTGCCGCACATCTTGCCGCCGCCAAGTCACAGGCCATCAGCAAGATTGACCTGGATGGCCCGTCACTGTGCAAGGCCGACCCGGTGCTGGGCGATACGCTGTTCAACGAAGCCGAAATCACCCTGGGCAAGCGCCCCGGCTTTGGCGTGGTGGATGTGCCGGGGCTGGTGCGGCTCAAAGAGCTGGCATGAGCAGCCTGTTGCGCATTCGGGCAGAACGCGACCAGATGTCGGCGGTGGAGCGCCGCATCTGCGATTACATCCTGGAAAATGCCCATTTCTTGCGCGATTACTCCTCACAGCAATTGGCCGATGCACTCGGCATCAGCCAGTCATCCATCGTCAAATTTGCGCAGAAACTGGGCTTCAAGGGCTATCCCGACCTCAAGCTCTCCATTGCCCAGTCCCTGGCGCGCGAAGGCGGTGAAATGCCGCCCCATGCCAGCGCCCCCAGCCACGCCCATCCGCATGTGCGCACCTCCGACGACCTGTGGCAGCGCAAATCCGCCGCCGAGCAGGAAACCCGGCTACTGAACCCGCCCGAGCAAATCGATGCCATCGCCCGCGCCTTGCTGCGTGCCAATGCAGTATTTGTGATTGGGCTTGCTGAAGACGGCATCCCGGCACGCGCGTTTGCGATGAAACTCTCACTGCTCGGGATACTGGCCGTACATCACTTCGACCCGGCACTGATGGCTGCCGGGCTTTCCGGTGCTGGCGAACGCGATGTACTGTTGATGTTTTCAGAGCAAGGCCAGCAGCCGATGCTTAGCCGCATTTTGCAAGACTTCAAACCCCATATCGGCGCTGTTATCAGCGTCACCCGCCACTCCCCCAACCCGCTGCGCATGCAGGCCGACCACGCGCTTCTGGTTTCTGCGCACGATGAACGCCCGCATATCGCACCGCTGCTTTATCAGGCAGCATTACAACATTTGCTCGACCTGCTGTTTGTGCTGCTATGCGAGGCACGCAAGCAGCGACGGGAAGCCGTCGGCACCAATCTGGAACGCATGCAGGAGATTCTCAACCCATGAAAAAAGTTATCACCCATCTCAGCCTTGCCATCGCCACCATGACCCTCGCCGCCTGTGCAGGCACGACAGCCCGCCGCGCGACATCGCAGGCCGCGCTGCCCTGGCATGATGCCGGGCAAATGATTGTCGTCACCAGCAGCGGCTGGGATGAAATCCGCGGCCAGATGCGGTTTTTCGAGCGCGAAAACGGCCAGTGGCAGCAGCGCGGCGAAGCGCGCCCGGTGATGCTGGGGCGCGCCGGCTCGGCCTGGGGCATTGGCCTGCATCCGGCGCAGGCAAACGGCCCGCAAAAACGCGAAGGCGATGGCCGCAATCCGGCAGGCGTATTCAGCATCGGCCCGGCATTTGGCTATCAGCCCGCCCTGCAAAGCGGCCTGCCGTATCAGCAAATGCAGGCCAGTCACTGGTGCATGGATGTCAACGACTCGCCACTCTACAACCAGATTGTCGATAGCCGCGAAGTGGGCGAGAACGCCGTCAAAGGCTCCAGCGAGCCGATGCGGCTGGACATCCATAACCAGGCTGACAGCCGCTACAAATACGGCTTCGTGATTGAGCACAACGCCCAGAACATCCGCGGCATGGGCAGCTGCATCTTCGCCCATCTATGGGGAGAGCCGGGCAAAACCACCGCAGGCTGCACCGCGATGGCCGAGCCGGTCATGGTGGCGCTGCTGCAACAGCTCGATACCAGCAAACGCCCGGTATTCGTACTGATGCCTGAGCATGAATACGACCGCCACCAGCAGCAATGGGCACTGCCCAGGCGCGCCAATTTCCGCTGATAACTGCCGACCATGAAACTCACGTTCTCTGCCCCCGTCCGCATGCTGCTGGCCCTGCTGCTGGCCGCGGTCATCGGCCTGACCCTGGCCGCACAGGCCCCCGAGCTTGGCAAACAGGTAGCGGCCATCGCCCAGCCCATCGGCAAACTCTGGCTCAATGCGCTGCAAATGACCGTCGTGCCCCTGGTCGGCACGCTGGTGATTCTCGGTATCGCCACCGCGCGCGATGCCGTCACTTCCGGTCGCATCGCCCGCCGCGCCATCAGCACCTTTCTGGTACTGCTGGCTTTCTCCGCCAGCTTTGCCGCCTTTATCGCCCCGCTGCTGCTGTCCTTCATCCCGGCAAGCCCGGAGCTGACCCAGGCGCTCAGCGCCAGCCTGCAAGACGGCCATATGGTGAGTGTGGAACGCCCCAGCCTTGCCACCTGGCTGACCGGCATCATCCCCAATAACGCCATCCAGGCCGCCGCCAGCAATGCCATGCTGCCGCTGGTGGTGTTCTCGCTGTTTTTCGGCTTTGCCCTCACCCGCATCGAGGACAGCCGCCGCCAGCGCCTGCTGGAACTGGTGCAGGCCATTGCCGATGTGATGATTGTCATCGTCGGCTGGATTCTGCTCATCGCCCCTATCGGCGTATTTGCCCTGGTGCTGGCAGTCAGCGCCGAAGCTGGCACCGCCACCCTGCGCGCACTCGGCATCTATATCGGCCTGTGCTGCGCGATGTTCCTGCTGGTGACGGCGCTGGTGTATCCGCTGATTCGCCTCTGGACTGGCCGCCCGCTACTGCAATTTGCCCAGTCCATCTTCCCCGCACAGGTAGTGGCGATGAGCACCCAGTCCTCGCTGGCCTCGCTGCCCGCCATGATTGATGTCGCCCACCGCCGCCTTGGCCTGCCGCTGCGCACCGTGTCGCTGGTACTGCCGATGGGCGTATCGCTGTTCCGCCTGACCAGCCCGGTGCAATACATCACCGTCGCCGCCTTCATCGCCTGGGTTTCCGGTGCCAACATCAGCCTGATGCAATGGGCCACGGTGGTGCCGCTGGCGGTGGTCATCAGCCTGGGCTCGGTCGGCCTGCCCGGCCAGGTCAGCTTCATGGCCACCAATATGCCGGTCACCCAGGCGCTTGGCCTGCCGGTCGCCCCGCTGGGGCTCCTGGTTTCGGTAGAAACCATCCCCGACGTATTCGCCACCCTCGGCAATGTCACCGCCAACGTCTCAGCCACCACCATTGTCGCCGGCAACGAAACTGAAACCACCCCCGCTGACAGCACCCCGACAGTTGGGTAGAATCCGGCCTACGGGGCGGTAGCTCAGCTGGGAGAGCGTCGCGTTCGCAATGCGAAGGTCGGGAGTTCGATCCTCCTCCGCTCCACCAAACCCCAACGCCCAACTGCTCTGCGGCTGGGCGTTTTTCTTTGTGTATTCCACACCCCGCACGGGGTTCCAAGCCTATGTGCATAAGCCGCACTATCCGGCCCGTTCTCCCTACTCTTTCTTCTCCCCAAAAGTCCTGCGCCAATCGCTTCGCATTGCTACACGCAGAATTAGCCCTCCGCAACCGGCTCCAGCCAGCCCTGGTAGTGAATCAGGCGGCCAAGCAGCGGCAGGTTGACTTCCACTTCAAAGTGGTAGCGACCCTGCTGGCCATATTCGCGGCAGCGGATTTCTTCAAACCAGATACCAGGCAGCGGTAACAAGCCGAACAGGTGCGCGCCCTCGCCTACCCAGTGCAATACATCATCAATGCGGTACAGGCGCAAGCGCAGCCCTATCGGTCCCATGCGCTCGTACAGGCGTTGCTTTCCGGCTTTCAGCGTGGAATGCAGGGGCTTGCCATCAAAGCTGCGCTGCCAGATTTCTTTTTCCGGGTTGCGCTGAAAACTCACTTGCAAGGGGGCATTAACCATCGAAGGCGGCAGCCCTGCCAGCAGGCAGACCCATTGCGCCATCCGGCCTTCGCCACGTTGAACCGTGCATTGTCCCTGCCAGTGCGGCGGCGCGATGAAGCCATGCAGATGCCGCACTTCTTCGCACAGGTGATAGAACTCCGCACCCAAAATACGCTGAAACACCGTCTTGCTCATTGCATCCACACCAGGGTTGCCATCCGCCCGGTACGGCCATCGCGGCGGTAGGAGTAGAACTTGTCGGCCTCGTGGATAGTGCAATGCTCACCGCCGTAGATTGCATCGGCGCTCATGCCGGCGGCAATCAGGCGCTGTCGTGCCAGGGCATACAAATCCACCTTCCAGTGACCGGGGCGGGTGGCGGCAAAACAGCCGGCTGCAGCTGCATCCTGGCCGATAAAGGCAGTGCGCACTTCCGCACCGATTTCGTAATGCCGGGCGCTGGCCGCAGGCCCCAGCCAGGCCAGCAGATGGCGGGGGGCGGTCTGCATTGCGGCGATGGTGCGCTCAAGCACGCCTGCGGCAAGGCCACGCCAACCCGCATGGGCGGCGCCAATCTCGCTGCCATCACGGGCGGCAAACACCACCGGCAGGCAGTCGGCAGTGAGAATCGCCAGCACCTGTCCGCGCGCAGCAGTCACGGCGGCATCGGCTTCGGGTTCATTGCTTGCGGCATCAATGATGCGTGCGACCTGCACGCCATGCACTTGCCGCAGCCAGTGCGGGGCAGCGGGCAGCGCCAGCAGGCGCTGCAATTGGCGGCGGTTTTCCGCGACCGCAGCCAGCTCATCGCCACTGCGGCTACCCATATTGAACGCGGCAAACGGAGCTGCGGATACACCGGCACCGGTGCGGGTGGTGGTGATAGCCGAAACACCGGGCGGCGCAGGCCAGTGGGCAGTAATCCACGGCGGCATCAGTACTGCGCCTCGTTCCAGGCGCGGGTGTCCTCGCGCAGGGCGCGCAGCAGGGCGCGCATGTCATCGGGGATGGGCGCTTCGGCGCGCAGTGGCTCGCCGCTGATGGGGTGGGCAAATTCCAGCACTTCGGCATGCAGTGCCTGGCGCTTGAAGCCGCGCAGTTGTGCAACCAGCTCGTCACTGGCGGCCTTGGGCAGCTTCAGCGCACTGCCATACAGCGGGTCGCCAATGATGGGATGCCTGATTTGCTGCATATGCACGCGAATCTGGTGGGTGCGGCCGGTTTCCAGCCGGCATTCCAGTGCAGTATGGGCGCGGAAACGCTCGCGCAGCCGGTAATGGGTGATGGCCTCGCGGCCATCTTCGCGCACGCACATCTTCAAACGGTCGCGCGGATGACGGTCGATGGGAAAATCCGCCGTGCCACCGGCGACCATCGAGCCCAGCACCACGGCGACGTATTGGCGATGCACTTCACGCGCGGCCAGCATTTCCACCAGACGGGTCTGCGCGGGCAGGCTGCGCGCCACCACCATCACCCCGGACGTGTCCTTGTCCAGCCGGTGCACGATACCGGCGCGGTTCAGCGTCGCCAATGCCGGGTCGCAGTACAGCAGGGCATTCACCAGGGTGCCATCGGGGTTGCCCGCCCCCGGATGCACCACCAGCCCGGCAGGCTTGTTGATGATGAAAAGATGCTCGTCCTGGTACAGCACATCCAGCGGGATATCCTGCGGCCTGGCCTCGGTTTCCACGCCCAGCTGCGCATGCAGGCTGACGGTTTCCCCCCCATGCAGCAAATCGCGCGGGCGTGCGGCTTTGCCATCCAGCAGCACATCGCCGGATTTCACCCACTCGGCCAGGCGCGAGCGTGAAAATTCCGGGAACAGTTCAGCCAGTACCGCATCAAAACGGCGACCGGCGGCACTGGCAGGCACAAGGGCTTGGCGAAAATCAGCGGTTTGGGCATCAGTCATTATCAGCTTCCCGGGCAGTTTATTGCCCTTGCATTCATTCTGGAGGGGCGGCAAGTGCCCCGGCTAGGCTATTATCACCGCTTCCGTTTCGACATCCTGCATACCATGTCACTTCGCATTGATGCCTCCCGTCCGCTGATTCGCGCCAGCCTCATGTCGCTGGCGGTGCTGTTTTCGCTTTCCGGCTGCGCCCGTTTCAAGGACAAGAAGGCCGAAAACAACGAGGGACTGCCAGTCGAAACCCTGTACGACAAGGCCCATGCCTCGATGGTCAGCGGCAATTACGGCACTGCCGAAGAAACCTTCCGCCGCCTGATTGCGCAATACCCCTACGGCCCGCACGCCGAACAGGCGCTGCTGGAAACCGCTTACGCCCAGTACAAAAGCGGCAAGAATGATGATGCCGTCTCCACCATCGACCGCTTCCTGCGCACCTATCCCACCCACCGCCATGTGCCGTATATGTACTACCTGCGCGGCCTCGCCAACCAGGCGCGCAATACGGTGTTCATGCAGCGCGTTTTCAGCCTGGACATGGCCAGCCGCGACCTGGCCGCCCCGATGCAGGCCTATGACGACTTCGGCATCGTCACCACGCGCTTTGCCAACAGCCGCTATGCCGGCGATGCCCGCCAGCGCATGGTGTTCTTGCGCAACCAGTTTGCCCGCCATGAACTGAATATCGCGGTGTATTACCTGCGCCGTGGCGCCTGGGTCGCAGCCAGCGACCGCGCCCAGTACATCCTGGAAACCTATCCGCAAAGCGAATACCAGAACGATGCCGTCGCCATCCTGGCCGAAACCTATACCCGGCTGGGCAACCAGACACTGGCGAGCGATGCCAAGCGCATCCTGGAAATCAACGACCCGCAACACCCCTGGCTGACCGGCGGCTGGCCGAAAGACCCCTCGGTATTCAAACGCCTGAACCCGTTTGCCCGCGAGCATGTGCCCGGCGCACGCAAGGATTGAGCTTTACGCTCTAAAAGGCCGTTCAAAATCTTCTTGCTATAGCCGTTTTTCGAGGGAAAATCGTGTATGCAAGGCGGAAATGCTTGCAAGGTTGAACGCCTTGTAAGAGCCTGTTCAACACCCAGGACGCGGGTTTTAGCAAAAAAACGGCCGCAATGGAGATTGTGAGCAGGCTCTCAAGCCTACATTTGAAGCCTTCCCGGCGGGAAGGCTCTGAATGAATCAAATTCGCGTGTAATCCAGGCATGGTTGAAGCCAGCCTACCGCTGCTGCACAGGAATCGGGTGCCCCATCAGCTCACGACGCGACTCACCCGGGCCGATAACCGAATATCCATTCCAGATGGTATCCAGGTGTATATCCCGTAACCGTATTAGTTACACCTAAGAGCCTGTTCAAAATCTTTTAAGGATGAGCGCCAGGAAAGCCAAGTGGAT